>JBJXFH010000121.1:0-45574 GCA_046155365.1 Acidimicrobiales bacterium | reverse complement strand
TATTCGCCATCGCTGATGGAGCATTGGGTGAACGGCCGACGATTCCTTCACAGCTCACCTTCGCCATCGCCGGATTGTCCGGGCTGATGGCAGCCACCGTCATGCTGTTCGCCCGCACCATCCAACCGGGAAAGGTCATTGACGATCCGGCAATGATGCTCAGCTTCCTGGGAGCCGTGGTGGCCCTCACCCTGGTGGTGCGCCGCGCCGCCCACCCCCACCACGAAGCGTCCCAGCTGGGCCGCATCTGGTCCGGGCCCCTCGGTCGCTGCGTGCACGCCAAAGCGTCCGGTCCCGGAACGTCCGTGCAGAACGCGTCTACAGAAACAGCAAGAGTGGAACACGCCAGCCACGGCTGAGCCCACCCGAGCGCGGCCTCCTCGGCTGAAACGGATGTCGAAACCGGCGCCGACCCATTCAGGATCGGATCGGATCGGACCAGCTCAGATACGGGTGGGTACGGGCGGGCCCGGCGAGGTGAAACGGGTGCCGGGCGGGTCCTGGGCCCAGGCGGCGGCGTCCTCCCAGCCATCCTCGTACACCACTTCTTGCAGCGGTCGGCGCCGCACCGGGCCGTGGCTGCCCGCCGGCACACCAAGCGGTATGGTGCCGACGATCTGCAGGCGGGGATCATCGGGCATACCCAGCACGACGCGCAGTTCGGCCTCTTTGGGTCCGTGCCAGCCGGTGATCACCCCGCCGTAACCCAGCGCCCGGGCGGCCAGCAGCATGTTCTGCACTGCCGGCCACACCGCCCCGCCAAGCTCCAGATCAGGCTGGCGGTGACACCACAATGTGGCCAGCACAATGACCGGTGCCTCGTGAAAGTGGGTCGTGAAGTGTTCCATCGTGGCCGCCATTCGGGCCTTTGGAGAGTTGGCCACGGCCCCGGTACCGGCGTCATAGCCGTCACGGACCCGTTTGGCCTCCCACACCTCACGGGCACCGGCGGCCAGCAACGCCCGGGCCTGCAACGCCCGCTCACCGTCACGCAGCACCAGGAAGCGGAAACCCTGACGGTTGGATCCTGACGGGGCCCGAGAGGCGGAGAAGAAGATCTTGGCCAGGTCTTCATCGGGGATGGGATCGGGCCGGTAACGACGGATCGCACGGGTGGTGGCCAGGCCGTCCAACAGTTCCATAGGCTCTGGCTAGCCGACGACACCCTTGGGGGTCCAGCCAACATGCCCGTCCCATCCTCAGTGGTAGGCCTGCAGACCACGCCCATCACCCACCACATCGACGCTCGCTGGCTGATGGCCTACGCCTCCGGGCTGGGCCTGGAAGATCCCCGATACTTCGATACCGCCTCCCCCACCGCGCTGGCGGCACACCCGTTGTTCCCGGTGTGCGTGGAGTGGCCCACGGTGCTGGCCCTTCGTGACCTCGCACCGCTGGCGGCGGGGGTGACCACGGCTGAGGCCCGGCGCGGCATTCACGCCACCCACGATCTGACCGTGGTTCGGCCGATGGTCCCCGGCGATGAGGTCACCACCGTGGCCACCATCACCGGGGTCGAGCAACGCCCACCCGGTGCGTATCTGACCATGGAGTTGGCCACCACCGACGCCAGCGGCGCGCTGGTCTGCACAACGGTGCAGGGTTCGCTCTATCTCTCCACCGACGTGGACGGCCCGGACCGACCGGCGCCGCCTACGGATCCCCTGCCCGAGCCCCTGAAGGTGCCGGCGGAGACAGAGACAGGGACAGGGACAGAGGCAGGGGCCGGCGCAGTGGTGGGCACGCAGCATGTCGTGGTTGCAGTAGCCAAAGGTGACGCCCATGTGTACACCGAGTGCGCTCGCATCTGGAACCCGATCCATACCGACCGGTCGGTGGCGTTGGCGGCGGGGCTGCCGGACATCATACTGCACGGTACGGCCACGTTGGCCCATGCGGTTTCGGTAGGGGTGACGCAGCTTGCCGGCGGTGACCCGTCCAGGATCCGCCGCATCCGGGGCCGATTCAGCGCCATGGTCAACCTGCCTGACACCATCACCGTGCAACTCGCCCCCAACGGCCAATTCGAGGTCCGCAACCACGCCGGCCACACCGCAATCACCGGCGGGCACTTGCATGTGGTGTGAGCCGACCAACCAGCCCAGCACCTAGTCTGCGGCGATGACCACCGGCAGCGTCTACAACGTCATCGAGCTCATCGGCTCGAGCGATCAGTCCTGGGAACAAGCCACCGCCAACGCCGTGGCCGAGGCAGCCCGGGCCTACTCCGACCTCCGCGTGGCGGAAGTGGTGGAGATGGACGTCACCATTGAGGACGGCAAGGTGCTGTCCTACCGGGCCAAGGTCCGGCTGTCCTACAAGCAGACCCTCACCAACAGTTGAACCCGGGGACCGTCAGGCCCTAGCCGGCCCGAGTCGGGCTCTGCTCAGCGGGCCGTCCGGGCGGCGTCCACCTGCGCCGCCACCCACGGGTAGGTCCGGGCGATACCCTTCCGCAGCGGGAACTGCGCCGCGAACCCCAGCTTCTCGATCTCGTCGTTGGCGAAGTTGCGGGACTGCACCCCCACCGGCCCATCGATGTGGCGCACCCGAACCGTCTTACCGGCCACCGCCGCCACCGCGTCCACCAGCTCGTTGACCGACACGTACTCGGGGTTGCCGATGTTGGTGGGCTCATCCCGGTCACTGGCGGTCAAGCGCAAGATCCCATCAACCAGATCATCGACGTAGGTGTAGGAACGCACCGCGCTGCCGTCACCCCAAATCTCGATCTCACCGCCGTCACCCACCTCGGCCACCTTGCGGCAGATAGCGGCGGGAGCCTTCTCACGGCCGCCGGTCCAGGTGCCCTCGGGCCCGTAGGTGTTCTGGAAGCGGGCGATGCGGGTGGCGATGCCGTAGCGGCGACCGTAGGCGGACACCACCCGTTCCGAGTACAGCTTCTCCCAGCCATACTCGTTGTCGGGCTGGGCCGGATACGCCTGAGCCTCGGTCATCTCCGGTTCACCGATGGCCATGTCCCGATAAATGCAGACCGAGGAGCTGTAGAAGAACCGGCTGACCTTGGCCTCGGCGGCGGCATCGATCATGTTGACGTTGATCAGGACGTTGTTGCGCATGATCTCGCACTCAGCGGCGTGGATGAAGCCCATCCCGCCCATGTCCGCCGCCAGTTGGTACACCTCGTCGAAGCCGCCCTGAAGGGCCCGGCCACACTCATTGCGCTCCCGCAGATCCGCCAGGACCAGCTCATGAGCAGCGCTGGGGGCGAATTCGGGTTCCTTGATGTCCACCGCCCGCACCCAGTAACCGTCCTCCACCAGACGACGGGCCAGATGCGCCCCGATGAACCCTCCGGCCCCACAGACCAACGCTCGTTTCACGTCGAGCGATTCTAGGAGCCGGGTCCCGCCCACCCAGGGACCCTGCTCGCTGCCCGGCTCTGTGCTTGTTTGCTCGGCGCGCTGGCGCCCCCCCGGGCGGTGGAAAGAGCGCTCCCCAGGTCTCCGTGCAGCGCCACCGCGGACCGCTATCCGCTCTATGCCCGCGAACAGGAACGGGTTCACCAATGGCCCGCGACAACCAGCGGCCCAGCCGCGCCCCACCGCGCCACCCTTCCCGTGTCCAGGCAATCAGCTCCCGCAAGCCGCGCCCGCCATGCGCGCCCGGCATGCGCGCCCGGCCCCCGCGACGGGCCGAGCCCCGAGGGTGGGGTTGGGGCCCCGCCCGAGCGCCGCCAGGGAGGCGCCAGCCGACCGATCAGTACACCAAACCCCCCTCCCGATGGGGGGAGGCGCCCCCTGGGGCGCCGTGGGGGAGCGCAGCCCCCCGATCAAGAATCCGGCCCCGCCCGAGCGCCGCCAGGGAGGCGCCAGCCGACCGATCAGCGCACCAGACCAACCTCACCCGATGGGGGGAGAGGCGCAGCCCCCCTTCAAGTACAGCTCAGGTGTTCTGCGCCATCATCCCGCCGTCTACGGGCACCACCGCGCCGGTGAGGTAGGACGCCGCCGGCAGCACCATCGATACGGTGATCTGGGCCACCTCTTCGGGGTCTCCATAGCGGCGCTTGGGCACCCGACGCCGGGCGAACTTGGCCTTGGCGTCATCGGGGATCTCGGCGGTCATCCCGGTGCGGATGGGCCCCGGGCAGATGCAGTTCACCGTCACCCCGGTGTCCCCGTATTCCAGCGCCAGCGAGCGGGTCAGGCCCACCACGCCGGTCTTGGAGGCGGTGTAGGGGCTCATGCCTTTCGTGGCCCCCAGTCCCTCAGTGGAGGCGATGTTCACGATCCGGCCGCCACCGCTGGCCGCCAGCTCGGGGCGAACCAGGTCCTGGTGGCACGCCCGGATCAGGCGGGCCTGGGCCAACAGGTTGACGTCCATGGTGAAGATCCAGGCGTCCTCCCAGCCGCTGTCGGTGAGATTGGCGGGCACGCTGACCCCGGCGTTGTTGATCACGATGTCGATCGGCCCTAACGACGCCCGGACCTTCGGCACCAGGGCCTCGATCTGGGCCGCGTCAGCCATATCCACCGCGAACCCCTCAGCCCGATAGCCGGCGCCGAGCAGCTCGGCGGTCACCGCGGCCACCGCGTCGGCGTTGACGTCGACCACGGCCACCGCTGCCCCCTCGTCCGCCAGCAGGTGGGCGGTGGCCCGACCCATGCCCGAACCGGCGCCGGTGACAATGGCCACCCGGCCGTTGAGCGAACGCGACAACTTCGTCAGACGAGCCATGGCCGAACGGTACTGGCTACGCCGAGGCCTGGAGCAGAGCGTGTTGCACCAGCTCGATCAGCGTGTCCCGGGTGGAGGCCCGCTGACGGGCGTCGCAGTAACACATGGGCACCAGCGGCGGGACCGCCAGCGCTTCACGAACATCCACCAGGCGATGCCGGCGGACCCCTTCGAAGCAGTTGACGGCCACCACGAAAGGGATGCCGGTCTGCTCGAAATAGTCGACCGCGGCGAAGGAGTCCGCTAACCGTTCGGTGTCCACCAGGACCACCGCCCCGATGGCCCCGCGCACCAGGTCGTCCCACATGAACTGGAACCGTTCCTGGCCAGGGGTGCCGAACAGGTACAGCACCAGATCGCTGCCCAAGGTGATGCGGCCGAAGTCCATGGCCACGGTGGTGGCGGTCTTGGACGTGAGGTGACCAGTGTTGTCCACGCCGTGGGACATGGCGGTCATCGGCGCCTCGGTGGTCAACGGTTGAATCTCGGACACCGCGCCCACGAACGTGGTCTTCCCGACCCCGAAGCCACCAGCGATGATGATCTTGACCGGGAGCGGGATGACCTCTTCGGCCGGGGCGGCCTGCTCAGAGAGCCTTGAGACCATGCAGAACCCTTTCCAAGAGCACGATGTCGGGCCGTTCGTCGGCCAGTTTGGAGCTGTGCACCCGCACCAGCCCCTCAGCGGTCAGATCGCCCAGCAGGACCTGGGTGACGCCCAGGTGCACCCCCACGTGGGCAGAGATTTCAGCCACCGAGAGCGGCCGTTCGCACAATTCCACGATGTGCCGGCGTTCCAGGGTGAGCTCATGCAGCAGCGCCGTCCCGCGAGCGGTACGCAGCACCAATGACTCCACCGGCAGGTCCCCACCCACGGGACGGGTGCGGCCACCGGTGATGGCGTAAGGACGGACCCTGGCGCCCAGCCCGTCGTCCTCACCGAATCGGTCGTCCTCGTCCTCGGGGTCGTAATCGGGGTCGTAATCGGCATACGGGTCGTAATCGGCGTCGTAGTCAGCGTCGAACCCGCCGGTGCCGCGAAACGAACCGGGGCCTGATGGGGCGCGAGGAAACCCCCCAAGGTCCTCGTTGCCGGCGTCACTCATCCCAGAACGTCCTCGTCAGACAAACTCAGCAGACAAACTCAGCGTGGCATGCCGACGCGGAGCTCATCACGCAGTTCGGGGGTCAACGTGGGTCCGACGCGCTCCACCAGCAACGCCATCTCGTAGCCCACCAGGCCCACATCGCAGGTGGCAGCGGCGACCACCGCCAGGCAGGAACCGTCAGAGATGCCGGTCACGAAGATGAAAGCGTTCTCCATCTCGATGACCACCTCGTGCACCGCTCCCCCACCGAAACGACCGGCCGCACCGTAGGCCAACCCGATGAGGCCGGAGGCGACGGCAGCGAATCGATCGGCAGCGTCACGATCCAGGCCCACCGACTTGGCCATCGGCAGACCATCGGAGGACACCACCACGGCCTCGGTGACGCCGGGAACGCGGTCCACGAAGTTGTTGACAAGCCAGTTGACGTTCAGCGCCTGCGCGCTCAGTTGCGCCATGGAGACTCCTCGGTGGCGTGCTCGGTGGTGTGCTCAACAGTTGGCCCGCCGCTACCAGGTGTGGACGGCCCGCCGCGCTGAGCCAGCCCTGTGGTGGCCTCCGGCATGCCTTCGGGCTGCTGCGGCCCGTCGGTCCCGTCGAGACCGGGGGTTCGACCACGTTGGAGGCCGGACCGGTATCGAGACAGCATCTTGCGGACCTCTTCGGGGGATCGCTGCGTGGCCATCACCCGGGTGTTGGCCACCGGCTCACCCCGGGCCATGGCCCGCAGCTGCTGTTTCGGGGAACGTCGGACCAGGCCGGCTGCGGTGAGACCGTCCCCGGTGTTGGCCGGCGACAGCGACGCCGATGCCGCAGCCGGGCGCAACGGAAGCCCCACGGGCGGCTCGCCGGCAGGCGCGGCGGGACCAGGACGGCGGCTGGGCAGGCCCGAGGCCAACAGGCCACCGCTGGACGTGGCGTCCGGGGCTTGAGCCGACGTCAGCCCCCGCGTGAACGCCGCCTCGGCCTCTTCGGCATCCTCGGCATCGCTGAACAGGTCCCGCATCCGTTCGGTGGGCGCGGCGGCACCGGGTTCGTCCGCTTCGAAGGGCTGCCGGCCCGGGCGGCGGCTCGGCAGCGGCGAAAGCGGGAGCTCCTCGCCGGGATCGGACCCCGCGCCGATGTCCGGCTGGGCCACGCTGGAGGGGGGCGCAAGCGGCGGCGCCGGGGTGGCCGCCGCCATGGACGCCGAACTGAACATGGAACGTACCGGCACCCCCAACGGCTCGTGTTCCTCGGTGGGCCCGCCCGGAGCGACCGAAGACGGACCCGGCGACAAGAACGGAGCGGGCGACGAGGACGGGGCAGCGGCCACCGGGGCCGGATCCACCGGTGAGCCGAGGTCGGGGGTCGGGGCGGCCGGGGCGGGCACGTGGGGCGCGGGAGTGGGCAGCACCAGCGGCGGGAACGCCGAGGCGCGCTCGGGCGACGCGTCCCGTTCGGTCTCGGTGAAATCAGCGGCCGCGGTGGGACCCATGCCCAACGGCGGGGGCGGCTGGACCGGTTGCACCGCCGGTTCGGCCGGCGGGCGCCGGGGCAGCGCACGGCCGAGCGGGGAGCCATCGCCGGCGTCGCCCTGCGGGTCGAGTTCCTCGGCCACCTCGTAATAGGTGAACGACTCCGGGGACACCGCCGGGCTGCTCACCCGCCGGACCCGGCCAGCCCCGTTCGAGAAGCCGACGCCGGCGCCGTTCGATCCATTGGTGGCGCTCGCATCGTTGCCGGCGCGGTTCGGGAGATCCGAACCCAACAGCGCGGACCCGGCCACCCGGCCACGAAGGCCACCCGGGGTGACCACATCCGGGTCGCCTTCGGTTACGGCCTCCCCGAACGGGTCAGCGGCGAAGGGACTGGTGTCAGCGGTGGCGTCGGGGCTGGCCAGCTGCCCGCGGCGGGACTCGGGGCGGCCCTGATCAGCGCCGGAGCCGGCCCCCGCCAGGGCCGAGGACGGCAGGCGGACGGCGGCGGCCACCCCGTGGATGGGAGCGGCGTGCAGTTGGACAACGATGCCGTGGCGCTGCGCCAACCGGCCGATGACCACGAACCCCAACGACCGGCTGAGCTCCAAACCCATGAGCGGCGGCTTGGCCAGCAGCTCGTTGTACTCCGCCAACAAAGGGCCTTGGATGCCGATACCACGGTCGGTCACGGTGATCACGTACTGACCCTGGGCATCCAACCCGCCCTGCACCTCAACGGAGGTGGTGGGCGGCGAGAACTGAGTGGCGTTCTCCATGAGCTCGGCCAGGAGGTGGGCCAGGTCCACAGCCACCGCCGCGCTGACCCGCGCCTCGTCCAAGGTGCGTACCCGCAAGCGGCTGTAATCGGCCACCTCACCCACGGCTACCCGCACCACATCCGCCAAGGCCACCGGTCGACCACGACGCCGCGCCGTCTCCGCCCCCGCCAACACCAACAGGCTTTCGGCGTTGCGCCGCATGCGGGTGGCGAGGTGATCGAGGCGGAACAGGTTTTCCAGCTGGTCCGGATCACGCTCGTTGGCCTCCAGCTGGTCGATGAACTCGATCTGGCGGTCCAAAAGGGCCTGGTTGCGGCGGGCCAGGTTCACGAAGATGTCCCCGATGCCCTTGCGCAACAGTGCCCCCTGCTCCTGGGCAACGTCCACGGTGACCTGCTGCAACGTGTTGAACGCCACCGCCAGCTGGCCGATCTCATCACGGGAGTTCAGCTCGATGGGCTCGGGCGTCACGGACTCCGCCGAGCCGGCCTGCAACTGGGAGACCAGCGCCGGGAGCTGTTCGGTTGAGATGCGCTCTGCGGCGTGGGTCAACCGGCGCAGTGGTCGGGTGATGGAACGGGCTACCACGAACGCCAACGCCACCGCCAGCAGGATCCCGAGGCCGGCCCCGAGCAGGTACAGCTGGGCGGTTCGAGTGGCTGCACTGCGCTCTTCGGCTGCCTCCTCCGCGGTGTGCTCGTCGATCTCGCCGGTGAGCTCGTGATTGTCAGCCAGCTCAGCAATGGCAGAACCGGCCACCGCCGCCGGGTCCAGCAGGTCACCGTTGAGGACCTGCTGACGGAAGCTGTCGTTCAGCTGGGCGGCTGAGCTGGATTGGGAGTTGCGCAACAGCGAGCGGAACTCCCCATCCGCTTCTGCGAAGAACTGGGCGTAGTACCGCTCCGCCTCGGCCTGGGCATCGTCCAGCCTGACCTTGAGCTCGTTCGCTTCGGCATCCACCGCGGCGGTCGGGTTCGAGCGGTCGAGGCTGTTGAGGGCCAGCACCAGGGCGGATCCAACGGCATCCGCAGCGCGCCCGTTGGACAAGGTGACGGCGTAACCCAGATCGTCACCGATGTCGGGCACCACCTGGTTTTGCACGCTGGCGCCCACCAGCGCCAGCAGGGCGTTTCCCACCTGTTCGTAGCGGAACAGCACATCGACGGTGGATGCTTCGCCGGAGGTCACGTCCGCTCGGAGGGAGGTCACGGCGGTCAGCCGATCACCTACCGCGGCGATGCGGTCATTGATGTCCACCGTGGTGTCTTCGAGGTTGGCGATGGCTTCCTGGAGCGCCAGGACGGCCTGGTCAGTGCCGTCAGCGGCCTCTTGGAAATTGCGAACGGATTGCCCACTGTTCCCCGTCAGCCGGGCCAAGCCCCACATCTGCTCAACTTCAAGAGCGAATTGGAGATCACTCACCGCGATGGCCGCGGCAGCGTCACGCTCCGCGGCGCGCAGATCCGAGGCCCGACCGGCGCGCTCGCTGATGCCGAGGCCCGCCAGCACCGCGAGCACCACGAGCGGCGCCAGCAGGATGGCCGCCAGCTTGGTGCCGACTTTCATGTTGGCAAGCATGCGGTGCCTCGCCTCCCCGATCTGGTTCTGTGTGCGCCGCCGGCCCGGCCACCTTGCCGGTCGAGACCTGTCCCACCTGCCCACCTGGTGGGTACCGTTGTGCAACGGCGCCCCATTCTGCTGCGTCCGGGCAGGTGACACTGCACCGGTTCGCCATCGAACGCGGCCGCGGCGATTCCGCGAGTCGTTCTCACGCTACGGCGAAGGCCAGCAGATTGCGACCGATACAACGGCTCTGAGGCCATCATTACCCAGAGTGGGGAGACAACCACTGTCACTCCGCGTTGTGGGCCGGCTGCGGGCGCACCATGGCTAGCGGCCCGGTACCGTTGGGTGGTGTGAGCACGCCGACCGCGGTGACCCAATCCAACGGCCCCGCTACCCACCTGAGGCCGTACGAAGAGGTGGAACTCAACGCCCGCTTGGACGAGTTCTCCTTGGACCTTCTCCTGGGGCTGCTGGTCAACACCGGCCGGTCCGGCGTCTTGGAGGTGGCTGGTCCCCGCCCGGTGCTGTTGTACTTCGTGGAGGGCCAACTCTCCGCCGGCGAATCGCAGGACGATCCCACCCTTCGCAACAGCCTCCGTCACCTCAGCCCATCCGATCCCGAACTCGGGGGCCCCAGCGTGTACAGCCTGATCGAGGATCACCTCATCACGGCCCTGGCGGCGGCGCTGATCCCCTCCGACGCCACCGCGCAGTTCCGGCCCGGCCCACCCGACGCCGAGCTGTGCCACTACACCTTCCGGCTCGGTGGCATCTTGAACGCCGCCCGCGATCGGGTTGACGCCTGGCAGGTGATCGCCGACGTGATGCCCTCCACGGACGTGGTGCCCCGCCTGGCCGCCGATCTGCCGGCCACGCTCGACCAGGTGCTCATCGAACGTCACGACTGGCAGATCCTCAGCACCGTGAACGGCACCCGTTCGGTGGCGCAGATCATCGAACTCGCTGGTCGCAGCGCCTTCGACACCTGCTCATCGCTCTATCGAATGATCGTGTTGGGGGCCGTGGAGGTCTGAGACGGCGGGGACCGACGAGTGCGCCGAACCGCTCAGCGGAGGGCAGCCGTGGTGGGCTCCACCGGGCTGGGAAGCAGGGTGTCGCCCATGAGATAGCGGTCCACGGAGGCAGCGCAGGCCCGACCTTCAGCAATGGCCCACACGATCAGGCTCTGGCCGCGGCCCATGTCCCCGCAGCAGAACACCCGGTCCACGTTGGTGGCCCAACCGCCGTCACGGCCCACGTTGCCCCGACCGTCAACCTCCACGCCGAGGCCGGCCAGCAGGGTGTCCCGTTCAGGGCCCACAAAGCCCAGCGCCAGCAGCACCAACTCCGCCGGCAGCTCGAAGTCGGTGCCGGGTACCTCCACGAAGGAGGGCCGACCGTCCACCATCTGCAATTCGACCTCGTGACCACGCAAGCCGGCCACCCGACCCTGATCGTCCCCGATGAAGGCGGTGGTGGTCACGGCGTAGACCCGCTCGCCGCCCTCCTCGTGCGCTGAGGCGGTACGGAAGATGGTGGGCCAGGTGGGCCAGGGGTTAGCGGCGTCATCCCGGGCGGCAGGGGGGCGGGGCATGATCTCGAAGGAGTGCACGCTGGCGGCGCCCTGGCGATGGGCGGTACCCAGACAATCCGCGCCGGTGTCCCCGCCGCCGATGATCACCACCCGCTTCCCGTCGGCACGGATCTGGCCGTCCACGGTGTCACCTTCACTCACCCGGTTGGCCTGGGGCAGGTACTCCATGGCCTGGTGGATGCCGGCCAGCTCCCGGCCCGCCACGTCGAGGTCACGAGCCGCGGTGGCGCCCCCGGCCAGGACCACGGCGTCATAGCCGTCCAGCTCGGACACGTCCACGTTCACCCCGACGTGGGCGTTGGTGCGGAATTGGGTGCCCTCCGCGGCCATCTGACCCAAGCGACGGTCCAGGAACCGCTTCTCCATCTTGAAGTTGGGAATGCCGTAGCGCAGCAACCCGCCAATGCGATCGGCCCGCTCAAAGACCACCACGTCATGGCCGGCTCGGGTCAACTGCTGGGCCGCGGCCAGACCGGCGGGGCCCGACCCGATGACCGCCACCTGCTTGCCGGTTCGTACCGGGGCCGGCAGCGGCTGCACCCAACCCTCGTCCCAGGCCCGGTCGATGATGGACACCTCGACCTGTTTGATGGTGACCGCATCGGCGTTGATGCCCAGCACGCAGGCCGCTTCGCACGGCGCGGGACACAGCCGACCGGTGAACTCCGGGAAGTTGTTGGTGGCATGGAGGCGCTCGATGGCCTCACGCCAACGGTCCCGGTACACCAGGTCATTCCAGTCCGGGATGATGTTGCCCAACGGACAGCCGTTGTTGCAGAACGGGATGCCACAGTTCATGCAACGAGACGCCTGCGCCTGTAACGCGGCGCCGTCGAAGGGCTCGTAGACCTCGTTCCAATCCCGTAGCCGCACCGGCACCGAACGCCGGGTCGGCAGTTTCCGGTCGTGCTTCAAGAACCCTCGGGCGTCTCCCATGCGTCGTGCGGGCTCCTCAGCCGTGGGCCGCGGCCATGATGGCGGCGACGGGGTCATCCCCCCGGGCGAGGGCGGCTTTTTCGGCCTCCAACACCCGGCGGTAATCGGTGGGCATCACCTTCACGAAGCGGTCCAGGGCGGCGTCGCCCTCCGCCAGCAGGGTCGCGGCGAGGACCGAGTCGGTTTCCTCGTAGTGGCGGCGCACCCAGCGGGCGATCTCGGCGCGATCCTGCGCGTCGGGCCGGTCCAGCTCCACCATCTCGGTGTTGACCCGGGATTCGAAGGCGCCGTCGGCATCATGCACGAAGGCCACCCCGCCGGACATGCCGGCCCCGAAGTTGCGGCCCGTACCGCCCAGCACCAAGACCAGGCCGCCGGTCATGTACTCACAGCCATGGTCTCCCACCCCTTCCACCACGGCGGTGGCCCCGGAGTTGCGCACCGCGAACCGCTCCCCCGCCACGCCGGCCAGGAACAGTTCCCCGGCGGTGGCGCCGTACAGGCAGACGTTGCCGGCGATGATGTTCTCGGCGGCAACGAAGGTGGATCGACGATGCGGCCGTACCACCAGACGCCCTCCGGAAAGGCCTTTTCCGGTGTAATCGTTGGCATCGCCCTCAACCCGCAGCGTGATACCGCGCGGTACGAACGCACCGAAGCTGTTACCGGCGGAGCCCTCGAAGTGCACGGTGATGGTGTCATCTGCCAGACCGGCGCCGCCATACCGTTTGGTCACCCGGTAGCCCAACATGGTGCCCACGGTGCGGTTCACGTTGCGGATGGGCAGGCGGATGACCACCGGCTCGGCCCGTTCCAGCGCCGGTTCGGACAGGGCGATCAGCTGCTGATCAAGGGCCCGGTCCAACCCGTGGTCCTGGGTGGTGGTGCAGTGGCGGGCCTGGCCGGGTTCGGTTTCGGGTTGGTACAGGATGGGTGCCAGGTCCAACCCCGACGCCTTCCAGTGATCCACCGCCTCCCGGGTGTCGAGCAGATCGGCCCGACCGATGGCCTCCTCCAGGGTACGGAAACCCAACGAGGCCAGGATCTCGCGCACCTCGGTGGCGATGTACTCGAAGAAGGTCTCCACGAACTCCGGCTTGCCACTGAAGCGTTTGCGCAGCTCGGGGTTCTGCGTGGCCACCCCCACCGGGCAGGTGTCGAGGTGGCAGACCCGCATCATGATGCAGCCCGACACCACCAGCGGTGCGGTGGCGAAACCGAACTCCTCGGCCCCCAGCAACGCACCGATGATCACATCCCGGCCGGTCTTCATCTGCCCATCGACCTGAACCACGATGCGGTCACGCAGCTTGTTGAGCAGCAGCGTCTGCTGGGTTTCGGCCAGGCCCAGCTCCCAGGGGGCGCCGGCGTGTTTGAGCGAGGTCAACGGGCTGGCCCCGGTGCCACCGTCGTGACCGGAGATCAGCACCACATCGGCGTGGGCCTTGGACACCCCGGCGGCCACGGTGCCCACCCCCACCTCGGCCACCAGCTTCACGTGGACCCGGGCCTCGGGGTTGGCGTTCTTCAGGTCGTGGATGAGCTGGGCCAGATCCTCAATGGAGTAGATGTCGTGGTGCGGTGGGGGGCTGATGAGGCCCACGCCGGGGGTGGAATGCCGGGTCTTGGCGATCCAGGGGTACACCTTGTGGCCGGGCAGCTGGCCGCCCTCGCCGGGTTTGGCTCCCTGCGCCATCTTGATCTGCAGATCGTCGGCGTTGACCAGGTACTCGCTGGTGACCCCGAAACGGCCCGATGCCACCTGCTTGATGGCGCTGCGACGCAGATCACCGTTGGGGTCCGCCACGAAACGATCGGGGTCCTCGCCACCCTCACCGGTGTTGGATTTGCCGCCGATGCGGTTCATGGCGATGGCCAGGGTCTCATGCGCCTCCGCGGAGATGGACCCGTAGGACATGGCCCCGGTAGCGAACCGCTTCACGATGGCGGAGACCGACTCCACCTCCTCGATGGGGATGGGCGTCACCGCGTCGTTGCGGAACCGGAACAGGCCCCGCAGCGTGGCCAGGTTACGGGCCGAGTCATCCACCGCCGCGGTGTACTCCTTGAAGACCTCGTAGCGCCGGGCCCGGGTGGCGTGTTGCAGCTTGAACACCGTCTCGGGGTTGAACAGGTGGTACTCACCCTCCCGGCGCCACTGATACTCACCGCCGCTCGGCAGCTCCCGATGGGCCAGATGCAACGGGTTGCGGGGGTAGGCCACGTCGTGACGGCGGGCCACTTCGATGGCCAACTCGTCCAGGCCCACCCCACCGAGGCGGGAGGTGGTGCCGGTGAAGAACTGCTCCACCAGGTCCGCGCCCAACCCCACGGCCTCGAACACCTGGGCCCCGGTGTAGGACGCCACGGTGGAGATGCCCATCTTGGACATCACCTTCAACACACCCTTGGAGGCGGCCTTCAGGTAGTTCTTGACGGCCATGGCCTCCGCCGCCGCCAATGCCTCGGCGTGGTCCTGCAGATGCAGACCGTCGGGCAGGAAGGCGCCGCTGCGGACCTCATCGACCACGGTTTCCAGCGCCAGGTAGGGGTTCACGGCAGCGGCCCCGAAGCCGATCAGCAGGCAGAAGTGGTGCACCTCACGAGCCTCACCGGTCTCACAGACCAGGCCCACCCGGAACCGGTCCCGGTTACGGATCAGATGGTGATGCACCGCCCCCACCGCCAGCAGTGCCGGGATGGGCGCGGCATGGGGGCCGGTACCGGTGTCGGACAGGATCAGAACCTTGGCCCCCTCGGCGATGGCCCGGTCCGCGCCCTGGCGTAATCCGTCCAGGGCGGCTCGCAGACCGGCACCACCGGCCGCGGGGTCGAAAAGGGCCGGGAGGGTGACCGTGTGCAGGTCAGGGACCTCGCCGTGATCGTTGGCGTGGCGAATGCGGTCCAACTCGGCGTTGGAGAGCACCGGGTTTTCCAATTCCAGCTGACGCACCGAACGGGGACCGGGGTCGAACAGGTTGTGGCACGGTCCCAACTCGGTACGCAGCGAGGTGATCAGCTCCTCCCGGATGGCGTCCAGCGGGGGGTTGGTGACCTGGGCGAACAGCTGGGCGAAATAATCGAACAACAATCGGGAGCGGGCCGAGAGCACGGCGATGGGGGTGTCGGTGCCCATCGAACCGAGTGCTTCCACCCCGGCCCGGGCCATGGGGGCCATGAGGATGGACAGGTCCTCCACGGTGTACCCGAAGGTCTGCTGCCGGGTGACCAGCGTGCCCTCCGCCCTGGCGGCCGCGGCCCCGGTACCGCTGGCCACGGTCCCGCCGCCCTCGACTCCGACCTTGAGCCCATCGGACCCCGGGTCGGGACGTTCGGGCAGATCAGCAAGGCGGAATCGACCCTGGGCCAGCCATTGGCCGTAGGGCTGGGCCGCGGCCAGGGTTTCTTTGATCTCCTCGTCGGCCACGATGCGACCCTGGGCGGTGTCCACCAGGAACATCCGACCGGGCTCCAGGCGGCCCTTGCGCTCCACCTCGGCGGGGTCCAGCTCCATGACCCCCACCTCGGAGGCCATCACCACCCATCCCTGCTTGGTGACCCAGTAACGAGACGGCCGCAAACCGTTGCGGTCCAGCACCGCGCCGATCACCGTGCCGTCGGTGAAGGCGATGGACGCCGGCCCATCCCACGGCTCCATCAGCGAGGCGTGGAAATCGTAGAAGTCCCGCTTGGCCTGGCTCATGGTGGCGTGACGCTCCCAGGCTTCGGGGATCATCATCAGCACCGCGTGGGGCAACGGGTAACCGCCCAGGTGCAACAGCTCCAACGCCTCATCGAAGGTGGCGGTGTCCGAGGCGCCCGGGGTGCAGATCGGGAAGATCCGTTCCAGGTCACCGGCCAGGACGTCGGTGGCCAGCAGCTCCTCCCGGGCCCGCATCCAGTTGCGGTTGCCCATCACGGTGTTGATCTCGCCGTTGTGGGCGATGAACCGGTACGGATGGGCCAGCGGCCAGGACGGGAAGGTGTTGGTGGAAAAGCGGGAGTGCACCATGGCGATGGCGCTTTCCACCCGCTCATCGGCCAGGTCAGGGAAGAAACTGCCCAGCTGGGGGGTGGTGAGCATGCCCTTGTAGACCACGGTGCGGCTGGACAGGGACGGGAAATACACCCCCACCCCCACCCCGCCACCCACGGCGTCCAGCACGGCCACGGAGACCTCGTGCTCGATGCGCTTGCGGGCGGGGTACAACGCCCGGTCCAGCTCGATCCCGGCGCGACCGTCCACGGTGACGAACAGTTGGCGGATGGTGGGCATCACCGCCAACGCCATGGACCCCAAACCCTCGGGATTGGTGGGCACCGAGCGCCAGCCCAGGACCCGGGCCCCCTCCTCCACCAGGATCTGCTCCACCTGGGCGGTGGCCAGCGCGGCCACTGAGGGCTCCGCCGGCAAGAAGCACAACCCCACGGCATAGGACCCGGCGGGGGGCAGCTCGAAGCCTGCCACCTCTCGCAAGAACCGGTCCGGGACTTGTATCAGCAGACCCGCGCCGTCACCGGTATTGGGCTCTGCTCCGGTGGCGCCACGATGGTCCAGGTTGCACAGCGCGGTGAACGCCTTGGCCACCAGGTCATGGCTGCGACGGCCCTTGATGTCCACGATGAAGGACACCCCGCAGGCGTCATGCTCGTTGGCGGGGTGGTACAGGCCTTGCGCCGCGGGCAGGTCCGGGTTGGGGACCACGGGGCGGGCTGCTGCCGCGGTGGTGGCGCCGGGGATGGATGCCAAATGAGGGCTCAGCGGTTTCGTCCAGTGCATGTCCATGGTGTCCGGGGGATATCACCGGGGGGCCGGAGAGAAAGAGGGGGGGGATTCAGTGGGGGCGAAGGGGATGACTCCGATTCGCTCCGGCCCGGGACAGCATTGGCCCAGCCGCAGCCAAGTGCGCCAAGGGTAGTGGGTGCCCCCGGTTCGGGCCATTCGATTGCGATCGGTCGAGTGGCCCGCGCCGTAGCCTGTTCCGGTGACCAACGCCCACCACGCCGCGCACACCACTGCCGGTGACCTGATTGCGTTTATCGACGCCTCACCGTCGCCCTACCACGCCGCCGAAACCGCCGCCGCCCTGCTCCGCCAAGCTGGATTCGAGCAGGTCACACCGGGTGACCAGGGTCCGGGCGGGCGCGGCGTGTTCGTTAAGGGGGGCACGATGGTGGCGTGGCGGCTGCCGGCCCGATTGGGACCGGAGACGACGTTTTTGCTGATCGGCGCCCACACCGACTCCCCCAACCTGCGCATCAAGCCCCAACCCGACGGGGCCCGGGCGGGGCTGCACACGCTGGGTGTGGAGGTGTACGGCGGGCCTTTGCTCAACAGCTGGCTGGACCGTGACCTGGGGCTGTCGGGCCGGGTGTCGGTCCGCGGTGCCGGCGGGCCCGAGCTCCACCTGTTCCGCATCGACGAGCCCATCGGCCGCATCCCGCAGCTCGCCATCCACCTCGACCGCGAGATCAACGAGAAGGGCCTGCTGCTCAACCGCCAGCAGCACCTGGCGCCGTTCTGGGCCATGGCAGAGGACGGGACCGGCCCCAACGGTGACGGTGACGGTGACGGTGACGGTGACGGTGCGCGTTTCGTGGAGGTGGTGGCGGGGGCCGTGGGGTGCGCGCCGGATGCGGTGCTGTCCTATGACGCCATGGTGCACCCGGTGGAGCCCAGCCGGATCGTGGGGCTGCGACGGGAGTTCATCTCGGCACCGCGCATCGACAATCAGCTGTCCTGTTTCGCCGCCGTGCGGGCGTTGGCCGCTACCACCGGCACCGACCCGGGCACCAACCCCGGCGCCGCGGACCCGGTGTCGGTCGTGGTGCTGTTCGACCACGAGGAGGTGGGCTCCACCTCGGACCGTGGTGCCGCCGGCGGATTTCTGGCCTCGGTGCTGGAACGGATCTGGCTGGGCGCCGGTGGGGACCGTGCCGGGTTCTTGCGGGCGGTGGCCGAGGGGTGCTGTGTGTCAGCGGACTGCGCCCACGCCACCAACCCCAACTACGTGGATCGCCACGAACCGGACCACCGCATCACCCTCAACGGCGGACCGGTGCTCAAGGCCAACGCCAACCTGCGCTACGCCACCGACGCCGCCTCGTCGGCCCGCTGGCTGCTGGCCTGTGAGCGGGCCGAGGTGACCGTGCAGCACTTCGTGAGCCGCACCGACTTGGCCTGCGGTTCCACCATCGGGCCGCTCACGGCATCGGCGCTGGGTATGCCCACCGTTGACGTGGGCGCCCCGCAGTTGGCCATGCACTCCGCCCGGGAGCTGTGCGGGGTGCAGGACGTGGCCTCCCTGGTGGCGGCCATGACGGCTTACCTGAGCTGAACCCGGCTAGGGCGCAGGGTCGCTGGTCAGCCACCACAACGACCAGGTGGTGGGATTCCCAGCCAGATCCTGCATGCCGAAGAACAGCAGGTCAGTGGCATCGTCAGCATCGAAATCGGTCATGATCAGCTGGCTCACACCACCCAGCTCATGGGCGATCACGTAGGGCAGGGCACCGCGGGTGAGCCAGATGTCGTCACCGGCGGTGGCGCCATCCCACCAAAAGATGTCCGAGCGGCCGTCCCCATCGAGGTCCGCCACCACCGGGAACCGATTTCCTCCCACCGGAGCCGCCAGTGGTCCACCCCGGAACGTCCGCCCGGCGACACCGAACCAGTACGCATCCAGCAGCTCCCCGGGCCCGTACCACAACACGTCGCTGATGCGGTCACCGTCGAAGTCCCCCACCCTCGGACGCAACCCGGTGCCGGGATTGGTCAGCCGCACGTCGATCCCGCCGCCGCCCTCGAAGTACCACAGGCGGGTTCGGCCGTTGCGCTCGTCGTAGAACAGCACGTCATCGGCGCCGTTCCCGTCGAAGTCCCCCACCAGGGTTCGCTGCCGCGGCGGGAGCTGGTCAGGGTAGGCGGACGCCTGCAGCCCGGTGCGGTCCCCGTGCAGCAGCTGCAACATCAGCTCACCACCGGTCTCGCGGTACCACACCACGTCATCGCCTCCGTCGGCGTCGAAGTCCCCCACCAGGGCCTCCGAACCGGGGTGGTGACCGGTGCCGGCGGCGGGACCGCCCTCGAAGCGGCCGAACCCGGAGGTGCCGAACCAGATCTGGCCGTTGTCCTCCACGGCGCCGTACTGGCTGGCCCACAACACATCGGAGCGCCCGTCACCGTCGAAGTCCCCGATCACGGGCTCGGTGCCGACCAGCTGACGGGCCATCGCCACCGAATGCATGATCCGCACTGCACCCAACGCCACTGTGACGGGGACCTGGGAGGGTGACCCGTACCAGAACCACAGCCCGCCGCGGTGCAATAACAGCAGGTCCCCGGCACCGTCACCGTTGAAATCCCCCTGCCCCAGCACCGGGGAGGTGTCATTGAACCCGCCCACCCAAGCCGTACGGCACGGCACCATGGTGGGAGGACAGTTCGAGAGGGCGCCGGCGGGGGCGGCGTGCAGCAGCAACGTGGCGATAACGGCCAGGCAGAGGGCACCTCGACGGGCACGGCGCCAATGGCTCTGTTCAGATAACACTGCTCAAGATTAGTGAGGAGCGTTACCTATCCGTCAACTAACGCCGGTAAACCCACCCTCAGACGCTCGAGTCCCAGCTCCAACGTGTCGTCTCTTTTGCAGAAACAGAACCGAACCACGCTGGTCAGCGGGTCGCGGTCATAGAACGCGGAGATGGGAACGGCCGCCACCCCGGCCTCGGTGACCAGGCGCTGGCAGAACGTCACGTCGTCCCCCGACCAGCCTCCCGAGGACAATTCCACGTCGATGAAGTACGTCCCGGCGCACTCCAGAACCTCAAAGCCCAAGGCCTGCAATCCGTTGCTCAACTTGTCCCGTTTGCGGGCCATGGAGGTGGCCAGACCGGCGAAATACCCGTCGTCCTTGCCCAACCCGTAGGCCACCGCTTGTTGCAGGTTGGGCGGGGTGGTGAACGTGAGGAACTGATGGGCCTTGGCGATGGCGGCCAACAGTTGGGGGGCGGCGGAGATGTAGCCCACCTTCCAGCCGGTGAGGCTGAAGGTCTTGCCGGCCGAGCCGATCTTGACGCAGCGCTCCCGCATCCCGGGCAGGGTGATCAGCGGGATATGGGTCCGATCATCGAAGACCAGGTGCTCGTAGACCTCGTCACAGACCACCACCGCGTCGTGGGTGATCACGAACTCCGCCAGCAGCTCCAACTCGAGCTGGCTGAACACCTTGGCGGCAGGGTTCAGCGGGTTGTTGAGCACCACCACCTTGGTGCGGGGCCCGAACACCGCCGCCAGGTCCTCCCGGGTGAAAGACCAGTCCGGCAGGCGCAGGTTCACGAAGCGGGTCACGCCACCGGCACGGCGGACCATCGGCACGTAGGAGTCATAGAGCGGCTGGAACAGCACCACCTCGTCGCCGGGTTCGATGAGACCCAGGAAGGACGCCGCCAGGGCCTCGGTGGCGCCGGAGGTCACCATGGTCTCCGTCGCCCAGTCCAGCTCCAACCCATAGAACCGTCGGCCGTGTTCGGCCACCGCCCGTCGCAGTTCGGGCACACCCATCATCGAGGGGTACTGGTTGTAGCCCTCCATGGTCTCCTGCGCCGCCCGGGCCACCACGTCCGCGGGGAAGCCCTCGTCAGGAAAGCCCTGGCCCAGGTTCACCGCCTGATGTTGATCCGCGAGTCGGGACATGACCTCGAAGATCGACGTGCCGAGGTTGGAAAGGATCGAGTTGGCCGACGGCATCGGCCCCGAACCGTAGCCCCACCCGCACCACCGGTGTGATGGCGATCCCTCCCGAAACGCCCGAGAGCGGGATCGATTCGGACCCGCTGTGGCCGTGACCGTTAACATCCGCGTCCGGAGGCAAAGCCTTCAGTGCCGCAGTCCCTCTCACCGGAGGTCGGCGACGCAGTCATATGGTCCGAACGGGGTTTACCTGTGCGGAGAAGCAACCATTGGCCACCAGGTTCGGTTCGCCGGGCCGGGTGGCAAAGGTCCCGAATGTGGCAAAGCCCGCACCGGGACGATTGTTGGCGATTAGGCGAATGTGGCGGATTTTTACGGCGGAGGACGGTGGGATCGGGTGGGGAAACCCGGCCCGATCCCACCGTCAGCCGTGAGCCTCAGCCTCAACCCGTCAGACCGGTGCCCGAGCTGACGTCCACCGCGGCGCCGCCGGAACGGGCTGATCGGTACACCGCATCCACCAGATGATGGGCCCGTAACGCCGCCCGGAAGTCCGGTGACGCCGGGCGTTGGGCCCGCACCGCCTCCACGAAGGCCACATCGGCGTTCCGGGACGGGGCCACCCCGCGGGCGGTCAACGCATCCTGCTGCGCCCCGTACCCTTCGGCATGGTGCTGCTCGTCGCCGCGGTAGCCCCAGCTGACCCGTTCGGCGGCGTTGCCTTCGGCCTCGAAACGGGCTCGCTCGGTGAACAACTCGAAACGCCGGCTGGAGGGCCGGTCAGGGATGTCATGCCAGGTGGAACTCAACACCCCGGTGCCGCCACCACAGAACCGGAACGACACTGACACCGTGTCCTCAATGCCCTCCAGCCGGTGGAGGTGATCCTGGTAGGCACTGACCCGATCCAGCGGGCCGCAAAGCCACTCCAGCAGGTCCAGATCGTGAATGGAGTGCTCCAGCAGGGTGCCGGCGCCGGCCTTGTGGCGATCGGCGCGCCAGGTGGAGCCGTAGACATTGCCCACCGGCAGCTCCTGATCGTCACGGAAGATCACCGTGGACAGCCGCCCGGCCTGAGGATCGGACAGCAACGATCGCAGCAGGGCGAACCCCGGCACCGAGCGCAGCACCAGGCCCACCTGGTTGACCACCCCGGCGGACTCCGCCAACGCCGTCATGGCCTCCGCCTCCGCGGCGGTGACCCCCAGCGGCTTCTCACAGAACACGGCCCGACCCGCGGCCACCGCCTGTTCCACCAGCGGACGATGCAGCGAGGTCCAGGTGCACACGTAGACCGCGTCGCTGGCGGCGATCACCTCATCGGCTCCGGCCAGCACGGCGGCCCCGAACCGTTGGGCGAAACCCACCGCCCGGGCCTCATCGGGATCGTGCACGGCGGTGATCACGGACCCCTCGCCGCCCTGGCTGAGGGACCAGGCGTGGTAGTTGGCGATGAGACCGGCCCCCAAGAACCCCACCCGCAGCGTCATCCCCAAAGCGTAGGAGGCGGGGGCTGATGCCGGATCACCCTCACAGGGCATTCCACCCGGTAGGAACGAACCCCGCGTTATCGTTCATGAGTGTCGCCCATGGAGCCGATGTCGGAGGGTGCCCGGCACCGGCCGCAGGACGCGTCAACCGGCCATCCGATCGTGCCCATGGCGCGGGCCACGGCGGGGTGTCGGCTGGTGGCGCAGCTGAGTGACCCTCACATCCTGGATGCCGGCGCCCGCACCGCCAGCACGTCGGGCATTGACACCGAGGCCTTCCTGCGCCGGGCGGTGGCGGTGCTGCTCACCCTTGATCCGGCACCTGACCTGGTGTTATGCAGCGGCGATCTCACCAATGACGGCACGCCGAGCCAATACGACAACCTGGCCCGGATCCTGGCGCCGTTGCCCATGCCGGTCCGCCTGCTGTGCGGCAACCACGATCGCCGGGCGGCGTTGCGGGCCGCCTTCACCACCCACCACTACCTCAGCAGCGCCCCCGTGGGCCCCGCCGACACCGATGGGCCCTGCGCCTACGTGGTGGAGGACCTGGCCCCGCTGCGGCTGGTGGTGCTGGACTCGGTGATCCCCGGTTCGGATGCCGGCGGCCTCGATGGAGAGCAGTTGGCGTGGCTGGACAGCCAACTCGGCGCCCAGCCCACCCGGCCCACCATGGTGGTGCTGCACCATCCGCCCTTCGCCACCGGCATCGCCTTCATGGACGCCATGGCCCTTCAGCCGGCCTCCATCGACGCGCTGGCCTCGGTGTTGCGTCGTCACCGCCACGTGGAGCGGGTGATCTGCGGCCATCTCCACCGCGCCGTCACCGTGGCCTTCGCCGGCACCGTGGCCATGTCCGCCCCCAGCACCGCCCATGCCATCGCACTGCACCTGAACCGTGCCGGCAGCGGGGCCTGGACCCTGGAACCCCCGGCGATGCTGCTGCACCTGTGGTCCCCCGCCACCGGGCTGGTCACCCACCACCGATCCCTGGTGGCCTTCGAGGACCGACCCTTCGATGAGGCGGGACTGGGTTGAACGGCGCCGGGACGAACAACACCGGGGACCCGCTCGGGGACGGCGGGGCTGATCGGAGCCTGCTGCTGGACGAGTTGGGCGAGCGATTCGAACGGTTCCGATTGTTCCGCAAGACGGACTCGGTGGAAGCGGACAAGGTCCTGGCGGAGATCGGCGCCCACTCGGTGGTGGACCGGGACATCGTGCTGGAGCTGTCCTCCACCCGACCCCTGGGCCATCCCGAGCGGTTCATGGAGGCCCACACCCTGGCCATGCGCTCACTGGAAGTGCTGGACCGCAACGGCGGGCGGGGCGTGAAGGTCTCCGGCGGGCCGCTGGGCGTGATGGCGGGGATCGCCGTGCAATTGGTCAGCCGGTTCATCGTGCGCAGTTACCAGAGCAGCGTGATCGACGCCGTGGTGAACCTCTACAGCCGCCGGGAGGCCGCCTGCCCGCCCGATGATCCGGCCCGGCTCATGCTGGCCCGGGCCCGGCTGGCCGCCACCCGGGTGGCTCCGGGGTACAAACGCAACCCGGTGGGCCTGCCCAGCCTGGCCATTGTGGCGGGCGGGGCCGCGGTGTCCTCCGCCGGGCGGGTGGTCCTTGATGCCATCTCCCCCACCCGGACCTTCGCGGTGTTGGCCACGGTGGTGGCCTTCGTGCTGTTCGGTTTGGCGTCATGGATCATCCTGCGCGGCGCCGCGGTGGCCCGCCGACGCATCGGGCTCACCGTGCAACAACCGCTGGCGGCGCTGTGGGAGACCGTGGGCCGGGCCGGTCGGCCGCCACGCGATCAGTCACGGCAGTTCGCGTTCTACGCCATCGTGCTCACCGCGCTGGGCTGGATCCTCATTCCCATCGGGGCCGCCGTGGCCTTCGCCCTGGGCTGAGCGGCCACCGTTCGATGCTCACGCGTCGCCGTTTCCTGGCGTTGGGCGCCACCGTGGCCGCCTGGCCGTTGGCCGCATGCCGCCCGGGCGCTTCCCGTACCGACCAGAACGTACCGAACGGTATCGGCGGCACCGCGCCCGGGACCACCCCGACCCCGGCGGCATCGGGATCGGCATCGGCATCCACGGCGGCAGTGGTGGTGACCGCGGCGCCCACCCCGCCGGCACCGGAATTGAGCGGTGACCCGTTCCGGTTGGGGGTGACATCGGGCGATCCCGAACCGGACGGGGTGGTGTTGTGGACCCGCTTGGCGCCGGACCCGCAGGCGTGGGGCGCGGGCATGGCGGACTTCGTGACCAACGGCGTGGATTTCGCGGTGGCCTGGGATGTGGCTGAGGACGAGGGCTTCGGGACGCTGGTGGGTTCGGGCCAGGCTGCGGCCCCCGCTGACGCCGGTCACAGCGTGCACGTGACGGTCACCGGGCTAGCGCCGAACCGGTGGTACCACTACCGCTTCCGCATCGGCCCTTGGACCAGTCGCACCGGCCGCACCCGGACCAGTCCCGCTCACGATGACCGCACCACGCCGCTGGTGATCGCCGCCGCCGCCTGCCAACACTTCGAACACGGCACGTTCGTGGCGCAGCGTCACCTGGCCGCGGAGCACGCCGACCTGGTGCTGTTCCTGGGCGATTTCATGTATGAAGACGGCGCCAGCGGCTCCGGGGTACGGTCCCATCCCCCCGACACCGCGGTGGATCTGGCCGGCTACCGCCACCGTTACGCCTGGTACCGGGCCGATCCCGATCTGCAAGACGCCGCCGCCGCCGCACCGTGGGCAGTGATCTGGGACGACCACGAGGTGCAGAACAACTACGCCGCCGCCAACTCCGTCAACGATGGCGCCACTGAGTCCTTCGCCCTGCGCCGGGCCGCGGCCTACCGGGCCTGGTGGGAGAACCAGCCCACCCGATTGCCGCCACCGACGGACGGAGTGCCGTTCAGCTGCCGTCGAAGCCTCCGTTGGGGTGGGCTCGTTCATCTGGTGTTGCTGGACGGACGAAGCCAACGCTCCGTGCAGGTCTGCGGCGGCAGCTTCGGTGACGGCGCGGCCTGTGTGGAGTTGGCCGACCCGCGGCGGACCATGCTGGGCGAGGATCAACAACAGTGGGTGCGTCAACAGTTCAACGACGACGCCAGCAGCGACACCACCTGGACGGTGCTGGGCAACCAGACCGCGTTGGCGGATCTCACGGTGGACCTCGGCGATGAGGTGGTGACCCTTTTCGATCAATGGGACGGGTACCCGAAGGCGCGCCAACGGCTCCTGCAAGACAGCGTGGAGGCCGGCGTGGCCAACCTGGTCGCCCTCACCGGGGACCTGCATTGCGCCATGGTCAATGACCTTCGCCTCGGGTCCGGCAGTGTCGGCAGTCTCGGCAACGAGATCGTGGTGAGCTCGATCAGCTCGCGGTTCGCTGACGGGCGCGGCGCGTTGTTCGAATTCGGTCTGGGGTTGTTGGATCAGGTGGCCATGGTCGACACCCGCCGCCGGGGCTACGTCCGGGTCGAGCTGCACCCCACCTTGGCCCGCTTCGCTTTCCGTCACGTCAACGACGCCCTCAACCCACAGGGCACCATCGCCACCACCTCCACCTGGGAACGCAAGGCCGGGACCACCACCCTGCGGCGAATCTGAACCAACTGGCGGGGCCGCGGTGCGATCGGGGAATCGGGCCGATACCATCCCGCGGGACCTATGGCCACACGCCCTCGCTCCGCCAGCCGGATCCGCAAGCTCAGCGATCTCGAGCTGGACCGGTACACGCTGGTGCCGCGCTGGGTGGCCCGACGGGCGATCCTGGTGCAGGTGCCGGTGCTGCCACCGGGGGCTGCGGGGATGACCTCGGGCCGGCTGATCTTCCTGCGCCGCCACGAACCCTCCGATGGTCGCTCCACGCTGATCGCCCACGAGCTGGTCCACGTGCGCCAGTTCACCGAGATGGGCCGGCTGTTCTTCCTGATCCGCTACATCACGGGTTACCTGCGCAACCTGGCGGCGTTGCGGAACCACCATTCGGCGTACCTGGCCATCCCCGAAGAACGCGAGGCCTACGCCAGCGCTGCCGCCTGGCAACACGCCCAGGGCTGAGCCCACCGAAAACCGGACGCAGAGCCTCAAGCACTCGGAAGTTAGGCTGGCCGCTCCCTCACAACGCCCGGGAGCCGGTACCACATGGATTTTGAGATCCCTGCCGAACTGCAGGACCTCCTGCGTGACCTCGACGCCTTCATCGAGGCCGAGATCAAGCCGCTCGAGGAGGAGAACGACAACATTCGTTTCTTTGACCATCGGCGTGAGAACGCCCGCACCAACTGGGACGCGGGCGGTGTGCCCCGAGAGGATTGGTACGCCTTGCTGCGCGAGATGCGCAACCGGGCGGACAAGGCCGGTTTCCTGCGGTGGGCCCTGCCGAGCTACCTGGGCGGTTCCGGTGGTTCGAACCTGGGCATGGCCGTCATTCGTGAGCACCTCGCCGCCAAGGGACTGGGCCTGCACAACGACCTGCAGAACGAATCTTCCATCGTGGGCAACTTCCCCACGGTGCTGATGGTGCACAACGTGGGCACCGAAAACCAACGCAAATGGTGCGAACCGATGATCACCGGGGACATGCGGCTGGCCTTCGGGTTGACCGAACCCGACCACGGTTCGGACGCCACCTGGCTGGAGACCACCGCGTACCGAGATGGTGACGAGTGGGTCATCAACGGCAACAAGCGGTTCAACACCGGGTTGGACACCGCCACCCACGACATGATCTTCGCCCGGACCTCCGGCAATCAGGGCGAGGCCAACGGCATCACCTGTTTCGTGGTGCCCACCGACACCCCCGGTTTCAACGTTGATTTCATGTGGTGGACGTTCAACATGCCGTCCGAGCATGCGGAGCTCACCCTGGACAACGTTCGCGTCAGTGGCCCGGATTGCATCCTGGGTGGCGAGGGCAAGGGCCTGGAGATGGCCAACATGTTCGTGCACGAGAACCGCATCCGTCAGGCTGCCTCCGGTGTGGGCGCGGCCCAGTTCTGCGTGAACGAATCGGTGGCCTACGCCAAGTACCGCCATGTGTTCGGCAAGCCGCTGTGGCGCAACCAGGCCATCCAGTTCCCGCTGGCGGAGATGCAGACCCGCTGCGAGATGGTGCGGAACCTGGTGCTCAAGACGGCGTGGTACCTGGACCGCAACCATCACATGCAGGTGTCGGACAAGGTATCCATGGCGAATTATCAGGCCAACCGGCTGGTGTGCGAGGCAGCCGATCTGGCCATCCAGGTCCATGGCGGGATCGGCTACACCCGCCACAAGCCCTTCGAGCACATCTACCGCCATCACCGCCGGTACCGCATCACCGAGGGTTCGGAAGAAATCCAGATCCGCCGGGTGGCCCAGCGCCTGTTCGGGGTGGACCTCAAGCGCCCCGATGATCCCAACATCATCGGTCGGTCGGCTCCCGGGGCGGTGTGAGGACCACCCCGGCAGACCCGGACCCGGTTGGATTGGGCGCCGATCCGCTGATGGATCGCGCCGACCCGACCGGGTTTTCGGGCTCCACGGGGGTCGATCGACCGGCTGGCGGCCACCGACCGTGGGTCACCGGGCCTACTGACGGGGCCCGGTGGCGGGCAACGTTCCCCGTGGCAGGTTGAGGCCACCGGTGCGATCACTACAGGCTGTGGCGCGAAGACTCTGTGCAGTGGTGGTAGTGGTGTTGGGCGTGGGACTGGCCGCGTCCGGCGCCCTGCTGTCCCCCGGCGCCGCTCTGGCCCAACCGCCCGGGCCCATCACGGTGACCGGTGAGCCCACTCCCCTGCCCGGCGCCAGCACCACCGTTGGCCCCACCACCTCCGTCATTGCCACCTTGCCGCCCCGGGTGACACCCGGTGACGGCACCTTCGAGGGGGATGTCACCGTCCCCACCAACGGATCCGCCGACGCCGACGCCGACGCCGACACCAACACCAACACCAACACCAACACCACCGAGCCCCCGGCCCCGTCCACCCCACCCAGCCGACCCGCACCCACGGATACCTTCCCCACCAGTACCATACCCTCGGGTACCGTACCGGTCAGCACCGTACTAGTTAGTACCGTACCAGTCAGCACCGTACCCGTTGGTATCGTACCCGTTGGTATCGTACCTACAAGTATCGGCGCGGACTCAGCGGTGGGATCGGGATCGGGCGCGGGCCCGGCTGCCAAGGCGGTTGCCGGCGAACAGGCTGGGGCCGAGGCCCGCACCGATGGAGCCTCCAGCGCTGGAGCCGGTCAAGCGCGACCGTGGCTGATCCTGACCGCAGCGGCCGCCGCGGCACTGGCCGCAGGCGTCATGGTGCGCAGGCGGCAGACCACGATCCGCCGCAGCCAGCACCCAGCCACCTGACCCACCCCACCGCGGTCGACCCCGCCGGGTGGGCCAGCAGCGAGCGAGGCTGATCCGGACCTCGGCGACTACCGCCGACTGGCCGCAGGCACCATGATCCCGAAGCACCAGGCCACCATCCCCCGCAGCCAACACCTGCCCCCAGCCCACCTGATCGTGGTCGACCCCCATCACTCCCCGTCGACGGCGACCTTGGCCCACGCGAACCCGAGCAACTACTGCGACGCTGGCCCCAGGGTGACATCAGGCCGGAGCGGTGGACACACACCCGATCGCCGGAGCCGGCGCCCGACTGCCGGCCCGCCCGGCCGCGATCGAACGCACCACACGGCGGGCCCGTTCCCCGGACAAAACCGGACATCACCCGAAGCTCATCTTGCCGCCGCCAAGGTTGCAGCCCCGATCGCTGCCCCAAAGTTGACGCTGACCCCGGGCCCACCGCCGTCCTGCTTGATCAAAAGTGCATGAAATATACCGACAGACCTCTGACCAGCTTTGGCTTGTGCACTTTGGAAGGCGCGCTGCGGGGCCCATCTCACAAAAGGGCAGGTCACAGCGCTGCACCCCGGTGGGCACTGGCCCAAATCCCGACCAAAGTGCACAAGTCAACCCATCCGCTCCCCGTCGCAATCATCTAACGCAGTTCGGAACTGCCCCCGGCACCCCATCCTCGGGATGTTGTGCCTTCGCAGTGGGCTTCGGGCGACCCGTTAGCCGGTACCGGCGGGCCGCGGTGCCGATCAGGCTCCACTGTGCCGGGCGATCCCCGGACCCGGCGGGGCTTGCGGCTACCTGTTCCTCGTTTGATCGTGTGCCACGGGTTTCCACCTGGCGATGCACCGGGTGTGACCGGATGTCGTTGGGGTCACCGGGTACTCGTTCGCGGAAGTGTCACCCGGCGCGGGGTGGGCTTGGGCCGACGGTTGGCGCAGCGTGATCGTGCGCGGGTGGGGCTCCGGGTTCGCCATTTTTCGGGGAGTGCCGGTTCGCGATGGCGTTCCGGCGGTGCTGGCGCGGTGACCTGTCGGCGCTGAAGGTGCCGGGCGTGGCGGTGGTGAGCGCGGGGCGCGTCAGCCCAATTCGGCAACTTGTCGGGGTCGGTAGATGGCGGTGTGGCGGATGAGCGCCGCGGGGACCTCGTTGGCGGTGACCAACAGGTCCAACTCGCAGAAGCGGTGGCCCTTCTTCTCGTATTCGGCGGCCACCGTGCCCCGGGTTTCCACCAGCGCACCATCGGGGATGAGCGCCAGGTTGGTGATGGTGGACCCCACGTGCATCCATGGACCGAGCACCACGTTCTCGGACAGGATCCAGTTGCCGGTGCGGGCCACCCACCCGGGATGCGCCACGCCCAACTCCCGGTAGATGGGCAGGGTTTCACGCACATCGTCGAGGTACTGGCGGTGTTTGTCGGCGTGGAAATGCGCGCTCCAGGTGCCCAGCACCGTACCCACCGGTAGGGATTGGGGGGCGGCCGGGGGGCGGGCCTCGCGAGGTGGCTTCTCGGCTCGGGGATACTCGGCGAGGTCCGGCCCCGCCACCGCTTCGAGCCCGGCCCGGCCTTCGGACACCACGTCACCGCCGGGGTTGCGCAACGCCAGCGTCTCGCCATCCCACTCCACGCTGACCAGGTCACCGTCATAGGTGGGACGGCCGAAGCGGGCGGTCATGGTGCCCGATTCCAGGAACTGCCGGCCCCACTGCTGTACCGGACCCCACGACAGGTAGGCGTACACGTCCACGCCGGGAACCAGCCCGCCGGTGAACCCGAAACGCTGGGCCACCTCGTTGTCGTGGATCTTGTTCTCCGATTCCTGGGCGGTGTTGAAGGCCACGAGCCGATGGGTCACCGTCGTCATGGCGGTGCAGGCTAACCGGACCCCCACATCCCCGCCCGCCCGGTAAACCGCAGCCCACCCGAACCGCCCGGCCCGCCCGGCGAACCGCGGCCGACCGGACGTGGGGTCAGCTTGTGATGGCCGCTATGGCGCTGGCGAGCGCGGTGACCACCAGTAACCCCAGCACGATCCGGCGAAACCCCGCTGGCGGCACTCGCTGGGCCAGCCGTGCACCGACGGCGCTGCCGATCAGCAACGCCGGCACGCCGATGGCCGCCTGCACCAGGGTCTCCTGGTGGTAGCGGCCGGCACCGGCCAACAGCACGTTGGCGCCCAGCCCGCTGGCGAAAAACAGCGCCGAGATGGTGCCCCGGAACTCGTCGGGTTCCAGATCCCGAGCCTGCAGCACCACCACCAAGGGCGGGCCGTTGGTGCTGAGGGACGTGTTGAGCAGCCCGCTGATGAACCCCGCAAGCGCCACGAAGGCCCGGTTGGTGCCTTGCAAACGCCATCCGAAGGCCAGGAGCCCGGCGAACGCGACCACCACCACGGCTAGCAGCAACCGCAACGGCCGTTCGGCGATCACCACCAGCAGATACAGGCCGAGCGGCATGCCGGCGGCGGCGGAAACCAGCAACGGCCGGGCCAGGTCCCATCGGACGAAATGACGGTGGCGGACCAGCACCGACCCCGAGGCCACGGTTCCTATCAGGGTGGACACGGCGACGGCCTGTTTGGGGTCCACGATCAGGCTCAGCAACGGCATGCTCAGCAGGGCGAAACCGAACCCGGAGATGCCCTGCACCAGCGCCGCCACCAGAAAAACCCCGGCCAGCGCGACAACAACCCCGGCACTCACCTCCCGATGGTGTCAGATCCCAGACCCCAATCGATGCCCACCACCACCACCACCACCGCCGCCACCAACGGGAGCGGGACCAACGGGCTGGCGGCCTGCCCGGCGGCGATGACGACAGTGGCCACCCATGATCGGGTCGCCAAACCCACCAGCACCGGCACCGCGAAGACGCCGAACCCATTGGGGTCGGACTCGTACTGCTCCGGCAGGGTCAAGCTGGCCGTGCTGGCCCGCCAATCCCTGATCGACGAGGGCTCCCACCGTCACGCTGACTCGGCCTGAAACCGAACTATCCGCAGGCCCGGATTCGTCACCGGACAAACCCTTTCCCGCCGATACTTCGTCACCGGACAAAGCCGCTGCGGCCGGAGTTTCGTCACCAGCGCAACGTCCTGACCCCGACATTTCGTCACCGGAGAAACCCAAAAGAGCGCACGGACACCTGAGTTTCGTCACCGGAGAAACCCAAAAGGGCGCGATACAACACCCTCTGCGGTCCTACTGACGAAATGCGGCACCAAGAGTGGCGGGTGGGATGGCTCGCCGTGCCGCGGGACGGCAGGCGGTCTGGAAGACTGCCGCCGTGACCGCAGGAACTGAGAAAACAGGGACAGCACGCGCCAACGAGGGATCTTCGATGGGCGGGATCTGCGCCGACCTGGCCGCGGAGCAACAAGCCCTTGATGACATCGTGGCCGACCTCGACGACGCCGGTTGGGCCACCCCGACCGTCGCCGCAGGGTGGGACGTGCGGGCCAACATCGTGCACATCGTGCAAGCAGACCAGGCCGGGTACCTGGCCGCAGCCGAGCCCCAACGTTTCGAGGCCGCCAAGGCGGAGGTCATGAAGGGCGGCCTGGACGCCTTCGGTTCCCCCTCAGGTCGCAGCGGGGCCGAGGTGTTGGCCTGGTGGCGTGAAACCCGCACCCGGATGCTCGCCACCTTTGAGCCACTGGGGGCGAAGGACCGCATTCCTTGGTTCGGCCCCTCCATGAGCGCGTTGAGCTTCGCCACTGCCCGGCTCATGGAGACCTGGGCCCACGGTCAGGACGTGGCGGCCGCGCTGGGTCGGCCCATCCCCCCCAGCGACCGGTTGCGGCACGTGGCCCACATCGGCATCACCACTCGCGGTTGGTCCTACGCCAACCGTGGCCAAGCGGTGCCCGAAGCCCCGGTCCGGGTGGAGCTGGTCGCCCCTTCCGGCGCCACGTGGACCTGGGGCCCGGAGGACGCCGCAGACCGGGTCACCGGCCACGCCGAGGACTTCTGCCTGGTGGTGACCCAACGCATGCCGATCGCCGCCACCGCGCTGCGCACCACCGGGCCCGCGGCGGCGGAGTGGATGAGCCTGGCCCAGGCCTTCGCCGGGCCGCCCACGATCACCGCCGGCGAGCGGGCCTGAGCCGGTCTCAGCCGGTCTCAGCCGCCCAACTGGTCGTACCGCGACGCGGGGTTGAACCGCACATACCCGCCGGTGGCCAACGCCGCAGCCGCTTGGATCTGGGCCGTGACCTCGGCCGGGCCGTAGACCACGCCGTCCACGGTGCCGTCGGGGACCCATGGCATCAGCACCGCCGCGGTCCCGGCCAACTGGGCCTGGAACGGACCGGCCAGGCAGGTGACGGCCTCCGCCGGCCGGGTGGCGGGGGCGGTCAACCCGCACTCGCCGGCCTCCAACGAGGAGGGGAACAACCGGGGCGCGATCACGTCCACCACCGCCGCCATGCGGTCCACCGGCTGACCGACGTTCTCGGGACGGGTGGCCGCCACCGGCGAGAGGCTGGCCCCGTGGTACACCCCCAGCGCCCGCAACCGGGCCCGGGCCTGGCCGAGGAACTCCACCATCATGTCCGCGGTGGTACGGCCGGTGCCGGTGAGCCCCGGGACCACCATCTCCTCGGGATCGCCCTCGGGCCGGCCCAAACCGTCCCACAGGATTTCGTCGATACCGGCCCTGGCGGCCTCTTCGGCCAACGCCAGGTTGTACTCCCGGACCGGCTGCTGCACGTAGTTGGCCACCCCACCGAGGGCATCGAGCGGCTGGCCGGTACGGTCCTGCAACACCCACTCGGGCCGCCCGTTGGCCCACGCCCAGCGGGTCAGCCGGGGGTCGCTGAACGTCACGACCCGGCCGATGATCCGCGCCCCGTGACCGTGTAACTCCTGCACCGCATCGTCCAGTGAGGGCGCCGTTGCGCTGACCGCGCCGATGTCCGCAGCCAGCGCCACCGCGGTCCCGAACGTCACGGCGCCGGATTCGTCCTTGAGGTCCAACACCACGGTGTCGATCTCGCCGCGGTCCAACAACGCCAGGGTGGCGGCCCGCACCGTGGGGTTGGCCCAACCCGAACGGGACAACTGCACTGCCTTGGACGCACCGGGCCGGACCACCGGCAGGGTCACGGCCACGCTGGTGGCGTTCCCGGCGGCGTCGGTGGCCACCACCTCCAAGGTGTCACCGGGGGGGCCGGGGAAGGCGAGGGTGAAGGGCTGGGTGAGGGGCGGGGTGGTCCCCGTCACCGAGCCGGCTAGGAACTCGAAGAGGGTGCCGGTGGGGTCCACCGTGCTGAGGCGGGCGCCGGGTTCCATGGTCCCGGTCAGGGTCAGGGGCCGGCCCAGCTGCACCGACGCCGGCGGCGGATCCACCACCAGCGTCGGGGCGACGTCATCGATGGCCACCGTCCAGCGCCCGCTGCTAGAACCGAACGGCAGGCTGCGATCGATGCGCAGCTGCAACTCGTAGACCCCTTGCGGCAAACCCGACGGCAACCACACCTCCACCGTGGAACCGGTCCGCACCACCCGCGTCACCGTCACTCCCGACAGCGTGGCGCTGGCGGACCCGCCGCCGGTGACCTCGAACCGCAACGGTTCCGCACCCGCCGCCGCGGACCGGAAGGCCAACGCGGCGTGCGGCGCCAGCGATCGCGGCTGCACCATGGTGGCGCGCCATCCCACCAACCCCGCGGCGACCGCGGCCAGCAGCAACACCGCCAGCGCCGCTTTGGACCACACCACCCGTCGGAGCTGACGCCACCGCGCCCGGGGGCCCCGCCGGCCGGCGGCCTCCAACGAACGGGCGGCCAAGGACGCCGAACCGTGCCGGGCGGCTCCCAGCGTGGGCCGCGCCGCCATTGGAAGCGGTCCCCGGGCCGGCGCCAGGGATCGAGATGGTTTACGGCGCCCTCCGCCGGGCCGCGAGCTTCCACCGCCACGCCCGCCGCTGCCGGCACCGCCCAACCGTGATGTGGCCACGCACGCTCCCCGTACGGTCGACGCCGACTGAGCCTAATGGCCTGACTCCCGCGGCCGACGGAGCGGCTCGGGACCGTAGGCTGACACCGATGCGGGTGTGGATCGATCAGGACCTGTGCACCGGCGACGGGATCTGCACCGACCATTGCCCGGAGGTGTTCGTCATCTTGGAGGACGGCATCGCCTACGTGCGAGAGGCCGGGGTAGCGCTCAACGATCCCGGCGGCTCCCGCTGCCTGGCGCAGGTGCCCACACGCTTCGAGCAGGTCGTGGTGGAAAGCTCGATGCAATGCCCCGGCGAGTGCATCTTCGTGGAGGATGATCCGCTGCCCCTGTTGGCGGTGGACGCCGGGGCCACCACCAAGAAGGGCTGAGTCCGGTGGCGGTAGCGCCTCCGGTTGGACCGGTGGGCGGCGTCCGCCTGGGCCCGTACCCGGTGGTCCTGCCCCGGCTGGGCGATCCCCGGTTGGCGCAATCAGCGGTCCTGCTGTCGGTGCAGGCGCTGGGTCAGAGCGTGCTCGGTTTCCCGCTGTCGGTACCGCAGATCCTGATCAGCCTGGCCACCTGCGCGCTGATGGAACTGTCGATGACGTTCCTGCGCTACCGGTTGATCATGTGGCCCGCCAGCGCCCTGCTCACCGGCAACGGGGTGGCGTTGCTGTTGCGCCATCCCGGCACCGGTCCCGACCAGCCCTGGGCCACCGGCGGGCTGGGGCTGTTCGCCGGGGTGGCGGCGTTGGCGATGGTCACCAAGTACCTCATCCGCTGGCGGGGACGCCACCTGTTCAACCCGTCCAATGCCGGTCTGCTGGTGGCCATGGTGGTCCTGGGCTCCCAGCGGGCGGATCTCCAGGTGCTGTATTGGGGCCGATTCGGGCCGTCATTGGCCGTGGCGCTGACGCTGATCGTGGTGGGTGCGGTGGTGGTCACCCGACGGGCGGGGGTCAGCGCCATCACCGTCGCCTACCTGTTGTCGCTCGGCGCCGGGCTGGCGGTGCTGGCTGCCAGCGGTCACTGCATCGCCGCCTCGTGGCATCCGGTGCCGTTGTGTAACGGCGAACTGTGGTGGCGGATCATGTCCTCACCGGAGACGTTGATCTTTGCCGCCTTCATGGTCACCGATCCCAAGACGGTGCCCGACGCCGCCGGGGCGAGGGTGGCGTTCGGGGCGCTGACCGGGTTGGGCTCGGTGCTGTTGGCGGCGCCGGCCACCACCGAGTTCGCCACCAAGGTGGCCCTGTTGGGGGGCCTGACCCTGGCCTGCGGTGCGGTGGCGGCGCTGCGGATGGTGGCGGCGAGCCCGCTGGTGGCCGGTTTGGGCACCAGACGATGGCCCCGACCAGTGACGGTGCCGCGCCGAGGTGGGTGGCTGTTCGGGATGGGCCTGGCCGGCGGTGCGGTGGCCTGCACCCTGATCCTGCTACTGGGTCGCAGCGCCCGATCCGTCACCCTGGCCGCCGGCGGACCCGGCACCGTCACCGCCTCCGCCCCTGACAGCAGACCGCCGCAGGGCCCCTCACCTGCACTGACCCGCCCCCCGCAAGATGTCGCCCCCGCCGCCCCGAGGTCGCCAACCGACGCCGACGCCACCGTGGCGGGTGGGGACGGAGACGGGGACGGAGACCAGGGCCGGTTGCCGCCGTGGCCCCCCGGGATCGAAGCCCCCCCGGTGGTCATCGAACCCGACGTGGCGGCCTGGGCGCCGTGGTTCGCTGCCGTTGACGCCGAACACCGGGCCCGGGCGCTGGTGGGTGACCTCGAGGCCCGCCGCGGCCGGGGCGAGGAGCCGGCGGCGCGCTACGTCGAGGTGACGGTGCTGATGGTGCGGGTGCCCGGTTCACCCCAGGACTCCCCCGAGATCGGCTTCCGGGTGCAACGCCGCCTCGAGGACGGCGTCGAACGCACCGACCTGTATCGGCTGACGTCATGGGGGTCTTCCTTCGTCATTGCTGGTACGGCGCAAGCCTGGTCGGGCTGATCGACGAAGGGACCCCCGCCACCCGGTTCGGCCCGTGACGGGTGACCGCCCACTTACCGAACACCGCTGCGGCCAGGGTTCCGATCCCGCCCACCAGCACCCCCACCCGGGCCCCGGCGAACTCGCAGATCGCACCCAGGATCGGCCCGCCGATGGGGGTGCTGCCCAAGAACACCATGGACTGCAGGGCCAGCACCCGGCCCCGCATGTCCGCCCCGGCCTCGGTCTGCACCAGCGCCGTGGAGGCGGTCATGAACGCCACGCTGCTGGCGCCGAGGGCCATGGCCAAAGGAAACGCCGCCCACCAGTTGGGTGAGGCCGCCAGCGCGGTCATCGACACCCCGAACGCCAGCGCCCCCCACAGCACGTGACGCAAGGTGACCCGTTGGCGACGCGCCGTGCCCAACGCCCCGAACACGGACCCGATGCTCAGCACCGAGTACAGCAGCGTGAACATGCGCGGTTCGCCGCCCAGGCTGCGGGTGGCGAACAACGGCAACACCACCTGGAAGTTGAACGCCAAGGTGCCGATCATGGTCATCATGGCCAGTGGGATCCACAGCTCCGGCACCGACCTCACGTAGCGGAAACCCTGGCGGATCTGACCCTTGGCCCGGATGGCCGGGGTGGCGGCGCGCAGTTCCGCCTTGCGCATCATCGCCAACGCCGCCAAAACCGCCAGGTAGCTGGTGCCGTCCACCACGAAACACCAGCCGTACCCCACGGTATCGACCAGGATGCCGGCCAGCGCCGGGCCTACCACCCGGGCGGAGGTCATCAGCGCGCTGTTCAGGCTAACGGCGTTGTGGACCAGCACCTTCGGGACCATCTCGACCACGAAGGAGCGGCGGGCGGGACTGTCGAAGGCGGTGGCGAACCCTCCACCGAGAGCCACCGCGAACAACGCCCACAGCGGCGGCTGGTCCATGAAGGCCAACGTGGCCAGCACCACGGACTGGATCATGGCCAAGCTCTGGATGATCAACAGCAGCCGGCGCTTGTCGGAGCGGTCCACCACCAGACCGGCCCAGGCCCCGATCAGCAGCACCGGCAGGAACTGGCAGGCCACCAGGGCACCCACCGCCACCCCGTTGCCGGTCAGGTGCAACACCAGCAGCGTCTGGCCCACCATCCGCAGCCAGTTCCCCACCTGGGACACGAACTGCCCGATGAAGAACAACCGGAAGTTCCGTACCGCCATCGAGGCGAACATGCCCGGCGGGGGCTGCACCCCGGTCCCGCCGTGCTCCGTCACGTTGGTTGCTGCATGGCCCGCCAGACCCGTTCAGGGCTGTACGGGAGGTCCAAGTGGGTGACGCCGAAGGGGACCAGGGCGTCGAGCACCGCGCTTTGCAGGGCGGGGGTGGCCACCACCGTGCCGGACTCGCCCACCCCCTTGACGCCGAGTGGGTTCAACGGGGTGGGGGTTTCCATCTCGTGGGTGTCAAAGCTGGGGGTCTCCGTGGCGGAGATCACCGGGTAATCGGCAAAGTTGGCGGTGCGAGGTGTGCCGTCGGGGTCATAGATCATCTCCTCCAGCAGCGCCGCCCCTACCGCCAGGCCGAGTCCGCCGTGCACCTGTCCCTCGGCCAGCAGCGGGTTCAGCAGCGTGCCGGCGTCATCCACGCTGACCAGTTGGCGGGCGGTGACGGCGCCGGTTTCGGTGTCCAGTTCGATCACCGCCACGCAGGATCCGAAGGCGTAGGTTCCGGACCCGCCGGCCGGTTTGAACGAAAAGTCAGCCGAGAACGCGCCGAGGTCGGCCCATTGCCGGTATCGGGCGGGGGTGCCGGCAACGTGGAAGTGGGCGCCGGCGGGATCGAACACCACATCGTCGGGGTTGGCCTCCAACAGTTCAGCGGCGCGCTCGCGGGCCTTATCGATGACCGCCCGGGCCGCGCCGTGGGCCGCGGACCCACCCAACTGCGCCGAACGGGAACCGATGGTGCCCCCACCGAAGGGGGACAGGTCGGTGTCACTGTGCAGCACGGTGACCTGCTCGGGATCGATGCCCAACTCGCTGGCCACCACACTGGCGAAGGTGGTCTCGTGGCCCTGGCCGTGCGGTGAGGTCCCCACGATCACGGTGACCGCGCCGTCGGAGGCCATGGTCAGCGACGCCGTTTCGCCCTCACCGCCGCCGGTGATCTCCACCGTGCAGCTGACCCCGATGCCCAACTGCAGCCGATCACCGTTGGCCCGGCGGCGGGCCTGTTCGTCCCGCAAGGCCCGGTAGCCCGCGGCGTCGGCGGCGCGTTGCAGGGACTCCCCGTAGCGACCGCTGTCATAGGTGGACCCGGTGGCGGTCTTGTAGGGGAAGGCGTCCTCGGCCACCACGTTGCGCTGGCGAACAACGAGGGGATCCATGCCGATGGCGGCGGCGAAGCGGTCCATGGCCCGTTCGATGTCCCCCGCCGCCTCGGGTCGGCCGGCGCCGCGGAAGGCCACGGTGGGGGTGGTGTTGGTGACCACCGAGGTACCAGCCATGCGAGCGTGGGCGATGGTGTACACCCCGGTGCCGGAGTTGCGCAGGTTGGTGGTGACGTTCGTGCCCATCGCCGGGTAGGCGCCGGAGTCCTGCAGGGCGTCCACCTCATAGGCCACCACGGTGCCGTCGCGCTGGCCCCCGATGCGGACCCGGTGCCGTGACGCCCGACCGTGACCCATGGCCACCATGGCCTCGCTGCGGGTTTCACACCAGCGGATGGGCCGTCCCAACTGGCGGGCGGCGAAGGTGGCCACCACATCCTCGGGGTAGCAGCCGTACCCGCCCTTGGCCCCGAACCCGCCGCCCACGTCGGGGGCGATGGCCCGCACCGTGCCCGGTTCCAGGCCCATGGAGCATTCGATGACGTATTTGGCGCCTGCCGGCCGTTGGGAGCAGACCCACACCGTGGCCCGCCCGTCCGGTCCCCACGCCACCGCCCCGGCGCGCGGTTCAATAGGGCTCGGCGCCAGCCGAGGGTGGCGCAGATCGAAGGACACCACCACATCACAGTTCGCGAAAGGGTCTTCCTCAAACGGCTTGCCAGCCCATTGCAAGGAGATGTTGGTGTCCGCCGCCGGGTGCAACAGGACCTCACCGTCACGGGAGCGGTCCAAGTCCGTGAGCACCGGGAGCGGTTGGTACTGCACGTTGACGCCTTCAAGGCCATCTGCCGCCCGATAGCGATCCGTGGCCACCACCATGGCCACTGGTTCCCCCACGAAACGGACCACGCCATCAGCCAGCATGGGACGCACCATGGCCTTGTTCATCATGGGCAAGCGGGGCGGCAACGGCCACAGGTTCAGATCTGCCGCGGTGAACACCGCCACCACACCGTCAGTGGCCAAGGCGGCGGCGGTGTCGATCGACACGATGGTGGCGTGGGCCTCGGTGGAACGCACGAAGGCGGCGTGCAGCGCTCCCTCCAGCAACGGGTGACGCAACCCGTCAATGAAGCTTCCCTGGCCCCGCAACAACGGGCCGTCTTCACGCCGCAACACCACACCGCGTTCCGTACTCATCAGTATCGAACCTCCAGGTATGGTGCCATACCGTATGGAATTGACGTTCGGTCAGTGGGATTCAGTGGGATGACGAGGTGCGCTCAGTGGGGGTAGCGCGCGTCGTTGTCCCAGATGGACTCGCCCAGGGTGATGGCGATGTGGGTGGCGGATCCGCCTTCTCGGGCGCCGTGACGGTGTTTGGCTCCGGGGTGGACGTGCACGATGTCACCGGCCTCGCAGGGCTGTTCCTGCCCGCCGTCCTCCTGCACCATGCCCTGGCCGGCCACGAAGTACAGCACCTGGCTCCCGGTGTGCAGGTGCCAGTGGGTACGACCCCCATCGTGGAAATGCACCCGGTTCTGGCGCACCCCGTGGGCGCTGTCCTCCAGGATGGCTTCCATCTCCACGTGTCCGTCGAACCACTCTGCCGGGGCGGTCCGCCTGGTGCCGCCGCGCCGTTCGATGTTGCTCATCGGATCCGCTCCCCCATTGCCGGGCCCGGCCGTGTCACCGGGCGTGGTGACGCTAGCCCGGCGCGGCGGCCGGCTCAGGATGGTCCCTGATCAGCGGGGCCGGGCGCTGGCGGCCAGCTTGACGCGGGCCAACTGCACCACCTGGTGGTCCTCGAGCAGGCCGAACTGCCACAGCCGCCGCAGGGCCATCGCCACTTTGACGTTATGGGTCTCGCCGCTGGCGACGGCGGCGGCCACCACCGCGTCGGGCTGGGCCGGTGAGGCCTCGAGCTGGCCGATGGGTTCAGGGACCAGCAGCGACACCAGCGCCCCGGCCGCGCCCAACGCCAGCCCGTAGCTGGCCCACCAGTCCCGCAATCTGCAGTCCCGAACCGCCTGGTCCAGCGCCGGGGGGCCCTCGGCCACGACGTGCAGTTCGCACAGGGCATGCAACCCGGTGAGGGTGTGCACCGCCACGAAGGAACCGGGGTTGCGCTGCACCAGCGCCATGGAGGTGGCCAGCAAGCGCCCGACGGTCAGCGGCAGATCCCCTCGCAGCAACCGGCCGGCCTCGGGGGTACCGGCGGCCAGGTTCATCTGATCGAACACCGTGCTGCCTGCCAGTTCCTCCGCCGGGGGCAACGAGGCCGGCGGACCCGGGTGGCCTGGGGGGCGGGTCGGGTCCGGATCATCACCGGGTCGGGCCGCCCAGTGGGGCTGACCCAGCACCTGGCGCCGGCACCGTAGGTAGGCCAAACCCCGGGCCACCTCCGCTGGGCGATGCCGCCACAGGCCGTAACCCAGCCGGATCAGCCCGTGGAAGGCGGCCCCGGCCAGCCCGGCGGCCAACGGTTCGATCGCCACCAGGGCCGCGTCCCGGGCGTGGGGGTCCGGGCTCAGCAGCTGCTGGGCCACCGGGGTGTAATGGTTAACCGCCCAACGGTAGAACGGCGGGTCCACCAGCCCCGCGGCGTAGGCCTCGGTCAGGCGGGCTTCGATCCGGGCGTTGATCACCGCTTCGGGGGCGCCGGCCAGCTGCAACGCCGCCAACTCCAGGGGCAGGTGAAACGTGAGGGCCCCGGTAGTTTCGGGGGGCAGATCCTCGATGGCCTCCAGCGTCAGCGTCATGAAGGGCCCGGGTTAGCACACCTGCCAACCCTGGCCGACAAACCCCACCAGAATCCCCGCCCCATGCACCAGCCATCCCCCGGCCCACCGCCGGTCCCCGAACCCACCCCCACCCGGCAACCCACCGCCGCCCCGCAAACCTCCGCCCGCACCGATCCCACCGGTGACACCGGTCCCGACGCCCCGCCGGCGGTGGCCCCGGAGCCTGAGGCGGAACTGGCCCGCTCGGGGCTGGCCCTGCGCCTCGCCGGGCCGGCGGTGGCGGCGCTGTGCCGAGTGGACGCCGCCACGCTGATCGAACACCTGGGGGACGATCAGCGGCCCTTCGCCGAACGGTTGGCGGCGGGCACGATGTTGGCGTTGATCGGGGACCCCCGCCTGGCCACCCGCCAACCGGACCTGGTGGAACTCCCGGCGGCCACCGTCACCGTCGGCTTGGACCCCCACGAGGTAGCGGCGGTGGTGGCGCGCTGGTCCCACGTGGGGGTCCGTGAGGACTGGCTTCGCAAGGAAACCCCCCGCCACCAGGTCACCATCCACGCTTTTCGGGTGTCCCGCTACCCCGTCACCAACGGCGAGTACCTGGACCACGTACTGGCGGTGCCCGAAGCGGTCCGGCCCAGCTGCTGGCCGCAGGGCAGTTTCCCGTGGGCGCTGTCCAACCATCCGGTGTTCTCGCTACCCCCCGAGGCCGCCGACGGCTACGCGGCGTGGTTGGCGGAGGTCACCGGCCGGCGGTTCCGCTTACCCACCGAGGCCGAATGGGAGTACGCCGCCACCGGTGGGGACGGTCGGGAGTTCCCCTGGGGCGATCAATGGGATCCGCAGCGGGCCAACACCGCGGAGGCCGGGCCGCTGTGCAGCACCCCGGTGGGCATGTACCCCTCGGGTCGCTCACCGTTCGGGCTGTTGGACCTGGCCGGCAACGTGGAGGAGTACGTGGCTGACCACTATCGGCCCTACCCCGGTGCGGTGGCCGTGCACGATGATCTGGTGGACGTGCACGGCGCCCGCTACCGGGTGGCCCGGGGAGGCAGCTACGCCCGCCACGGGGACCTGGCCCGCTGCGCCCGGCGTCACGGCTGGTACCCGTCGGACCACTACGCCATGGGGTTCCGCCTGGCCGAGTCGATCGAAGCGTGAACCCGTGGCGCGCCCGGTGCCGGTCCGGGACGTCAGCGGCAGATTCGCCATCGCTCCGCCGGCGACGTTACGTTGCCTTGCCCCACCGGCACAGGGAGGACCCCTCATGAGCGAGGACCGCAACGAACCGACCGATCCCCTGGCCACGGTGGCCGTCATCGGTGGCGGCGCTGCCGGGCTCACGGCCGCGTTGTTCCTGGCCCGAGCGGGGCTGGGCGTGCACCTCTATGACCAGGACCGGTCCATCCTCAAGCGGGCCCGGCTCAACAACCTGCCCGGCGGGGAAGATCTGGAGGGCCGGGAGCTGCTGGCCTCGCTACGGGCCAAGGTGGACCAGGCCGGGGTGACCCGCCACGAGGTCCGGGTCGATGATGTCACCCCCGATGCCACGGCTGGCGCTGGCGGTTTTACGGTCAGCGCCGCCGGCACCGAACAGCACATCGACTTCGTGGTCTTGGCCACCGGGCAGGGGACGCTGCGGCTGGGTTCCCTGCCGGTGCAGACCACCGACGCCCGCCAGCCGTTCGTGAAGGTCAACCTGGTCACGGACCGGTGGGGGGCCACCTCGGTCCCCGGGGTGTACGCCGCGGGGGTGCTGGCCGGGTGGCCGTCCCAGGCCGTGGTGTGTGCCGGCAGCGGCGCCAACGTGGCCATCGAGATCGCCTCCCGGGTACACGGCGCGTTCTGGGTGGACCATGACGACTCCCGCCTGCCAGCCGAGGCCGAGTGACCTGTCGCTATCCCCGTTGATCCCCCCGGTGGTGCCAGCAACGCTCATCGTGGTGCCCTGCCATGACGAGGCCCGGTACCTGCCCGACCTCATCGTGGCCCTGCACACCCAGTTGCCAGCCTGGCCCCACTGGCGGGCGGTGTTGGTGGACGATGCCTCCACCGATGCCACCCCCCACCTGGTGGACCAAGCCGCCACCCACCCCCAGATCGTCGCCCATCACGTGCAGCTGCGCAGTCCCGGCGGAGCCCGCAGCGCCGGGGTGGCCCTGGCCACTGAACCGCCACACCACGCCGAACCCGCCTGTGCCCCCGCCTGTGCCCCCGCCTCGAGCGGTCAGCTCCCCCGGTGGATCATCACCACCGACGCTGATGTGAGCCTGCCCGGAGACTGGGTGGCGCGCTGGGCGGAGGCGCTGGCCCGGGCCGAGCCGGACGAGGCGGTGGGGGCCCTCAACGGTGAGGAGGACCAGCACCATCTGTTGGCACCGTTCCCCCGGGCGTCCCGGCTCAGCGCCGCCTTCGGCACCGTGGCCGCTCGGGCCGAGGCGTTGGTGGGCGTGACCAACCTCAACGGGGTCAACCACGCCGTTCGCCTGGAGGCCTATCACTGCTGCGGGCCGTACCTGCAGCCCACCGCCCCGGGTCCCTACGGCCCCCAACACCTGGCCGGGGAGGACTGGGACCTGGGCATACGGCTGCGGTTGGCCGGTTATCGCATTGACCCGGTGGCCGTGGCGGTGGCCGATCGGGGCCGGCGGTTGCTGGCAGACCTGCGGGCCTATCTCGATGGTTCCGCCTACGAGGGCCCCTTCCGTCGGGTGGTGGGCCAGCAGGCACCAGTGGACCTCGGCGCCGAGGAGGTACGGGCGCTGTGGTCCGCCAGCCAGCAGCGGGCCCTGCGCCACTTCTACGCCAAGCCGTTGCTGGCCCAACCAGCCCTGCTCGAGGGCCCCATCGGCCTGCGCCCCGAGACCGTGGCCCGGCTGCGGGCGTGGATCGAACGCTGGCCGGCACCAACCTTCGCCGAGTCCCGCAACGGCTTCCTCTACGGGCGTCTGGGGCGTTTCACCGACGCCTTCGCCGAGGAACTGCTGGCCGAGTTGGGCCTGAACGAACCCGCGCCCGAAGACCTCTGAGGATCGGACCCGCCGTGACCCACCGCTCCCCCATCACCTGCGTGGAACACGACCCGGCGCAGGATCGGCTCTTCACCGGCGGCTACGACGGGCGGGTGCTGGGCTGGCACCGCCACCCGTCCATGGCCGGGCCCTGGGTGCAGAGCTGGTCGGTACAACTCGATGACCTGGTCAACGACGTGCGCCTGTCACCGGACGGCAGCCGTCTGGCAGTGGCGGTGGCCGATGCCACGGTGGTGGTGGTCGATCCCGCCGACGGCCGCCATGAGCTGGTGCTGGGCCCCCACGGCGATGACGTCAACGTGGTCCGCTGGCTCCCGGACGGTTCGGGCCTGGTCTGTGTGATGGACCATTTGGACCCTGCGGTGCGGTTGTGGCGGGGCAAGGACGGCACCTGCGAGAGCCGCCAGCTGGTGGGTCACCAAAGCGGGGTGTTCGGCGCCGCGTTGGACCCCGCCGGACGCCGGTTGGCCACCGCCGCCGAGGACGGCACCGCCCGTATCTGGGATCTCGACAGCTTGAACGTGCTGGCGGTGCTGGCCCACCCCGGAGACCCCGAGGCCATCGACTGGTCACCGGACGGCCGTTGGGTGGTCACCGGGTGCGACGACAAGATCTGCCGGGTGTGGGACCCCGACCGGGCCGTGGTGGTCCACGAACTGCGCCACGCCGCCGCTGCCGTGCGCTTCGTACGCTTCGCCGCCGACGGCGCCCGACTGCTGGTGGGGGCCTATGACGCCACCATGCGCCAGTACGACACCGCCACCTGGACGGTGGTGGCCGAACACCGCCATCCGTGGCAATGGGAACGCGCCGCCACCTTCGCCGGGCCCGACGTGGTGGTGGCCGGCTTCGGCGGCAACCCGGTGGTCCACCCC
>JBJXFH010000111.1:0-35337 GCA_046155365.1 Acidimicrobiales bacterium | reverse complement strand
CCGCCGGGGGGTTCCACCACCACCACGTCGGCGCCGAGGTCCGCCAGCAGCTTGCCGGCGAAGGCGGTGCCGTCCGAGGACAGCTCGATGATCCGGTACCCGCTGAGTGCCCCGCCGCTCATCAGATGGTCCCGTCTTCCCGCAGAGTGCCGATCTCGGTGCCGGTCAGACCCAAGATCTCGCTGAACACGTACTCGTTGTCTGCGCCTAGCAACGGGGCCGCCCGTTCGATCTCCCAGTCGGTGCGGGACAGATGCACCGGCACCCCGTCCACCCGCACCTCGCCCATGGCCCCGTGGTTGACGGTGGGCCACAACCCCCACAGTTCGGTGTTGGGGTCCTGATCGATTCGCTCGCTGGGCCTAGCCACCGCCGCCGCCGGGATGCCCAACGCCTGCAGCCGATCAGCCAGGCGCTGGCGGTCCTGGGCGGCGGTCCACCGGTCGAGGTCCGCGTCAAGGGCGTCTTGGTGTTCGAGCCGGCCGGCCAGGGTGGCCAGGGTGGCGCCTTGGGCCCAGGGCTGGTCGATGATGCCGGCCAGGGCCTTCCATTCACCGTCGTCCCGCACCGAAATGGCAACCCAATTGTCCGCGCCCTCGGTGCGGTAGATGCCGTGGGGGGCCATGGTGCCAGTGGCGTCCCGGTTGGAGTTAGGCGCACCGGGCCCGTTGGTGGGCCGGCCGTTGATGGTGTAGTCCAGCACCGCCGGGCCCAACATGTGCGCGCCCGCTTCCGAGCAGGACATGTCCACCCACTGACCCTCACCGGTGCGCTCCCGATGCAGCAGCGCCGCCAGGATGCCCAGGCACATGAAGTACCCGCCGTGATGGTCCATGTAGGAGTACCCCCAACCGGCCGGGGGCATATCAGGCAGGCCCGAGGTGGCGGTCAGCCCGCTCACCGCCTGGGCGATGGGCCCCCAGGACTTGAAACTGGCATACGGACCGGTATGGCCAAAGCCGCAGTTGGAGACGTAGATGATGTCGTCTTTGAGGCCCTTGAGCTGCTCATAGCCGTACCCCATTCGTTCCACCACGCCGGCGGCGAAGTTCTCGGTGACGGCGTCGCTGACCTTGACCAACTCCTCGAACAGCTCCCGACCCCGCTCGGTGCGCATGTTGATGGTGATGCCCAGCTTGGCCACGTTGTGATTCGAGAAGGCCGAGCCGAACTCGTTACCCCGACGCTCGTCCTTGAACGGGGGCGAGCCCCGCAGGATGTCCCACCGACCGCGCCGGACAGGGTCTTCGATGCGGATCACCTCGGCCCCGAAGGACCCGAGATGTCGGGTTGCGCCAGCGCCGGCCAACTGGCCAGTGAAGTCGCAGATCCGCAGGTGTGACAGTGCAGCCGACGCCATTGAGTGGTCCCTTCCCCAGGGTGGAATCGGATCCGCACCCTACTAGAACCGGCCCCGCCCCTCGCCGGCGCCCCGCGCCCCTGCCTGGCGATCACCCCTTCGACCGCCGGCCGGCCCTGAAATATGTCGACATGACATGACACGCCGAGAGTCGGTGCAGTTCTCGCGAACCCAGGTTGTCCGACCCCCCGAAGTTCGACGATGCGCGTTCAGCACGCCACGCACGGTCGATATTTGGCTCCGATAGCCGATCCCGCAGCGCGAAAAGTGCACACCGTAGCCAGGGCGATTCGACGTCGATTCGCTCTATCCACTCGCTGGACACGGAGGGCGCGTCCACACACGCGCTTCGTGGTTGCGCACCGGGATCCGCGACGCTGCGAGGGACGGCTCGATTTGTGCGGGCCTTCAAGCCCCGGGGCGACCGTGCGTGCGTGACGTCGGCGACCCTGTCGCTGATCGTGACGCTGGCCCAATGACCGAACTGAGCGGCGAAGGCCGTGGATCAGGGGTCAGCGGGCACCGACGACCCCGTTCATGAACTTTCAGTATGTTTCATTCAAGGATCGGGAGCGAATACGGGCCGGTTCTGGCTGTGAGTGGGTTCTGCGACCTCTCGGGTCGGGGCGAGGTAGCGTCCGCCGTCGAGATCGCACAACAGGAAGGCCTGCCGGTGACCAACGAGGAGCTGCTTGATGCCTGGCCTGGCATCCGCATTGATAGCGACAACGCCGCCTACTTCGGGGGCCTGCTGCAACAGCAACTCCTCATGAACCGTTGCGACGATTGTGCCCGCTGGCATCACCCGCCCCGGCCGATCTGCCCCGGGTGCTGGTCACGTTCGCTGACCCCAACCCCGGTGGCCGGCACCGGCAGCGTGGCGCTGGTGACCATCTTGCGCCAGGGCCCCACCCAGCCCGGGGTGGATTACACCGACGGTCATCCGCTGGTGGCCATCGAGCTGGATGAGCAGCCCGGCCTTCGCTACGCCAGCATGATCATCGACACGCCATCGGAAGAGATCCGGGTTGGGGACCGGGTCGAGATGGTGTGGCGTGACGTGCCCGGCCGCCGGGCCCGGCCGGATTTCCGCATCCTCGCCAGCGAAACCACGACCGTCGATCAACAGGCTGGTGCCGATACCGGATCGGCCCGGTGATGCGCGCCGCCAGTTTGAGTAGTCGGCCCTCTCCAACACCCCGATCGAACCCCTGTCCCCACACCCCATCCCACCGCCACATCCCACCCCGACCCCGCGTCGAGACCCGAACGGGAGCAAACCGATGAGCGCTCGCCGCAACCCTGCCCGTGACCAGGTGGCCATCGCCGGGCTGGGTCGGGCGCCGTACTCCCGGGCCCGGGCCGGAACCACCCCGGGGTCCCTGGTGATCGAGGCCGCGGTCAACGCCGCCCGTGACGCCGGGGTCGGCGCCGCCGACATCGACGGCATCTGCGGGTCCATGGTGTCCGCCCAGTGGGTGCAGGCCGCGCTGGGCATTCCACGGGTGGCGTGGTTCGCCAATCCCCAAGCGGTGATGGGCAACCAGATCGTGGCGGCGGTGGCGGCGGTGAGCTCGGGCATGGCCGACGTGGTGCTGGCCTACCATCACGCCTTCACGACCCCCGGCTTGTCACGCTCGGTGGCGGGAGACCTGATGCGACGGCGGTCCACGCTGGGCCTGCCCGACGCCCGCAGCTGGTGGGGCACCGGCCACGCCGAGGCCGGGCCGAACTCCATGTTCGGGGCCAACGCCTACGCCGCGTGGGCCGGCCGTTACCTGCACGACTATGGCTACAGCCGCGAGACGTTGGGTGCCATTGCCATCAACTCCCGCAGCAACGCCGCCCACAACCCGAATGCGGTATACCGGGAACCGCTGGACATGGACACCTACCTGGCCGGGCGGATGGTGCGCTACCCGCTGTCGGTGTACGACATGGACATCCCCATCGACGGGTCCGATGCCTTCATTATCACCACCACCGAACGGGCCCGAGACCTGGCCCAACCGCCGGTGCTGATCCACGCCGCCTCCCTCGGTCACACCGATTACGGATCCGAGGAGCAGCTGCGGGACCTGGACCACGCCGGTCAGATGGTGGTCTGCGAGCGGCTATGGGCCAAGTCCGAGCTCACCTTGGCCGACGTGGACGTTTTCTATCCCTACGAGGGCTTTTCCAATATCGCACTGGCCTGGATTGAAAATGTGGGTTTTTGCGGTCGGGGCGAGGGCGGCGATTTCGTGGCCCAACATTGGGACGATGCCGGCCAGCGCATCATGATCGACGGCAAAATTCCGTTGAACACCCACGGCGGCAGCCTGTCCGAGGGAGGGACCCAGGGCGCCGGGCACCTGTTCGAAGCCTGCCTGCAACTGCGGGGCACCGCCGGGCCGCGCCAGGTGCAGGGTGCCGACGTGGCGCTGGTGACCCCCGGCGGGTTCTACTTCAACTCCCAGGGGATGTTGTTGCGCGCTGATCGGTAGGGCGGGCTATTGCTGGGGCATGGAGGACATGGCGGCGGTGGCCCGGCGTTGCATTTCCTCGGGGCTGACATCTTCCACGTGGGTGGCCACGTTCCAGCGGTGCCCGAAGGGGTCCTCGAACTGGGCGGTACGGTCCCCGTAGAACTGGTTCTCCACCGGCGAGATCTCCTTGGCGCCGGCCTGCAACGCCCGGGAGAACACGTCATCCACATCGGTCACGTACACCATGAGGGTGACCGGCGAGCCGCCCAGCGCCGTGGGTGACGGGGCGCCCATGCCGGGAAAGGTGTCCGACAGCATGATCACGGAATCGCCGATCTGCACTTCGGCGTGACCGATCTTGCCGTCGGGGGCGTCCATGCGAACCCGCTCGATGGCGCCGAACACCGCACCGTAGAACTCAATGGCCGCCGCCGCGCCGTCGACGCTGAGGTACGGCGACACCCGGGGATAGTCCGCCGGGATGGGATCTACTGCCATGGTTCCTCCCCTTTTACGGTTCCGATGCAGCAAGGCTCGACGCTATCGGCACCCGCAACGCTACCGAACAGCCGCCGAACCAGCTACCGCGCCCGCCCGACCGCCGCGCCGGTAAGGTGCGGGCCATGCATGGACCGGTTCTCGATGCGGATTCCCACCTGTTCGAACGCCCCGATTTGTGGTCGACCCACATCGACCCGGCATGGCGGCACGCGGCGTTGCGGATCGAGAACGACGAGTTGGGTCATCCGTGGCTGATGCAGGGCAACCGGCGGCTCATGCTCACCTGGCTGTGCGAGCCGGGCCGGTACGAGAGCATCGGCGATCTGATCAACGATCACCGGGAGGGTCGACCGGCCCGGTTCAACTACGCCACCGACCTGCCCGCCACCCACTGGGACCCCGCGGTACGGCGGGATCTGCTGGATGGGTGGGGGGTGGACGAATCGGTGTGTTTCCCGCAATGGGGCATCAATTGGGAACTGTGGTTGGGTGAGGACCTCGACGTGTTGCGGGCCAACATGGCGGCGTGGAACCGGTGGGCGGCCACGGTGGCACAGGTGGGCGGCGGCCGGCTGCACCCGGTGGGCCATGTCAGCTTGCGGGGGGATCTCGGTTGGTTGGATCAGCAGCTGGCGATGCTGGCCAACAACGGGGTGCGGTTGGCGATGATGAGCACCGGGCTGGTGGACGGGCGGCGCCTGTCCCATCCGGACCTGGACGCGGCGTGGTCCATGTTCTGCCATCACGGGGTCACCCCAACGTTCCACGTGGGCGGGCCCAGCCTCACGGGGCTGGTGGATCCGGCCTGGACCGCCAACGATGACATGGACTACATGCCGATGCTGAGCTTCCCGCTGCACGGCTTCGATGCCCAGTTGGCACTGTCGGACCTGGTGTTGAACGGGGTGCTGCAACGTCACCCCCGGATGCGGGTGGCGGTGGTGGAGTTGCTGTCACGCTGGTTGTTGGATCTCACGTTCCGGGTGGACGCCGCCTACAGCACGTACCACCGCATCAGCGGCCATCGCTTGGGCCAGCTCAACGAACGCCCCAGTGACTATCTGCGCCGCCAGGTTCGGGTCAGTGCCTTCGCCGCCGAGAAGCCGGGCACGGTGATGGAGCAGGTGGGCCCGATGCTGATGTTCGGCGGCGATTTTCCCCATCCCGAGGGGTATGCATCGCCGTTGGTGGAGTACCGGGCCAAGGCCAACGAGGAGCTGGACCCGGCCACCTCGGCGTTGTTCTACGGCGGCAACCTGGCCGAGCTGCTGCACCCCTAACGAAGCCTGACGGCGGCTCGCGCTCCCCCGGCCCAACCGCGGTCTACGCTCTGCGGTGGAACAGCAGCAACGGACTACGCCCAGGGGGGTCTCCAATGGCTGAGCGGACCTACGATCGCAGCACCCAGGATGTCGGCAACCTGGTGGCGTTGGAACACGTCAACGTCACCGTGCCCGATCAGGAACTGGCAGCGCTGTTCTACGTGACCGGGCTGGGCTTCACCCGGGACCCGTACATCGATTTCGGCACCGCCAACATGTGGGTCAACGTGGGCTCCCAGCAGTTCCACCTACCCAAGCGGGAAGCCCAGGTGCTGCGGGGCGTGATCGGCCTGGTGGTGCCCGACATCGACAAGCTCCGCTCCCGCATGGCCAAGTTGCAGAAGCGCTACGGCGAAGCACTGGCCGGCACCCGGTTCCGCTGTGAGGACAACGGGGACGGCACGCTGTCCATCACCTGTCCGTGGGGCAACCGTTTCCGAGTGCAGGGCGCCACCACCGCGGACACCGACTCCGATGACCCCGGGCCCGCCGGTGCCATCCCCCTCGGTATGGTGTCGGTGGATTTCGATGTGGCCGCGGGCGGGGCCGCCGGGATCGCCCGGTTCTATGACGAGGTGATCGGCGCCCCGACGTGCGTGGTGGACGTGGACGGATCTCCCGCGGCGCACGTCCAAGTGGGGCGGGCGCAACACCTTCGTTTCATCGAACGGACCGACCCGCTGCCGGCGTATGACGGTCATCACATCGCGGTGTACCTGTCGAACTTCTCCAAGCCGTACGACGCGCTGTCCCAGCGAGGGCTCATCAGTATGGAGACCAACGAGCACGAGTACCGCTTCCAGGACATCGTGGATCTGGACAGCGGCGCGGTGCTGGCCACCGTGGAGCACGAGGTACGCAGCACGTTCCACCCCATGTATGGCCGGGAACTGGTCAATCGCAACAGCGCGCAGAACATCTTTGCCTACCAACAGGGCCACGACGCCCACGTTGGCCTCACCCACGGCGGCCGCGGCTAGACCCACCGGTCTGGCGTGCCCCGCCCCGTGCCCCGTGCCGCCGGGTCAGGCCATGGGGTCGGCGCCGGGCAGGCCCAGGCGGAACTGGGCGTGGTTCTCGAGGGCCACGTCGTTCATCAACAGGTGGTTGGCGGCCATGGTGACGTCCCGCACCGCTTGGTCGAGGTACGCGCCGTCGCGCAGCGCGTCCCCGCCGGCGAAGCGGACCACGCCCTGCAGCACCTCGAGGGCGACCCCGGTGGCGTAGGACGCCGCGGCCCGGGTCTGGGCGTCCCGGGCGCGGAGGTCCACCCCGGGGCGGTCGACGTCTTCCATCAGCGCCTCGGCGTCGGACACCATCAGGGCCCGGGCCGCTCGCAGCTGCATGTCAGCCCGACCGAGAAAGGCCTGGAACGCCCCCCGCTGGGCCAACGCCGAGGGTTTGGTGTAGCCCCGACCGGAGGAACCGGCCCGCTCGGCCAGCTCATCCAACGCCCGCCGGGCCACCGCACCGCAGGCCGCCGGGACGGTGTAACCGAGATAGCCGACGATCCCGGTGCGGTACTGACGCCCTCCCCGCAACGGCGGCGACTGCGGCGAAAACGTCAGCTCGGGGGGCACGAACAGCGCCTCGGCAGAGAAATCGTTGCTGCCGGTGGCCTCCAGGCCGTGGACCCGCCAGGTGTCATGCACGGTGAGGGACGCTTTGGGCACCACGCAGCTGAGCAACTTCGGCCGGGCACCTTCCTCGCCGGCGAGCAGGGCGCTGACCAGCACCCACTCTGCGTCGTGGATGCCGCTGCCGTAACGCCAATTGCCGGAAAGCTCCAGTCCACCCTCTACTGACGTGAGCCGACCGGGTTTGAGGCCGCCACCGCCGCAGCAGATGGGAAGCTGCCCGTTCACCATGATCTGGTCCAACCCGGCTTCCGCCATGCGGGCGCCGATCATGCCGGCGGTGTCGGCGTAGATGAACAGGCACCAGCCGGCGGCCATGTTGTGGTGGGCCACCGCCTCGAAGACCTCGTATTGCAGCGCCGGCTCGGCCTCGAAGCCGCCCAGCTCGGCGGGGACTTTGAGCTGGGTCAGCCCGGCGTCGTGCAACGCCGCTGCCGTACCGGACGGTAGGTGACGCTGCTGCACACCGAGGGGTACGTCGGCCTCCAGTTGCGGGCCGATCCGCTCCACTCGGGCCAGCAACTCCTCGCGGTCCGGCACCCTCTCGCGGGGCAACAACGCATCGCTGAGCGGCACGCCGTCACGGACCGCGGCGGTCACGGCTCAGGCGCCGGCGGCGGTGCCGCTGGAGACCAGGCGGGGTTCCGCCACCGGGGTTTCCAGGCCCAACAGGCGATCCAGGGTGGTGTGGTAATGGGTCAGGCCGGGTTCGTTGCGGCCGAACTGGATGTATTCCTGGGCCCCGGAGCGGAACGAGCGTTGGATCTGCTCGCACATCACGAAGTCCTCGGTCTCCGTCACCCGCATGAGCAGATCCAAGTTGCGCTTCCAGTACTGCTGGGCCTTCTCCGTGACCGGCTCGGTGGGGGCGTACAACGACACCAGTGCGGTACAACGATCGGGCCCGTCGGGGAAGATCTGGTAGAGCTCCAGATGGTCCACCTGTTGAATCAACACCGTGTTGGGCAGCAAGTAGTACACCAGCGTGGCGGAGGTCAACATGTCCTCGACCTGCCATTGGTCCCGGGCTTTGTTATCGAGATCGTTGAGCGCCCAGCGGGCCACCGCCATGCGACCGTGGTGACCCCACTGATCGAACAGGGTGTTGTTGGACTGGATCAACGGATGGATGGTCAGCCGATGCAGGTGTTCCACGTGATACACCTCGCCGAAGGTGTCGAACATCAACTTCCAGTTCATTTCCCGGGTGGTGACCCTGGTCTCGGTGCGGAAGTAGTGCTCGAACCCGAAGCTGGCCAGCTCGGTGGCGGCCCCGCCCAGCCAGGCGGCGGCGTCAAGGGTGGGTGAGCTGCCCTCGAGCTGGATCATGACGATGCCGGCGTGCTCGCCGCAGGGCAGCGGTGACAGGCCGTGCTCGGACTTGTCAACCCCGGCGAAACCGGTCCGGTGGGTCATGGCAATGAGGCTGCCGTCGAGCCGGTAGGACCAGGCGTGGTAAGGGCACATGAAGCTTTTCTCGGTATGGCCGCGCCCGTCGGCCACGCAAGCGCCTCGGTGGCGGCACACGTTCCGGAACGCCCGCACGGTGCCGTCCTCACCACGAACCACCAGCACCGGGACCTCAGCCACCGACAGCGTCACGTAGTCACCGGGGTTGCGGACATCCGCGGTCATGCAGGCGATGATCGGCAGCTTTCGGAACAGTGCCTGCTCCTCCGCCTCGAAGCGTTCCGGCCGCACGTATTTGTCGATGCGGTTCCGGTACACCGTTTCACCCATGTCGGTGGTGTTGCCGGCGTTGCGGTGCGCCATCATCCGATCGAGCAACGCCAGCTGCCACAGATTCTCCACGCCGGTCTCCACGCTTGTCTCCACAATTGTCTCCACGCTTGTCTCCATGAGCAGCACCTCCTTGGGTGCGGTGAGCAGAATTGCGCCCCGATTGGTTCAGTGGGCGGCACCGGTATGGGTGGAAATGATCTGCGGGTCCAGCTTGACGTCGACCACCACCACCCCGTTGAGGTTCTCCAGGGCGCTGGGCAGCAACGAGTTCAGTTCGTCCACGTTGTGCACGGTGATGCCCACCGCTCCCATGGCCTGGGCCACGGCGGCGAATGACGGCCAGCGATGCAGGGACAGGCCGGGGTCCATGTTCTTGGTGTGGAACTGGATGTGCTCCGCCCCGTAACTGCCGTCGTTGTAGATCACGATGATCATGTCCAGGCCGGACTGGATGGCGGTGTTGAGCTCCACCAGACAACCCATCATGAACCCGCCGTCACCGGCCAGCAGCACGGTGGGCTGGTCAGGCCGGGCGGTGGCGGCACCAATGGCGTGACCCAGCCCCAGTCCGATGGACCCGAACGAGGTGGACGTCACGAAGGACATGGGGTCATTCGGCGTGAGTTGCAGGGCGTGCACCATGTACCGGCCGCCGTCGTACACCAAGGTCCGGCGCTCCGGCAGCAACCGGTCCAACGCCAACGTCAGGGTGCGGGGATCCACCGAGGTGGCGGTGCTGCGATCAACGAACTCACTGGCGGGGTCATGGTCCCGCAGCCGCAACTCCAACTCCGGGGAACGGAACCCGGACGGCTTGTGCTCGGCCTCATCCAGCCAGGCCACGATGGTGTCCGCCACCCGACCGGCGTCACCCACCAGCGCCGCGTCATAACGGGCCAGCAACCCGATGCGGGCCGGATCGATATCGCAATGGACCACCCGCTTGCCCTCCAGCAGGGTCCCGCTGTACGTGGTCATGTCGTTGAGACCGGCCCCGAAGGCGATCACACAATCGGCGCTGGCAATGGCCTCGGACCCCACCGTGGAGGCCAAGGTCCCGAAGATGCCCAGGTTGAACGGCTCCCCACGGAACAACCCGTTGGCCATGAGGGTGGTGGCCACCGGGGCCCCCAGCCGGGCCGCCAAGCGCAGCAACGCCTCCCGGGCGCCGGAGCTGACCACGCCGCGGCCGGCCAACACCAACGGACGGTTGGCCGAGGCGATGATGCCCACGGCCTGATCCAGCGCCGCAGGGTCCGCGGTGACCGCCGCCGCGAACGGTTCAACGCGAGCCGCGGTGGGCTCAGGCACGTCGATGAACTCCAGGTCATAGGGCACGTTCAACACGACGGGCCGGCGTTCGGTGTATGCCCGACGCACCGCCTGGGCCACGTCGGCACCGATGGTGGCCCCTGACCGGACCGGCTCGAACCCGGCGCCGGTAGCCCGGATCAGCTCCCGTTGGCCGATCTTCTGCAGATGATGGCGGGCATCAGCGGCGGTGTCCCCGCATACCAACACCATGGCGGTGTTGGCCCGCACCGCCTCCACCAGCGGCGTGATGGCGTTGGTCAAGCCCGGACCGTGGGTGACGGTGGCCACGCCAAGCCGTCCGCTGGCCCGGGCGTACCCGATGGCCATCTGCACCGCCGAGGACTCATGGGCCGCCGCGGTGTACGCCAGGCCGTGATTGCGGACCAGGGCATCCACGATGAACACGTTGGCGTCGCCCACCACCCCGAAGGCGACGTTCACCCCCTGATCGTGCAGTGCTTTGGCGATGGCATCGTGACCCAGCATGTGCGTCCCCCGTTCACCGGACTGGTTTGGGCCACACGCTACTCCGCGCCTGTGACAACCTGACCGCCGCGAACGGGCGAAGCCCCGTCGCCGCGTCCCGGGCCCCCGCCGGATCGACATGCGGATCGACATGCGGATCGAGGTGGCGAGGTCCCCGAAGTGTCGGGGCGGCTCTTGTAGCGTGCGGACCGATCGCCATGGCAACCCCAACCATCCACTCGGAACGGGCCACAATGACGCTGCCCTCTCGCTCGGCGGGGAGCTCAGGCCGCGGGCTTTTGGCCGCCATCTTCGCCGCCACCGGATTCGCCGCCCTGGCCTTGCAGGTGGTGTGGCAGCGGCTGATCTCGCTGCACTCAGGGGTGGACCTGTCCTCCACCACCACCGTGGTGGCCGCGTTCTTGGGCGGGTTGGGCCTGGGCAGCTTGGCCGCCGGGCCCTTGGCGGACCGCTGGGGGCCGCGCCGCTCATTGGCCGCGTTCGCCGCCGCCAACGTGGCCATCGCCGCCATCGCCGCCGTCAGCACCTGGCTGTTCTACGACCTCTACGAACGCGTGGCGCCGGACCTTGCCAGCACCGCGGCCACGTTCGGGTTCAACGCCGCGGTGGTACTGGTGCCCACGGCGCTCATGGGCTTGTCGCTGCCGTTGCTGGCCCGCGGTGTGGTGGACCGGCTGACCGACGCCGGCACCGTGGTCGGGCGGCTCTACGCCCTCAACACCGTGGGCGCGGCGTTGGGGGCCGCCGCCACCGGCTGGTTCCTGCTGGGCACCTTGGACTTCCTCAACGTGACCCGGCTGGCGGCGCTGATCTACCTGGCGGCCGGACTGGCGGCGGCCCTCATCGCCCGGTCCACTCCCAAGCCGGCAACCCGCAACCCGCTGACACCCGCGGCGCCATCACCAGCCGCAACGTCAACCGTGGCGTCCTCGGCGGGGACCACGGCCTCCACCCGTTCCGGGTCGGACCCGGCCTCCCTCGGCGGGATCGACGCCCTCAGCGGGATCGACGCCGCCACCGCGACCGCCACCGCGACCGACACCGGTACCGGTCGCGTCAGTCGGCCGGTCCGCGCCGGGCGGCGGGGGGCGCGCATGTGGCCCTGGATGGTGGCCTACGGCGGCACCGGGGCCGTGGCGTTGGGCCTGGAGCAGGTGTTCTTCCGGTTGGTGGACACCGTGATGCGGTCCAACTCCTACAGCTTCGCCCACGTGCTGTCGCTGTACCTGGTGCTGTTCGGCATCGGTGCCGCGCTCGGCGCCCGGCTGTTGGCCCGCGGCGCGGATCCCCGCCGCACGTTCCTGGCGCTACAGGCCGGGGTGGCGGCGGGGGCTGTGGGCGGGTTGGTGATGCTGACCCGGGTCCTGCCCGCCATCGGCCTGAGGGAGCCGTTGCAGGAGTACTTCGGTACCAACGGGTTCAACGTCGGGTTCGGGCAGGCCACCTCGTTACGCGGTGCCGCGGCACTGGTGTTCGCCTACCTGGGCGCCCCGTTGCTGCTGATGGGGGTGCCGGTCCTGTGCGCCGGCGCCGCCTACCCCGCCATCCAGGCCACCGTCACCGACCGCTTCGAGCACCTGGGCCGACGCACCGGCACCCTGCTGTTCGCCAACGTGGTCGGCAATGTGGCGGGGACGCTGCTCACCGGGTTCGTGCTGATCGACCGGTTGGGCACCGCCGGGACCTTGCAGCTGCTGGCGGGGTTGCTGGGTCTCGGAGTCACGGTGGCGGCCCTGGCCCGTCGCCCGGGCGGTTTGCGGGCTCCTCGCAACGCCCGTCACGCCCGTCAACCCACCGCCAGGCCCGGTAGCGGACGAGCCCAGCTCAAGATCGTGGCGGTGGCCGCCTGCGGGGTGGTGTTGGTGGCCGCGGTGCCGTCCAACCAGCGGTTGTGGGCTCAGCTGCACGGGGTCGAGACCGACCAGATCCAGCTGGAAGAACAACGCAGCTGCGCCGTGGCCCTCAAACAGGACGAGCAGGGCCAGCCAATGCTGTACATCAACGGGTCCTCACAGAACGGCTACCCCTTCGATGATTTCCATGTGGTGATCGGGCTGCTGCCGTCGTTGGTGCATCCCAACCCCCAACTGTCCTTGGCCATTGGGATGGGAATCGGCGCCACCGCATACGGGATGGTGGCCGAAACCCGCTTGGATCGGATCGAAACCGTGGAGTTGTGCGGCGGGCAGTATCCGTTGCTGCGCCAGCTCGGGGCGGAGCGGGCCGATGAGCTGGCCCGCCTGTTTGCCGATCCCCGGGTGGGCACCAGCGTGGGTGATGGCCGCAAGTTCCTCCTCACCCAACCCACCCGCTACGACGTGGTCACGGTGGACACCCTGCGCCCCCAAAGCGGGTACTCCGGCAGCCTGTACTCGGTGGAGTTCTACGAGCTGGTGGCCAAGCGCCTGGCCCCCGGCGGGATCTTGGCCCAGTGGACACCCACCGCCCGCACCCTCAACAGCGCCACCATGGTGTTTCCCTACGTCGTCACCATCCCAGTGGCGTCCTATGGCGGGTCGCGTTTCATGTTGGCGTCCCATGAGCCCATCGATATCAACCCCGAGCGCCTGGCCCAACGCTTCTCAGACATACCGATGGGTACGTTCTCGGCCACCCAGCAGGCGTCGCTGGAGGCGTTCATGAGCGGGCTGTCCATCACCTGCGAAGCCAACGGCACCGGCACACCTGCCACCCCCGAGGACCTGCTGAACCGGGACCTGGCCCCCCGCGACGAGTACTTCCTCAACAACAACCTCGCCGTACCCACCACCTCCCGCTGCGGCTCTTAGCGCGGCCCGATGCCCTCACCGCCGCTCACCCCCGCCCGCCTCCTGGCCGCCACGATTGAGCCGATCGCCGGTCAGGCCCAGTTCTCGCCCGAGTGCCACGCCAACTACGCCACGCTCGGTTTCGCCCCCAACTCCGGATTCTCGGGCAAGACGTCCCTGCCGGACCGCAGCGCCTTTTTCACTGCCCGTGGTTCGGTGCTGGGTCAGGTGCCGGGCACGGTGGTGGCGGCAGCGTTCGCGGTGTTCAACCCGGCGGTGGTGGTGCCGCTGGTCGAGGAGGGTTGGACCCGGACCGCCGCCGCCACCATCTGGGCCGCCCGCCAGTCCGGGGCGGTGGCACAGCTGCACCGGTTGCTGGGCCCCACGCCAGAGGGTGCCCGGGACACGGCCGACGTGTTGTTGGAAGCCACCGAGAACATGCCGCTGCCGGGCCGGATGTTCTTCTCGGCGCAGCGGGCGTTGGACGTGCCCGACGAACCCGTGGCCCGGCTTTGGCGCGCCGCGGACCGGTTGCGGGAGTGCCGGGGCGACGCGCACATCATCGCCTGGAACAGCGAGGGACTCGACGCCACCGAGATCGGCCTGCTCGGCGACTTGTACTGGGGTCTGGCGCCGCGCTCACACACCGCGGGGCGCGGATGGAGCGCGGACCAACTGGCGGCGGCAGAAGATCGGCTCCGCAGCCGGGGCCTACTCGGTGGCGAGGTCCTGACGGCACAAGGGTTCGAGCTGCGGGACCGGATCGAGCAGCGCACCGACGAGCTGATGGCGCCCGCCATTGGGGTGCTCGGGGATCGCCTCGAGCGCATCGTGGCCCAGCTGCGCCCGTGGCGGGACACCATCGTCGATGCCGGCGGTTACCTCAGCCCCGCGGTGCGCTTCACGTTCGACCTCCCCTGAGCCACCCCGATCGCCCTGGTCGCCCGAAGTCGTTACCGGGGGGGTCGGGACGAACCGGCGGCGGGCGTGCCCATCGTGGATCCGGCCGGTGCACGACGCACGTCGGGGTACCACAGCGCCACCACCGAGGACACGGCGAAACACACCGCACAGACGATCCATACCACGCGGTATGCCGAGGGTGAGGTGCCGGGACCGAGCAGGCCCACCACCACCGCCACCCCCAAGGTCTGCACCTGACGGCGGGAGGTCTGAAAAGCGGAGTTGGCCGCGGCCAGGTCCTGGTTGGACAGCCCGGCCAACGCGGCGGAGGCGGCGGTGATGCCCACCATGCCGATGGCCAACCCGAACAACAGCAGACACGGCAGGAACGCCACCCAGAACCGGCGCTGCCCGTCCAGCAACATCAGCGGCCAGATCATGCTGGCAGTGCCCAACAAGCCACCGACCACCAGGATGTTCCGGTAGCCGTGGCGGTCCGCCCAACGTCCGATCGGCAGGGACACACAGGACAGCAACAACGGCACCGTGGTCACCCAGCCGATGGAGGACGCCTGCCAGTCCCACACCCCGGTCAGGAACAACGGCACCCAGAAGAAGAACGCGAAGATCGCCAACTGCGAGCCCATCTGGCTGAGCGTGGCCACCAGGAACGTGGGCCGGCTGAAGATGGCAAACCGCAACAACGGCTGCTCGATCCGCTGACAACGCCGCCAGAACAACCCGCCGGCCACCACGGCGATCACCACCGATCCCACGGTCCAACCGCTGGCCCAGCCCCACACCCTCGATTGCAGCAGCCCCAGGGTCAGCAGGCCCGAGGCCACCACCACCAGCACCACCCCCCACAGATCCACCGACTGCGAACCCGGCGCCGCCGATCGACCCTCCGGCAGCAGCTTCGGCCCCACCGCCAACGTCACCAAACCGATGGGTACGGACACCAGGAACACCCAGCGCCACGAACCGCCGTAACGGATGATGTTGCCGGCCAACACCGGGCCCGACATCGACGCGATGGAACCCAGGATGCCGATGGCGCCCATGGCCGCACCCCGTCGCTCCGTGGAATAGCCCAGCAGGGCCAAGGCGATGGAGGTGGACACCATGAACGCCCCGCTGCTGCCCTGCACCACCCGGGCGGCGATCAACAGACCCGGGTTCGGCGCCGCGGCGGAGGCCAGCGCCCCCACCACGAACCCGGCCATGCCCATCAGGTACACCCGGCGCATCCCGTACCGGTCCGACAGCTTCCCGGCCACCAGCAACAAGGCCGCCAGGGCAATGGCATAACCGGTGGAGGCCCAGGCCAAGGTGGTGGGGGCGGTGTCGGGGAAGGCGGCCAGGATGCGGGGGAAGGCCACCGCGGCAGCGAAGTTGTCCAGCACGATGACGAACCCGCACGACGCAACCAACATGGCAAGAAACGGACGGCGGGCGGCATGCATCGCACCCCGTCCTAGCACGGAGGGTGACCACGCACGGCCCCCGGGATCAGCAACGCCAGCAACGCCAGCAACATGATCGGCGCCGGCGCGGGTCGAGGTGGGCCCTACGCCGAGTGTGCAAGGCTGACGTCGATGTTGCCGTGGATGTTGTTCGTTGAGAAAACCGTTGAGACAAGGCCGTGGTCTGACCGTGCTGAACGCTGACCAGCAGGAGCTCACACCATCCGAGCTCACCCCCTCCGAGCTCACCCCCTCCGAGCTCGCCATCCAACAGATCCTCGACGCTCGGGCCCGGGCGCTGGATGGCTGCCCCGATGCCCGCCGTCGCCTGACCGCGCTGTTCGATGATGATCGTGCCGGGTCGGGCGGGTCTGACGGGTCAGGCGGGTTTGTTGAGTATGGGTTGCTCGCCGGTCGCACCTCAGACGTTGAGGACGATGCCCCCTCTGATGGGCTGGTGGGCGGGGTCGGTGAGATCGACGGCCGGCCGGTGATGGCGGCGTCCTATGACCGCAGCGTGGCCGACGGCACCCAGAGCGACCGCAACCAGCGCAAGTTGTCCAAGCTGATCTACCTGGCCCGCACCAACCGCTGGCCGCTGGTGTTGTTCGTGGAGGGAGACGGCGCCCGACCCACCGACCCGCGGCCGGTCCCGCCGATCGTGGTCTACACCCGCGGCCGTTGGGACAGTTACGACGGGCTGGCGGAGCTGTCCGGTTGGGCCCCCACCGTGGCCATCATCACCGGGCCCACCGTTGACGGTCACGCCGGCGCCGCCTTCTTGTGCGATCTGGTCATTGGCGTGGCCGGCGCCACCGTCGGCAGCCTGGATCGCGCCGCTGACGGCTCCCCCGCCGCCCGCACCGCCCGCACCGTGGAGGAGTTGGCCGCCCGGGCCGATGTGGACCTCGTCGCTGCCGATGAAGCCGAAGCCATCGAGTTGGCCCGTCGCTACCTGCGCTACTGGTTCGACGAACCCGACACCGCCGCCGACGCCGCCCGGCCCTCCTCCACCCATGAGCGCATCGGCCGGATCGTGCCCGACAATCGCCGCCGGCCCTATGACATGCGCAAGCTGGTGGAGGCCTTCGCCGACGAGGGCTCGATCCTGGAGCTGGGCCGGGCCTACGCACCGTCGATGATCACCGCCCTGGCCCGCCTGGATGGTCGCAGCGTCGGCATCTTCGCCAACCAGCCGTTCTCACCGAATGCCGGCGCCATCGACGCCGTGGCTGCGGACAAGGCGGCCCGCTTTGTGGAGTTGTGCGACGCCTACGGGTTGCCGTTGGTGTCCTTCATCGACAACCCCGGTTACATGGTCGGCCCCGACGCCGAACGGGCCGGGATCGCCCGTCACCACGCCCGGCCGTTGTCGGCGCTGCAGCACCGGCAGGTCCCGCTGTACGCGGTGCAGGTCCGCAAGGCCTACGGGTTGGGCCCCTACGCCATGTCCGGGTACGGGTCCTCTCGCAAGGTGCCGGAGCTGCGTCTGGCCTGGCCCAGCGTGGAATCGGGAGGCATGTCCTTGGAGGGCGCGGCCTACCTGGTCAAACGCAAAGAGATCCGGGCGGCGGAGGACCCAGTGGAGGCCCGGGCCATCCGGGACCGCTACGCCGAACAGATGCGGGAGGTGGCGTCGGGGGTGCGGGCCGGGCGGACCTACTCCTTTGACGACGTGGTGCTACCCGGCGAAACCCGCGACCGGATCATCGCCATGCTGATCCGCAGCCCCAGAGTCCTGCCCGCCGCCAAGACCCACCCCATCGACCCCCGATGACCCTGGTCACCGCCAGCGCCGCCGCAGCTGCTGGGGCCCGGCGAAATCCACGTTCACCCGCCGTCCCGTTTGTGGGCTCTGACCAGCACTTTCAGAGGATCTACTGATGAATCGACCAGCCAGATGAACCGTGCTGCATCGTTGCGGGCCGCCAAGGCCAGCCAGCAGGACGCCGCTCGCCCCGACGCCGTGGCCCGGGTGCATGACACCGGCAAGCTCACCGCCCGGGAGCGCCTCACTGCCCTGCTGGACCCGGGCAGCGAGGTGGAGTTCGGCAGCATCGCCGCCATCGACCGCGACGGTGACTGGGTGCCGGAACCGGGCGGGGTGGACTTCGTCGGCAAGATCGACGGGGTCACCGTGATTGCCTCCTCCACCGACTACACCGACCACGGCGGGGGCTACGGCGCCGGCCGGTTGGAACGTCTGTTCAGCCTGGCCCACGAGCACCGCTGGCCGGTGGTGTTCTTCGTGGACGGCGGCGGCAGTCGGGCCCGACACCCCCGGGTGGGCCGCGGTGACCTGGAGCTCAACGGCGCCTTCGGTCCCTTCCAACTGTTCGACGGCATGGCGCAGCTGTCGGGCTGGGTGCCCACGGTGGCCATCGTGTCCGGCCCGTCCTTCGCCGGCCACGCCAGCCTGGCCGGTTTCTCGGACCTGGTCATCGGCACCCCCGGCAGCTCCATCGGGATGGGCGGTCCGCCGATGGTGGAAGCCGCCCTGGGCCTGCGTCTCAGCGCCAACGAACTGGCCGGGGTGGAGATGCATAACGAGACCGGCGGCATTGACCTGCTGGTGGCTGACGAACCCACCGCCATCGCCGCCGCCCGCCGCTACCTCTCCTACCAGCGCGACCTACCAACCGGTATGGCCCATCCCGATGCCGACCGGATCGCGGACCATGTTCCCACCGAAGGTCCCTTCGACATGATGGCGGTGGTCTCGGCGCTGGTGGACGACGGCAGCTTCTTCGAGCTTCGCCCGGTCTTCGCCCGCTCCGTCCTCACCGGGTTCGCCCGCATGAACGGTCGGGCGGTGGGCGTGATGGCCAGCCAGCCGCTGCATGACGCGGGCCGCATCGACGAGCTGGCGGCGGTCAAGATCAATCGCTTCGTGGAGCTTTGTGATAGCTACGAACTGCCACTGGTGGTGCTGATGGACAGCGACGGTTGTGTCACCACCTGGAACGACGCCGATGGCCACACCGCCACCGAGCCGGGGGTCAGCCGCTGGCACACCCGGGCCATCGTGGCCCATCAGCATCGAAGCGTGCCGCTGTTCAGCGTGCAGGTCCGCCGGGCTCGTGGCATGTCGGCCCATGTCCTGGCCGGGTCACCCAACGCCGCCAGTGTGCCGGCCATGGTGCTGGCGTGGCCCACCGTGGAGCTTGGCCATCACGACGGCTTTTCGGTGGTGCGCAACCCCAACGCCTTCGATGACGTCATCGACGCCGCCGAAACCCGCCAACGCATCGTGCGAATGCTGGGCCACCTCCCCCGCCCCGGCGCCCGCACCACCAAAAAGCACCCCGTGGACACCTGGTAACGGACGAAGCTGTTGCCCATGCCCCCGCCACGCCTGCACGCGCCACAACCGCAACCGGTCACCTTCGTCGAGTTGTTCTTCGACCTGGTGTTCGTGTTCGCCGTCACCCAGGTCACGGTGTCCACCGCTCGGGACCTCAGCGCCGCCAACGTGGTTCGCTCGCTGTTGTTGTTCTGGCTGATCTGGTGGGCCTGGACCCAGTTCACCTGGACCCTCAACCCGGCGGACACCACCCACCGGCTGGTGCAGACCATCACCCTGGCCGCCACCGCGGCGGCGTTCGTGATGTCCTCGTCGGTGCCGCGGGCCTTTGCCGATGACGCCCTATGGTTCGCCCTGCCATACCTAACGGTACGGTTACTGGGTCTCGGGCTGCAGGTCCGCATCAGCGCCGAACACGCCCACCTCAACAGCGCCGGCGATCATGCTGACATCGCCGGGGTGCGCCGATGGGCGGGGGCTTCCACGTTGGGGCTCGGGGCGGTGCTGGCCGGGGCACTGGTGGACCCGCCCCTGCGCAACTGGTTGTGGCTGGCGGCCATTCTGCTCGATCTCGGGGCGGCCACCTTCGCCGGCCGGGGCCAGGTCTGGGACCTCTCCGCCGCGCACATATCGGAGCGCCACGGGCTGTTCGTGATCATCGCCCTGGGCGAATCCTTGATCGTGGCCGGCTCAGCGGTGGCCTCCGACGAACGAACCGCTGAGTTGGTGGCCGCCGGCGCCGCGGCGTTGATGGTGGCCGCCTTGCTGTGGTGGACCTACTTCGACTGGTTCAAGGAAGCGCTGGAACATCAGTTGGCCAACGCGGACCCCACCGAGCTGGGCCGATTGGTCCGAGACGCTTACAGCCTGGCGCACTTCCCCCTGGTGTTCGGCATCATCGGTTACGCGGTGGCGGTGGAGGAGATCATGGTGCACCCCGACCAACCAGCTCCCCGCCGCGTCCTGTTAGCGCTGGCCGCGGGGCTGGTGTTGTTCAATTGGGCCACCGTCTTTTCATACCGGCGTCTCCACGGCCAGGTGCTGGTGGCCCGCCTCGTGGTGCCGGCCCTCACCGCCGTGATCATCGCTGCTTTTCCCGATTGGCCGCCGTTCTGGCCGCTCGTCACCGTGGCCGCGGGCCTGCTCGTCCTGATCGTGCTCGAGGGCCAACGATCCCAGCCTCAACCTCCGAACACCGCACGTCAACCGGTGGAAGAACCGTAACCGGGTGACGAACCGCGACCGTGCTCCGTTCGATCAGCGCTCCACCAGGGCGATGGCGGCGGCGGGGCAACGTCGGACCGCGGCTTCCAGCGCGTCCCGCATCGACGCCGGGAACGTGGCCGAACTCGGTACCGCCACGTCATGGTCGTCCAGCTCGAACGCCGATGGTGCGGCCTCCAGGCAGTTGGCATAACCCTGGCAGCGGTCCCGGTCCACCACCACCTCCAGGTCGGGCTGGCTCACGTCCCTTCCATGAGCTGGTCCCAGCGGTCACCACGCACCATGTGTTGCCAGCGGCGATAGAAGTTCCGGGCGTTCTCCTCGGTCATGAAATACTCCGACTCCACCGCCCCCCGCAGCGTGCTGGGCTTCGATCGCCCCAGGCCCAGTTGGTAGTTATAGGGATAACGCCGGGCGATCACCCCGCGGCTGGCCTCAGTGGCATAACCCCAATTCTCCATATCGTCCTGTTCCACCAAACCGGCGGGTCCGGAGTACCGCAAGTAGTAGCGCCGCAACCAGTCAACCACCTCAGGCGGGGCGTCGGCATCCACCAGATACCAGCGCCACACCTCCGTTTCCCAGGGGCTGATGGGGTGTGCCACCAGCAACGCCCGGGGGAAGGGGCCGGCGTGAAAGGACATCGAGGGGAAGAGGTTGGCCGGGCCCATGGCGCCGATGGGTCGGCCCTCTGCGGCGAAGGACGCTTCCCGCCGGGCCCAGGCGGACGCGAAGTACTCGGTGAGCTCCGGCTCCTCGAATTCCGGATAGCCCCAGGCGTACCCGATGGAGCTGGTGGCCCCGTGCCCCAGCCGCACAAAGGACGTGGAGGCCACGCTGCGGGGCCGGCCCTTGGCTCCATGGCGGGTGGTGGCGCTGAGACCCCCCGGACCGATCCCCACCGCGTCCACCGATTGGTGCGAGGGCGGCCCGTGGTAGTTGTCGCCCAGGAAGTTCTCCGACACGAACTTCCAATTCGACCGGATACGCCATTTCTGCACCCCCCGCAGCGCCACCACCGCCCCCCGCTGGCCTGATGCCGAGGCGGACAGGTTGTCCAACCAATAGTGGAAATCGCCGAGGTACGCTTCAAAGGGCGGGGCGGCGGGGTCCCAGGTGGCGAACAACAGGCCGTGGTAGTTCGCCAATTGCGCCACCGGCACCAAGCCCCACTGCTGACGGTCCAAACGCCCGTCATAGCCCGGCCTGAAGTGCGGCACCCCCACCAGCTCACCGGCGGCGGACACCAGCGTCCCGTCCACCGAGTAGCTCCATCCGTGGTAGGGGCAGGTGAAGGACATCGTGTTGCCCTCGTCGTATCGACAAACCTTCATCCCCCGATGTCGGCACGAGTTGAGCAGCACGTGGAGCGTTCCTTCGCTATCGCGGCTCAGCAATACCGATTCGGTACCCATCCGGGACGTGACAAAGTCGCCGGGATTGGGCACCTGACTCTCGTGGCCCACAAACAACCAAGCCCGGCTGAACAGTTGCTCCAGTTCAGCTTGGAAAATGGCCTCGTTGACGAACACTTCACGGCTGATGATGCCGGCGTCGGCATCCACCATACTGGAGAGATCAATGGGCTCGGGCATGCAAAGAAACTCCGCGGCTCACAAGAAGAGGGTCAGGTTCTTGGCCATCAGCACGTTCTGATCCACCAGCAGTTCCCGCCGGATCAGCCGCCAGCCATGCTCATCGGTACGGCGCAGTCGGTCCCGGCGCCGGCCCACCAGGAAGTCGCTCTCGTCGGCCACCCGGTTGCGGTGCACCACGAATCGGCACGAAAGCGCCACCTCGGGCAGGGTCACCTCCACCAGTCGCACGTTGGTGACCAGGTGACTCACCCGGGACCGGGGCTCCTCCGCCCAGTGCAGCCCGGTGGCCAACTGCGCCACCCGCTTGGCCAGGGTGGCCTTACCCTCATCGAACCACAGCACCTCGGTACCGGCCCTGGTGACGGCCCGCTCGGCGAGTTGGTGATGGGCCACGTTGAGCCGCAGCGGCATGGTGTACGTCACATCCTCCGCCAGCAGCTCAAGCCACTCCTGGAAGCATCCGTCGTCGAGCAATTCGGCTTCGCGATAGAGCCATTGGGTCAGCTCTTCCCGCAGCAGCAGCGTGGCCAGCGCCTCCTCAGTGGTACCCACCCGGGCAGTCTCCCACCTCGGCGCCAACCCCGCCGTCCATCGCCGAGGCGACACGGGACCGATCCGGGAGCTTCGAACCAGACCCGCAAGAATGTGGCCGTGTCCGTGCCCTCAGCTTCCCCTGCCGATCCCGAATCCCTCATCGAGCTGGCCACCACCTTGGCCCAGGGGCCGCTGGCCGAACGGGCCGCCCGCCACGACCGCGACGCCGTGTTCCCCGCCGACAATTACGCCGATCTGCACCGGGCCGGGCTCTGCGCGCTGACCGTGCCGCGCTCCCACGGCGGTCTCGGCGTGTCCTGGCCCACGTACACCGCGGTGATGGGCGAGTTGGCCCAGGGCTGCACCGCCACCACCTTGGCGTTCAACATGCACCACACCATCGTGCGATTCGTGGACTGGCACGGCACCGAAGCCCAAAAAGCAGAGGTGTTCGGGGCGGTGGTCGAGGAGGGCGCGCTGCTGGCGTCGATCACCAGTGAGCCCCGATCCACGCTGCGGGGTGGGCGTCCGCCGATCTCCACCAAGGCCACCCGCACCGACACTGGTTGGTCAGTGAGCGGGGCCAAACACTTCTGCTCGCTGTCCACCGGAGCCCGCTGGTTTTTCACCTGGTGTACCGATCCCGACCAGCGCGGCATCAAGGCCCTGCGCACCCTGCTGATCCCGGCAGACTCCCCCGGCGTGCAGATCCACGACGATTGGGATGTGATGGCCATGCGGGCCAGCGCCTCCAACTCCGTGACGTTCCACGATGTGGCGGTGCCCGACGCCAACCTGGTGCCCGGCGCCGAACCGTTGTTGCGCCAGGGCCGCCTGGACACGTTCATTCCGGGCTACGGCGCCATCTACACCGGCCTGGCCGAGGCCGCCCACCGTTTCACCGTGGACTTCGCCCGCACCACCACCTTCGATCCCGACCCTCACCCCATCAGCCACTACCCCACCGTGCAACGCCACATCGCCGAGATGGCCACCGCCGTTGCCGCCTCCAAAGGCCTGGTCCGCGCCGCCGCCGACGCCGCCGAAGCCAACGTGGGGGCGCGCCGCCGGGCCATCGCCTTCCACCAATCCAAACTCTTCGCCGCCGAAACCGCCCAGAAGGTCACCCGCTTGGCCCTCGAGGTCTGCGGCGGCCGGGCCCTGTCCCGCCGTCTCCCGCTCGAACGCTTCCTCCGTGACGCCCAAGCCGCGCCGGTGATGGGCCCCGCCACCGACACCTCCCGAGCCCTCATCGGCCAGCTCACCCTCGGGCTGGACCCGTCTTAAACGGGGGGCTGCGCGCTTGAAACGGGGGGCTGCGCCCCCCGGCGGCGCCTGAGGCGCCTCCCCCCATCGGCGAGGTAAAGCCGGAGCGCGGATCGGTCGGCTGGCGCCTCCCTGACGGCGCTCGGGCGGGGCCCCAACCCCACCCTCGGGGCCCCGCCCCGCACACCAGACCGGCACAACCCGCGAACCCCGATCGGGGTGGATCGTCGGGAGGGACGGATGGGGGCGTTTGGGATCTTGGCGGATTTTGGACACGGTGGTTGCGTGCAGCCAGAGCGGCGACACTGCGCTGGCTGCTCATGTAGGTGACGATCAGACGCCAGAGGTCACACACGAACCAAGCCAACAACCCCGACGGCCCCCGGTAACGCCACGCGACCCGCCCGCGGCCAACGGACCAACAACTACGATCACGGCGTTTCCGAGCAACTTGTTCGGCCAGCAACCTGGGGGAAGTATGAGCAACACCGAGACCGGCGGAGTGTCCGTGACGCGGACCTATGAACAGCGCCACGCGGACGCGATGGAGGTGTTGCGGACCATGTCGGGGGTGGACGCCCCTACCGCGGAGAAGATCGCCGCCGGCATGGAACGCCGCCTGGGTGCGCTCGGCACCGTCGCCATGAACGCCGTGATGGGCGATCTGTGGTGCCGGCCGCAACTGTCGCGTCGCGATCGCAGTCTGGTGGTGGTGTCCGTGCTGATGGCGCAGGCCCGCCAGGACGAGTTGCAGGTTCACGTGGCCAACGCCCTCACCCACGGGATGTCCCGGGAGGAAGTGGACGAACTGCTGCTGCACGTGGCGGCCTACGCCGGATTCCCCGCCGCCATGCACTCGGTGCGCATCGTGGATGCCGCCTACAACAAGTTGGACGGCCTCGAGCCCACCGCCCGCCGTGAGCGCACCCCCGCCGAGCATCTCGACGATACCGAGCGGGATGCCCGGGCCGCGGACGTTCGCCGTACCCTGACGAATGGTCGGGCCGCGGCTGACCCCGCCACCGATCTGGCCAACATGGTGGGGCTGCTGGGTGACGTGGGCGCCCTGGCCTATCGGTTCGCATTCGGGGAGGTATGGTCCCGTCCGCAGCTGTCGCGCCGTGATCGTTCGTTGTGCGTGATCGCCATCCTGGCCGCCCTGGGCCAGACCCACGAGCTGAGCGTGCACGTACCGGGCGGCCTGAACCACGGCCTGACCCGGACCGAGATCGAGGAGGTCATGGTGCAGATGTGCCTCTACGCCGGCTTCCCCCGGGCCGTGGACGGGATGTTGGCCACCCGGGCGGCCTTCGCCAAGATCGACGCCCGCGCCGCCAAGGCTTGATCCGATGACCGACGTCGCCCCCACCCGGGCGCCGTTTCTGCAGAACATACCTGAGAGTATCGTGGCCGGGTTGCGGTCGGCAGGAACGCGACGACGGTTCCCGGCCGGTGCGTCGGTGTTCTTCGAAGGCGACGAAGCCCACGACGCGCTCCTGCTGCTCGAGGGCACGGTCAAAGTCACCCTCACCAACCTCGATGGCAAGGAGGTCATTCTCGATGTCCTGGGAGGCGGGTCCCTGGTGGGTGAGCTTTCCGCCATCGACGGGCAGTGTCGCTCGGCCACCGCCACCACCCTGACCCCCGTCGAGGTGCTGGCGGTGCCCTGCGCGGCCTTCATCGAGGTCATGCATCGGGAGCCGATCTTGATGTATCAACTGCTGGTGTCCGTCACCGGTCGGCTTCGGGCCAGCGTTCGGCGGCAGTTGGAGTACGGCACCTCAGACGCGCTGGCCCGGCTCTGTGGTCGCCTGATGGAACTGGCCGAGCAGTACGGACAGCCCGGCGTCGAGGGCTGCATCAATCTGGAATCGCCGGTGTCCCAGGCTGATCTGGCGGCGTGGACCGGGCTGTCGCGGGAGGCGGTGGTAAAGGCGCTGCGGAACCTACGGGCGATGGGATGGATTGAAAACCAAGGCCGTCACATCACCATCAACCGACCCGACGAGCTCCGGCGTCGATCCGGCACCTAGAAACTCAACGTAATATCTGAGATTATGTTGACACAGTCGGCTCGACCCGCCATAGTGGACCTCAGCCGGGCCTCCCGGTCCGCCAAGCTCCAGACCCCAAGCAAAGTGAGGCACAGCCATGTCGACGCTGCTTCGTTTCGATCCCTTCCGTGATTTCGACCGCATGTTCCAAGAAGCCCGCACCCCCGCCCGTCGGCCCAGCTTCCCGATGGACGCCTACCGTCATGGCGACACCTTCGTGTTGCACTTCGACCTGCCGGGCGTGGACCCCTCCTCCGTCGATGTTGAGTACGAACGCAACGTGTTGACCGTCACCGCCGAGCGATCCTGGCGGCCGGTGGAGGGCGATGACGTGGTGGCCAGCGAGCGGGTGCACGGCTCCTATCGCCGGCAACTGTTGCTTGGTGAGGGCCTCAATGGTGATGCCATCCACGCCACCTACGAACACGGTGTGCTGACCCTCACCATCCCGGTGGCCGAAAAGGCCAAGCCCCGCAAGATCGAGATCCAAGGTGCCGCCCGGCCCGAGCCGATCGAGACCTCCACCCGTGAGGCCGTCGCCAGCTGATCAATGCTGGAACGACAGCCTCCGCCGCCGGCGCTCCCCCCGCCGGTGCGCCAAACCCGGCGCCGTGACCCTCGGTTGGTCGCGGCGCCGGGCCGCGTCCAGACCAGACCAGACCAGACCAGACCAGACATGTCATGCTGAGGGCGCGTATGACCGGTGAAGGCGGATCCGCCCACGGCAGTCCCAGCAAGCCCACGCCGGAGGAGGTCGCGGCCCTGTTGCACGCGTACCTCCTGCTGCAGGAGAACGGCAACACCCGAGCGGCCTACGGTGCGGATCTGCGGGCCTTTCTCACGTGGTGTACCGGCAACGGCGTGGCACCGGGCGCCGTGGGACCAGCGGAGTTGGAACGCTTCCGAGCCGACAGCGTGTCCGCCGGTGCCAGCAGCGCCACCGTGGCCCGCCGCATGTCCGCACTGCGGTCGTTCTACGCCTTTGCGGTCACCCGGGGAGTCATTGCCATCGCCCCGTTGCCACTGCCCCGGCCCACGCCGATAGCGCCCAGCACCACCCCCACCCTGACCGAGTCCGAGGTCAGCGCGGTCCTCGACGCGGCGGGCACCATCGGCGGCAAGTCCGAGGTGCTGATCACCCTGTTGCTGCTCGACGGCGTGCGACTGGGCGAAGTTTTGGTGGCCAACGCCCAGCACCTGACACGCCACCCACCACCTCCATACCTTCTGGTACGACGATCAGGCGGCCCGACCCAGCTGGTGCTCGATGGGCGCAGCCAGGCCGCCCTCGATCGGGCGCTGGTCGGTCGCACCGAGGGTCCGCTGCTGTTGGGCAATGGCCCGGTGGCCCGACCCGGCCGGCTGACCCGCTTCGGCGCCGACTATCTCATCAAACAGGTCGGCCGGGCCGCCGAGTTGGCCACACCGCTCAGTGCCAACACCCTGCGCCGAACCCATGTGGTTCTGGCCTACCAAAGCGATCCCGACCTCAACGCCCTCCGGGACCGTCTCGGCCACCGCGACGCCCGCACCACCAAACGCCACCTCGACCCCTGACCCCATTGCTGGCTTCCCTTACGGCACCAAGAAGCAACGCCGGCCGGTAACCCGGCGGGCATGACCGGATCGATTCGTGGGACGCTGCGGACCATGCCTGCGCCTGTCCGTGCTGAGATTCCCCGTGCTGAGATTCCCCGTGCTGAGATTGCTCGTGCTGACCTCGTTCGTGCCGCCCAGGAGCTGGCGCCCGAGATCAGCGCGCAGGCCGACGAGATCGAGCGGGCGGGGCGGCTGCCCGACACCATCGCCGACCGATTCGCCGCCGCCGGGCTGTACTCGCTGTACCTGCCGGCCAACGGGGGCGGGCCGGAGTGCGATCCGATCTCCGCCATGACCGCCATTGAGGTGCTGGCCCGAGCCGATGCCTCCGCCGGTTGGTGCGCCCACGTGTCCTCAGCCAACGCCTGGGCCCTGGCCACGCTGCACCCCGACACCCTGGCCGCCATGTCCACCGCCGCTGAGGGCCGATGGTCCATGTCGGGATCGGCCCGGCCGTTGGGGCGGGCCCGGCCCGTGCCCGGCGGGTACCAGGTCAGCGGACGATGGGATTTCGCCTCCAACTGCCTGCACGCCTCCTGGTACAGCGGCACCTGCGTGGTGGAACAAGCCAACGGCAAGGTCCGCAACCGAACCCTGATCATGCCCATCACCGACGGCACCATCATCGACACCTGGCAGGTCACCGGGATGCGCGGCACCGGCAGCCACGACTTCGAGGTAACCGACGTGTTCGTCCCCGACGAGCGGGTCGGCATCGGCCGCAACCTGGCCCACCAGCAGGGCCCGCTGTACCGCCCCCGCCTGACCATGGTGGTGACCTGGGCCCTGACCGCGGCGGTGGCATTGGGCAACGCCCGGGGCGCACTCGACACGTTCCGCGAGCTGGCCAACCAGACCACCGCCGAACGAACCGAGGTGCCGCTGCGGGACCGGGGCGAGGTGCAACAAGCGGTGGGCCGGGCCGAGGCCATGATCAGCGCCGCCCGCAGCTACTGCTACCACGGCGTGGCCGACGCCTGGCACGCCATGAGCCTCCCCGACGCATCGGACACTGCCAACCCCGCGGACCCCGCGGACCCCGCGAACCCCGCCGAGTTGGACCGTTTGGTGCTGGACGCCCGGTTGTCCATACCTCACGCCATGCACACCGCCGTGGCCGCCATCGACCTGCTGTTCAGCGCCGGCGGGACTCGGTCCATCTATCACCGCAACCACCTCGAGCGTCGCTTCCGGGATGCCCACACCGCACTGCGTCACGTGGCCGGCTCAACCCAGCACTTCATCGCCGGTGGCCGTCTGTCCCTGGGAGTCCCCGTCGGCGCCCCATTCTGGTGATCCCAGCGGCGTCCACCACCGCCCTTCGCGGTCAGCCGGCCGCGCTCAGCGCCGCGGCGAATCGACGTCGATTCGACCAAACAACGCTGTGCACTTTTCGCGCCGAGGCCATCGAGAGTGGCCAGAATGTGGACGCCGCGTGGTCGAATGACGTCACAACGTCGACCGAAGGGGACGAAACGGCCCCGAACTTCGGGCCGCAGCGCGATACGTGCCCGGACTCTGCATATCTCGGTATATTTCCGCATCTTTCACCCGAGTGCCGTCCGGCGCCGTTGCCCGGACCGGCAAGAATGCGGCCATGCGCTTCGGGTTCACCCTGCCGAACAACATGGGCCTTGCCGACCCCGATGAGGTGGCGTCCCTGGCGGTGGATTGCGAGCGGCTGGGCTTTGACTCGGTGTGGGTGGCCCACCACCTGCTGAACATCGGGTACGTGGGTGAACGGTTGGGCGAGCGGCCCTACCACGACGCCCTCACCATCCTCACCTGGGCCGCGGCCAAGACCACCCGGGTGGAGTTGGGCACCAGTGTGTTGGTGTTGCCATACCTGCACCCCATGAGCCTGGCCAAGCAGTTGGCCACCATCGACCACCTCAGCAAGGGGCGATTGGTGGTAGGCGTGGGCGTGGGCAGCCTCCCCGAGGAGAACGCCGCCCTCAACGTTCCCTACGAAGACCGAGGTGCGCTGACCGACGAGTTCCTGGAGGTCATGGCCGCCTTATGGGCCCCCGGCGCCGCCAGCCATACCGGGAGGTACTGGAACTTCGAGGACATCGTGTCCTCCCCCAAGCCCTACCGCCAGCCCCACCCGCCCATCGTGGTAGGCGGCAACCGACCCCCGGCGCTGCGACGAGCGGCCCGGTGGCAGGGATGGCACCCTATGCGACTGCCACCGGAGTCCATGGCCAGCCGCCTGCCTCTCATCGACCAGGAACTCAACCGTACCGGCCGGTACCGTACCGCCCAGGACCATACCGCCCAGGACCATACTGACCGGGACCATACTGACCGGGACCATACTGGCAGGTACCGTACCGATCAGTACCGGGTGCACGCCTGCCTGGAGTTGTCGCTTTGGTCCGAGCCGCGCCCACAACCGCCGAAAGCCCCCTTGCACGGCACCGCCGACCAACTGCTCGGCATGGTTGAGCAGTACCGCCAGGCCGGGGTGACGGACCTGGTGCTGTCTACCCGGTCGGTGCAGCCCCAGCCCGGCGGGATGGCGGCGTTGGTGGAGGAACTCGAGCGGTTCGCCACCTTGGTCATGCCCCACGCCCGCTGAGGCTGACCAGCGTCGGTTGGCAACGGGGCTTACGCCTTTGGTCTGGGGACTTCGCCGCCCCGGGACATCGACAGAGGTCGGGGTGGCCACGCTCGGGATGCCCCCCGATACTGGTCGGCCAAAGAGCCATTCGGCGCGTGCCGAGCGGGACCGAGGGGGAAGCCATGCGGGCACGGTGGATGCGGAAGGCTGTGCTGGCGGCGGTGGTCACCGCCATCACGGTCGGTACCACGGCGCCGGCGGACGCTGCGCACTCCTGGGGCGGTTATCACTGGGCCCGGACCGCCAACCCGTTCTCGCTTCGTCTGGGCGACAACGTCAACAGCACCTGGGATCCGTTCCTGCGTACCACCTCCACCGACTGGAGTGTGTCCACGGTGCTGGACACGGTGGTCCGCAGCGGCAGCACCACCGGCAGCACCTGTGCCCCCACCTCGGGAACGGTGCAGGTCTGCAACGCCAGCTACGGCGCCAACGGCTGGTTGGGCATCGCCCAGGTCTGGGTGAGCGGCACCCACATCGTGCAAGGCACCACCAAGCTGAATGACACGTACTTCAACAGCTCGCCCTATAACACCACGGCGTGGCGGAACCTGGTCATGTGCCAGGAGGTGGGCCACACCCTGGGACTCAACCATCAGGATGAGAACTTCACCAACGCCAACCTGGGGAGCTGCATGGATTACACCAACAGCCCCGGCACCAACCAGCGCCCCAATGCCCACGATTACCAGCAGCTGCTGTCGATCTACGGCCACGCTGACACCACCTCCACGTTGGCGGCGGTGTCCAGTGGCAGCAGCACCAATGGCGCCTCGGCCCCCCGCAACGGGCTGGCCCGGGCAGAATGGGGCGAGTTGGACCGCGGCGAGGAGCGCTCACGGTCCATGTCCCGCTATCACCGCCGCCTGCCCGATGGCACCGAGGTCTTCAGCTTCGTGATCTGGGCTTGAGCCGGTAGCCCACCGACTCCCGGTCCCAGGCTCCCGGGCCCACCCCGCGGTCCCGCAGGCCCTGCTTACGCACCTTGCCCGACGGGGTCTTGTCGAGATCTTGGACCACCTCCACGAAGCGGGGAACGGCGTATCGGGGCATGCGGTCAGCGCAATAGTCGAGCAGGGACACGGGGTCGAAACCGCCAGCCTGGCCGGGGTGCAACACCAGCACCGCCTTGATCTCCTCCTCCCCGCCGGCGCCGGCCACCCTGATCCCCACCGCCGCGCTCTCCAACACCGCGGGGTGCTCGTTGAGAACCTGCTCGATCTCGTAAGAGGAGATGTTCTCGCCCCGCCGGCGGATGCGGTCCTTGAGCCGGTCGATGAAGAACAGCCGACCCCCATCATCGAAACGGCCGGCATCACCGGTGTGGAACCACAGGTTGCGGTACGCCTCCACCGTCTTGTCGGGCATGCGGAAGTAGCCCTGGTTGAAACAGAACGGCTGGCGGGGCCGCACCAGGATCTCGCCGGACTGGCCCACCGGCAGCGGCAGGTCGGTCTCGGGGTCGGCCACGATGACCTCGAAGAAGTCCTCCAGCACCCGGCCGGCGCAACCGGCCATCACCGGGTCGGCAGGGTCGCTGTAGGCCACCATGTTGATCTCGGTCATGCCGTAGCCCTGGATCAGGCGCACCCCGAAACGATCCTCGAAGGCCGCACCCCAGTCCTCGGCGATGGGTACCGCCATGATGCGGGTCACCTGATGGGCCCGGTCACGGGGGTCGGGCGGCTGGCGGAAGATGAACTCCGGCATCACCCCCAGGGCGTTGGTGGCGGTGGCGCCGCACTCGATGAGCTGTTCCAACCAGGAGCTGACACTGAAGCGTTTCACCACCGTGGCCGGGGTGCCCGCCACCAGACAGGCGAACACCTGCATCAACAGGGCGTTGGCGTGAAAGAACGGCATGCACACGAAGTAGCGGTCCACGCCCTCCTGCAGCGCCACCGCGTCGGCCGCCCCCTTGGCGAACAAGAAGCAGTGGGCCTGCGGTAACAGCACCCCCTTGGAGGGACCGGTGGTTCCCGAGGTGAACATGATGGTGCAGATGTCCGCCGGCTCCGGTTGCAGCACGAAGGCGGGATCAGCCGCGGCGCCGGCCAACAGCTCCTCCCAGCCGATGACCGGGAACGCCGCCAACGAAGGCGGAAGCGCGGGGTAAGCGGGGTCGGCGGGGTCCGCGGGGTCGGCGGATTCGATCACCACCACCCGGACCACCGCCAGCCCGCTGGTGTTCACCCCATCGAAGGACGACGCCAGCGCAGCATCGACGAACACCACCTTGGGCTCAGCGTTGCGAACCTGATGCTCCAAGAAGGCGCCGATCAGCTCGGTATTGACCGGGGTGAAGATGGCCCGCCGTTTGTGGGTGGCCAACATGGCAACCACGAACGCCGCCGAGTTGCCCGCCAGCGCCAACACCCGATCTCCCGGGCCCACCCCCAGGTCAGCCAGCCTCGCCGCCACCAGGTCCGATTGGGTGTCCAACCCGGCAAAGCTGAGGGAGATGTCGCCCTCCGTGCCGGGGCGCTCGGGGTCCACGAAGCGCAGGAACTCCTGGTCACCAAGGCGTTGGGCCTGCAACCGCAGCGCCTCGACCAGGGTCCAGCGTGACGGATCGAGCTCTCGGACGTTCATGACACTCCCCGGGTCGGGCTGCGGGCTCCCTGCACCGGGCCGGCCCCGGCTAGAACATAGGCCCATGGCCAACCGCCTCACTTTTCCCGATGCCGCGCTGCCGGCGTCCACCGAGGAGATCCGTTCCCGGGTTCGTGCCTTCTTGGAGGCCGAGCTGGCAGCGGGCACCTTCACCCCCCACGCCGACACCTGGTTGTCGGGCCATGACCCGTCCTTCTCCCGCAAGCTGGGGGCCCACGGGTTTCTGGGCCTGACCTACCCCAAGCAGTACGGCGGGCAGGAACGCTCGGCGCTGGACCGCTTCGTGGTGGTGGAGGAGCTGCTGGCCTACGGCGCCCCCATCGCCGCCCACTGGATCGCCGAACGCCAGTCGGGGCCTTCGATCATCAAACACGGCAACGACATCATCAAAGAGGAGATCGTGCCGGGCATCGTGTCCGGTGACGTGTATTTCTCCATTGGCATGTCCGAACCGGATTCGGGCTCGGACCTGGCGTCGATCCGTTCCACTGCCAAGAAGGTGGACGGCGGGTATTTGGTCAATGGCACCAAGGTGTGGACCAGCCAGGCCCACAACAACCATTACTTCATTGTGTTGGTGCGAACCACGCCGCCCTCGGAGTCCGCTGGCCGCCACAACGGCATGAGCCAGTTTGTGTTGGACCTGCACGCGCCGGGGGTGCAGATCCGGCCCATCCGTCTGTTGTCGGGCCATCATCACTTCAACGAGGTGGTGATGAGCGACGTGTTCGTGGCCGACCACATGCTGCTCGGTACGGAGGGCAACGGCTGGAGCCAGGTCATCGGCGAGTTGGCCTACGAACGCTCCGGTCCCGAGCGGATCTTGTCGACCTACCCGTTGCTGGCGGCGCTGGTGGATGCCATCGGGCCCCACCCCTCCTCGCAGACCGCGGCCGAGGTGGGCACGCTGGTGGCCCGGATGACAGCGTTGCGGCGCCTGTGCATCTCCGTGGCCATGTCCTTGGACGCCGGCCGCTCCCCCATCACCGAGGCCGCGTTGGTGAAAGACCTGGGCACACAGTTGGAGGGCGAGATCCCCGAGGTGGCCCGCCGCCTGGTCCCGCCCGGCCAACATGAGGCCTTCGACGCGCTGGTGGCGGATTCGGTGCTTTCCGCCCCTGGGTTCACCTTGCGTGGTGGCACCAATGAGATCCTCCGGGGCATCGTGGCCCGAGAGCTGGGAGTGCGCTGATGACCACCACACGAAACGCCGTGGATCCGCTGCTGATCGAGACCATCGAGTCCATGCTCGGTGACCTGTGCCAGCCCGAGAAGGTGGGTGCCGCCGAGGGGGGACTGGACGCCGGGCTGTGGAAGGCGCTGGTTGAATCGGGCATGGCCACGGTGGGGGTGGAGGAATCCGCCGGTGGGTCCGGTGGGTCCCTGCAGGATGCCGCCGCCATCGCCAAAGCCGCCGGACGCCACGCCGCGCCGGTGCCGTTGACGGAGTTGTCCATCATCGGCGGCTGGGTCTGCCAGCAGGCCGGGCTCACCATACCGGACGGTCCGGTGGCGGTGGTGATCGGCAATGGGGACCGAACCTATTGGGCACCGGTGGCCGAGCACTTCGTGGTGGTGACCGACGGGGGCGTGACGCTGCGAGCGGCGGCGGAGGTCAGCCTGGGCCGCAGCGGGGTGAACTACGCCGGTGAACCGTGGGCCGACGTGTCCGTACCGTCGGGTACGGCAGGCACGTCCGGTACGTCCAGTACGTCGGGTGCATCCGGGGTGTCGACCCAAGCGGTGCGGGGCCGGGGGGCGCTGGCCCGTTCGTTGTTGATGGCCGGGGCGTTGCAACAAGCCACGGAGCTGTCGGTGCAGTACTGCAACGAACGGGAGCAGTTCGGTCGGCCCATCGGCAAGTTCCAGGTGTTGCAGCAGTACCTGGCGCAGATGGCCGGGGAGGCCGCCGCCGCCGAGGCCGCCGCGGACAACGCGGTGGACGTGGTGGCCGCTGGCGCTGACGAGCAAGAGGCGCTGCGGGTCATCGCCGCCGCCAAGACCGTGACCGGCCGGGCGGTGGGGATCATCAACCGGTTGGCCCATCAGATCCATGGCGCCATCGGCTACACCGACGAGCACCGCCTGCAGTACTCCACCCGGCGGCTGTGGTCCTGGCGGGACGAGCACGGCAGCGAGGCCGAATGGGCCGCGTTGTTGGGCCAGAGCCTGGCCACCGCCGGCGGCGCCGCGTTGTGGCCCGCCATCACCGCCTGGCCGCCCGCCACCACCGGATGAGCGCGCCGGCTGCGGGCACGGGCGGCGGCGTTCCCGAGGCCCGGCAACTGGCCTCGCTGGTGGCGCCGATCCACAACGTCGGTTACTACACGCCCGAGATCAAGGTCTTCGCCGATCTCGGCATCAAGGGTTGGTGGACGGCGTATTTCGCCTACCGCTCCGCCCCCATGGGCCAGGTCTCCGCCGAGGTCATCACCGCCACGTTCTACGGGTTCGCCCATCGCATGGTGGCCCGGGCCATCCCCGAGGTGTGGCGACATGTCGGAGTGGAGCAATCTTTGGAGATACGCCTCGACGCGGTGGATCGGGCCTGGCG
>JBJXFH010000108.1:0-32253 GCA_046155365.1 Acidimicrobiales bacterium | reverse complement strand
ACTTGAGGCGCTCGTTGGCGTCGAAGGAACCGGGGTGGGCGTCGTCGAAACCCTTGGGTGAGGCCGGGAAGGGCCCGCCGTCGAACCCGGCCACCGCGGACAGGCCCACCGATGAGATGCGCTTGCCACCGAGGATCCAGTTGTCCTTGCCTGACTGCGGGTCACGCTCCACGTAGGGAACCTGATCCCGGTACTTGGCCGGAACCCGGGACGTCCACACATCGGGTGGCTCGGTGATGTGGGTATCGACGTCGATGAACAACTCGGTGGTCATGGATGCTCCCCCCGGAGGTCTTCGTTGATGGCGCTCAGCGTAGGCGGTTGGTGGGTCTCGCCGCGCTGCTGATCAGCCCGATCGGATCCGCGCCGCGGCGGCGAGGTACGCGTTGCCCAGCGCGGCGGTGATCTCGGTGATCTGCGCCTGGTCGAGCGGGTCGATCCGCACCAGTTGGCGAGCCAGGATCACGTTGCCCAGCCGGTGATAGCGAATATCCAGGAACCCCACTAACTGACCCTGGGCGTTGAGAAAATCCTGCTTGGTCTGATGGTGTGGCGCCGTTGTCGTTGGCGCCGCCGGATCCGCAGGCCACGCACGTCACGGCGAACAGCAACACCAGCATGCGCCGGAGCGACCGCCTCATCCGGTGGCGGACAGCTCCGCGGTTACCTGTTGTGCCACGCGGGTGCCGTCGAAGAAGCGGGGGTTGGTGCCACCGAAGAACCGCACCGGGTTGGTAAAGACGAAGTCGCGGAAATCCTCGGTGGTCATCAGCCCTTCGTCCACCAACTCGTGGGCTTCGGGCACCACCCCGGTCATGTCGATCACGTCAAAATGACCGATGTCGGAGCCGTACAGTGTCTTGAAGGTGGTGCCGAAAGGATTGGCTTTGCGGTTGAAGGCGATGCTGTTCATGCGATCATCGGCCTCGCACCCGAAGTAGAATGTGTCAGTGAACAATGATGCGATGTCCCTCGCGGTGGAGATTTCGCAACGGGCGTAGTCGTCGAGTTGGTCGATGCCGCCGGTGAGCGATGAAGCCTCGTTGTCGAACAAGCCTTCACCGCGGCGGAACCGTTCGGCCAGGCCGGCCTCGCCGTAGCGTTCGGCCAGCGACGCCAACGTGTCGAGATCCAGGTTGTCGGGTTTGGTGTGTTCCAACGCCGCCAGGTTGCGCTTTTCCCAGTGCCCGATCAGATCCGACAGCAGGTTGGCCGCCCACGCCACGCCGCCTTCGAGGAACCCGAAGTTCACCTCCGGGAAACGTCGGGTGACCCCGTTCAAGAACAGACTCTTACAAACAGCCTCGCTGGCGGTGGCGAAATGACCGATGTGGTTGTACACGAAGTTGGTGGGTGACTGACGCATGCCGAAACCCCGGGCGCCCATGTGAAAGGTTGGCGAGAACCCCAGTGAACGGCAGGCGTCCCACACCGGGTCGTAGTCGTAGAGGCTGTCGATGCCCAAGGTGTCATTCCACACCGCCCGTCGTGCCGCCTCGGGGGAGCGGGCCACGACATCGGGAATGGGACGGCGCATGAGGCTGCCCACCACCACTGCTTTCAGACCCAGATCCCGCACGTGTTGCAGTTCGGCAATGGCCTCATCGGGGGTGAACATGGGGATCACGGCGGCGGGGGTCATGCGGTCCGCGTACTCACCGAAGTGTTCCACCAGGTACTCGTTGAACGCCGCGCAGGTGCGTTGGCGCATCTCGGGGTCGGGCAGGCTGGGCAGCGCCAGGCCGTGGGTGGGGTACAGCACGCTGAAGTCCAGGCCCAACTCATCGAGCCGCTCGTACAGAAAACCGGGAATCAGCGCGGTGGCCCGGTCGGTGGCGTTGGCGGTGGCGTAACCCCAGAAGATCTCCTGGGCCACCCCCCGGTGACGGCGCTCCTCCACGCTCATCGACAACGCCCGCCCTACCCGTTGGGGGAACAACGCGAACCCCTCGGCGGCGACCGGTCCACCAATGCGTTCCAACGCCTCGATCAGGGTGGGGTGGTATTCCAACCAGTGCCCGTCGGCGTCGATGATGGGATGGTCGATACCAGAGCGTATGTCGGCGGCGCTGCGGTGGCTCATGGCGCGCAGGATAGGTCGGCGCCGGTTCCCGTGCCCCGGAGATGGCACCGGAGGCGTAGCATGCTGATCACACGGCACAGGGCGCACTTTTTGGGGGCTGAAATGCACGATCTGGTGATTCGCAACGGGCGGGTGGTTGACGGTACGGGGGCACCGGCACGGGTGGCTGATGTGGCCATCGACGGGGACCGCATCAGCGCCGTGGGTGTTGTCAGCGAGACCGGCCGCAATGAGATCGACGCCGCCGGACAGCTGGTCACCCCCGGTTTTGTGGACATCCACACCCATTACGACGGGCAGGTGGTGTGGGATCCGCAGCTCAGCCCGTCCTCGTGGCACGGGGTCACCTCGGTGGTTTTCGGCAACTGTGGGGTGGGGTTCGCTCCGGTGAAGCCCGATCGTCACGAGTTCCTCATCAGCGTGATGGAAGGCGTGGAAGACATCCCCGGCGCGGCGCTGGCGGAAGGGGTGCCGTTCAACTGGGAGTCCTTCCCCGAGTACTTGAACGCCATCGATGCGTTGCCCCATGTGATCGATGTGGGCACGCAGATGCCCCATTCGGCGTTGCGGGTGTACGTCATGGGCGACCGGGGCCGGGACCATGCCGAGGCCGCCACCCCCGCCGAGATCGCCGAGATGCGACGGCTCACGCTGGAGGCCCTGCAGGCGGGGGCGCTGGGTTTCACCACCTCCCGCACGGTCAACCATCGTGACAAGGAAGGCAACCAGATCCCCACCTTGACCAACGCCCCGGCGGAGTTGTGGGGTATCAGCCAGGCGCTGCGTGACGCCGGGTTCGGGCATCTGGAGATCGTGTCGGATTTCGAAGATCTCGATGTGGAGTTCGAGATCTTCCGGGGTCTGTCCGAAAGCGGTAACGCCCCGCTGTCGGTGCTGTTGGTGCAGAACGATCAGATGCCCGGTCGCTGGCTGGAGGTGCTGGAGCGGATGCGCCAGGCCCGCGCCGAGGGGGTGGACATCACCGCCCAGGTGGCCATCCGCCCGGTGTGCCTGCTCTTGGGGTTGCAGTCCTCGATGCACCCCTTCATCACTTGCGCCACCTACAAACGGGAGTTGGCCGGGTTGGATCTGGCGGAGCGGGTGGAGGCCATGCGCCGGCCCGAGGTGCGGGCGGCCCTCATCGCCGAACACGCCAGCCGCACCCGGGGGATGTCGGGCATCGTGGCCCAGTCTTTCCACAAGATGTTCCGGTTGGGGGACCCGCCGGACTACGAACCCGCTCCCGAGCACAGCATCGAGGCCCGGGCCCGCGCCGCGGGGGTGGCGCCAGTGGAATACGCCTATGACCTGCTGCTGGAGCGGGACGGTCGGGAGCTGATCCTGTTCCCGCTGGCCAATTTCACCGACGGCAACCTTGACGTGATCCGCCAGATGAACCTGGACGAATGCACCGTGCCCGGCCTGTCCGACGGCGGCGCCCACTGCGGGGTCATCTGCGACGCCAGTTACCCCACGTACATGCTGACCCACTGGGTGCGTGACCGCAGCCAGGGCGAGCGGTTGCCGTTGGAGTACGTGGTGCAGCGTCAGTGTCGGGATACCGCCCGGCAGGTTGGCCTGGCCGACCGGGGCACGCTCGAGGTCGGGATGCTGGCCGACGTGAACGTGATCGACTTCGATCAGCTCACGTTGCGGGCCCCGGAGATGGTGTTTGATCTTCCGGCCGGTGGTCGCCGCCTGGTGCAACGTGCCGAAGGGTATGTGGCGACCATCAAACGGGGTGAGGTCATCTACCGCAACGGTGAACCCACCGGCGCCATGCCCGGCCAGCTCATCCGCGGCCCCCAGCGGGTGTAACCGGCGGCGTCGGCGCAATGGTCAGGTGGCGCGCATCGTGGTGGTCTGGGTGGCGGTTTGGGAAACCTCGCCGTCGTGGGCCAGGCGGTGGGTGAGGGTCACCGTGGCCAGCGTCGGCAACGGCTGATCGAAACGACCGGTGACGTCGAAGGTCAGCTCTCGGACGTCCTCGAACGACGGGGACTCGTTGGGGTTCGCTTCGTTGAGTCCGATGAGGGAGAAACGGGCCGTTCCGGTCAGCTGATAGGTGTCGGCGTCAAGTTCGGCGAGCGTCGTTTCCCAGACGCGTTCGGACCGCAACCGCTCCAGCAGGCAGTCTGAGGACGAGTCGAGGTGTTCGGACCGGGTCCAGCGGGCGCCCGGTCCGATCTCCTCGTCGGGAAATGCGGTCACCATGGCGGTGAGGAAGGTCTCGAACAGACCAAGGGCCCTCTGGTCTTGGGTGGGCGGCGAGGTTGGTGCCAGCAGCCCGTTCGAAGCCTGCGCCAGGGTGATCCAGTGACCCTGGGATGGTGCCAGATCCACCGTTCCGCTCCGGTCGAAGGTGCCCTCCTCTGACACTGTTGACCCCGGGCGGACTTCTCGTAGCTCCACACGCAACGGCGCAGTGCCGGTGTCGCTCAGCCTCGTTGCCGTCAGGTCGAACTCGTCGCCCCGGTAGCTGGTGAGGGTGGCGGGGTTGGTCTGCTGACCGTCATCGTCAAGCTCGGCCGGGGTGCGCACCTCGGAGTCGAATCCCACGGTTCCGCCATGGCGATGTTGCGGGTGCCGATGGTAGGGACGGTCGGGCGTTGGTCCACGGGGTGAATCTCCGTGATGGTGATGTTCAGCTGTTGCAGGCCCGGTTGCCGCGTGTCGATCACGGCCTGGTCGCGTGCCGCAACCGGTGACCCCTCCGGCGCCAGGCCCGGCCAGGTCATCCGCGGCCCCCAAACGGGTGAAACGCCCCGTCGGCTCGGATGCGCCCGGAGCCGTTCGAGCGTGTTGAGCGGCGTTTCGGGGCGTGGCCTAGCCGAGAGCCCACCGACGCTGAGCCGTCCGGAGAGCGGTTCTTGTAGAAAAGTCGGAAAGTCAGGCGTCAATGACCCGGGACGGACGTCGACCAGGTGCTGGCGAACATTGGGCCGGGCGGCGGGGGTACGCTCCTGCGGCCGTGCCGGTTACGCGACGGGCGCGGGAGTTGGGGGATGCACGATGTTGTCGCAGTGTCGGGTGATCGACTGCACCGACGAGCGCGGTCAGTTGGCCGGGTTCTTGTTGGCGCAACTCGGTGCCGAGGTCATCCTGGTGGAGCCGCCGGGCGGGTCCGGGGCGCGGTACCTTCCGCCGTTCGCCGGTGACCAGCGCGGTCCGGAGACAGGGTTGTGGCACTGGGCGTACAACCGAGGCAAACAATCGGTCATCGTCGATTGCGCCACCTCCGCCGGGCTCGACCGGTTGCGTTCGCTGCTGGCGGGCGCCGATGTGTGGTTGTGGACCGGTAGCCCCGCCGAACTGCCGATCTCACCGGAGGAAGCGGCGGCGATTAACCCGGCGTTGGTGACGGTGGCGTTGACCCCGTTCGGGTTGGACGGACCCAAGGCAGACTGGGCGGCCACCGATCTCACCATCTGCGCGTCGTCCTGCGCCGCTGAGCTCACCGGGGACAGCGACCGGGCGCCGCTGCGGTGGGGCTCACCGCAAGCGTTCCTGCACGGCGCTGCGGACATGACGGTGGCGGCGCTGCTGGGGCTGCACGAGCGCAGCCGCTCCGGGCGTGGTCAGCTCGCTGATCTCTCGGCGCAACAATCGGCCATGGCCGCCTCGTTTTGTTACACCATCAATGATGCCTGGAGCTTTCCGGCCATGGGCCGCAGCGGTGACGGCATCAACTTCGGGCCGTACAAGATGCAATGGACCTTTCCTGCGGCGGACGGATCGGTCAGCATCACGTTCAGCTTCGGTGCCGCTATGGCGCGATTCACCACCAACCTGTTCCGATGGATCTGGGAGGAGGGCGAATGCGACGAGGCGACGCGTGACCTGCCGTGGGCCGAGCTCATCGAACAGTTGGGCGCCGGAACCTTCCCCGTCAGCGAGGTCGAACGGCTGAACCGGGTGATCGCGGCCTTCACCGCTTCCCGCACCAAGGCCGATCTGTTCGCGGAGGCCACCCGACGACGGGTGTTGCTGGCGCCCATCGCCGTGCTGAGCGAGGTCATGGAGAACGAGCACCTGGCGGCCCGGGCCTACTGGGATGAGGTGGCCTTCCCCTCCGCCGGGCGAACCGTCCGCTTTCCCGGCCGCTTCGTGCGTTCTACGGTGGCCCCGCTGCGGACGCTGGGACCGGCGCCCCGCCTCGGCGAGCATGACGAGCTGGTCCCGCCGCGGGCTGGCGCCCCCGGGGCTGGGCCGGCGGCCGCAGGGGCGGTCGCGGCGCCCGATGCAACCGGCGTTGCGGTCGATGCCCGGGTTGCGGATGTTTCCGGTGCTGCCGGTGAGCGAGTCGGCCCAGGTGTTCCCAGCGGTCCCGCCATACCGGATGGTTCGGCGGCGCTGGAGGGGCTGAAGGTGCTGGATTTGGCGTGGTCGGTGGCGGGTCCGATGACCGGGCGGACCCTGGCCGACTTCGGCGCCACCGTGGTACGGGTGGAAACCCGCGAGCGGCCCTGCGTGGCCCGTACCACCGGTCCGTTCCACCCAGATCGGGCCCGGTCCCCGCTTGAATCCAGCGGCATGTGGGCCGATATCAATGCCGGCAAGCTCGGTCTGGAACTGGACTTATCCCGGCCTGAGGGGGTTGAGGTCGCGCTCGATCTGGTGCGATGGGCCGACGTGGTGGTGGAAAGCTTCTCCGCCGGTTCCCTGGAACGCATGGGCCTGGGGTACCAGCGGATGGCGGACATCAATCCCGGGGTGATCTTGTTGTCGAGCTCGTTGCCCGGCCAGACCGGCGTCTTGCAATTGCCCGGTCTGGGCAACCTGGCCACTGCCTTGTTCGGGTTCACCAGCACCACCGGTTGGCCCGACCGCACGCCATCAGGACCGTTCGGCGCCTACACCGACATCGTGGCGCCCCGTTTCGCGTTGGCCGCCACCCTGGCCGCGCTGCAGCATCGTCAACGAACCGGCCAGGGCCAACATCTGGACCTTTCCCAAGCCGAATCATCGCTACATCTGCAAACCCCAGCCCTGCTCGACGCGGAGGTCAACGGGGTCGACTTGACGCCGCGTGGCAACCGTGACCTGACCATGGCACCGCACGGCATCTACCCGGCCCGAGGTCAGGATCGCTGGATCGCCATCGCCTGTCAGCATGAGGACGCTTGGAGGGCGCTGGCGGTTGGTCTCGGCCGGCCTGATCTGGCCGATTGCCCGTTGGCCCAGCGCCTCGACCGGCAGGATGAGCTGGACGGGCTGATCGCCGCCTGGAGCGCGGATCAGGACCCCGAGGTGCTGCAGGCCCATTTACAGGCGCTGGGCATCGCCGCCCATCAGGTGCAGGCCAGCCGGGAGTGTCTGGCGGACCCGCAATTGGCCCATCGCGGTCACTATGGCACGGTGACCCATCCGCTGTGGGGTCCCGTGCTGGTGGAGCGACCTCGGCTGCACCTGTCCCGCACCCCGGGGACCTTGCGGGGGCCGGGACCGATGTACGGCCAGCACACCCACCAGGTGCTGGGGGAGTTCCTTGGATACCCGGACCATCGCCTGGCTGAGCTCGCCGCCGCGGGGGTCCTGGGCCCCGTCGTTCCGTGAGTTCGTCGGCCCTGCCGGTCTTACCGGGCTGAAAGTGAATGAAATATACCAAAGGCCTTGCGGCAGAGTTGAACTTGTGCACTTTGGAAGAAGCACCGCTCCCGCCATTTCACAAAAGCACAGGTCACAGCGCTGCCCTGCATCGGGCGCCCGCGGAAATCCCGTCCAACGTGCACAAGTCAACTCGGACGGTCGCTCGCCCGGATCACCAAACGCAGTTCGGGTGAGTCCCGGCCCTTCGAGCAGCTCCAAGTTTCAGCCGAATCGACGTCGATTCGCTGCAGCCCCGGTGGCGACGGTCAGCCTGGCGTTCGAGGGTCGTGCGCTGCCCATGTAACTCCGGGCCAGGCAACCCGACGGTTGTGGGCTGGGAGGCTGAGCGGCGGGACGGTTGGGCGGTTGGGCGGCGGGCAGGTGGGCGGGGAGACGTAGGGCGGGCGGTTAGGGGGGAGGTTGGGCGGGGACAGGTTGGGCGGGGAGGGGGCCGGGCCAGATGGGGATCGGTTCGAACAGGGTGTTGAGGGGATCCTGCTGGGGGATCGCCGGCATGCGTTGCTGGACATACCACTCGGTACCGAAGCGGGCCCGCCAGGCGTCGAGGGACCGTCTGGTGCCGCTGCGACGGTTGCGCGGCGCCTGGGAGTCGTGACACTTGACGGCGGCCATCTTGGCCTGGAACCACGTCTCGCCCTGTACGAAATGGGTCAGCTCGGCCGCGGTGGTGGCGAACCCGGGGTCCAGCTTGCCGTCCGATTCCGGTAGTGCCGCGATCTGTTCCCGGTTGAAGGTGGCCTCGAACAGCCAGGACCCGTCGAGGCGGGCGGCAAGGGCCCGGGAAACCCGGTGGATCTGTAGATGGTCGGGATGGCCGTAGGTGCCGTTGCGGTCATAGCCCACCACCACGCCCATCCGCTCGCCGGCCAGCCGCTCGATCACCTGGTTGACCACCTGCTCCACGCCGGCGTTGCAGAACGCCGCAGGGTTGGCGTTGGTGGCGGTGCCGGCCATGCCCGAATCGGCGTAATCGAGCCACTCGACCCGGGCCACACCGAGCCCAGCACAGGCCGCCTCGGCCTCGGCGGTGCGGCGCTCGCCCAAGGTTGTGCCACCAAGATCAACGTTGGTCTCACCGGCGTCGCCCCGGGTGCCGTAGACCACGACCGTGCGCAAACCCAACCATGCCGCTTTGGCCAACGTGGCGGCGGTGAGGATGGCCTCGTCGTCGGGATGGGCGTGCAGGAACAGCAGCGTCGGTGAGTTCGCCGGGGTGCTGGTCATGGCGCCACGGTAGCCACACTGCACCCAGCCCGCGCCACGCCCCCCGCCGGGCTCAGGCCAGCTTCTCGTATTGGCGGATGGCCCGGCGGGCGATGACCATCCGATGGGTTTCGGTCGGTCCCTCGTAGATCCTCGACATGCGCAGCCGTTGGGACAGCACCGCGAAGGGCATCTCCCGGGTCATGCCCAGTGCCCCGAAACTCTGCATGGCGTGGTCCACCACCTGGGAGGCCATCTCGGTGGCGAACACCTTGACCATGGACGCCTCGGTGCGGATGTCCTCACCCCGGTCGGCCTTGCGGGCGGCGTCTTGCACTAACAATCGGGTCAGGTGGATGTTGGTGGCGGCATCAGCAATCCACCACTGGATTGATTGGCGATCGGCCAGCTTCTCACCGAAAACGTGGCGTTGCTGCACATGATCACACATCATGGCCAAGGCTCGGGAAGCCATGCCCACACCCCGGGCGCCGATCTCCAGGCGGCGTACCGTCAGGCGTTTCTGCATGGGTGCGAAGCCCTGACCCACCTCACCCAGGACTTGGCGTTCGTGCAATCGCAGATCCTCGATCCGCAACTCGTAGGTACGGGCCCCGCCGATCATCGGGATTTCCCGCTCGATTTCGAAACCGGGCGTGTCACGATCCACGATGAACGCCGTCATGCCGCCACGGGAACCCAACGCCGGATCGGTGACCGCCATCAGAATGGTGAAATCTGACGAGGGCACCCTCGACACCCAGATCTTGCGTCCGTTGATCACCCAATGCTCGCCATCTTTCACCGCCCGGGTGCGCATGGCGGAGGGGTCACTGCCGGCGTCAGGTTCGGAGATGGCCATGGCTGACTTGGCCCGGCCCTGGGCGTAGGGCTCCAGATACTTCACCCGCTGCTCGGGGCTGGCCACTGCGTCCAACATGTGCAGGTTCGGCGAGTCCGGCGGGAACAGGAACGGGGTGATGGTGCGGGCCAGGCGCTCGTGGATGCCCAACATCACCCGGGCCGGAAGACCGGCGCCGCCCATCTCCTCGGGAGCGTCCAGCGCCCACAAGCCCAACTCTTTGCACAGATCCAGCAGCGGTTGCTCCTCCTCGGGGGTCAACTCCAACGGTCCACCGGCGGCTTCGCGGGCCAACACGTTGCGTTCGAGGGGCATCAGCCGTTCGTCGACGAAGCGTTCGACCAGATCGAGCAACATCTGCTCTTCGTCGGAGTACACGTCGGTCATGTTAATCCCGTTCTGGTTGACGTACTATCCGGTATGTTGCAGGACGTACGGGCTGGTATGGATGGTGGCTGAGGGGCAGTAGACGTGCATCAGAGCGCATTAGACGCCCTTGAAATCGGGCAGGCGACGTTCGGACATGGCTCGCACGCCCTCCTTCCAATCCTCGGTCTTGCGCAGTCGCCCTTGCTCGGTCTTCTCTCGGGCGATCACCGAGCGAACCAGCCCTGGCATGTCGCCGCGCATGGTCTGGCGGATACTGCTGACCGCCAGCGGTGCCGAGATGGCGATCTCGCGGGCCAGCTCGTGGGCCGCGTTGCGTACCTCGGCCAGCGGGGCCAACCGATCGGCCAACCCCATGGCCAGGGCCTCCTCGCCGGTGACTCGACGGCCGGTGTAGAGCAATTCCAACGCCCTTTGTTGGCCCACCGCCCGGGGCAGGGTGGCGGACAGCACGAACCCGTGATGGAAACCCAGCCGGGCGAAGTTGGCGGCGAAGCGGGCCTCGGGCGCCGCCACCCGGAAATCGGCCACCAGTGACAGCCCGAGGCCGGCACCGATGGCCGCGCCCTGAATGGCGGCCACGATGGGCTTGGTGTTGGCGAAGAGCCGGTCCGCTTCGTCGTACACGTTGCGGGCCTCACCGCCGGTGGGTGAACGCTGGGCGCCACCTTCGCTGAAATCCCCACCGGCGCAGAAGTGCTTGCCGGCGGCGCACAACACGATGGCGCGGCAGGCGTCGTTGCCGTCGAGGTCCCCCAGCGCCTCAGCCAGAGCGTCCACCAGGCCCAGGCTGATGAAATTGTTCGGAGGGCGCCGGATCTCGATGGTGGCCACGAAGTCATCGCCGATCTGCACGCCCAGCTCAGCCTCGTCCCCATAGGTGCGATCCGTGGCCATGTGTGCTCCTCCTGTGCCATGGGATCGATCGACCTCGACCCCTGCGGGAATCTACGCGTCCGGCCAGTGGCGTGCCGGCGCGGTCACCCCCGACCGTGTCCCGACCGATCCCGACCGATCCCGACCGTCTCGTCTTCGATTGGTGCGCCGGGCGAGCCATGATGGCATCCATGACGCAAGCAGGCTCGGGCAACAGTGGAAGGGACGGCGGGGATCGTCTGGGGGTGCGGTGGGGCCTCGCCGGTGGAGTGGCCATCGCCTCGGTGGCGGAAGCCCGGGCGGTGGCCCGTTACGCCAACGGGGCCGGATTCGACAGTTTGTGGATCTCCCACTCCACCGCCGTTGATCCCATCGTGGCCCTGGCGTGCGTGGCCGAGGAGATCCCGAACCTGAGCGAGGTGGGCACCTCGGTGGTCCCGCTCTACGGGCGGCACCCCATCGGCGTGGCGCAGCTGGCCCGCACCGCTCAGAGCGCGCTCGGCGGTCGGTTCACGCTGGGCATCGGGGCGGCGTCGGCCAACGCCGTGAAGACGTCAATGGGCCTGGCGTGGCAGCGACCGTTGGGCTTCACCCGTGAATTCATCGCAGGTTTGCAGCCGTTGTTGGCCGGCGAGCAGGCCGACGTGGAGGGCGAACAGCTCATCACCCACGCCCAGCTCACCATCGATGCATCGGACACGCCCATCCTGCTGGCGGCGCTGGGCCCCAAGATGCTGGAACTGGCCGGCAGCACCGTGGCGGGCACCACCGTGGGTCAATGCGGACCGCGGACCATCGCCAACTACGTGGCGCCGACGATCAACGCCGCGGCGGACGCCGCCGGGCAGCGCAGGCCGCGCATCATGGCCCTCATCCGCATCTGCGTGGCGGCGGAGCACACCGAGGACCATACCGCGGCGTACGCGCTGGCCCGGGAGACCTCCATGCGATACCGTATGGTACCTTCCTACGCCGCGGTGCAGGATATGGAGGGCCTGGACGACCTGGCCGATCTGCACCTCGTCGGCTCCTGGGAACGGATACTCGACGGTCTGGCAGCCTACGCCGAGGCTGGGGTCACCGATTACCGCCTCGAGGTGGCCGCCCCCAACGACGCCACCCGCCAAGCAACCCGGGCCGCGCTCGCAGCGTACCTCGGCCCCCGCTGAGGCCCGCCGGAGCGTGGCACCTGGCATCTGGCGAGCTCCAACGCCTTCAGACCCCGACGTGGTCCACATCCTCGTCACGAAGAGCCCGAACCCGAGCCCGAACCCGAACCCGAACCTGTCATGCAGAACCCGTGATACGACGACGCCGATGGAGCCTGCGCCATGAGCCTTCGAGAAACCTTGCATATCGACGACGTCAGCGGGCTTGACCCCGCCGTACCGGTGGTGATGTTGAACCTCATGAAGTTTCGTGAGCAATCCACGGACGGTAACGGCACTGGGTGGGACGCGTACCGGCGCTACAGCTCGCACATCACGCCGTTGCTGAAGGCCCGCAACGGCACCATCTTGTGGGCCGGCACCGTGGATGGCGTGGCGCTGGGCCCGGCGGCGGTGGGGGACTGGGATTACGCCGCCCTGGTTTGGTACCCCCACCCGGCGGCCTTCCTCGACATGATGCAATCCGAGGCGTATGCCGTGGCCAACGTGCACCGTGAGAACGGCACCGAACGCCACTCGATCATGGCCACCCACAGCCAATACTCCAAGTTTCCCACGCCGAGCCCACCCGTCACATCAGCGCCGCCGGCAACCACGTAACACGCTGCCGCCGGCCGGGCGGTCCACCGTCGCTGGGCGCCAGCAACGCAGCGGCGACGAGAAGCGAGAAGCGGTTTGCCGGCGCGCCCGGATGCCGGGGTGGGCAAGGACGGTACCGGGTGTGCCGTAGGTCCGCCCGGTACGGTCCGGCCGCAACCCGCCCGGGACCGCTCCGCCCGACTCCGCCTGGCTCGGCGGCCTGCTCGACTGTGACTGGGGCGACCCGACTGCGTGCGGTCGGCTGGCACGCCCGGCCCGGGACCGCCCGGCCCCGACTCCAGCTGGTGCGGCTCTGCTTGGCGCGGCTCTGCCTGGCCCAGCGGCCGGCTGGGATGTCGGGCCCGGGGCGGGCGCGGCTGTCCGTGGCTCGCTCGGGACCGGAGCAGTTGGCACTGGTCCGGCGGGCATCGGCTCGCCCGTGACTGCGCGGCTGGCGCTGGTCCGGCGGGCACCAGCCGGCGACCCAGCTCTGGCCGCGTAGGGACCGCCATTGGGGGCGAGTCGTCCTCGACGCACGCGAAGCTCCGTTCTGCTGCTTGAAATGGTACGAAAGATGCCTAAACGAAAGTCATTGGGCGGATTTCGGCCAACACCACCGCGCAAGCCCCCCAGATCTTCGACGCAGAGTGTCCACCCACCCACAGATTGTCGAGAAAGTTGGCTTCTCTCGTCCATGGCGTGGCCGAAAACCGCCCAATGGGCCTCACCACGCACGACCAAGTCGTCTGGCGAGACTGGTTTGTCCGTTTCAGCGGCCGCAGCACCACATCCGGTGGGGAGCAGCATCGCTGGACCTCGCACCTCCCACTCGGGCCGCTCTCACTCCCTTGGCTCGCGAGATGGCGAACGGGCAAGTGCGTGCGATTCCGGTGGTGGCCGAGTTCTTGAGTCGCGGAACCGCGGGTGCAAGGTGCGCGGAGAGGCGACCGGCGGTGCGGCTTCAGGCGAGGGTGCCGGCGGCCGGGAATGAGGCGGCGGGCCTGGGGATGGGCACGGCGTGTGGGCCCCGGCGGGCTGGGCGGTAGGGCTGGGTCAGCCGACGCCGGCTAAGAGGAGCACGGCGAAGACGAAGAAACTGACCGCGGCGCCGATGCGGATGGCGCGTTCGGGAAGCCGGCTGCCGAGTTGGCGGCCGACCACGATGGCCAGGGCGTCGGCGGCAACCATCCCGAGCGTGGAGCCGGCCCAGGTGCCCCACTGATCGGACCGCGCTGCCAAGGTGATGGTGGCCAACATGGTCTTGTCGCCCAACTCAGCCAGGAAGAACACCACCGCCACGGCCACGATGGCGTGCCGGGCGGGCTGGGCGGCGCGCTGCTCCTCGCTCTCGCTGAGCCGATCTCCGCGCAGCGTCCACAGGCCGAAGCCGACGAAGGCCACCGCAGCGGCCACGTTCAGCACCCGGGTGGGGATGGCTGCTCCCAATGCCGCCCCCGCCAGCACCGAGATGGCGTGCACCACCGCAGTGGCCACCGTGATACCAACCAGTACGGGCAGGGTCTTGAAGCGGGTGGCGAAGGTCAGGGCCATGAGCTGGCTCTTATCGCCCAGCTCGGCCACGAAGATCACCCCGAAGCTGACCAGCAGGGCGTTCAGGAAGGTCATCGCCGGCACAGCCTGGCAGCCGCTGTTCTTCCTGGTCGAACCAGCTTGCTGGCCGGAGTGCGTCAGTCCAGCGTCTCGCTTCGTACGGTGACGGTCTCGAAAGTGACCTGCCGAGGTCGGTTCATCTGACGGCGGGTGTCGATCACGTCGATCGTGGCCTCCGCTGGCATCGCTTCCCCGAACCGGCCGGCAACGTCGAGGGAGCTCTGGCGCCGCTGCTCGACAAGTGGTGGTTCGACCATGCCGAAGCGGGCCTCGTGCTTACCTGGCGAGGTGAAGCATCGGAGACCAGGCCCAGATGCCGCTCGGTCGTGTCGTGCTCGAATGTCACCCGCTGCTGGGACTCGCCGGCGGTGGCAACGATCAGCTGAGGCGCAGCACCGCGCTCCAGCAGGCCTATCACGGCAACCGCCCGAGGGGGCCGGGTGTGCCCAGGCCGATGAGCCTGACGTGGTCTCATGGTTCGATTGCGCCGCCCGAGCGACGGACTCACGACATCCCGCGTGGGCCGCTTCGAAATCGCTCGCGGCGAGCCTCCTTTTCTCCACACCTATCGAGCGTACGCCCACCGCTGCGTCTGGAGATCTCGATCAGCGAAGGAATGTCGTGGTAGTTCCATCCTTTGCCCAATATGGATGTATCGCTCCCAGCTCCATCGCGAGATGCCATACACCGGTCACTGGCGAGGACGGCTGGTGGTGCCCAAGTGCGTGCTGGTGAGCGAATGGGCGGGCGGGCCCGGGACCTGGTCTACGCTGCGGCGCGAGCCGTCGCCACAACAGGAGCGCAGATCACATGAAGTTGCAGGGCAAGGTAGCTGTCATCACCGGGGCCGCATCGGGCATCGGCGCCGCCACTGCCGCGCTGTTCGTGGCCGAGGGCGCCAAGGTGGTGGTGGGCGACATCCAGGACGAGGTGGGTGAGCGGTTCGCGGCGTCCCTCGGTGAGGCCGCCATCTACCGCCATTGCAACGTGGCCCGGGAGGCGCAGGTGGCGGAGCTGATCAAGGCCGCCACCGACACCTGGGGCCGGCTCGATGTGTTGTACAACAACGCCGGGTTCGTGGGAGTGCAGGGACCGTTCGAGGAAACCTCGGTGGATGATTATGACCTGACCATGGACGTGCTGCTGAAGTCAGTGTTCCTCGGTATCAAACACGCCAGCCCCATCATGAAAGCCCAGGGTTCGGGCTCAATTATCTCCACTGCGTCGATCTGCGGGTTGGTTCCCGACGTCGGTACCCATATCTATAATGTGGCCAAGGCCGGTGTGATCATGATGACCAAATCCGCGGCGCTGGAGTTGGCGGAGCAGAACATCCGGGTCAATTGCATCTGCCCCGGTTTCATCGCCACACAGCTGGCCGCCGGTCGGGCGTTGTCCGACATCGATGAGGCCGAGAACGCCGAGCGGCTGACCAAGGTCAAAGATCGCATGTCGGACTCCCAGCCGCTGCAACGCATGGGAGATCCTGATGACATCGCCCGGATGGCGTTATTCCTGGCCTCCGATGACGCGGAGTGGATCACCGGCACCGCCCAAGTGGTGGATGGCGGTCTCACCTTGGGCAAGCCGTGGCGCAAGCAGCCCCGTGGCGTGACCCAGTCCGGTCCCATTCGTATGTACAAGCCGCAAGACTGAAGGGTTCCCCCGATGGTGTATTTCCCGTTGAATGATGCCCAGAAGAGCTGGTTGGAGCGGGCCGAGGTCATCGGTCGTGACGTACTGGCTCCCGCCGCCGATCAGGCCGACCGTACCGCGGAGTTTCCCCGCCGACAGCTCGACGCCCTCAAAGACGCCGGGTTCTTCGGGCTGCGGGCGGATCCGGCGCACGGCGGGGTGGGCGAGGGGTTGCTCACCACCTGTCTGGTCACCGAGGCGTTGGCCAAGTCCTGCCCGTCCACGTCACTGATCTACAAGATGCACCTCGAGAGCATCGAGATGATCAGCCGGGCTCCCACCCCGATCCAGGCGGCGGAGGTGCTGCCCAAGCTGGCGTCGGGGGAGTGGTTGTCCACGGTGGCGGGCAGCGAGGTGGGCCATCAGGGCGGCGCCTGGGCCGGGGCGGAAAAGGCCAGCGTTGAACCGGTGGACGGCGGCTACCAGGTGGCCAATATCCGTAAATCTTTCGTGACCGGGGCCGGCCATACCGAGGCGTTTTTCTTTATGTGTACCCTACGCCGGGAGGGTGAGCGGCCCCAGCAACTGATGTTCCAGGTGCAGCGTGATGATCTGCAATGGAGCGTGGATGAACCATGGGATGGGCTGGGCATGCGGGCCAACCACAGCTCGCCCATGACCTTCAACGGGTTCATCCCCCAGGACCGGCTGTTGAACCCCGACAACCAGCGGGTGGACCTGATGCCGGTGGTGTTGGGCACCTACGCCGCCACCTATTTGGGTATCGCCGGTGGTTGCTATGACGCCTTGCACGCCCATATTGCGGGGGCCACCCTGGCTGATGGTCGTCGCATGGGCGAGGTGGAGACCATACAGACCCGTATGGCCCATGCCAAGGTCGGCCTGGAACGCAGCCGGGCGTTGTTGTACTCCGCCTGTGCCGCCTTCGATGCCAACCAGCACGGCGGGCCGCTGCCGTTCTTCGAGGCCAAGGTGGCCTGTGATGAGGTGGCCACCCACATCACCCAGGACGCCATGACCCTGGGCGGCGGGGCGGCGTTCGCCAAGCGCCTGCCGTTCGAGCGGTACTTCCGTGACGCCCGGGCCGGCATGGTGATGGGCATCGCGCATGACATCGCCGTGTTGACCGTGGGCAAGATGCTGTTCCCCAAGCCCAAAGAACCCAAAGAGTCCAAGCCGAAAGAACCTGCCACGTCCTGAGCCGGGTAGATTCCCTCAACGCATATTCAACGCACATTCAACGCACATTCAACGCGGAAAGGTCTCAGCATGCCGTACGCGCAGGGGCGCACGTTCTTCGATGCCGACAGCCACATCATGGAGCTGCCGGACTGGCTGACCAGCCACGCTGATCCGTCGGTGCGTGATCGAATTCCGCCCCTGCCGGTCAGTGCCGGTGGGCCGATGTCCGCTCGGTTGGCCCAGCACGCTGCTGCCGGTGGTCACCCCGCCGAACGGGTTGAAGAGCTTTTACGCAACATCATCGCCGGGGCCAAGAACTACGAAGCGGTGGGGGCCTTCAACGCCGCCGAACGCACCCGGGCCCTTGACGAGCTCGGTTTCCAGGCCCAGTGGGTGTTCGGGTCCTTCTCCCCGGCCCAGGTGTTCTGGATCGAGGATCTCGACGTTCGCTACGGCGCCTGCCGGGCCCACAACCGGGCCATGGCGGAGTTCTGCGGCGATGACCCCCGGCTGCTCCCGGTGGCGTTGCTGTCCCTGGAGGACCCCGCCCGGGCGGCAATCGAGCTGGACGCGGCGCTGAACGATGGCGCCAAGGGGGTGTGGGTCCCCGCCGGGCCCTGCGGCGGACGATCGCCGGGCCACAACGACCTGGACCCCATCTGGGCCCGTTTGGCGGAGGCCGGGGTGCCGTTCCTGCTCCACGTGGGTGGCCAGAACATCCAGATCCGTAACGCCTACATGAACACCGGCCGGCCCACCCCCACCGATTGGTTGGGCGGCGCCGAGAACGTCCGCTCGAAAGACCTGACGGTACTGCATCAATCCTCGGAGGAGTTCCTGTCGGTCATGGTGCTGGACGGGGTGCTGGAACGTCACCGTGATCTGCGGGGCGCGGCGGTGGAGTTGGGGGCCACGTGGGTGCCGGGCATGATCCGCCGCCTCGACCATGCCGCGGAGATCTGGGCCCGGTCCGAGCCGGAGTTGAAGGCGTTCACCCGCACCCCGTCCGAGCAGATCCGCCAGCAGTTGGCCTTTACGCCCTACCCGTTCGAGGATGTGGGCGCGCTTATCAGGGAGTCCTCCCCGGAGCTGTACCTGTTCTCCTCGGATTACCCCCACATTGAGGGTGGCCGTAACCCCATCGGCCGGTTCGAGGCCAGCCTCGGTGACCTCGCCGAGTCGGTGCGCCAGCAGTTCTACTGTGACAACTTCCTGCGCATCCTGCCCTCAGCGGCGGAGTTGGCGCCGGCCATCTAACCGCAACCACCCGCGTCTACCCGCATCTAACTGGCCAGCTGGCCCAACCAGGTGGCGATGGCCCGGCCGATCTCGTCGGGGCTTTCCTCCTGCGGGAAATGACCGCCGGACACGGTGACCTCCTGCTGGTTGGGCCAGCTCCGACAGAACTCCCGTTGCGTACCTAGCAGTATGGCCCCGGGATCGGCGTTGATGAACAGCTTGGGGATTTCGCTGGTGGCCAGCCACGCGGCGTAGGAGGCCACGATGGCGGTGACATCTGCCGGTTCGCCGTCCAGGGGGATCTGCCGGGGCCACGTCAGGGTGGGGCGGCGGCCCTCCCCGGGTTGGTCGAACGGACGGCGGTAGGTGGCCAGTTCCTCCTCGGTCAGCCCGCGCCCCACGGAGCCGGTGAGGATGCGTTCGATGAACAGGTTGCGGGCCAGCACCATGTCCTCGCCGGCGTCGGAGCGCAGGCCTCGGAACATGCGCTCGGACTGCGGCAGCCATTCCGACCATGCCAGCGGGCGCACGATGGCCTCCATGTACACGATCCCCGCGATCCGGTACCGGTCCTGGTGGCGCTGAGCCCAGTCGAAGCCCAGGGCCGATCCCCAGTCGTGCACCACCAACACCACGCCCGGCGCCGCTTGATCGGGTTCGGGCAGCAGTTGGGCCAGCAGCGTGTCGAGGTACCGGCGATGCTCAACGAAACGATACGCATCGGGTCCGGACGGGGTCAGCTTGTCCGAATCGCCCATGCCGATCAGATCCGGTGCCACGCAGCGTCCGAATGGCAGCAGATAGGGAATGACGTTGCGCCACAAGTAGGAGGAGGTGGGGTTGCCGTGCAGCAACACGATGGGCCGCCCCTCGCCCTCATCCACGTAGGCCATAGCAAGGCCTTCCACGCCGGCTTTGCGTTTGGAATACGGAAAGTCGCTCGATAATGGCATGCGGGCCTCTTCGCAGGCGGTGGGTGGAGCACCGCTTCGGGTATCGCCGATGACGTTACGGGAACCGCAGCGCCGGGCCACAGCCAGACCAGCCGGTGGCTCCAACCTAAGACCCTCCCGGAGGACGTTCAACAGGACCGGACGTGGCCTTCGCGTTGGCCAACCCCGCAACCCCACAACCATCAGTCTGACGGACAGGGCTCGGCGGTGGGGCAGGCGGTGGGGTAGGGGGTCTGGTCGGGCGTTGTGGGCATCTGTACCCTCTCGTCGCCACCGACCAAACGACGGCCGCCGTGACCTACGCTGCGCCGGGGAGGCGTAGATGAACGAGCAGGCAGCACCGAGAGACCAGGCCGCACCAGAAAGCATCGGGCGGTTGGTGTGGGAGCACGAGCAACGGCGGGAGATCACCGAGACCCTGCTGGACTATTGCGAGCTGGTTGACCGCAACGATCCCGCTGGGCTGGTGGAGCGGGTGTTCGCACCGGACGGGGCCTTCGAGCTGGGTTCGAACCGGGCGGTGGTGGGCCGGGACAACCTGGCCAAGATGTTCGCCAAGACCCTGGCGGCGTTCAGCGCCACCAGCCACCATCTCTCCAACGTGCGTGTCACGTTCTCCGGGACCGCCGGTCAGAACGCGGATCGGGCCCACGCCACAGCCTTTGTGTACGCCTGGCATCGCACGGTGGGCGGCGAGCGGGTGGAAGTGTGGGGGCGCTATGCCGACACGTTGGTTCGCACCGAAGCCGGCTGGCGCATTGAAAGCCGCCGAGCCACCACCGCCGGTGCCGACGGTTGGGCCAACGCCCCCTTCGAGTTCATTGATCGCCTGCCCAATCCCACCGACACCCCTTCGCCGGAGGTGCAACGGCGCTGAAGGTGGCTCAGGGCGTGCGGCGCAGCACCAATGAGGAGTTCTGCCCGCCGAACCCGAAGGCGTTGATTTGCACCGTGGCCGCATCCACCGGTGTCGGCTGAGCCAGGATCACCCGGAAGTCCGCCTCGGGTTCAACCTCGGTGGTCCCCGCCACGTTCGGCAACATACCATTCCGCATGGTATCGAGGGCGGCCAGGGTGCTCATGAGACCCGACGCCGCCCCGGTGTGGCCGGTATGACCCTTGATGGCGGTGACCGGCAAGCCCCGGCCGCCGTGCACGGTGTTGATGGCCTTGATCTCGGCGATATCGCCTTTGGGGGTGCCGGTCCCGTGGGCGAAGAGGGCGTCGATATCGGTGGCGTCCACGCCCGCGTCCTGCAGGGCGTCGCGCATGACCTCGGCCTCCCAGCGACCTGACGGTTCGGGGGAGGAGGGATGGAAGGCGTCCGCCAGTGACCCATAGCCCAGCACCTCGCCATAGGTGCGCACCCCACGGGCGGCGGCATGGTCAGCGGACTCCAGCACCACCATGGCCGCCCCGTCCCCGGTGGCGATGCCCTGACGATTCACATCGAAGGGGGTCAGGGCCCGGAGGGGGTCCCGGCCGCCGGTCATCATGCCGTAGTTGGCCTGGGCGTGGAACCATACCGGGGCGAATGCTCCGTCCCGTTCGCCGTTGGCCAGCGGGAGCCCACCCTCGGTGCCACCCACTAACGCCACGTCCACCGCACCTGATCCGATCATGCGGGCAGCGGTACCGATAGCGTCGATCGAGGCGGCACAGGCGTTGGTGAGGGTCAACTGCGGGCCGTGCAAACCGAAGCGCATGGCGATCTGCGCCGCCGCCATGTTGGGCAACATCTGGATCATGGCCTTGCGATCCACCGCCGCCGCACCGTGTTGTTCCAGTTGGTGCTGGGCCTTGGTCAACGCCCGCACCCCGCCCATGGAGGACCCCATCACCACCGCAGTGCGTTTGACGGGTAACTGATCCGGTCGGTCCAACCCGGCGTCGCTGACCGCTTGGGCCGCGGTGGCCACCGCGAACTGGGTGAAAAGATCCGTGCCGGCGATGACGGTGGGATCCATCCAACGTTCGGGCTGGAAGTCCCGCACCACCGCCCACCAAGCGAACAGCTCCTCCTCGTTCCACGGGGCGGGCGCGATGCCGATGGTGTTGGTGTGCAAGGACCGAAGGAAGGTGGCCACGTCATTGCCGATGGCGGACACCACCCCGACCCCGGTAACCAGCACCCTGCGTTGCGGACCACCTTCACCAACCATGGGGGCAACGTAGTCTCTGGTGGGATCGGGCGTGCGCTGGGTCATGACGCTCTAATGTCCCCGAAGTCAATCCAACGTCGGGGGGCGTCACATGCGAGCATTGGTTGTGGGCGGTACCGGACCCACCGGGCCCTTTATCGTGGACGGGCTTCTATCGCGGGGCTTCGAGGTGGCCATCTTCCATCGGGGTACCCACGAGATTCCTGAGATCGGTCCCGATGTCGAGCACATCCACGGTGACCCTCATTTTCCCGAGACCATCGCCGACGCCCTGGGCGATCGCACCTTTGATCTGGTGGTCGCCACCTACGGTCGCATCCGGTTCCTGGCCCAACACTTCGTGGGCCGTACCGGTCGGTTTGTTTCGGTGGGCGGTTTCCCGGTTTACAAAGGCTTTTTCGATCCCTTTGAGCTCAGCCCGCCGGGAATGGTGGTGCCCGTGCCCGAGGAGGGATCGGTGGCCACGGAGGCTGACAACCGCTTTTCCAGCCTGATCCGCCAGACCGAGCTGGCGGTGCTGGACGCCCACCCCACTGCGGCCCATTTTCGTTATCCCTACGTGTACGGCCCCTACCAGGTCTCGCCCCGGGAATGGTCCGTGGTCCGCCGGGTGCTGGACCAGCGTCCGTTCGTGATCGTCGCCGATGGGGGCCAGAGCCTGGTCACCCGGGGATACGCCGCCAACTTGGCCCACGCGCTGCTGCTGGCTGTTGACCGCCCCCAACCCTCGTCGGGCCAGATCTACAACTGCGGGGATCTTGAGCAGTACAGCGTGCGACAGTGGGCGGAGCTGCTGGCCACCGCCATGGGGGCCCGCATCGAGGTGGTCAGCCTGCCCTACGAATTGGCCGCGCACGGGGACTCGCTGCTGGTGGACAGCGAGGGTTTCCACCGGCTGATGGACCTGCAGAAGCTACGGGTCGAGCTGGGCTACGAGGATGTGGTCAGCGTGGCCGACGGGGTGGCCGCCACCGTGGCCTGGCTGGACCAGCACCGGCCCGAGCCCGGCGGCTACGTGGAGGAGCACATCGGGGACGCCTTCGCCTACGCCGCGGAGGACAAGCTGGTGGACGCCTACCGCCGGGCCATGCAGGACTTGGTGCCGATGGCCCCGGTGCGTGAGTCCGGCTACCGGCCCCACTCCTACGCCCACCCCAAAGCCCCCGGCCAAGCCACCGACCACCGCTCCCGCTGAGTCCAGGTCTCGGTTGGCGTTGGCCCGGCCGTCGCTGGCCGGGGCTCATTCACCCGGGGCCGCCCTCTGGTGCCGGCGACCAGGTCCGTGTCGAACCGAGACCTCGCCCGACGGTGGGGCCACGGACAACGTGATATCCGCCACCCTGGGTGACCGGGCGAGTCACCGCTGAGTCACCGAATCGCCGTCGAATCGCCGTGCAGACCGTGGGCAGTTTTCGCGCGCCGAGCCCGCAAACGGTGCCGGTGTGTGCCCGTTCAGTTTCGGTGGGCCGTGGCCATACCCGGACCCCGTGACTCGATGTCCAGTGGTTCCGCCATCCTGGTCGGTGCTGGCGGGGGAGTGGCGAAGAAGAACCACAGGCTGCCACTGGCGGCGGCGCCGGCCAGGATCAAGAACCCCAACGTGAAGCTGCCGGTGGCGTCGGCCAACACCCCGGCCAGGATCGGGCCCACCACCATGCCGAACATCACGATCAGCGACGAATACCCCATGATCTTGCCGAAGTCCGTGGCGCCGAAGTAATCCGCCCGCATGGAGGACTGGATGGGGCCCCGCACCCCCCAAGCGCAGCCATGGAAGAACACGAAGGCCCACACCAGCACCGGTCCGTCGGCCAACGCCAACAGCAGCAGCCCCAACCCGTGGCCCAACATGGCCAACGTAACCAACTTGCGCTTGTCGAAACGGTCACCGAGCAGGCCGCCGCCGATCTGGCCCACGCCCATCATGGCCGGCAACGCCCCCACCACCAAGGACACATGCCAGCCGGCGAAGCCCAGTTCCTCCCGCAGGTACAACGCCAGATGGGCCATGGAGGCGCCCACCACCAACAGCGCTGAAGCGTGACCCAGGGAGATGAACCAAAACGCCCGGGTGCGCAACGCCTCCTGCGGGGTGAAGTGCACCAGGCTCTGCGCCGCCGCCCGGGCCGGGGTGCCCGCCGGGACGTTGTCGGGGTCTATGCCGTCCACGAACTGGCCCACATCCGCGGGTCGTTGGTGGAAGAACTGCGCCACCGGCAAGATCACCACCAGGGTCAACGCCGCGGAGATCAACGAGGCCGTGCGCCACCCCACCCCGTCCAGCAGCACGCCGAACAAGAAGGCCAGCATGCCGCCAACGGCGAAACCCATCTGGGCGTAGGCCAACGCCCGGGAGCGCTTGCGTTCGAACCAGTGGACCAGCGTCACGGTGATGGGGAGGAACCCGGCCAGGCTGGACCCCAGCGCCACCAGCAGGTAGTAGATGTAGAACTCGGCGATGGAATCCAGCGTGGCAAACGCCACCAGGCCCACCGCCATGATGACCGCCCCCAACCGCAGCACCATCTTGGAGCCCCAGCGGTCCGTCATCCAGCCTTGCACCGGGCCCAGCAAGCCGCTCTCGGCCCGGTTGAGGGCAAAGGCCCCGCCCAGGGTGGAGTTGGACCAGCCGAACTCGCTGTGCAGTTGCGCCGCGATCAACGAGAAGGCGTTGAACACCAACCCACTGTGCAAGGTCTGGATCAGCGCCCCACCCCACACGATGCGCCAACCGTGAAAGGCAACCTGGCCTTGGCCCTGCCGTCCGTCGGACACCTGTGAGCTTTCCAACGTACCCCTCGGCCCCTGCACGACACTGACCGCCGTGGCGCGACCGGCCATGCTACTTCCCGAGCCCCCAGGCCATCACCAATCCGTTGCCTGCAGGGGTGCGGGTGACGGGCAACGGTGGGCGTCCGGCTCGGCCCGAGATGGGCTAGACACGCGGGGTGCAGCACACAGCGGTGGGAATCCTCGGAGCCGGTCTCAGCGGCGTACTGATGGGTATGCAGCTGCAGCGTGCGGGGATCTCGGATTTCGTGATCTACGAGCGCCAGGCCGATGTGGGCGGCACCTGGTTGCGCAACACCTACCCGGGTCTGCACTGCGACATCCCCTCCCATCTCTATAGCTATTCCTTCGAGCCGAACCCCGACTGGTCAATGGTGTACGCCCCGCAACGCGAGATCCAGGCGTACATCCGGGCCTGTGCGGAGCGCCACGGTTTGATCGAGCGCATTCGTTTCGGGACCACGGTGGAGCGCGCCCGCTGGGACAGTGCCGAGGCCCGATGGCAGCTGGACATCACCGCGGCTGACGTGCCTGAAGCGCTCCGGGCGTCCCATCGGGTGTTGATCGGCGCCACTGGGGGGTTGACGGAACCCCGCCTGCCCCGCATCGAGGGATTGGACACCTTCGCCGGGCCCATGTGGCATTCCGGTGCCTGGCGGGACGACGTGGATCTGTCGGGACGGTCGGTGGCGGTGGTGGGTAGCGCCGCCAGCGCAGTGCAGGTGGTACCGGAGGTGGCCCAGCGGGCGGCGGCGGTGACGGTGTTCTCCCGCACGCCGAACTGGGTCATGCCCCGCAACAACCGCACCTACCAACCGCCCGAGCGCGACGAACTTCGCCGGGACGGCGCGGTGCGCAAGCTGCGACGCCGCCAATATCGGGACGCCCTGCTGTGGCACCGGGCCTTTTCCCGCAACCCGGCGGCGGTGGCCGAGTTGCGCCGAAGCGGACTCGATCATCTTCGTTCGGCGATATCCGATCCCGCCCTCATCGCGGCCCTGACCCCGGATTACGAACCCGGTTGTCGGCGCATCCTGGTGTCTGACGAGTATTACCCCGCTCTGGCCATGGCCCATGTGGAGCTGGTCCCGCAAGGAGTGACGGCGCTGGACACCGATGCCGTGGTGGCCGCCGATGGTTCCCGCCACCACGCCGATGCGGTGATTTTCTGCACCGGTTACCGGTTGGGGGGCCGCGAGGACGGAAGACCCGCGGTGGAGGTGGTCGGACGTGATGGTCGCCGCCTGATCGACGCGCTGCGGGCCAACCCCCAGGCCTATCGCGGTATCGCCGTGCCCGGGTTCCCCAATTATTTCACGCTGCCGGGCATCAACGGGGTGGTCGGGTACGGCGCCGTGATCGCCTCCGCCGAGGTGGCATCGGAACGCATCGCCACCGAAACCGGCCTGGTGGTGAACGGGTCCTGCCGAACCGTAGAGGCACGCTTGGCGCCCACCGAACGCTTCAATGCCGAGATACAGGCTGAGCTGGCCACCATGAGCTGGGCTGGTGCCTGCAGCAATTTCTATATTGACGGCGCCGGTCGCAATGTCACGTTCTTTCCCGGCACGCTGGGCAGGATGCGTCGGGAGCTACGGCGTGTGGGCGGGGCCGATCTGGAACGGTCCTTCTCCTGATCGAGTTCGGGACACGCAACCAGAACTCGCCCGCCGGTGCCACCCCGTGGGAGGCTGACCTGTAGCGAGGGCCGAGGGTAGCGACAGGAGAGCAGAACATGGCACGGGGTTTGGAGTTCGGGTGGCTGTCTCCGGTTATCGGCAATCAATGGAGTGATCATAAGCCGATCGTGTTATATCAAGAACGAGAGATCCTGCCCACGGCGCTGGCGCATTTCGATTCGTTATGGATCGCGGATCATTTCTACGGTTTCGATGCCAGAACCGATCCGTTCATGGAGGGATGGACCACGTTGACGTGGCTGGCGGCCAAATTCCCCGATGTGCAGTTGTGTCATCACGTGTTGGGTCACGGCTACCGGCCACCGGCGCTCACGGCCAAGATGGCGGCCACGCTGCAGGTGTTGTCGGGGGGTCGGTTCATTCTTGGCATCGGCGCCGGCTGGCGGGCCAAGGAGTATCTCGCCTACGGCTATGAGTTCCCCCGTCCTGCGGTGCGGTTCGCGCAATTGGAAGAGGTCATCCAGATCTGCCGGCTGATGTGGACCCAGGACGAGCCGAGCTTCGAGGGCACGTACTACCGCATTGACGGCGCCGCCGCTCCGCCCAGGCCCGATCCCATCCCGCCGATCTGCATCGGTGCGTCCGGCGAGAAGGTCGGCTTGCCGTTGGCGGGCCGGCTGGCGGACATCTGGAACGGTACGTCGCGTGGAACCGATGATGATTGGCGACGTCGCTCCGACATCGTCATGAGCGCGGCGGTGGCGGCTGGTCGCGATCCGGCGGACATCCAGCCAAGCACCACGATTGAGCGGGAACTCCCCCAGACCGATGCGGAGTCCGCGCAGTACCTCGATCTGTTGCAGCACCGCTACGAGTTGGGCGTTCGGCATTTCGTGCTGGACTTCGGAAACCCGCAGCACACCGAGCCCGTCATGCGGTTCGTTGAACAGGTACTGAACCCCATGCGGACCGACCGCAACGCTGCAGCTACCTGAAGTGATCGAGCAGGGGCTGGGTCCGGTCGAGGTAGCGCTGGTGACGGTCGGTCTCATCAGGGGCACTCAGCACCACCCGGGCGATGCCCAGCCCGGCGTAGCGCTCCAGGGTGGCCACATCGGGCTCCTTGAAGCAATACATCGAGATGGGGATGGTGTCCGGATCGCGGTCCGCGGCCACCACCGCGTCACGGAACCAACCGATCCCCTTGGCCACGTCCCGGAACCCCACATCGAGCGGGCACCACTCATCGGCGTACTCGGCCACATGGCGCAGGCCCAACCGGCCCTGGCAGCCCATCAGCACCGGCGGCCCCTGGGGGGTGGTGGGTTTGGGATAAACCCAGCTGGGCGCCACCTGCACGTGGGTGCCCTGGTAACCGGCGGCGTCGTTGGCCCACAGTTCCCGCATGGCGGCCACGGTCTCCCGCATGGCGTTGTACCGCTGGGACCACGGAACCCCGGACACGTTGGCCAGCTCCTCACGGTTCCAACCCACGCCCACGCCCAGCTTGAACCGCCCGCCGCTGAGCTGGTCCAAGGTGGCGATGGACTTGGTCAGATCAACAATCTCATGCTCCAAAACCAGGCACACCCCGGTGACCAGCTGCAGATCGGTGGTGGCGGCGGCGGCCATGGCCAAGGACACGAACGGGTCCCGCATGTGCCAGTAGGAGCGGGGCAACTCCTCGCCGCTGGGGTGGGGTGTCTCCCGGCTGGTGGGGATGTGGCTGTGCTCGCCGACCCACAGCGAGTCGTACCCCCGCTGTTCCAGGTCCCGGGCCACACTGGCCGGGTCCGGCCCGTAGCTGCTGTTCGGTGATGCCAAACCGATCTTCACGTCGTTCCCCCAGTGCTGGCGCGATATCCGGCCGGACCATAGCCCGGCGGCCGCAAGGCGGTGGCGGTGTTGGTGGGTTCGCCGTTACCCAGCTCCAGTGGCTCTGCAAATGACCTCTGGCGGCGATGGGGACGTTGCGCCGCAGATCCTCACCGACGGCCCGCCCTTTGGTCACGTTCGGCAGCAGTTCCGACATGCTGCGTGGGATCAGCTACGCCAATCCGGGGGCGGCTGGGGCGGCGGCGACCGGGATGTCCGCCAGGTGAATCAGGGTGGCGGCGACCAACGCGAAAATCGTCATGGCCACCGCCAGCGGGGTGGTGGAACCGTTGAATAACCGATCCACCAACGATCCCAACAGCGCGCCGCCCGCGGTGGTGAACGTGCCCAACAGCGCCGCCCCCATACCGGCCACCTTGCCCAAAGGGGTCATGGCGGCGGTGTTGCAGTTGGGCAGGGCGGTGGTGTGCAACGGCAGCAGCATGGCCATCATGGCGCAGAACACCCAAAAGGGCGGGTCCCCGCCGGTGGCCACGCTGATCACCGCGAAGGTGCTGGTGGCCGCCACCAACACCCGGCCCACCCGCCGTAGCAGCAACCGCAGGCCCAGGCCCACCACCAGCCGGGCGTTGAGCAGGGTGGCGGCGCCCATGGTCAGCGCCAGGGCCCCGAAGATGAGCGGGAACTGCGGGCCGCGACCGTAGACCTTGTCGATGATGATCTCGGAGTTGCCCAGATACGCCGCCATGGAACCGAACAGGCACGTGGCGGCCAGCCCGTAGGCCACCGTCGGCCGGCTGCGCACCACCACCTTGGAGGCGGCCAGCAACTCTGCGGCACCGGCGTTGCGGCGTCGTTCGGGGGGCAGGGTTTCGGGCAGCCGGCGGGACCACACCAGCATGACCCCGGCCATCACCACGCCCATCCAGAACACCGCCGGCCAGGACCACCAGCGCAGCACCACCGCCCCCATCGAGGGTGCCAGCACCGGGACCATGATGAACACCGCCATCACGAAGGACATGGTCCGGGCCATCTGGTCACCGGCGAAGCGGTCCCGGACCATGGCCAACGCCAACGAGCGGGGCCCGGCCGCACCGAGGCCCCACAGGAACCGGAACACCACCAGCACCGCCAGGGACGGTGCCAGGGCCGAACCCACCGCCGCCAGCGCGTAGAGGCTGAGCCCGACATAGAACATCGGCTTGCGGCCCACCCGGTCCGACAGCGGCCCGTAGAACAACTGCCCGAAGGCCAGCCCCAAGAAATACGCCGTGATCACGGAGGCCACCGAGGTGGATCCTTCGCCCAGCCCGAAGTCCTGACGCATCTCGCCGAACGCCGGCAGGGTGGCGTCGATGCCGAAGGCGGTGAGCCCCATGCACCCTGCCATGAGGCCGATGAACTCACGGCGGCCGGCCACCCCTCGCTGGCCTCGGGCGGGGGGCGGGGCCGAGGCGGTGATGGGGGAGACGGTGGGATGCACAGCGCTCATGCTCCCCGATGCCACCGGCAGGGACAAACCGGTGCGGCACACGGCACCAGGTCAGCGCGGTCCACCGGCCTGGTCTGGCCGGCGTTCGTCGGGCGGTGCTTTGCGTGGGGGCGGTGCCCATCGTTGTCCGGTGGCCTCCCGACGTGGGAACATGGCTGGTCAGGACGGCCGGCGCGTGATCGGTGGCCATCGCCTCACGGCGCCTAACGGGGGAGTGAACCATGACTGCAGGGTCCCGAAGCGTGGCTCAGCGGACCAGGTCCTACGTATCGGAGCACCTCGATGAGGCGCTGGGCGTGTTGGACTGTGACAGCCACCTGATGGAACCGTTGGATTGGCTGGAGGCCTACGCCGACACCGCCACCCGGGACAAGCTGCGGGAGCTGACCTTCCGGGGCGGCGGACCGGCCGACGCCCAGATGGTGCGGGAATGCTGGGATCGGCGCGACGACGCCGAAGCCACCGCCGCGCTGGCCGCGGACGTGGTGGCGGGGCCCAAGGGGTATTTCGCCTACGGGGCCATGGATCGCACCGAACGGCACCGGGCCTTGGATCAATTGGGATTCGCCGGGCAGTTGGTGTTTTCCACCTTCGCCCCCAACCAGTTCAATGACCCCCGGGATCGGGACCTGCTCTACGGCGGTGCCGCGGCGCACAACCGGGGCATGATCGAATTCTGTGCGGGTGATGCGCGCCTGCTGCCGGTGGCCTACGTACCCCTCGATGACGCCGAGCGGGCCGTTGCCTGTCTGGAAGAGGCGCTGACCCTGGGCGCCAGCGCAGTGTGGATACCGCATGGTATTCCGGCGGAGAAAAGCCCCACCCACCCTGATTTCAACGGGATTTGGGCTCGTTTGGCGGAGGCCGGGGTGCCGATGGTGTTGCACTTCGGCGGGAACGGCTCCACCCAAATGGCGCTCACCTATCACAACAACGGACGCGATCCCGGCAAGGACTTCGTGGGCGGGGGCGAGAACGTACGCTCCAAGGATTTCCTCAACGTGCACCATGACGCCGAGAACCTGTTGGCCTGCATGGTGCTGGACGGGGTGTTCGAACAGTTCCCCGGGTTGCGCTGCGGGGTCATCGAGCTGGGTGCGGGGTGGGTGCCGAACCTGCTGGCGGCGTTGGATCACGCCAAGGCGGCCTTTGGGCGCAACGAACCGGAGTTGGCCAAGCTGACCATGGCCCCCTCGGAGTACGTGCGGCGCCAGGTGCGGTTCAACCCGTGGCACTTCGAAGACGTGGGACGGCTCATCGATTGGTGCGGCGACGAGCTGTTCATGTTCTCCTCGGACTGGCCCCATCCCGAGGGCGGTCGTAATCCGTTGGGCGAGTTCCAGACCTCGCTGGATCGGGCCGCCGCCGGTGAGGGACCCCGCCGCCGGTTTTACCGGGACAACCTGGCCTGGCTGCTCGGTCGCTGATCTGAGCAGCGTCGGCGGTTCAGTCGAAGCCCACGAAGCTGGCGATGCTCTTTGCCGGGATACGGCTGGCCTTGACGTCGTTGGCGGCGAAATCTTCCAGCGGCCAGCCCATAGCCACACACGTCATGATGACCTCGGTCTCGGGGATGTTGGCGTGTTGGCGCACCACCGGTGACTGCATGATGCCCTGACCGTTGATGACGGTCCCCAGACCTCGGCTCCACGCCGCCAGACACAACCCGTAGGTCACCGCGCCAAGATCGAAATGGCCCACGGTGGCCAACTCCAGATTGCGGTCATAGGTGACCACCACCGACACCGGCGCATCGAACTGACGGAACCCGCGCATCATCCAATCCCGGCGGCGTTCTTTGTCCTCGCCGATGCCCATGGCGTCGAACAACTGATAGGCGATCTCCACTTGCCGGTCCCGGTGTACCCCGCGGTATGCACCCTCCACGGGGATCTCGCGCTGCGGTTTGGCGCCGGCCATCATCAACTCGGTGTTGCCCTCCCGGATGCGCTCAAGGGGCTCGCCGGTCACCACGTGGAAGTGCCACGGTTGGGTGTTCATCGACGACGGCGCCAACGACGCCAACTCCACGACCTCCAAGATCAGCTCTTGCGGCACCGGGTCCGGCTTGTACCCCCGGATGCTGCGTCGTTCCCTGACCAGTTCCTCGAACTCCACCGATGGCTCTCTCTCGTCTCACCTGTTGGTCGGGATAGCGGCGGGCGTTGCGGTGACCGCGTACGCCGTGACGCCGGTTGTTTCCGTGTTCAGAAGCGGTCGCCGATTGTAGGTCCGTGGTTGTTGACCCGCGGATGATGGCCACGGCCTCCTCCAGCATTTCCAGGCGGATCGTTGGTTTGGGCCACGGGGCGCCGGTGATGTGTCCGTTGAGCGCTTCGCCGGTCCCCACGCCCCAGGAGGAACCGGCCCTCGCAGCCCGGCTACGCCCGCTACCCTCGGCCCTCAACCATGGTCCTCCAGCCCACCGACCCGCCCGCCGCGCAGCCCTACCCGCCCATCGGTGATTACGCGCTGCTCTCGGATTGTCACTCCGTGGCGCTGGTGTCCCGACGGGGCTCCATCGACTGGTGCTGCATGCCCCGGGTGGACTCGCCGTCGGTGTTCGGGCGGATCCTGGACTGGCAACGGGGCGGCCATTGCACTATCGAGCCCGCCCAGCCCGCCCAGCCCGCCCAGCCCGCCCAGCCCGTGGCCATCGGAACCCGCCGATACCTCGAGGAGACCATGGTGCTGGAAACCTCGCTCCCCGCCGGCGGCGCCACGCTGGTGGTGACGGACTGTCTGAGCATGACCGAGGGCGGCTCCCGGGACCCCAACCAACAGTTGCTGCGGGTGTTCCGGGCCGAGGGAGGGCCGGTCCCCGTCACCGTTCGGGTGGCTCCCCGCTTCGATTACGGCGGGGTGGCCCCGTGGTTGCGGGCCCATGACGGCGGACGCTTCAGTGCCGTGGGGGGCAGCG
>JBJXFH010000095.1:0-22670 GCA_046155365.1 Acidimicrobiales bacterium | reverse complement strand
CCGTGCAACTCCGCCACGAGCCCAGGTCATCGTGTATCAGGCGAACGTCCTGGCGTCTGGTCGGGATCAGCGCTGAACATCGCGGGGGCTGCGCGGGCGGGATCGAGGAGTTGGAGGCCGCGGTCTTCAGCGTCGTTGGTGTCGACGAAGGCGTGGGTTCGGGCGAGTTGGTTGCGTGCCGTCTCGAGCGTCGACCAGTCAATCTGTGTTGTCCACCGTCGGATTCGGTCGAGGTAGGTCACGAAGAGATCGGGTTGGTCTTGACGGCTCAGCCGCCGTAGTGCTCGGAGGTAGTCGTTGCGGGAGATGGTCGGGATGACCGCGCGTTGTTCGTCGCCGCTGATGTAGGCGGCGTTCATGACGGCCCGTGCGAGGCGGCCGTTGCCGTCGTCGAACGGGTGGACCTCGGCTACGACGAACGCGGCGAAGGTGCCTCGTTGGGTCGGGGTCGTGAGGCTCTCGAGGATGTCGTAGCCGTGGCGCAGTGTTCCTTCGACGAGGTCAGGGACGACGAAGACGGTGTTGCCTGCCTGGTTGGGGTAGTGCTTGAACTGGCCGGGGCGTTTGTCTGGTCTGCCTCCGAGGATCATGTGGTGCCAGTCCTTCAGCAGCTCGACGAATTCGCTGGCGGTCGTGGTTCTGCGCCGCATTTCGGCGTCGTTGGCGACGAGTTGATAGGTGGCCAGGATGTCGTGAGCGTCTTCGGGTCGGGTGGCGGGGACCTCACCGGCGAAGACGATCCGCTCGGCCTCTTCGGGAGTGAACTCGGTTCCTTCGATGAAGTTTGAGAAGTACGCCTCCCAGAACGGCAGCGTTGCCCGGCGGCTCGCGTCGATCCCGAGCGCGGGGTGCGTTGTGACAACGTTACGGAGGTGGGCGGCGAGCAGTTCGAAGCGGGTGATGCGGCTCTGGTCGTAGGGGACGCCGGCCGCCCTCGCCCTCAACGCCACCGACCCGGCGCCCGATGCGCGGGTGCCCAACGCGGAACCCACCAGTTCGTTCAGAGCCTCCACTCGTTTTGGCGAGGCGTCGAGGGTCCCGAGCAACGCTTCGGCGGTGTCGCGATATGCGCCTACAGCGGCAGGCCCGTCTACAGCGCAGAGGTGGTCGATCCAGTCGGCAAGCTCGGTACGTGACAGCGTCGCTGGCGGTCGCTCACCGCGCTTGCGGGTCGGGCGGGTGTTGTCAAGCAGCGCACGAGCCCGGGAAGCGAGGTGGACGGATGCCCCCATGGCGATGTCGCCGCCCACCGGACCAGGACCCTTGCGCGATACAACGGTTAGGCCGGGCAGTTCGAGCGTCGCGTCGCGGTGCGACGAGACGAAGAGGTAGCTGTCATGAGGTTGGGCCCACTTCGCGGATCGGTCGGTGACGACGGCCTGAGGAAACCGCCGACCGACGATCTCCCGCCATGACCGACGGACCACGCTGCTGGGGTCGGCGAGGATGTCTGTCGTGTAGATGCCGCGGGCTAGGCGTGTCAGTTCCTTGCGAGCGACTCGATCGTTGACCGTCGAGCCCGGCAGATCCTCGGCGAATACGATCGTGCTATCCATCGGTTCCTCCGGACTCGCCCGAAGAAACCATCTTATAAGAGCGCTGATCCGAAGAAATCAACCGATAACCAAGCCAGCGGCTCCACGAGGGTGGTGGTAGCTCGCCTGCCACACCCCCGACGGCAAGATGCCGACGTCACCGATGCCGTGCTCATTGAGTACAGGAGAACCCGTGCGAGGTCCGCGGCGCGGCCTCGGAGAAGGCTGATCTGGAACGAGGCCCGCGCCGGAGCCGGCGTGTCCGAGCTCCACTTCCACGACCTCCGCCACCTTGCCGGCACGCTGACCGCGTTGGCAGGCGACGCGATCAAGGAGATCCAGGCGCGCCTCGGCCATGCATCACCCGACGCGGGGATGATCTACCAGCACGTTGCGCACGACCGCTACGGCGTCCTTGCCGCCGAGATCGACCGGATCATCCGAGACAACCAGCCTGACGCCCGGGCGAGCGGACCGAACTGGGTCGACGAGCCCCGAGAGCCGTGCAACATTCGTGCAACTGGCAGCGTCACGTTCGGAGAGCGGGTGACGAGAATCGAACTCGCATATTCAGCTTGGGAAGCTGATGTTCTACCACTGAACTACACCCGCAGCGCCGGAGAGGCTAGCGCGGCGGGCGGTGCGTTGTCTCGGCGGGGCGGTGGCTCACTAACGTGGCCGGGTGATCCTGTCTGATCGGACGATCCGGGAAGAGCTGGCGGCCGGTCGTATCGTGATCGACCCACTCGGCCCCAACGCCGTGCAGCCCTCCTCGGTCGACCTGCGTCTCGACCACGCCTTTCTGGTGTTCCGGAACTACACCCGGGGCCTGATCGACGTGCGGGAGGACCTGTCCGATCTCACCGAGCTGGTGGAGGTCCCCGGCGAGGACACCCCGTTCATCCTGCACCCCGGCGAGTTCGTGCTGGGTTCCACGCTGGAACGGGTGGTGCTACCCACCGACCTGGTGGCCCGTTTGGAGGGCAAGTCCAGCCTGGGCCGGCTGGGGCTGCTGATCCACTCCACCGCCGGGTTCGTGGACGCCGGTTGGGATGGGCAGCTGACCCTGGAACTCTCCAACGTGGCCAACCTGCCCATCACGTTGTACCCCGGCATGAAGATCGGCCAGATCAGCTTCATTCGCATGACCACGCCCGCCGATGTGCCCTACGGATCCGCCTCGGTGGGGTCCAAATATCAACATCAGCGCGGCCCCCGGCCCTCCCGCTACTGGGAGAACTTCAAGAAGTAGCGGGAGCCGCCGCGCCGCGCCCCGCCCCGGCCGGGCACGGCCACGGTTCAGTCGCCGAGGAGTTCGGTTTCGGCCCGCTGCACGTCGGCCAGGAAGGCGGGGACGGGGACACCGCCGCGTTCGCCGTTCTCGATGGCTTCGAGGAGGTGGATGGAGATATCCGCCACCCGCACCTCGTCCTCTTCTTTGCCGGCGGCCTTGACCCCATCGTCCATCATGATGAAGCAGAACGGGCAGGCGGTGGCCACCCGGCTGGCCCCGGTGGCGATGAGCTCCCGGGCCCGCTCGTCGTTGACCTTCGTGCCGACGGATTCCTCCATCCACATGCGGGCCCCGCCGGCGCCGCAGCACATGCCCTTGGTGCCATTACGGCCGGCCTCCACCACCTGTACTCCGGCGATGGATCCGATGACCCGGCGTGGCGCTTCATAAATGTCATTGTGTCGGCCGAGATAGCATGAATCGTGGTAGACGATGCGCTCATCCAGGCGGGCTGTGGAGAGATCCAGCCGGCCGTCCGCCACCAATGATTCCAGGAACTGGCTGTGGTGGATGACCTCGTAGTTGCCACCCAACTGGGGGTACTCGTTGCCCATGGTGTTGAAGCAATGGGGGCACTGGGTGATGATCTTCTTCACACCCATGGCGTCGAGGTTGGCCACGTTCTGCTTGGCCAACATCTGGAACAGGTACTCGTTGCCGGAGCGGCGGGCGGGGTCTCCGGTGCACAGCTCCGACGGCCCCAGGATGGCGAAGTCGATGCCGGCCCGGCGCAAGAGCTTGGCAGTGGCCTCGGTGACCCGCTTGTTCTTGTCGTCGAAGCTGCCGGCGCAACCCACCCAGTACAGGTACTCGTGGGTGAAGGCCTCCCCGGGATCAACGATCTCCACTCCCGGGACCTTCTCTGCCCACGCCCCCCGGTCCGATTGGGACATCCCCCAGGGATTGGAGCTGTTCTCCATGGCCCGGTAGGCGTTGCCCAACTCGGTGGGGAAGTTGGACTCCATCAGGGACAGGTACCGCCGCATATCCAGGATCTTGTCCAGGATTTCGATGTTGACCGGGCAGATCTCGTCACAGGCCTTGCAACTGGTGCAGGCCCACAGCTCTTCGGGCGTGATCCGGTCGAACATCCAGTTGGCCGGCACGGTGATCTCCGGCTCCACCCCGATGGGCGGGCTGACCGGCGGGTTACCGGTGCGGGCCATGACCTCACCGGTCTTGAGCACGATTTCCCGAGGATCAAGCGGCTTGCCGGTGGCATGGGCCGGGCACACCGAGGTGCACCGACCGCACATGGTGCAAGCGTCGGTGTCCATCAGCTGCTTCCAGGTGAAGTCCTCAATGGAGGAAGCCCCGAAATGCTCCAGATCGGTGTTCTCCATGTCCGGCAAGGGCTTCATGGCGCCCTTGGGACGGTCACGATTGGAGAGATACATGTTCAACGGGCTGGTGAACATGTGACGCAACATGGTGGTGGGCAGGATGATCACGAAGGCCATGAAGGACGCCACGTGCGCCACCCACCAACCCTGGTGCCAGCCCGACAGGTTGGAGGAGCCGTCCACCAGTTGCGCCAGCGGGTAGCCGATGACCGACCAGCGCTCGAAGCTGGGGCTGCCCATCTCGGCGATGCGGAACATCTCGGCGCCGAAGCCGGTGACACCGATGGCCCCGAACACCCCGAGGATGACCGCGTGCTCCGGCCGGGACTTGATGCGGATCCGGTAGGGACGGAACCGGCGCGGTCCGTAACGGCGAACCAGGGCCCAACCGATGCCGATCAGGAACCCCAGCCCGGCCAGGTCACCGACCAGGGAATACCCCTGATACACCCCACCGTGGAGGAACTTCGCGGCCGACGGCAGCTGATGGTTGACCTCCAGCACGGTGGTGACCGCCAGCAGGATGATGAAGTTGAAATAGATCAGGCTGTGCATGATCCCCGCCGCCGGCTCCCGCAGCAGGGTTTGCATGTACACGCCGGCCCGGAAGTCCGCCAACCGCTTTTTTACGTTCTTCGGGGTGGTGGCCCGCCGGTCCGGCCGACCCCGCTCCCAGTTCTTCACCCGGTTGGAGAACGCCACCGAACCCCACACGATGAGCAGCGGGATCAGCGTGTAGAACGCCAGCTTGAACGCACCGGGGATGTTCTCGAACACCTCGCGCTGGATTGAGGACTCATCGGAGTGCTTGATGTACGCCGAGCTGAGGCCGGACGCCGCGGTGATCACGGCGAAGCCCAGGCCGATCCCCAGCGTCAGGTGGTGGGGCTTGAACCGGGCACCCTTGGGGCCGGTTGAGCGGGAAGCGCCGTGGTCAGCGCCGTGATGGTCGGCGGCGTCGGGCCCGCCGGCGTGGCCTTCGATGAGGGTGGTCACGGAGCGCAACGTAGTGCCCCGCCTGCTGGTTCGGCGAGCGCTAAGACCCCGGCAGCACCCGGACCAGGGAGCCGGTCACGGCTTGGGCACCGTGGCGGTGATGGGCGGACCAGTTTTGCCGTCGGGGGCTTCTGGCAGGTAGTCGAAGTTGAGGGACTGAACCTGCAGGATGATCCGTTCGGTGGGAAAGAGACCACCGAGGGCGCTGCCGTGGTGGAAGCCGGTCACTTGGGCGTTGGTCACCATGATTTTGGCCCGGAGAGAAGGTGCCTCGGCGCCGCCAGCCCGTTCGACGAAGAGGGTGGCGTTGGCGAACAACTTGCCGCTGGCCACGGCGTCCAGCAGCAACGGGCTGGCAGCGTCCATGCGCTTGATGAGTACCAACTCGCCGAGGGTGAACTTGCCGACCGCTCCGCCCCCGCCTCCGCCCCCGCCTCCGTTGGCCGCGATGCTGTTGTGCCCGTCGAAGCAGTAGCCCAGGACTTCGATGTCGCCCTCGTGACCTCTCCTCGCTGATTCGCCCGGGACCTCTGGAACGTCGAGATAGAGGTCCACGGCGGGTTCGATGGGGTCAGGCTCGCAGACCGGCTCAGACGCAGCTCCGGTGGTGGTCAGGACCGATCCCGCCGGCCCCGCCGGACCTGCTGGCCCGGAGGCGCCGGTGGACCCTGCTGGACCCGCCGCCCCAACTGATCCGGTTGGTCCGGTTGGTCCCGCCGGTCCGGTTTGGTTCCAGGTCAGCTCCCGCTCGCTGCGACGGCAGCCGCGCGCCTCGCTCGGCACCCGCAGGACACCGGCACCGTTCTCGGACACGCAGGCCCTGATGACGGCCTGGTCTGTGGGGACGTTGGCGGCAGCGCCCGTCGCCACCAGGCTCAGCAGAAGGGCACCGCCGGCGATGACCGCCCCGTAGGTGATCCGTGTACGCATTGACGTGCGTCCTTCCGCTCATGTCGAGCCGAATGAAGAGAGCAGGGTCGCCCGACATTGACCATATCGGCGGGCCAATAAGGCCAAAACCGAGCAGCCACGATTTCATCGAAGCGGGTCCCGGTCGGTGCGGGGCCGACGCACCACTGGGTACGGTGATCGCTGTGGCTCGGCTGGTTGATCTGCTCGGTTCGTTTCCCACGGTGATGTTCACCGCGCTGTTGGTCTTCTGCCTGGCGAGCTGGTTGGTCTCCCTCGCCGTCAGCGGGTTGGAGGGCGACGCCGAGTTCGATCTGCCCTCCGGCGGCAGCGGCAGCGGCAGCGGCAGCGGGAGCGGTGCCGGTAGCGGGCGCGGCACGGTGGGGCTCGGGGTGGGCGGCGCCAACGCCAGGGGGTTCGCCGCCGCAGCGGGGCACGGCAGCCGCGGCGGGCGCGGCCCCGGCGCCCGGCTGTCACGGGCCATGGGGCTGGGCAGCGTGCCGTTGACCCTGGGCCTGACCATCGGGTCCTTCAGTGCCTGGGCCACATCGTTGTTGGCGTCGCTGGTGTCCGATGACTGGTCGAGCGGGCCCCGCACGGCGGCCGGCGCGGTGGTGGCCGCCGGCGCGGTGGGCGGTTTGTGCCGGGTGCGCACGGTGGAGGTGAGCGATGGGGATGCGTGAAGGTGCACAGATGCCAGCACCCGCTCCCCAGCCGAGCTCTTTGCTACTGGTGCGGTCACCGACGGAGATGGCGTCACCGACGGGCGTGAGGTCCGCGGTCGGGGGTGAGGTGGCCGAGGCCGTGGCGGCGCTGGTCGAGGAGCAGTTCGCCCGGGGCGAGCAGCTCGGGGTGCAGGTCGCGGCGCGCTGGAAGGGCCGCTGCGTGGTGGACCTGGCGGCCGGATGGCGCGATGCGGCCCGCACCTCACCGGTGGACCACGACACGCTGTTCTGCTGCTTCTCCGTCACCAAGGCCCTGGCGGCGCGGGAGGTGTGGCGGCTACTGGACGATGGCCGGCTCGACCCTGACGGCTTGGTCTCGTTGTACTGGAAGGGCTTCCGGGCGCCGATGACGGTGGCGCAGCTGCTCACCCACCAGGGAGGTCTGCATCGTGCCCCCCGGCCGCTCCACCAGGAGTTCCTCGTTGACCCCGACGTGGGGCTGCCCTGGGTGGCGGGGCTCGATCCGGCCTGGCCGCCGGGCGAGGCGACGGGCTACCACACCCTGACCTACGGGTGGCTGGTGCGGGGTCTGGTGGAAGCGGCCACCGGGCAGCCCTTCCCCCGGCAACTCGGCCCCGACGTGTTCGTGGGTCTGCCCTCGGCGGACGCCGCACGAGCGGCCGCCATCGTGGAACCCGCCCACGCCCGGGGCCTTGGCTGGGTGGCCGGGAGGGATCACCCTGCAGCGCACGCCATGGACCCGTCCTTTGTGCCGGACTGGAATCATCCCGAGGTCCGCGCCGCCTGCCAACCGGCCTTCAGCGGATGGGCCAGCGCTGCGGGCCTGGCGGCGCACATCGACACCGTCCCCGCAAGGCAGTTCCAACCAGCCACCGCCGTTGCCTTCGAGGGGGAGGACCGCTGCCTGGAACTGCCGGTTCGCCGAGGTTGGGGGGTGGAACTCGGTGGCCGTTACGAGGGCGGTGCGGTGGGAGCGCTGGGCCCCAACCCGGCGGCGTTCGGCCACGGTGGCCACGGTGGCCAGGTGGTGGTCCGCGACCCTGACGCGGAGCTCACCATCGCGGTCCTGGTCAATCTGCTGGCCCCGCCCGAGCTCGCCGCCGAACGAACCACCACCATTTGCGAGCTCATCCGTGCCCTGTGCGGCGCCTACTGATCTCCTGGGGCTGCGACCCACAAGGCGGCGGGGACCACCTCGATGCGGGCCGGCAGCTGGGTCCAGGCTTCACCGTCGGCCCGAATGGCACCGGCACCGGCACCTGTACCGGCACCGGCATCGGCGCTGGCCAGGGACAAGGCGCTCGCTCGGAAGGTGCTCACCGCGTGGTGGCGCACGTGGGTTCCCCGGAACACCCGGGCGAAGTGCGCCAGCAGCGACAGCCGACCCACTGAGCCGATCACGGTCACGTCCGCCAGGCCATCGTCGGGCCGCGCCGCCGGGCAGATCCGCATGCCGCCACCGAAGCAACTGGTGTTGGCCACCGCCACCAGCGCGGCGTCGAGGCGGTGCTGCTCGATGGTGCCGTCGGGTCCTTCGAGGGTCATCACCATGGGCCGGCACTGCAACCCCGGCAGCTCCAACATGGTGGCCAGGCTGTAGCGGGCACTGCCCCGGGGCCAGCGCAAGGCCTCGGCCCGCTCGTTGACCGCCGCCGAAAACCCCACCGTGGCCACCGACACCGCCCACAGCTGGGACCCCTCGGTGCTGGTGGTGCGCAGCAGATCAATGGGCCGAGCCGCGCCCAACGCCACCCGGGCGGCGGCGGCGGGATCCCCGGGCAGCCCCAGGGCCATGGCCAGGTCGTTCCCGCTGCCGATGGGCACCACGCCCATCACGGTGTCGCTACCGGCAACGGCCTGGGTCACGTGGTGCACCAGCCCGTCCCCGCCAAGCACCACGATCCGCTCGCAGCCGGCCCTCACCAGCCTGCCGGCCTCGGCTCGCACCGCCGCCGTGGAATCGGCGTTGACCAGCTCCACCGCGTCGGAACCCCGAAGGTCCCGCAAGGCAGTGATGGCGGTTTGGGCCCTTGCGGCGCTGCGGCCTTTGCGGGCCCGGGGGTTCACGAACACGGCGAGGGCACTCACCGAACCAGCCTGACCCATCCGGCACGGCGATGGCCCGATGGAACTTCAGCCACCGGAGGCTTGGGCGGCAACTGCGGCGGCGGCGGCCCGGGCGGCTTCGGGGTCACCGACGGCGCGGTCGAGGGGGTGCGCAGCCTGCAACGGGCGCAGATCGTCACCCAACTGGTAGCGCAGCGGCACCCCGGTGGGCAGGTTCAGCTCGGGGATTTCCTCCCGGGAGATGCCGTCGAGGTGCATGACCAGTGCCCGTAGCGAGTTGCCGTGGGCGGCCACCAGCACAGTTCGGCCGGCCCGCAGGTCGGGCACGATGGCGTCATACCAATACGGCAGCATCCGGGCCACGACATCGGCCAAGCACTCCGTGACCGGCAGCAGATCGGGCGCCAACTCGGCGTAACGGGGATCCAACCTGGGGTGATAGGGCGAATCGTCCGCCATCGGCGGCGGCGGGATGTCATAGGAACGGCGCCAGACGTGGACCTGCTCCTCGCCGTAGCGTTCGGCGGTTTCCTTCTTGTCCAAGCCGGTGAGCCCGCCGTAGTGGCGTTCATTGAGCCGCCAATGCCGACGAACCGGCACCCAGGACCGCCCGCAGGCCTCAAGGGCCAGGTTGGCGGTCTGGATGGCCCGCACCTGCAGCGAGGTGTGCACCACATCGGCCAGCAGGCCGGCTTGGGCCAAGGCCAAACCCCCGGCCGCGGCCTCCGCACGCCCCGCCTCGGTGAGCTCCACGTCCACCCAACCGGTGAACAGGTTCTGCAGGTTCCAGGCACTTTGGCCGTGGCGCATCAGGATCAGGGACGGCATGGCCTCACTGTGTCACCCCCATCGCCGGGCCTGCCAACGGTTGTTCCCTGACGAAGCCGGACAGCCCCGGAATAAACCTGAGTCGATCGCGCTTAACTTTGCTGTACGCAACGGGCTGAGCATGGTTGCCGATACTCCATGGAGTGCCGGTAGCGTGGATACCCGTTCGACGCTGCACACCCGAGCTGCACATCCGAGCTGCACACTCGTCACACATAGGAGAGCAATCAATGCCGAAGGCCGTGGGAATCGATCTGGGAACCACCAACTCCGTGGTCTCGGTCCTCGAAGGTGGCGACCCCGTCGTCATCCCCAACGCCGAGGGCGCACGAACCACCCCGTCGGTGGTCGCCTTCAGCAAGTCCGGTGAGGTCCTGGTGGGCGAGGTCGCCAAGCGTCAGGCCATCACCAACCCCGATCGCACCATCCGCTCGGTGAAGCGTCACATGGGCACCAGCTGGACGGTGGACATCGACGGCAAGGCGTACACCCCCCAGGAGATCAGCGCCCGCACCCTGGGCAAGCTCAAGCGTGACGCCGAGGCCTACCTCAGTGACACCGTCACCCAGGCCGTGATCACGGTCCCGGCGTACTTCGATGACGCCCAGCGCACCGCCACCAAGGAAGCCGGGGAGATCGCCGGGCTGGAGGTGCTGCGGATCATTAACGAGCCCACCGCGGCGGCGCTGGCCTATGGCTTGGAGAAGGAAGCGCACGACCAGACCATCTTGGTGTTCGACCTCGGCGGCGGCACGTTCGATGTGTCAGTGCTGGAGATCGGCGAAGGGGTCTTCGAGGTCAAATCCACCGCCGGTGACACCCGCCTGGGCGGCGATGACTGGGATCAGAAAGTCATCGACTGGCTGGTGGCCAGCTTCAAAGGCGACCACGGGGTGGACCTGGGGGCGGACAAGATGGCCCTCCAGCGGCTCAAGGAAGCCGGCGAGAAGGCCAAGATCGAGCTCTCCTCCACCCAGAGCACCCAGATCAACCTGCCGTTCATCACCGCCACCGCCGAAGGGCCGTTGCACCTCGATTACACCCTCACCCGGGCCAAGTTCCAGGAGCTCACCGCTGACCTGCTGGACCGCTGCCGCATCCCCTTCGAGGGCGCACTGAAAGACGCCAACCTGAAAGAGGGTGACCTGTCCCACGTGATCCTGGTGGGCGGCTCAACCCGCATGCCGGCGGTCACGGACCTGGTGGTCAGCCTCACCGGGAAAGAGCCCCACAAGGGCGTCAACCCCGACGAGGTGGTGGCCGTGGGCGCCGCGGTGCAGGCCGGCGTGCTCAAGGGTGACGTCAAAGACGTGCTGCTGCTGGACGTGACGCCGCTGTCGTTGGGCATCGAGACCAAGGGCGGGGTGATGACCAAGCTGATTGAGCGCAACACCACCATCCCCACCCGTCGCACCGAGGTGTTCACTACCGCGGAGGACATGCAGCCCTCGGTGGAGATTCACGTGTTGCAGGGCGAGCGGGAGATGTCCCAGTTCAACAAGACGCTGGGCAAGTTCCAGTTGGTGGAGCTGCCTCCGGCGCCACGGGGGGTGCCCCAGATCGAGGTCACCTTCGACATTGACGCCAACGGCATCGTGTCCGTGTCCGCCAAGGACCGGGCCACCAACAAAACCCAATCCATGACCATCACCGGCCAGAGCGCCCTGTCCAAGGACGACATCGGTCGGATGGTCAAAGATGCCGAGCAGCACGCCGAGGAAGACCGCCGGCTGCGTGACGAGCAGGAGACCCGCAACACCGCGGACACGCTGGTGTACCAGACCCGCAAGCTGCTCAAGGACCAGGGCGACAAGATCTCCGGTCCCGAGAAGGAGTCGGTGGAAACCGCGCTCAGCGAGCTGGAGGAGATCCTCAAGGGTTCGGACATGGCCGCCATCAAGGACGGCACCGAGAAGCTCATGAACGCCAGCCAGACCTTCGCCCAGCAGCTGTACGAGCGGGCCGCCGCCGATCAGGCAGCCGCTGGTGGCGGGGCGGCGGGTGGGGCCTCGGCGCCGCCGTCTGATGATGAGGTTGTGGACGCTGAGATCGTCGACGACAACCGCTGAACGACATGAGCAACCACGATCAGGACCCCGCGGCGTTTGGTGCCGGCGCTCGCACCCCCATCACCCCCGAGATCGTTGACCCCGATGTGGTCGAACCGCCGGCCGGGGCCTCCGATAGTGCCGAGCCGGGCCAGGAGGACGGTCCGCCATTGGAGCTCACGGTGGAGGATCTCATCGATCAACTGGAGCGGGTCACCCGGGAACGGGACGGGCATTTCGACGCCCGGGCCCGCCTCCAGGCCGAGTTCGACAACTATCGCAAGCGGATCGCCCATCAGCACACCGACCTGGTGGAGCGGGCTGCGGAAGCCCTGGTGGGCAAGTTGCTGCCGGTGCTTGACGCCTGTGACGCGGCGGTGGCGTTGGCCGTGGCCGGCGCGGAGCCCATCGCCGCGCAGTTGGTAGCGGTGCTGGAGAAAGAGGGGCTGGCCCGCATTGACGCCCTCGAGCAGCCCTTTGACCCAGAGGTGCACGAAGCGGTCATCCACGAGCCTGCGGACACGGACACGGACGCGGACACGGACGTTGCGAACCCCGCCCACGGACCCAAAGTGGTTGACGTGTTACGGACCGGCTATCAGTGGCGAAGCCGGGTCATCCGCCCGGCGATGGTGAAGGTCCGGGGCTAAGCGGCGGTGACCGCGGCGCGTGAGTGGTTCGAGAAGGACTACTACAAGCTCTTGGGGGTGGCCTCCGATGCCACCGCCAAGGAGGTCACCGCGGCCTACCGGAAGCTGGCTCGTAGTTCCCACCCCGACGCCAACCCCGGTGACGCACAGGCCGAGGAGCGCTTCAAGGAGCTGTCCTCGGCCTATGACGTCATCGGGGATCCGGCGAAACGGGCCGAATACGACGAGATCCGGCGGCTGGGTCCGGTGGGCCCGGGCGGTTTCGGGGGCACCGGCGGCTTCGGAAACCCCCGGATCAACCTCGGTGACAGGGGCGATGGAGACCTCGGCGACCTGTTCACCGGGCTGTTCAATCGCCAACCCCGCCGCCGTCCGCCGGGCTCGGCCGGGGCGACACCCGGCAGGGACCTCGAGGCTGAGCTCCACCTGTCCTTCCTGGACGCCGCGCAGGGCGTCACCACCAGCGTGGGCCTGGTCAGTGACGTGGTCTGCGGCAGCTGCGCCGGTGCTGGTACCGCGCCGGGCACGGTGGCGGTGCGTTGCGAGCGGTGCGCCGGGCGGGGACTGTTGGATGACAACCAGGGCTTTTTCAGCTTCAGCCAGCCCTGCCCGGACTGCCGGGGCGTGGGTCGCCGGGTTGAGACCCCCTGTGTCACCTGCGCCGGTGCCGGCCTGGAGCGGCGGGCCCGGGACGTGAAGGTCCGGGTTCCGGCGGGAGTGGAGGACTCCCAGCGGATTCGCCTGGCTGGTCGCGGGGAGCCGGGACGGGCCGGGGGACCGGCGGGGGATCTGCTGGTCACGGTACGGGTGTCCGCCCATGAACGCTTCGGTCGCCGGGGCGCGGATCTGACCCTGACGCTGCCCATCTCCTACCCCGAAGCGGTGCTGGGTGGCGAGATCCGGGTGCCCACCCTGCAGGGGGAACCGTTGACGCTACGGGTGCCGCCGGGAACGCGCAGCGGGCGGACGTTCCGGGTTCGCGGGCGTGGCATCGAAGCAGCCCGCGGAGTGGGTGATCTGCTGGTCACCGTGGAAATCGCCGTGCCGACCAACCCCTCGGCCCGGGAGCGCAAGCTGCTGGAAGATCTGGCCCTCATCGGTGCTGCCTCTGCTGGGGGGCCTTCGCCCAGCAGCGGGCGGGTGACCCCTCCGGGTTCCGACCCCGGTCCGGCGGGATCGGGTGAGGCCGAGGCCCCATGATGGACGCCGAGTACCGCCGGCAACGGGCGGTGTACGTGATCTCGGTGGCCGCTGAGCTGGCGGGCATGCATCCCCAGACCCTGCGCATTTATGAGCGGAAGGGGCTGTTGGCGCCGGCGCGCACCGGGGGCGGGAGCCGTCGTTACAGCGAGGCTGACATCCGGGTGCTGCAGCGCATCCAGGCGCTCACCAATGAGGGGTTGAACCTGGCCGGCGTGAAGCGGGTGTTGGACCTGGAGGCGCAGAACGAGGTGCTCCGGGCGCAGCTGGCGGCGTTGAACGACACGTTGGCGGCCGCGGTTCGAGAAACCCATCGGCAGTACCGAAGAGACCTGGTTCCGCTCCACCAGAGCGTCGAACCATTCGGCTGGCGGGTGCCGCGACCCGAGCGCTGATCACGTTCTCCCCACCGCGAGGCAATGCGCAGAGTGGGCGATACCGTACGTACGGTGCTTTCTGGGTGGTGAGCCGCGACCGGGCGGCGATTGAGCGCCCGGCACCGAAACGTCCAGTACACAGCCGGCAACAGACCAGTAGAGAGACAGGGTGGACGGGACGGGAACGGGGTCGGGCAGCAGCGGACGCAGACCTCTCCGGGCCGCGTGGCGCGTGACGGTGCTGACCTCGCTGATGTTGGTGTTGGTGGTGCCGACGGTGCTGCTGGGCCGGCCGGCGGGAGCTGGCGCCGGGGCCGCGGCGTCCTCGGACCAGTCTTCTGTGGCCGCGCCGGTCCGGTCCGCCACGTTGGTCTTCCAGGCTGTCAGTTGCACCGAGTGGGCCTCTGTGCCGGGCAACTTCACCCCTGATGTGCCGGTTGATGACACCGCCGGCCTGTATCGCAGTTGGGGACCGGTAGATCCCGCGTTGGTGGCCCCGGTGGAGCTCAACGCTCAGTCCGCGGACTGCCGAGATCTCAACGGGGTGCAGTTCCGGGTGTCCGCCAGCGCCTGGGGCACCGACCTGGAGGCCGCTGAGGATCTCAGCGCCGACCAGTTCGAGGTGCATCATGGGTTCGATTCAGGCACTGGCGCCGGGCCTGAAACCGTGGCTGACGCGGGTGCGGAACCGGCTGCGGATCCGGCACCCGTTGTCGAAGGGGATCCCCCCAGCCCGCCCACCTCGGACGTGACGTCCACCCTGACCTCCACCCTGACCTCCGCTGTGACCGGGGTTACCGGCGCCGATGGTGAAGGCCTCTTGGTGGCCGATGCCGCGGAGCTGAGCGTCGCCCAGCAGACGGCCTTGCGCAACGGTTCGGGGCTGTGGGTGGCTGCGGCTGGATTCGAGGGGAGCTTCGCCAACCTCCGCTGCCACGCCGATCGCTACAACGCCGACAACCTCGAGGTCATCCGCGCCGGCCAGTCCGACACCGCCTTGGCGTGTGTGCTCTACGTGGTGCAAACCGCAGGGCCGGCCCCGGTGATTGTCCCGCCCGCCCTGAGCCCCGTCCCGCTGCCCGTCACCGACCTCGGTGGGGTGGCGACGCTGATTCCCGGCGGTGGCTCGGCCATTGTGACGCTGCCCGCGCCGGACCGTGATGGCGTCATCGAGGCGACAACGGACAGCGGCGGCGCATCGGAACCCCCCAAGTCGGCGTCACCGTCGGAGCAGGTTCCAACGGAGGCCACCGGTGGTGGGATCGGCGGGGAAGGCGCCGCGGCGTCGAACGGGGCGCTGCCGGCGCTTCGAGCGGTGCAAGAGGGGTTGGCCGATCTGAACGACCAGGTGATCGATCCGGGCCGATTGTTCCAGCGTGACGTGCCCGTGGGCGCAACCCAGGGCGCGGTGGCCACCGCACCGTTGGACGTCGCCATGCCCGCTCCGCCCGCCACACCCACCGGTCCGATCCGGCCCCTGGTACCTCGTCTGGCCGGTAGCCGCATCACGGCCGCGGTCCCCTCGGAGGTGTTCGCCCCGCTGCAGGCCCCGGTGACCCAGAACCTGACCGTCGCCCTCGCTGCCGGGCTCAGCGCCGTGTTCCTGACCGGCTTGGGCATCACGATCCGGGTGGCCGGCCGGCCGTTCTGACCCCTTCGGGCCCGTCGCTGGATGCGGTGACCGGCCCGATGTGACGGTGCGATGGTCCACCCCTGGCGGCGGGGCGGCTGCTAGCTTCGCCGGGTTCCCGCCTCGGCCAGTCGGCCGCGAAACCCCTGAGGATTTGGATTCATGTCGACCTGGCGAGGGCGCCGTGTCGCCCCGTTCTTGGCAGTTGTATCCGCGTGTGCGGCCCTGATGGTGTTCTTCACCGCGGGCGTCAGCCACGCCCAGGTGGCCCCGGTGGTGGACTACGGGACCTACCCCCCGGCCTTGCCCGTGGGTTGTCCCGAGGGTGGAGCGGCGCTGATCAACGTGCGCTTCACGTCCGCTACCGCCACCAGTGCCAGCCTGCGCACCCTGCCGCTGGTCCCCGGGCAGAGCTTCACCATGTTGTGGGACGGGTTCGCGCCCGGCTGCGAGGGTGTCGGCGTGGGCTTGTCCTCCAAGGTCGCCACCCTGGCCACTTTCGACGAGAACGCCGACTATTGGTTGTACGAGTTCGCGTACTGCGGGCCTGAGGCCGGCGCCACGCCCTGCGCCGCCGGGGCCAACTCCCTCACGCTGCGGGTGCCACCCCTGCCGGACGTGCCCTGTTACCAGCTCGACGCTCACCTCACCCCGCCCCTGGCCCAGGTCGGGCCCGACACCGGCTATTACAGCGCCACCCTCAACGGGGTACGCAACATGTTGGTCTCGGCCCAAAACGGTGGTAGCGGTGACTGCAGCCCGTTGCCGCCCTGCGCCACCAACCCCACCCTGCCCGCGGTCGCCTATCTCTGCGTACAGACCAGCACCAGCAGCAGCACCACCCCGACCTCGACGCCGCCTTCGAGCACCGCCTCCACCGCCCCACCGCCGGTGGCCACCTCGGCGTCCATCGTGACCTCCACCGTGCCGGGAACGCCCACCTCCATCTCCACCGGGCCGGGTCTGCCCATCACCACCGTGCGGGCGCCGGACACCACCTCCAACGCCCAGCAGCTCCCTGCCACCGGTACCAACACCGGGGCGCTGATCCTGACCGGGCTGCTCCTGGCGTTCTCCGGGGTGTGCATCGTGGCGTCCTACCGCCGCGGTGGCCTTTCGCTGCCGGTCAGCTGACCCGGATCCGATCACATCCAGGGTCCCGCTGACGTCGTGGCGGGGGCGCGGCTAGCGTGTCCGCGCCGGTCGGCTCCGGCGACGCGCCCCCAGCGAAGAGCAATGGCGCCCTGCGAGGAGATCTGTCGTGCCAGCAACCGTGATCGTCGGCGCCCAATGGGGCGATGAGGGCAAGGGGCGCTTCACCGACCTCCTCAGCAAGGAAACCCAGCTGGTGGTCCGCTACCAGGGCGGCCACAACGCCGGGCACACGTTGGTCGTGGACGGGGAGAGTTACGCCCTGCAGCTGGTCCCATCGGGCGTGTTGTACGAGCACATCACCCCCGTCATCGGGAACGGGGTGGTGGTGGATCCCCGGGTGCTGATCAAAGAAATGGACACCCTCGAACAACGGGGGGTGTCCACCAAGCGGCTCAAGCTGTCCGGCAACGCCCATCTGATCCTGCCCTACCATCAGGAGCTCGACGCGGTGTTCGAGCGGTACCTGGGAAAGAACAAGCTGGGCACCACCAAGCGGGGCATCGGCCCGGCCTACGCCGACAAGGCCGCCCGCATCGGTCTGCGGGTCCAGGACCTGTTGGACCCCCAGATCTTCCGGGCCAAGCTGGACACCTCGCTGCGGGAAAAGAACCAGGTCCTGACCAGGATCTACAACCGGTTACCGGTGGACGCCGACGAGATCGCCCGGATCTACCTGGAGGAATGCCGGCCCCGGCTGGAACCGCACATCGCGGACACCGTGTCGATCATCCACCAATCCCTCGAAGCCGGTCAGCTGGTGCTGCTGGAGGGGGCCCAGGCCACGTTCTTGGATCTCGATCACGGCACCTATCCCTACGTCACCTCCTCCAATCCGGTGGCCGGGGGGGCCTGCACCGGAGCGGGCATCGGGCCCCGTCACATCACCCGGGTCATCGGGGTGGCCAAGGCCTACGTCACCAGGGTCGGGGCCGGCCCGTTCCCCACCGAGCTGCACGACAGCGCTGGTGAGGAGCTGGTGGATCGGGGCCACGAGTACGGCACCAACACCGGCCGCCGCCGTCGCCCCGGCTGGCTGGACACGGTGATGCTGCGCCACGCGGTCCGGCTCAACTCCATGTCGGAGCTGGCCATCGCCAAGCTCGACGTGTTGGACACGTTTGACACGCTGCGGGTGTGCGTGGGGTACCGCATTGACGGGGTGGAGCACCGTGACCTGCCCTACCACCAGTCCGATCTGCATCGGGCCGAACCCATGTACCAGGACCTCCCCGGCTGGAAGACCAACCTGGGCGAAGTGCGGGAGCGCCATCAGCTGCCCAAGGCGGCGGCGGACTACTTGGCCTTCGTGAGCGCCCAGGTGGGGGTGCCGGTGACCATGGTCGGGGTCGGTCCCGGCCGCGACCAGTACTTCTACTGGGATCAGCCGTGAGCGCCAACGGCCGGGCCGCGTCATGAGTTTCGCCAACGTCCTGGCTGACCGTTACGCCTCCCCGGAGATGGTGGCCATCTGGTCCCCCGCGGCCAAGGTCCGTATCGAACGGGAGCTGTGGCTGGCGGTGCTGGCCGGGCAGCAGGCGTTGGGCCTGGAGGTCCCCGCCGGTGCGGTGGAGGGCTACCGGGCGGTGATCGACCGGGTGGATCTGGACTCCATCCGTGACCGTGAGCGGGTCACCCGGCACGATGTGAAGGCCCGCATCGAGGAGTTCAACGCCCTGGCCGGGTTCGAGGCCATCCACGTGGGGCTCACCTCCCGGGACCTGACCGAGAACGTGGAACAACTGCAGATCTACCGGTCCCTGCGGCTGGTGCAGTACCGCAGCCTCGCCGTGCTGGCCCGCCTGGCAGAACGGGCTGAGCTGCACCGGGACCTGGTCCTGGCGGCCCGGACCCACAACGTGGCGGCCCAACCGACCACGCTGGGTAAGCGCTTCGCCAACCTGGGTGAGGAGGCGCTGGTGGCCCATCGTCGCTTGGAGAACCTGCTGGCCCGTTATCCGCTGCGAGGCCTGAAGGGTCCCGTTGGCACCCAGGCCGATCTGTTGGACCTCTTCGATGGGGACCACGCCAAGGTGGCGCAACTGGAAGCGGTGGTCATGCTGCACCTGGGCCTGCCGGCGCAGTTGGGCGCGGTGGGCCAGGTGTACCCCCGTTCCCTGGATTTCGATGTGGTCACGGCGCTGGCCCAAATCGCTTCCGCCCCGGCCAACCTGGCGTTGCTGGTACGGCTCATGGCCGGGTTGGAGCTGGCCACGGAGGGCTTCCGGGACGGGCAGGTGGGCTCTTCCGCCATGCCCCACAAGATGAACACCCGCTCGGCGGAACGTATCGGCGGTCTGCTGGCGGTGCTGCGGGGCCACGTGACCATGGCCGCCTCCATGTTGGGGGACCAGTGGAACGAGGGTGACGTGAGCTGCTCGGTCACCCGGCGGGTGGTGCTGGTAGATGCGTTCTTGGCGCTGGACGGGCTGCTGGAAACCACCCTTGAGGTGCTGGCCGACTTCGGCCCCTACCCGGCGGTTATCGAGGCCGAGTTGCAGCGGTTCCTGCCGTTCCTGGCCAGCACCCGGCTGATGCTGGCGGCGGTCCGGCGCGGCATGGGCCGGGAGGAGGCTCATCACGTGGTGGGTGAGCACGCGGTGGCGGTGGCCCGGGCCATGCGTCAAGACGGCTCCGGCAATGACCTGTTGGCCCGCCTCGGGGCCGACACGCGATTCCCGCTAAACGGCGGGGAGCTGACCGCGCTGCTGGCGGATCATCAGCAGTTCGTGGGCCGCTCGGCGCAGCAGATCGAGGCCTTCGTGGCCGCCGTGGGAGCCCTGTGCGGCGCCAACCCCCACGCCGCTGGCTACCGCGGCCGGCCCACCCTCTGATCCTGATCCGAGTTCGCCCACCGGTCGCGCCAGGCCCTCCGGCGCCAACCCGGCCCTCGCCGCCATCCCCACCCCGCCGGCGAAAGTGGGCCTGACCAGCCCGTTTACGCGGCGATTCTACGTCGATTCGCCCCTACGGTCCGCCCAGACCTTTTCCCAGTCGCTCACTCCAAGTCACCGGCCAACTCGAGCCAGCGTTCTTCCAGGTTCTCAATGGCGGCGCTGAGGGTGGCCAACTCCACGCCGAGGTTCCGTAGCTGCTCGTGATCACCGGCTCGGCCGGCCTCTTCCAGCAACGGCACCAGCTGGTCACGGCGTTTGGTCAGCCCCGCCAGCTCCTTCTCGGCGTCCTTCAAGCGTCGACGCAGCGTGCTCGGTGACGGCTTGCCCCCCGCCGTTGGGGCTTGCGTCACGGCAGCGGTGGGCTTCTTGCCGACCGAGGGCGCGGGGCGTCCACGGGAGGCATTGGACGGTGTCGAGGCGGCGCCGACGCGTTCACCGGTCCCGGCTCTCGATGCCAACCAGCCGGCCAGGCCTCCGGGGCGTCGCCTGGCACTGCCGCTGCCATCCACCACGATGACGTCGGTGACGGTGCGCTCCAGGAAGGCCCGGTCGTGGCTCACCACCACCAGGGCACCGGGCCAGTCCTCCAAGAAGTCTTCCAGGACCCGCAACGTGTCCAGGTCCAGATCGTTGGTGGGCTCGTCCAGCAGCAACACGTTGGGGCGCTGCGCCAACGTGGCCACCAGCTGCAGCCGACGCCGTTCGCCACCAGAGAGCGTGCCGACCGGAGCCCAGGCGTTGTCCTTGTCGAACCAGAACCGATCGAGGAACGCCTCGTCGCTCCAGTCGGGCTGACGGGCGGGACCGGCCACCACGTCCACCGCCCGCAGGTTCGGATCCAGCGCCCGACCCAGCTGATCCCAGTACCCCAACCGCACCGTGGTCCCGGTGACCACCTCGCCGGCGTCGGGTGCCAACCTTCCCGCCAGCACCTCCAGCAAGGTCGATTTGCCGGTGCCGTTCAGGCCGACCACGCCCAATCGTTCGTCGGGGTCGAGGGCCAGGTCCACCCCTGCCAGCACCTCGTTGCGGTTCCCATCAGGATCGATGTAGCCGGCATGGACCCCGCGCAGTTCCACCACCGTGTCACCCAGCCGGGGGGTGGCGGCCACGTGCAGGTCCAGGTTCCCGGCCCGGGCGGCGGCCGCGGCGCGGCTCTGCACGGTCTGGGTGGCGGCGGCGATGCGGGCCTTGGGCTTGCGGGTGCGGGCCGGTGCCCCTCGCCGCAGCCAGGCCAGCTCGTGGCGGGCCAGGTTCCGGCGCACGTCCTCCGCTTTCACTGAACGCTCGGCCCGCTCCGCCGCCGCTTCCAGATAGGACGAGTACCCGCCCTGGTGCAGGTAGGCGGTGCCGCGGTCCAGCTCGATGATGCGGTTCGTGACCCGATCCAGCACGTGACGATCGTGGGTGACCAGCAGCAACGCGCCGCGGTGACGGGCCAGGCGGGCTTCGAGCCATTCGATGCCGTCCACGTCGAGGTGGTTGGTGGGCTCATCCAGGATCAGCAGGTCAGCGGGGGACAGCAACGCCCGGGCCAATGCCACCCGTTTGCGTTGGCCGCCGGACAGGGCGCTGGTGGGCCGATCGGCCAACTCCCCAAGGCCCAAGCGGGACAGCGCCGCTTCCGCCTCCCACCCCTCACCGACGGCTTCCAGGGCGGTGCCCTCGGGCAGGTCGCCTTCTTGGTCCAGCAGGCTGATGCGGGCTCCGCTGTTGCGTCGGATGGTGCCCGACTCCGGTTCCGTGAGCCCGGCGATGAGCTTCAACAGCGTGGACTTGCCGGTTCCGTTGATGCCCACCACCCCCAGCCGCTCGCCGGTGGAGATGGTCAGGGACACCTCCCGCAGGAGGGGCCGGTCGGGCCGGCTCACGGACACAGCGGCGAGGTCAACCACGATCATGCGACGTGCAACCTAACCACTGCCGCGCCCGTCCCCGTTGCCGGTCGAAGGTGCGCCTCAATGCCGGGTGCGCCCAAACGTCGTGGCTGCCGCGTCAGTTCAGGTCAACAGCGCTGAGCGTCTTTGGCCGTGTTGGTGTGGTTCCATGGGAATACCCATGACGTCCGCCACACGGTCGAGGTCGGTATCGCTGGCGAGCAGGGTGGCGTCGTGGCGGAGGGCCACGGCGGCGATCATACAGTCGACCATACCGCGCGGTGTGACGCCGGAGCGGCGGCACCTGCGGTAGATCCGTGCCGCGGCGTCGAAGTCGATTGTCGCGTCGAAGCGCATCAGCGGGAAGCGCTGCATGAGCCGACGCAGGTCACTTTCTCGCCGGTCATCTCGCGCTCCGGCGAGGACCTCCATGATCACCGGCTCCGTCACGGCTATCTCATCGGTGGTGGCGATCAGCTCGGTCAGTCGGTTGTCGAGGGGGCTTCCGGTCGCCCGATCGAACTCGATCCATGCTGAGGTGTCGGCCAGGATCACGTATTGGCCCCTGGGCCGGAGTCGGCGGGGACCTCTTTGATGGAATGGCTGCCGCGCATGGCCAACGCCTCTTGACGGGTCATTGGTTGTCCAGCGAGGTGGCGCAGGGCAAGGTCGACGGCCTCGGTCTTCGTATGAACCCCGAACCGGGCCATGATGACCTCGATGTAGCGGTCCTCGATCTCGATGTTGGTTCGACTCCTACCCATACACCAATCATACATGTCACGTGTATCAGAGGTGTACCCGCCGTGAGCCAAGGCGTGGCCGGGGGAGCCGCTGTCAGTGAGCTTCGGTGGGGCATAGGCTTGGTGGCATGGAACTGACGGTTACGCTTCCTGAGGGCCTTTCGCGCAGGATTGAGGCGCTGGCCCTTGCGCAGGGCCGCGCCGTCGATGCCGTCGTTGTGGAAGCGGTTGAACGAGCAGTTCCGCTGTCCCCGGAAGTCGAGGCGGCAGCTAAGGCCCGATTCTCCTTCGTCGGTCTCGGTGAGGCACGCCCTGATCTGGCGGAACGGCACAAGGAGATCCGCCGAGAACGGCTCTCCGGCGGTGAAGCAGCCGAGGTCTGACCGGGGCGATCATCGTCGACACGGGGGTGCTGCTGGGCGCAGCGAACCGTCGGGA
>JBJXFH010000092.1:0-2615 GCA_046155365.1 Acidimicrobiales bacterium | reverse complement strand
ACCGCCAGCAGCCGCTATCGCGGCCCCGGCGGCAATGGATCTGTGCCCCTCAAGAGTGGCTGGTTTTGAATCGCCCTTTCGTGGCTGGTTTTGACCGCCCGCTGACAATATGCGTTTTGGCTGCATTCCGAAAGGGCTTCCACATGTCCATCACTGCCAGGTAAATCCCCTTTCGCTGGCGCTCGCCCAACTCCGCGTAGAACAACCCCATGCTCTCTTCGGAACGATCGACCCCGCCAAACCAGATCGGTCGCCGGCGCAACAAGTCACTCACGACGATGCGATAACTGTGCCCCTTGCGGATGGATATTTCATCAATGCCAATCACCTTTGGACCAGGTCGACCGACGCGCCTCAGTTGTTCGCGCATGTACTGCATTTCCAGTTCCTTGACCGTGTGCCAATTCAGGTGCAGTTCCCGAGCCACGTCCTTGATCGTCCCGGCGCGACACCGCCGGCCGACGTAGAACGCAAAACGCTTCGTGTAAAACGGATTGTCCGCCAGCCAATCCAGCTCCTCGCGCTTCACACCACCACAGAACAGACAGTCCACTCGCCGAAGGTCGACTGCCAAGTAAACCCGCCGGTCGCCGCACGATAAATCGCGCGCTCGATGCTCTCGGTGGTCGTAATAACGTGTCCTTTCGGCAAGCGTGCGGGACGGCTGACGGCGGGTGGTGGCAGATTCGTCGGCAGCCATGAAAGCGCTGACGTTCTCGACGACGGATCTGGACCGACTGCACACCCAACTGATCGCCTGGCGCCAACGCCAGACCGGGCGGGCTCGCCTGCCGGCCGAGCTCTGGCGGGCGGCCACGCACCTGGCCCACACCCACGGGGTCGGCCGGGTGGCGCGCACGCTGCGCCTGGATTACTACAAGTTGCGGCGCCAGACCCAGGGCGGCGCGACCGACGAGCCGGCGCGGTCCACGCCACCCGGGTTCATCGAACTGAAGTTGCCGGCGCCACCACCAGGGGCGCCACTGCCGCCAGCGGCCGAGTCGCTGGGCTGGGTGGAGCTCCACGATGGTTCGCCCCGCCGGTTGCGCGTCTACACGGGCCACGCGCCGGCCGCGTGGGTGGCCCTGGCCGAAGCCTTCTGGCGTCAGCACCCATGATTCAGATCACCCCCCAGATGCGGATTCTCCTGGCCGTCGAGCCGGTCGACTTCCGCAAAGGCATCGATGGCCTGGCCGCCCTCTGCCGGCAGGTGCTCCAGACCGAGCCGTTGGATGGCGCGCTCTTCGTCTTTTGCGGTCGTAACCGCCGGGCCATCAAGTGTCTGGTCTACGATTCCCAAGGCTTTTGGCTCTGCCAAAAACGCTTGTCGCAAGGGCGCTTCGCCAACTGGCCCACGGCCGGCTCCGGGCCCCAACAACGCCTCACGGCCCAGCAACTTCACGCGCTCCTGTGGAATGGTGATCCCACCCCCGCCGCCCCGGTCTGGCGACCCCTGCCCGGGGTGTGGCCCGGGGCGCCCGCCACGCCCGCAAAAATGTGAGCGAAAAGTCTAGCGTTCGAAGGGCGCCTCCCTAAACTGCGGGGCGTGTCGGACGTTTTATTGAGTTTTCGCGGCCGGGAGATCCGGGCGGCGGAGGTGGCGTTCCTGCGCGAGTTGATCGCCACCCACCCCACCCTCAGCCGCTGTGCGCTCTCGGTCCGGGTCTGCCAGGCCTGGAACTGGGTCCAGCCCAACGGCCAGTGGCGGGACCAGCTCTGTCGCAGCCTGATGCTGCGCTTGCACCGGGCCGGGCTCATCACCCTGCCGGCGCCCCGGGTGCGGGTGGTGAACAATGCCATCCGCCATCGCCGGGTTCGGGCGGTGGCCCCGGTGGACTCCACACCAGTGACCGGGCCCCTGGCCGACCTGGAACCGCTGGTGATCCGCCAGGTGCGCCGGGCCCACGGGGAAGATCTCTTCGCGCACCTGGTCCAGGCCCATCACTATCTGGGTTACAGTCGGCCGGTGGGGGAACACTTGAAGTATGTGGTCTTCACCGGCGAGCGGCCCCTGGCCTGCCTGAGCTGGAGCTCGGCCCCGTTGCGGCTCAACTTGCGGGACCAGTTCCTGGGCGCCCCCAAGGCGGCCTATCAACACCACCTCCACCTTATCGCTTACAACTCCCGGTTCTTGGTCTTGCCGTGGGTGCGGATCCCGCACCTGGCCAGCCGGCTCCTGGCCCGGGTCAGCCGTCAGATCGCCACCGACTGGCAGGCGCTCTATCAGCATCCGGTCGTGCTGCTGGAGAGCTTCGTGGACACCGGCCGCTTTCGCGGCACCGGTTATCAGGCCGCCAACTGGCAGCGGGTGGGCCGCTCGACGGGCCGCGGCACCAAGGCCAAAACCGGTGCCCCCAAAACGTCGATCAAGGAACTGTGGGTTTACCCCCTAACGCCGGATTATCGGGCCCGGCTCCTGGCCCCATGACAACCACGATCCCTTTGCAGCAACTGCTGCTCAACGAAACGGAAATGGCCGCCGTGTTGGCCGCCCTCCCAACCGTGCTGGCGCCGGAACTCGTCGCCCGGGTGCGGGAGTTGTTGACGCGGTTGCCGGAGCTGGCGCAGGTGCTGGCGGCCCGCGAGCTGTCGGTGCAACGCCTCAAAAAGCTCCT
>JBJXFH010000088.1:0-27869 GCA_046155365.1 Acidimicrobiales bacterium | reverse complement strand
CCGCGGCCTGGGACCAGGTGGCCGGGTTCGACTTTGCCGACATCACCTATCACCGAGCCAAGGCTCATGGCACAGTGCGCATCGCCTTCAACCGGCCGGAGGTGCGAAACGCCTTTCGGCCTTCGACCGTGGATGAGTTGTACCGGGCGTTGGACCATGCCCGGATGTGCACCGACGTGGGTTGTGTGCTGCTGACGGGCAACGGGCCTTCCCCGAAAGACGGCGGTTGGGCGTTTTGCTCCGGGGGGGACCAGCGCATCCGGGGGCGTGACGGGTACCGCTATGCCGAGGGGGACACGGCAGACACCATCGACCCCGGGCGTACCGGACGGTTGCACATCCTGGAATGCCAGCGGCTCATCCGGTTCATGCCCAAGGTGGTGATCTGCGTGGCGTCCGGCTGGGCTGCAGGTGGGGGTCACAGCCTGCACTCGGTGTGTGACCTGACCTTGGCCAGCCGCCAGCACGGCCGGTTCAAGCAGACCGACACCGATGTGGCCAGCTTCGATGGCGGGTTCGGTTCGGCCTACCTGGCCCGTCAGACCGGCCAGAAGTTCGCCCGGGAGATCTTCTTCCTGGGTTTGGAGTACAGCGCCGAGGAGGCCCATCAGATGGGGGCCGTGAACCGGGTGGTGGACCACGATCTGCTGGAGGCCACGGCGCTGGAATGGGGCCGGATCGTGAACTCCAAGAGCCCCACCGCGCAGCGCATGGCCAAGTACGCGCTGAATCTGATCGATGACGGCCTGGTGGGCCAGCAACTGTTCGCCGGTGAGGCCACCCGGTTGGCGTACATGACCGAGGAGGCCGCCGAGGGCCGTGACGCCTTCCTGGAGAAACGCCCCCCGGACTGGACCCCGTTCCCCTGGCACTACTGATCCGCGCTGCAGATCCTGTTGTTCGTCCCGAACGTGTTGCCAAGCGATCACGAGGCGCTGCCGACCGCATTGCCGGGTGCCCACGGCATGGACACCGGCAATGCGACGCCCGGCAGCGCTGCTCGCTAGGCCGCTATGTCAGTGAGCCGGCCGGTGCGCTCGATCGACGCGGTGGCCCAGCGCAGTGACGGGCCGACGTCCTCGGCCACCACCTCCACGGTGCTGCGGCGGTCACCGGCATCGGTCTGCCAGCTGCGCTGCTCCGGCCGGCCGGTGACCATGACCAGGTCGCCCTTGTGTAGCGAGGCGGCGCAGTGCTCCGCCAACGAACGCCAGGCCACCACCGAGAAGAAGCTGGTGTGCTCCCGCTCGTCGCCTTCATTGGTACGCCAGCGGCGGCTAACCGCCAGCCCCATCTCGGCCACGGCCAAGCCGTTGGCGGTGAGCCGCAATACCGGGTCTCGGGTGAGATTGCCGACCAGGGTGATCGTGCTGTCCATGATGTGATCCTTGCTCGATGTGGAAACTCGCAAGGGGGAAGTCACCCGGACCGTACAACGGGGGGTGTGACAGCGAAACGAAGGGCCCGGCCCCACGTTGCGGTGCCGGATGCCCCTGAAGCCGGTTCGGGCTCGATTAGCTTCGGCCGCCATGGCTGGATCGATCCTGGGCAACGCTGTCCCCCGTCTCGAAGACCCTGATCTGCTGCGGGGGCTCGGCACCTACATCGACAACCTGGAGTTGAGCGCGCCGCAACCGTCGACCATCCCTAAAGGCGCCGCCCGCCAAACGGGCACCGGGCACATGGTCTTCGTGCGTTCGGATGTGGCCCACGCCCGAATTCGTCGAATCGACGTCGAATCGGCGGCTGCCATGCCCGGCGTGATCGCCGTCTTTACTGCGGCTGACCTGGCACTTCCTGCCTTCCACACCTTCGCCGTGGTCGCCGAGAACTTCGCCCGCCCGCCGCTGGCCACCGACACCGTCCGCTTCGTGGGGGAGGCCGTGGCAGTGGTGGTGGCCACCGATCGCCGCGCCGCCACCGACGCTGCCGAAGCCGTCATTGTGGACTACGAGCCGCTGCCGGCCGTCGCTGACATGGAAAAAGCCCTGGAGGACGGCAGCGCCGCCATTTTCCCCGGCGTGGAGTCCAACGTGGCGTTCTTCAGCGTGGACGCCTACGACGCCAGCTTCTTCGCCGATGCGGACGTGGTGGTGCGGGGCCGGTTCGAGAACCAGCGCATGGCCGTGGTGTCCATGGAACCCAACAGCTTCGCCGCCGTACCCGGCCCTGATGGTCAGCTCACGGTGTACGCCTCCACCCAGATGCCCCACCTGCTGCCCGGAACCTTGGGCGCGGTGCTCAACATCGCCCCCGACAAGCTGCGGGTCATCGCCCCCCACGTGGGCGGCGGTTTCGGTGGCAAGGCCGGAACCAGCCCCGAGTACGCCGTGGTGGCCGCCGCCGCGCTGCGCCTGGGCCGCCCGGTGACCTGGACCGAAACCCGCAGCGAAGACCTGCTGGCCCTGCCCCACAGCCGGGGCCAGGTGCAGTACGTGGAGCTGGGCTGCAAGCGGGACGGGACCTTCACCGGGTTGCGGGCCCGCATCGTGGGGGACACCGGGGCCTACCCCGGCATCGGCACCATGTTGCCGCAGGGCACCCGGCGCATGTCCCAGGGCAACTACGCCCTGCCCAAGCTCAGCGTGGACGTGCTGTGCGCCATTACCACCACCACCCCGACGGGGGCCTACCGCGGCGCCGGGCGGCCCGAGGCGGCCTCAATGGTGGAACGCATCGTGGACGCCGCCGCCCGCGAGCTGGACATTGACCCTGCTGAGCTGCGCAAACGCAACTTCTTGCAGCCCGAGCAGTTCCCGTACACCACCCACACCGGGATCACCTACGACAGCGGCGATTACGTGACGCCGCTGGACCGGGTGCTGGAGTTGTCCGACTACGCGGGGTGGCGCCGTCAGCAGGCCGAACGCCGCCAGGCCGGGGACCCGGTGCAGCTGGGCGTCGGGCTGTGCAGCTACGTGGAGATCACCGCCGGTGGCAACGGCGACGAGTTCGCCGCGGTCGAGATCACCGCTGATGGGGGTGCCATCATGCGGGTGGGTACCTCCGCCCACGGGCAGGGTCACGCCACCACCTTCGCCATGATCGTGTCCGATCGCACCGGCATCCCCATCGAGAAGATCAGCCTGGTCCAATCGGACACGTTGCTGATCCCCCGCGGTGGCGGAACCGGCGGATCGCGCTCGCTGCAATTGGGCGGCAGCGCGGTACAGCTGGCCACTGACCAGGTCTGGATCCAGGCCCGAAAACTGGCCGCCCAGCTGCTGGAATGCGCCGAGGAGGACGTGGTCATCCACGACGATCCCGCGGGCACCAACGGAGCCGGTGGCGGCGGCCGGGTGGGCGTTGCCGGGGTGCCGGCCACCGCGCTGAGCTGGGCGGAACTGGCCCAGCGCAGCCCCGCCCCGCTCCAAGCCGAGCTTGATTTCAGCCAACCGGGCGCCACCTTCCCCTTCGGCGCCCACGTGGCGGTGGTCGAGGTGGACACCGAAACCGGCCGGGTCACGCCCCTGCGGCACTTCGCGGTGGACGACGCCGGCACCGTGATCAACCCGCTGATCCTGGCCGGTCAGCAGCACGGCGGGGTGGCGGCGGGCATCAGCCAGGCCCTGTACGAGCACGTGATCTTCGATGAGGACGCCAACCCCCGCACCACCAACCTGGCGGATTACCTGATGCCCTCGGCGGCGGAGTTCTGCTCCTTCGACGTGGCGTCCACGGAAACGCCCAGCCCGCTCAACCCGCTCGGTGCCAAAGGGATTGGCGAGGCCGGCACCATCGGCGCCACCCCGGCGGTGCAGAACGCGGTGATCGATGCCCTGGCCCACCTTGGCGTTCGCCACCTCGACATGCCGGCCAGCCCCCAGCGGGTGTGGCAGGCCATCGCCGACGCCCGCAACGGCACCCTGGCCGACCCTTGGCGGGAGCCGCCGGCCCGGTTCGAGCAGCTGCGGGCTGTCGCGGAGGCCGCCGGGACCGTTGGGGGTGGCGGATCCGCCGCGCCCGGTGGTGCCGCCGGGGCCGGTGAGCCGGTGGCGGACGTCTAGCGGCGGCCAGCAAGGGCACGGTCGGCACGGCACCTCCGCACGCGTACGCAGGATGTTTTCGCTGTGGCCGTAACGGACTGGAATCCGCTGCTGCGAGGGGAGTTCGCCAAGCCCTACTGGGCCACCCTGCAGCGCTTCGTGAGCGAGGAACGGACCCGCGCCCCGGTCTACCCCGCCGAGGAGGAGACCTTCGCGGCGCTGCGGCTCACCCCATACGCCCAGGTCAAGGTGCTGATTCTGGGCCAGGACCCCTACCACGGTCCGGGTCAGGCCCACGGGCTGTGCTTCTCAGTGCGCCAAGGGGTGCCGCCGCCGCCGTCCTTGCAGAACATCTTCAAGGAACTGCGGGCGGACCTCGGTTGCGCCCCGCCCCCACACGGCGATCTGAGCGGCTGGGCCCGACAAGGGGTCCTGCTGCTCAACGCGGTGCTGACGGTGCGCGCTGCCGCCGCGGGATCCCACGCCAAGCGGGGCTGGGAGACCTTTACCGATGAGGTCATCAAGGTCACCTCGGCCAAGACCGACCCGGTGGTGTTCGTGCTGTGGGGAGCGTACGCGCGCCGCAAGAAGGCCCTCATCGACCTGTCACGCCACGTGGTGATCGAGTCCGCCCACCCCTCCCCGCTGTCCGCCCACCAGGGCTTTTTCGGGAGCCGACCGTTCTCCAAGGTCAATGAGGCGCTGGTTGCCGCCGGCGGGGACCCGGTGCAGTGGTGCCCGCCTCGATGAACGCCGATTCGCCGGGGCCGGACTGGCCGCTCGCCTGAATCCCCGCGTCTGGTTCGAGAGCACCTCCTGAACCTGACTGCCCCGCCCGCCCGCCCCGCCCGCCCCGCTCGCCCCTCCCGGCCGATGCGAACGCGGTTGCACCCGCGGGCTGGGACCGATGCAGGTAGCGTCTCCGCGATGAGCAGGGGCGCAGCAACAACCGAGGCGCTCTCGGTGGCGGTGGCGGCCGGGGTGCCGGTGCTGCTGTGGGGGGCTCCGGGAACCGGCAAGACCTCGGCGTTGCGGGCGCTGGCGGAACGGGCAGGGCTGCCCTGTGAGGTGGTCATTGCCTCGATCCGCGAACCCAGCGACTTTGCCGGGCTCCCGGTGGTGATCAACGGCGAGGTCAGCTTCGCCCCCCCGGCGTGGGCCCGCCGCCTGGCCGCCGCCGGTCGTGGGCTGCTGTTCCTCGACGAACTGTCCACCGCACCACCGGCAGTGCAGGCTGCGCTGCTGCGGGTGGTGCTGGAGCGGGTGGTGGGCGATCTCACCTTGCCCGACAACATCGCCGTGGTGGCTGCCGCCAACCCCCCCGAGCAGGCCGCGGACGGGTGGGACCTGTCCGCGCCGCTGGCCAACCGGTTCTGTCACCTGGACTGGGCGGTGGACGCTCGCAGCTTCGCCGAGGGCATGGCCGCAGGGTTCCCCGCCCCCGAGGTGGCGTCCCTGCCGGCGGACTGGGAGCGTCAACTGGTGTCCAGCCGGGCGTTGGTATCGGCCTTCGCCATTGTGCGTCCGGCACTGGTGGTGGTCCCCCCAACGGACGCCGCTGAGGCCGGCCGGGGTTGGCCCAGCCCTCGGACCTGGGAGATGACCGCCCGTCTGCTGGCCGCCAGCCGCGCCGCAGGGGCCAGCGCTGATGCCCTGTCCCAGCTCATCCGGGGCGCGGTGGGCGACGGTCCGGGCTCGGAGTTCCTCGGTTGGGCCCAAGAACTGGACCTGCCCGACCCCGAGGCGGTGCTGGCGGATCCGTCCAGCTTCGTGCTGCCCGAACGGGGCGATCGGGCCTACGCCGCGCTGGCGTCCATCGCCGCCGCGGTGGTGGCCGAACCCACGGTGGAACGGTGGTACGCCGGGTGGAAGGTGTTGGGCAGCGCCGGTGAGCGGGCCCCCGACGTGGCCGCGGTGGCCGCCCGGTTACTGGCCCGCTGCCGGCCCCCCGGTGCGTCCGCCCCACCGGAGATCAAGGCCTTCCTGCCCTTGCTGCGTGACGCCGGCATGCTGGGTGACCTGGGCGGCAGCGGATCATGACCGCCTCCGGTCCCACTGGCCGAGGGGGCAACGCCTCACCGGAGCTGCGCCACAAGATGGCTGCGGCCCGGCTCTGGGCGGCACAACGGTTCCCGTATCTGGCGTCGGTGCTGTTCGCCTCGCCGGTGATCTACCGCAACGGGCCGCCGCAGCCGGCCGAGGGGTCCCCGGGCAACTCCGGTGCGCCGGGCCCGGCGGGTCATGGGACCGTCAGCGCCGACCGGCATTGGCGGCTGTACGTGGACGCCGAGCGAGCCGGGGCCTGGCCGGTGGAGGTGTTGGGGAGCCTGCTGGTGTTGCAGGCCAACCACCTGCTGCGCGAGCACGCCGAACGGGCCGAGGCGCTGGGTTTGGGCCGTGATGACGCCGGCGCCTGGTCCGACGCCGCGGACGCCGAGATCAACGATGACCTGGCCCACCTGCTGCAGCTGCCCACCGAGGACAAGATCGTGCTCCCCGACGACTTCGGCGCCCAGCGCGGTCGCCTGGCCGAGGAATACTTCGAGCTGGTCCGCCAGCAGGCCCGCATCCGAGAGGGGGCCGAGCGGGGCAGCGGCACCCACGGCCAACCGGCCCCCGGTGAGGAACCCGCTCCCGACGGTGACCAGCCCTCCGACACCGCCAACCCCCACATCAGCGACAACGACGCGGACCTGATCCGTCGCCAGGTGGCCAACGAGATCGCCGCCGAGCACCGCCGGGCCGGCAACGTGCCCGCCGGGCTGGTGCGCTGGGCCGAAGCCCGGCTGCGCTCCAAGGTGGACTGGCGCCGGGCCCTGGCGGCGGAGATCAGACGCTGCGTGGCCGACGTGCGAGGCCAGGTGGATTACACCTACAGCCGCCCTTCCCGACGGGCCGGGGTCACCCCCGACGTCATCCTGCCGGCCCTGCGCCGGCCCCAACCGCAGGTGGCGGTGGTGTGTGATACGTCGGCCTCGATGGGTCCCCAGCGGCTGGAACAGGTGCTCGGCGAGGTTGAAGGGCTGCTGCGTTCGGTGGGCGTGGGCGGTCTGATGGTCCTCACCGTGGACGCCGCGGTACACACCCGGCGAAAGGTGCGCCAGGCCTCCCAGGTGCAGCTGGTGGGCGGCGGCGGCACCGACATGCGTATCGGCATCGAGGCCGCGTTGGCGTTGCGTCCCCGACCCGACGTGGTGGTGGTCCTCACCGACGGTGAGACGCCGTGGCCCTCGGCCGCACCCGGCCGGGCCCGGCTGGTGGTGGGGCTGATCGGCGCCAACCCGCCCGCAGCGCCCTCCTGGGCCCGTTCGGTCCACATCGACCTGGCGGCGTGACCATGGCGCTCAACCCTGCAGCGGACCCATCGCTCCTGGTCAGAGCGCCTGTGGCCCGGCCGCCGCAGCCCGCTCGACGTTGGTATCGGCGGGTGGCGCCAGCCCGGCTCCAGATCGATTGCAGCGGCGGTCGCCATACGGTGCTGTGGAAGCGGGGCTGCCTGGTGCTGGTTGATCACGACGTGGCCGCGGAAACCGCGCTGCAGGCCCTGGGCGCGGATCGGCCGGCGTGTTTGGCGTTGCTCGAACGCTGGCGGACCACCCTGCTTCCGGTGGGCCCCGCCGGGGTGGCCCGCACCCCCAAGGTGGCGCCCGCCCGGGCCTCGGGCAACCTCCGATCACCCATGGCAGCCGGGGCGGACCTGCGCTCCTTCGGTGCCGAGCTGGGACGGGTGATTGAACTGGCGCAGTTGGTGCGGGCCGAACGCCGCTGGGCGGATCCGGCCTTGCCCGCCGCGGATCGATCCCGCCTGCTGGGACGGTTTCTGGGCGATCTTCGCGACGCCACCGCGGCCTCCCTGCAATCCTCGTCCCGGGCTCGGGGCCGTCAGCAGATCGCCGTCCAGGCCCATCCGTTGCCCTCCGGCGAGGCGGGCGGGGTGGAGGTCACCACCAGCGCCGCTCGTATCGAGTTGGAGCTGCACCTGCCGCTGTCGTGGGTAGTGGAGGTCAGTGGGCGGGGTCTGACCAGCGTCGATGGTCTCATCGTGCTGGGTGTGGTGGACGAGGACCTTGACGGAGCTCTGGTGGGTGTGATCGGCCTGGTGTGGGAGGTGCACGGACCCGGCCGGGTGGGCGCCAAGATGGATCGATGGTGGATGACCCGCACCGAGGGAACGTGGCAAACGGTGGCCTCTGAACGTCCGGTGCGCGCCACCCGCTCGCTGTGGTGCTCAACCAGCCAACGCTGATCACGTGCCGTTACGCCCGGCCTCGCGAGATGGGTAGCTTGGCCGGCCGTGACCGTGACCGTGACCGCTGAGCGTGTGTGCCGGGTTCTGGGCTGCTGACCGTGGATGATGAGCGCCAATCGCAGGACTGGTCCGCCGCCGAAGCCTCCGTGGACGCCGCCCTGGCCTCGGTGCGGGGCCCGGCCCAAGTGGCATCGTGGGAGATGATCGATTGCGATCCTGACCTGGCCGATACCGCCGCGTTCTGTGAGGCCTACGGGTACGCCCCGGAGGACTCGGCCAACACCATCGTGGTGGCCGCCAAGGAGGACCCGCCCCGTTACGTGGCCTGCGTGGTGCTGGCCAACACCCGCCTGGACGTGAACCGGGCGGTGCGCAAGCGGCTCGGGACCCGCAAGGCATCTTTCGCCACCGCCGAGGAGACCCGGGCGCTGACCGGCATGGCCATCGGCGGGGTCACCGCAGTAGGCCTGCCGGCGGGCCTGCCGATCTGGGTGGACGCCGCGGTCATGGCCCGCCCGCAGGTGGTGTTGGGGGGAGGAAGCCGCCGTCGGAAGCTGGTCAGCGCCCCGGACCTGTTGCGGTCCGTCCCCGGCGTGGAAATCGTCGAGGGCCTGGCGTTACCAGCCCCCCCGACCGACCCGACCACGCTGACCACTCCGACCGACCCGACCGGTCCCACCACCCCGGGCGAGCGCATCCTATGACCGTCTGGGCGTTGGATCTGGACGGGGTGATCTGGTTGGGGGGGGAGGCCATCCCGGGCTCGCCCCAAGCGGTGTCCACCCTGCTCAGCCGGGGTGTCGACGTGTGTTTCGCCACCAACTTCTCGTACTCACCGGTGGCGGAAGCGGAGGCCAAGCTGGCCCGCATCGGCATCGACGGTCGGGGTCGGGTCATCACTTCTGCCATGGCCGCCGCCTCGCTGGTCCAACCGGAGGAGACGGTGTTGCTGTGCGGCGGTCCCGGCGTGGAAGAAGCCCTGCTGGCCCGGGGTGCGACGGTGGTTCGCGAAGGACAGGCCGACGTGGTGGTGGTGGGCTATGACCCCGAGTTCGATTACCACAAGCTGACGGTGGCGGTCAGCGCCATCAGGGCCGGCGCCCGTTTCGTGGCCACCAACGAGGACCCCACGTTCCCCACCCCGGGCGGGTTGCTACCGGGCGGCGGATCGCTGGTGGCGGCGGTGGCCTACGCCTCCCAGACCCAACCGTTGGTGGCCGGCAAACCCCATGAGGCCTTCGCCCGGCTCATCGAGGCCCGCTACGGCACCGACGGGGTGATGGTGGGAGATCAACCCATGACCGACGGCGGGCTGGCCAAACGGTTGGGGTACCGCTTCGGGCTGGTGCTCAGCGGGGTCACCCATCTGAGTGATCTGCCCTGCGACCCGCCCGCAGACCTGGTGGCCGCGGATCTGGCGGAGTTGGTGGCGGCCTTCGCGCCCACCAACGACCACGGCCGCTGACCCTCCCGATTTCGCTGTCACACACCCCCGGTACGATCGTCGGCGGTAGTGAACAGCCGGTCCCAGCGGCGCCACGAAAGGGGGTGACGGTCCATGCGACCACGGCGAAGACTGGACACTGAGCTGGTACGTCGCGGCCTGGTGGCCACCCGCAGCCAGGCCCAGGAACTGGTCGCCGCCGGTCGGGTCACGGTCAACGGGGCCCACGCGGACAAAGCGGCCCGAATGGTGGGCCCCGCGGAAGCGGTGGTGGTGTTGGGTCCACCGCCGCCGTTCGTCAGTCGCGGCGGGCTGAAGTTGCAGGCCGCGCTGGCACACTTCGCGCTCCCCGTCAGCGGCCTGGCTTGTTTGGACGCCGGCGCCTCAACGGGGGGCTTCACGGACTGTTTGCTCCAGGCCGGAGCGGCGCAGGTGTGGGCCGTGGACGTCGGTCACGGCCAGCTGGATCCCTCCATTCGCCACCATCCCCGGGTCACGGTTCGGGAGCGCTGCAACGTGCGGGGGCTTACACCGGCGGAGCTCGGGGGGCCGGTGGATCTGGTGGTGGCTGACCTGTCGTTCATCTCGTTGACTACCGTGGCCTCGGCGTTGGTGGGCTGCACCCGGGAAGAGGGCGATCTGATCGTGCTGGTCAAACCGCAATTCGAGCTGGGCCGACGACACGTCAGCGCCGGTCGGGGGGTCATCACTGATCCCGTGCTGTGGCGTGAGGCCCTGGACGCGGTAGCCGCAGCGTTGGTTGCTGCGGGTGCGCCGGCCACTGCGGTGGTGCGCTCACCTATCACCGGCGGCGCCGGCAACGTGGAGTTCCTGCTGCATGCCCGGCGCGGCGGAGAAGGTGGCACGGACGGGCTGGCCGTCGCCCTAGACGCCGTGGTCGGCTGATCATGGTCAAGATCCTGGTTGTCGTTCATCAGCACCGGCCGGAGGCGGCCAAGCTGGCGGTGGATGAGGTTGATTGGCTGCGCGCCTGCGGACACCAGGTGGAACTGCCCGGCGCCGACGCCGTCTTGATCGGCCGGCCGGAGCTGGGCCAGCACAACATTGCGGGTCAGGGTTATGACCTGGCGCTGTCCATCGGTGGGGACGGCACCATGTTGCGCACCGTGGAACTGGTCGCCGCGGATGACGTCCCGGTCCTGGGGGTCAACGCCGGGCAGCTGGGGTACCTGGTGGAATTGGAACCGGAGGGCCTGAGAGCGGCCATCAACCGGGTGCTGGCCGGTGAGTTCCTGGTGGAGGAACGCATGCGCCTCGAGGTCCACCATCAAGGGATGGCCCTGCCGGTGTCCGCCCTGAACGAGCTGGTGCTGGAAAAGACCCCGTCGGGCCACACCGTGCGCTTGGCGGTCATCGTGGACGGCCGGTACTTCCTCACCTTCGCCGCCGACGGGCTGATCGTGGCCACCCCCACCGGCTCCACCGCGTACGCCCTGTCCGCCCGGGCCCCGGTGGTGGCGCCCACCCACCGGCTGATGGTGCTCACCCCGGTGGCGCCCCACATGCTGTTCGACCGCAGCCTGGTGTTCGAACCCACCTCTGAGCTGCGCCTGGAGGTATGCAGCTGGCGTCCGGCGGAGCTGTTCGTGGACGGTCGGAGCCTGGGTGTGCTGCATGACGGTGAAGGGGTCACCTGCAAGGCGTCACCCCACCCGGCCCGGTTGATCACGTTCGAACATCGGGACTTTTTGGGCATCCTCAAGGCCAAGTTCGGCCTCAACGACCGATGAGCGGCTGATGTTGGACGAGCTGGCAGTGACCGACCTGGGGGTTATTGAACGGTTAGGGCTCACCTTCGGGCCGGGCATGACCGCCCTCACCGGGGAGACCGGCGCCGGGAAAACCCTGGTGGTGGAGGCCATTGACCTGCTCTTGGGTGGCCGGGCGGACCCGTCGCTGGTCCGACCCGACGCCAGCGAGGCGGTCATCGAAGGCCGATTCTCCGACGGTGAAGAGGAATGGGTGCTGCGCCGGGTCCTGCCCCGCGGCGGCCGCTCCCGGGGCTACATCAACGGCGCCCTCGCCACCCAGGCCGAGCTGCGCCAGCTGGGATCTCGGCTGGTGGACCTGCACGGCCAACACGATCACCAGTCGCTGCTGCATCCGGCCACCCAGCGCAACGCCCTGGACCTCTTCGGTGGGGTGGACCTGGGCCCGCTGCGGGCGGTGGAAACGGACCTGACCCAGCTGGAACGGTCCCTGGCCGCCCTCGGCGGTGACGATCGGGCCCGGGCCCGGGAGCTGGACCTGCTGCGTTTCCAACTGGAGGAGCTACAGGGCGCCGAGCTGGACGATCCTGACGAGGACGCCCGGCTCGAAGCGGAGGAGGAGCGGCTGGCGGATGCGCTGGCCCATCAGGAAGCCGCGCTCGGGGCCTACCAGGCCCTCAACGGGGAGGACGGGGCCGGGGAGCGGGTGGCGGCGGTCATCGCCGCGCTGCGGGAGCGGGGCCCGTTCCGCGAGCTGGAAGGCCGAGCCCGGGCGCTGGCGTCCGAGCTGGTGGAGTTGGGCCACGAGATCCGGGACGTGGGTGAGGGCATCGAACCGGACCCCGAGCGGCTGGAAGCGGTGCGGGCCCGGCGGCTGCGGTTGCGGGAGCTGTGCCGCAAATACGGTGACACCCTGGCAGACGTCATCGTCGAACAGCAGGCCATTGCCGCTCGTGCCGAGGAACTGGCAGGTCACGAGGCACGCGGCGTGCAGTTGGATCAATCCCGCCGGGAGCTGCAGGCCCGCCTGGTGGGGTTGCAAGCTGACGTGGGCCGGGCCCGCCGCAAGGCCGCCCCGTCGCTGGCCGCGGCGGTGCAGGCGCATTTGGGGGAGTTGGCGTTGGCCAAGGCCAGGCTGCATGTCGCCGTGGGCCGAGATCACCCCGACCTCGCCGAGGGAGCAGACCTCGGGGGTGGCTCGATCCCCGGGCCCGATGGTGACGCTGCCCCCGGTGCCATCGCCGGTTCGCACCTGGACGGCGGACCGGGACCGGCCGAGGATCCGGCGGGGGAGCGGGTGACGTTCCTGTTGGCGGCCAATCCCGGCTCGCCGCTGCTGCCGTTGGCCCGGGTGGCGTCCGGCGGGGAGCTGGCCCGCACCATGCTGGCGTTGCGCCTGGTCCTGGCCCGGGTGGGTTACACCAGTCCCCCCACCCAGATCTTCGATGAGGTCGATGCCGGCATCGGCGGGGCCACCGCCACCGCGGTGGGGGCGGCGCTGGCCCGCCTGGCCGCCAATGGCCGCCAGATCCTGGTGGTCACCCACCTGGCGCAGGTGGCGGCGTGGGCGGAAACACAGGTAGCGGTGGAAAAACAGCAGGGCGAGGCCAGCACGGCGTCGGTGGCCCGGGCGCTGCAGGGTAAAGCCCGCACCGTGGAACTGGCCCGGATGCTGTCCGGTTCTCCTGGTTCGGCCGCGGCGCGAAAGCACGCCGGGGAGTTGTTGGCGGATGCGGCCGCGGTGAGGGCCACGTGGTGACCGTCTCCCAGCGTCAGCGTTCATGCACCCGCGGCGCGATGGCGGCTGCTACCTTGGACCGGGCCGAACGATCCGCACCCTCGCGCCGCGCGGCCGGGGAGGCGGGTTCCCACCACAGCGGCTTCCCTCGGGAGCCGGCCGGACCGGGTTGCCGGTGGCGGTGCTGGAGGCGGCCGCGAGCTGACCGAAGTAAGTGGGCGGGCCGCATGTCGGCTGCCACGAGGGAGGAACCGTGGCTAAGCACATCTTCGTGACCGGCGGGGTGGTGAGCGGGTTGGGCAAAGGGCTCACCGCTTCGGCGCTGGGCAACCTGCTGGCGGCCCGGGGTCTGCGGGTCACCATGCAGAAGCTGGACCCCTACCTCAATGTGGACCCCGGCACCATGAACCCCTTCGAGCACGGCGAGGTGTACGTCACGGGGGACGGCGGCGAGACCGACCTGGACCTGGGCCACTACGAACGGTTCGTGGACACCGAGCTGACCCGGGACTCCAACGCCACCACCGGCACCATTTACTCAGCGGTCCTGGCCGCAGAACGCCGCGGGGAGTACCTGGGCCGCACGGTGCAGGTCATTCCCCACATCACCGACGAGATCAAGCGCCGAATCGCCCTGCTGGCCACCGATGACGTGGACGTGGTCATCACCGAGGTGGGCGGCACCGTCGGTGACATCGAGATCCTCCCGTTCCTGGAGGCCATCCGCCAGTACCGCCTGGATGTGGGCCGCGAGAACGTGTTCTTCCTGCACGTCACGCTGGTTCCGTTCATCGGCCCTTCCGGCGAGCAGAAGACCAAGCCCACCCAGCACTCCGTCACCGAGCTGCGGGCGCGGGGAATTCAGCCCGACGCCATTGTCTGCCGCAGCGAGCAACCGTTGTCCCGGGAACTCAAACGCAAGATCTCCAACCTGTGCGACGTGGACGTGGACGCCGTGGTCAACGCCGCTGACGCCGACAGCATCTACCTCATCCCGCTGGTGTTGCACGAGGAACAACTCGATGCCACCGTCTGCCGTCACCTCCGCCTGGAAACCCCCGAGCCGGACCTCGACAGCTGGCGTGAGCTGGTGGAACGCATCGGCCGGGCCGATCAACCGGTCCGCATCGGCATCGTCGGCAAGTACGTCAGCCTGCCCGACGCCTACCTGTCCGTGGTCGAATCGCTCAACCACGCCAGCTTCGCGTTGGGCGCCAAGCTGTCGGTGGAGTGGATCCAGGCCGAGGAAATCGAAGGGCTGCTGGCCGCCTCCCGCCTGGAAGGGCTGGACGGCATCGTGATCCCCGGCGGGTTCGGGCCCCGCGGCATCGAGGGCATGATCACCGCCGCCCGGTACGCCCGGGAACACGCCCTGCCATGCCTGGGCTTGTGCCTGGGGCTGCAGGTGATGACCATCGAGTACGCCCGATCGGTACTGCATCTGTCCGACGCCAACTCCACCGAGATGGATCCCGATACCCCCCACCCCGTCATCGATCTCATGGAACACCAGCGGTCGGTGACGGACATGGGGGGGACCATGAGGCTGGGCAGCTGGTACGCCCATCTGGCGCCTGACAGCCAGGTGCGCGGGGCGTACGGCACCGAGGTGGTCAAGGAACGGCACCGGCACCGCTACGAGTTCAACCCCCGGTATCGCAGCCGGTTCGATGACGGTGATTTCCACTGCAGCGGGGTGTCGCCCGACAACCGCCTGGTGGAGTTCATCGAGTTGCGGTCCCACCCGTTCTGGGTCGCCACCCAGGCCCACCCCGAGTTCCGTAGCCGTCCCCGCCAACCGGCCCCGCTGTTTCGGGAGCTGGTACGGGCGGCGCTGGCCCGGGCCGCGAGGACGGACATCGCCGTGGATCTCAGCGCGTCATCGGGCACCACGGGCGCCACGGGCACCACGGGCATATCGGGCTCCACCACGGGCCCTGATCAGCCATCGACGGACCCGCTCGGCGGCCCCGGCAACGCCCAGCGGCCCAGCCCTTCCAGCAGCTCGGGCCCGGCCGGCACGGACCTCGACGGGGACGAGGTGGGCTCGACCAGCGTTGATGTGACCCGGGCGCTGCGTCCCACCGTTGGTTCCGTCGCGGCGCCGGCGGGGACTTGAGCCGAAACGTGGCTTCGGAGCCTGTGACCACTCCCTCGCCCGTGAACCCCTCGCGGCACGACGACGCCGCCCTGGGCGCTGACCTGCAAGGGTTCCGGGCACTAGGGGAGACCGAAATCCATCAGGGCTACGTCATGCGCCTGGTCGCCGCCCGCTTCGAGAGCCCCACCGGTGAGCAGTTCCAACGTGACGTGGTCCGCTCGCCCGGTGCGGTGGCGGTGGTCCCGGTGCTGCAGGGCTCGGACCGACCCGGACCGGTCACGGTGCTCGTGCGCCAGTTCCGGGCCGCAGTGGGTCAGTGGCTGTGGGAGATCCCCGCCGGCCTGAGGGACAAGCCCGGCGAACCGGTCGAGGACACCGCCCGCCGGGAGCTCATCGAAGAAACCGGGTTCGATGCGGCACGGTTGGATCTGCTGGTGTCCTTCTACAACGCCGCCGGCATGACCGATCAACGGACCCACATCTTCATGGCCCGGGACCTGAGCCAGGTCGGCCGGGCCGCGGACGGTATCGAGGAGGCCTTCCTCGAGGTCCACGAGGTGCCCTTCAGCCAGGTCCCCGCCATGATCGCCTCCGGTGAGGTCTGCGACGCCAAGACCATCATCGGTCTCACCTTGGCGGCCCAACTTCTGAGTCGGTGACCTGCACCCTGACGCCGGTGGGTCCCCCGTGAGCAGTGCCCGGCACCGGGTGCACCTGGCGGCGCATCTCGTCCGGCGGTTCTTCGGACGGTTCCGTCATCGACCGCTGGAGGAGGCCGAGCTGCGGTGGGTGACCCAGCGGCTGACCCGGCCGGAGCGGGCGTTGTGGCTGCGGCAGAGCCCCGCCGATCAACGCCACAGCCTCACAGCGGCGCAGCTGGTCACCGTCGAAACCGAGCCCGGGGCCGTCCCGCCGGCTTGGGTGAGCGCCGCCGCCCTGCTGCACGACATCGGCAAGATCGAGGCTGACCTGGGGGTGGCGGGCCGGGTGGCGGCGGCGCTGCTGGGTGCGGTGGGGGTCCGGCGGGCACCGGGCCGTCTCGGCCGCCACCTGCGTTATCCCGAGCTGGGCGCCGATCTGCTGCGAGCCGCCGGTAGTGACGCGCTGGTGGTTGCCTGGGCCGCGGAACACCACCTCGAACCGACCCGGTGGACCGTGCCCCTCCACTGGGCCGCCGCACTGCTCATCGCTGACGACGCCGCCGTCTGAACCCACGTGAACCCGGTCAGCCACGGTGGGTTGACCGATCGGCTTGCGTTCCTCGGAGCGGATGATCGAGTAGTTGGTGTCCGCCCAGCGTTGGGCCTCATCGGGATCCACGCAGCTGAAGGCGAGCGCCCGCAGCCCGTTGCGGGCCGCGGTTTCAATGGTGGCCCGGTTGGTGCCGGCCATTCGCATGGGCGGGTGCCCCGGCAATGCGAGCCGGCGTTCTGGTCTGGGCGGGGGTCGGGGGCGGTGCGTGGGTGTCGACGTTCCGGGTGGACGTTGGTGCGACCCGGCGGACGGCAGGGTCGGAGGGGCTCAGTCGGATCGGGCGGGACGTGTCGGCCCCGGTCGGGACGGTCGGGTCGGGTGGGGATGGGTCGGCGTCGGGTGGGGATGGGTCGGCCGGGGTGGGTCGGGTGGGGTCGGCGTCAGGCCGGTCGGGATGGGTCGGACGGTTGAGGTGAAGATGGGGCGCCCAGCGCTTGCGGGGTCGGGCGGTCCGGTTCGGGGTGTGTTTGGGGACTCTGGCGGATTTTGGACACGCCCGTTCCGTGAGAGCCGCATAATTTCGACAATCCGCGCACATGTGACCACGCATCGTCGAACTTTTCGTGCTGTGGGCAGGCGTCGATGTCCAAAATCCGCCAGAGTAAAACCGTTCTGATGTCTTTCATGTGTTCTCGATCCGAGCTGAACCGCGCCCCCCGCGAGCGTGCGTTCAGCCGCGGCGAGGTCGGCGGTGGGGGAGGCGGTGGGATGTTCAGCCGGGGCGGGTCAGTCCGGGCGGGGTCCGCGGCGGGCGAAGCGGGGGACGTCAGCCACGGTCAGGTCAGCCAGCGTGCGTTGAGCCGGGGCGGGGGCGCGGCCGGGAAGTGGGGGGCGGCCGCTGGTGAGGCGGAACGGTGCTGGTCAGCGGTGGAGTAGGCCCACGGCGTTTCGGGCTCGTTCGAGCACCACGTCCGCCACCGCGGCGGCCTTGTCGGCACCGATGGCCAGCAGGCGGGCGGTCTCGCCGGGATCGGACGCCAGGTCCAGGTACCTGGCCTGGATGGGACGCAGGAACTCCACCACGGCGGCGGCGGTGTCCGTCTTGAGCGGGCCGTACTGGGTGTAACCGGCGGCGGCGGCCTCCGGTTCCTGACCGGTGCAGGCGGCGAGGATCGACAGCAGGTTCGACACCCCGGGCTGATTGGCGGGGTCATAGCGGACCTCGCCCAAGGTGTCGGTCATGGCCCGCTTGACCTTCTTCTCCACCGCTTTGAGGTCATCGAGCACGCCGATGGTGCCCTGCGGGGAGTCCAGTGACTTGGACATCTTGTTGGTGGGGGTCTGCAGGTCCATTACCCGGGCCCCGGCCTTGGGAATGGCAGCCTCCGGCACCTTGAACGTGTCCCCGTAACGGCTGTTGAACCGGATGGCCAGGTCTCGGGTCAGCTCCAGATGCTGACGCTGATCGTCACCCACCGGTACCCGGTCCGTGTCATAGAGCAGGATGTCCGCCGCCATCAGGGCCGGATAGGTGAACAGCGCCGCCGATACGAACTCCGCCCGATCGGATTTGTCCTTGAACTGGGTCATGCGGCGCAGCTCACCGAAGCTGACGGTGCACTCCATCAACCACGCCAACTCCGCATGGGCCCGGACCTGGCTCTGCACGAACAGGGTGCAGACCTGCGGATCCAGCCCACAGGCCATCAACAGCTGGGTCAGGCCCACCGTGGCCTGCCGCAACGCTTCCGGCTCTTGGGGGGTGGTGAGCGCATGCAGGTCCACCACACAAAAGAAGCTGTCAGCCTGATGCTGGTCCACCACCCAGTTGCGCACCGCCCCGAGCAGATTGCCCAGGTGGAGGGCGCCGGTGGGCTGAATGCCGGACAGGACACGGGTCACGGGCGGGAAGCTATCGGTTGACTCGCCCGGTGCGGTAGAAAGTTCCGCCAAGCCCCGGGTCCGCCGGGGCCGAAACACACATCCCCGCAGAAACAACATCCCTGTAATACGCTGCTGCCGTGACCTACGAGGTGCACACCCCCGTTTTCGAAGGTCCCTTCGACCTTCTGCTGCACCTGATTCTGCGCGAGCAGGTTGATCTGTACGAGGTGCCGCTGGCCCGAATCGTGGACGCCTACCTGGTTGAACTGGACCAACTCCGCCGCGTCGCCGCCGAGGCCCGTGCCCTCGGGCCGGACCAGCCCGGGGCCAGCAGCTTCGATCTGGGCACCGCCACCGAGTTCCTCCTGATCGCCGCCACCCTGATAGAGCTGAAGGCCCGCCGCCTGTTGCCGGAGGACGAAGCGGTCGATCTGGACGACGAACTGTCGCTGTGGGAGGAGCGGGACCTGCTGTTGGCCCGCCTGCTGGAATGCAAGACGTTCAAGGACGCCGCCGCTGAGCTGGAGGGCTTCTTGGATGCAGCCGCCCGCTCGGTGCCTCGCTGTGTGGGACCCGACGAACGCTTCGCCGATCTCCAACCGGATTTCCTGGCCGGGGTCAACCCTCACGCGCTGCGGGCGGCCTACCTGCGAGCCACCACCCCCAAGGTCCAACCCCGGGTCAACCTCGAGCATCTGCCGCAGATCCGCGCCAGCGTCATGGATGCCATCGCCGAGGTGGCGGACGAACTTCGCCGGGCCGGGTCGCTCTCCTTCCGCGAGCTGTGCGAAGGTCTTGTTGACCGGGTCGAGGTGGTGGTCCGGTTCTTGGCGGTGCTGGAGCTGTACAAACAGGGTCACGTGGAGCTGGAACAAGCCTCGTCGCTGGCCCTGCTGGAAGTGCAGTGGGTCTCCGATCAGGACATCGAGCTGGCCCACCTGGTCAGCGCCGACACCTACGACGGCTGAGCGGCGTCATCCACCAGCGCCCCCAGCAGAGCGGATACGCGCTGACAGCGCAGAGAGAAGCGGAGCGTTATGGATCAACCCCCTCGGCTTCCCGACGATGTGGACCGGGCGATCGAGGCCGTCGTCATGGTGGCGGACCAACCCATCGAGCCCAACATGCTGGCCCAACTGCTGGAGATTCCCGTCAGCGAGGTCATCGAGCGCTGTGTCGGCCTGGCCGCGCAGTACGAGATTGAGGGTCGCGGCTTCCAGTTGGTGCGGGTGGCCGGCGGCTACCGCTATCAGTCCCACCCCGACCAGGTGGCCTACGTGGAGCGGTTCGTGCTGGACGGGCAGTCCAACAAGCTCTCGGCGGCGGCGCTGGAGACCTTGGCCATCGTGGCCTACAAGCAGCCCATCAGTCGGGCCCAGGTGACCGCCATCCGAGGGGTCAACGTGGACGGGGTCATGCGCACGCTGGTGCAGCGGGGCCTGGTGACCGAAATGGGCACTGATCCCGGCCCCGGCCAGGCCATCTTGTACGGCACCACGCCGCTGTTCCTGGAACGGCTCAGTTTGGATCGGGTGCAGGACCTGCCGCCGCTGGGCCAGTTCGTGCCCGACGGCATGGTGCTCGAGACCATTGAGCGCACCCTGTTGGCCGACGGTGACCCCCGCCGCCGGACCCGAACCCCGGCCCCCACCGACCCCGAGACGAGCGACCCCGACGAGATTGCGGCCGACCCCGCCGACGCTGAGATGACTGACGCCATCGACCTCACCGAGGCGGAGATGACCGATACGGCCGACGCTGACGTGATCGATCTCACCAACAGTGACCTGATCGATCTCACCGATCTCACCGATGGCGCTGACCAGCAGGTTCGGGCGCACGGCGTACCCGGCGATCGCGCCGCCGAGTGATCTCCGAGCGGTTGCAACGCACGTTGGCCCGGGTGGGCTTCGGAAGCCGACGAGTGTGCGAGGAGCTCATCGCCGAGGGTCGGGTCACCGTCAACGGGCGGGTGGCGGAACTGGGTCGCAAGGTGGATCCCGAACGGGACCAGGTCAGCGTGGACGGGGTGGAGGTCGGCATCCGGCCGGACCTGGTCCACTACCTCCTCAACAAGCCGGCGGGGGTGATCAGCACTGCCTTTGATCCGCAGGGCCGTCCCACCGTGGTCAGCCTGGTGCCCGCCGAACCACGCGTGTTTCCCGTCGGCCGCCTCGATGGGGACACTGAGGGCCTGTTGCTGGTGACCAACGACGGCGAGTTGACCTTCCGCCTGACCCACCCGTCCTTCGCGGTGGGCAAGGAGTACCTGGCCTGGGTGGAGGGCACGCCGTCCCGGGGGGCGTTGCGGTCCTTGCGGGAGGGCGTGACGCTCGATGATGGCATCACGGCCCCGGCCCGGGTGGCGACCATCCAACCGGACCTGCTGCGCATCACCATCCACGAGGGCCGCAATCGGCAGATCCGCCGCATGTGTGAGGCCGTCGGCCACCCGGTGAAACGTCTGGTCAGAACCCGGATCGGGCCGTTGAGCGACAGCACCTTGGCGCCGGGGGCGTGGCGGATGCTGACCATCGAGGAGGTCCGGGAACTGTCCGCCATCACCAAGGCCGAACCCCTCAGCCGGCGGGAACGGCGCGAACAACGGGCGTCGTCGACGCCGGAGCCCCCGAACTAGCATGCGCCGTCGTGCTGAGCGTGCGAGCGATCCGAGGGGCCACCACCGTCGAGCGTGACGAGCCCGAGCACATCGGGGACCGGGTGGAGGCCATGATCCGCACCTTGCTGGAACGCAATCAGCTGGAGCCCGATTCGCTGATCTCGTTGCTGTTCAGCGCCACCAGTGACATCCACGCCACCTTCCCCGCCACCGTGGCCCGGGCCCGGGTACCGGCGCTGGCGGACGTGCCGCTGATGAACATGGCCGAGCTGGACATCACCGGCGCCCTGCCCCGCTGCATCCGGGTCATGGTCCACGCCACTACCAGCGCCGCCCGCCAGGACGTCCACCACGTATTCCTGGAGGGAGCGGTGGTGCTGCGCCCGGACCTGGCCCGATCGTGACCCCCACCGGTGCCAAAGCCCCGCGCGGCGAGGACCGTGGGGGACTGGACGGAGCCTCGCGTGCCTCGGGTCGGCGGGCCAACATTGTGGGGTTGGGCCTGATCGGGGGGTCGATCGGGTTGGCGCTGCGCCAGCGGGGATGGACGGTCAGCGGCCAGGACCGAAACGAGGACCGCCATGACCAGGCCATGGCCGGTGGGGTCATTGACCGGGTCGGGCTAGATCCCACTGCGGAGATCACGTTCGTGGCCACCCCGGTGGGTGCCTTGTCCGACGCCGTGACCGAGGCGTTGGCCCACACCAGCGGGCTGGTCACCGACGTCGGTTCGGTCAAGGCCCCGGTGGTGAGCGCGGTGGATGATCCCCGGTTCGTGGGCGGGCACCCCATGGCCGGCTCGGAGCTGATCGGGCTGGACGGGGCCGACGCGGACATGTTCAGCGGGGCGGTCTGGGTGCTGACCCCCCGCTCCACCACCCCTGATGCCACGTTCACGGCGGTGGCCTCGATCGTGGCGGACCTGGGGGCGGAGGTGGTGGCCGTGGCCGCGGAGGCCCATGACGGGTTGGTGGCGGTGGTCTCCCACGTGCCCCATCTCACCGCCGCCACCCTCATGACCCTGGCCGACGAACGGGCCGAGGACCACGCCGCCTTGTTGCGGCTGGCCGCTGGCGGGTTTCGGGACATGACCCGCATCGCCTCGGGCCACCCCGCTATCTGGCCCGATATCTGCGCCGAGAACCGAGACGCCATTCTCACCACGTTGGACCAGCTCATCGAGGGTCTCGGCAGGATGCGCCAGCTGGTCGAGGCCAATAACCGGGGCGGGCTCACCGAGGTGCTGGAACGGGCCCGTCATGCCCGCTCCAACCTGCCCGCCCGCTCGGTTCGGCCCGAGGAGATGGCTGAGGTTCGAGTGCCGATCCCGGACCGCACCGGGGCCGCCGCCGAGCTGTTCACCCTGGCCGCGGAGCTCGGTGTCAACATCGCCAGCTTCGAGGTGGTCCATTCCCTGGAGGGCAGCCGCGGGGTGGCGGTGCTGCTGGTGGACGCGCAACGTGCGGAGCTGTTCCGGGGCGGTTTGCTGGCCAGGCGGTTCAAGCCGTCCATCGGCCCGCTGGCCTGAGGCGAAACCCGTTCCGTGCCCGACCAGCCATCCCCCCACGCCGCTGCGCCCCATCCGGACCCCGCGCCCGGTCCTAACGTCGGGAACGAGGTCCGCTGGATCATGCCGCTGATCGGGCCGGTGGACGCGGTGGTGACGGTGCCGGGGTCCAAGTCGATCACCAACCGGGCGTTGCTGGTGGCGGGTCTGGCGCAAGGGCCCAGCCTGTTGTCGGGGGTGCTCGACGCGGCGGACACCGCGGCCATGATGGGCTGCCTCCGGCCCCTCGGCATCACCGTCACCCATGATCCTCACGCCGAAACGGTGCTGGTCAACGGCACCGGCGGGCGGCTGGCACCCGGTCCCCAACGGCTCGATGCCCACCAGTCCGGCACCACCGCCCGGTTCCTGCCGCCGGTGCTGGCGCTGGGTCGCGGTCCGTACCTGCTCGACGGTGACGCCCAGTTGCGGGCTCGTCCGTTCGGGCCGCTGTTCGGGGCCCTACGCCGGCTGGGGACGCAGGTGGACGCCGCCGACGGTGACCGCTTGCCGGTGTCGATCTCCGCCGGGGAGGGTCCGTGGCCGGGGTCGGTGGACATCGCCGGGGATGTCTCCAGCCAGTTCATCTCCGGGCTGATGATGGTAGGTCCCCTCCTGCCCGGCGGCTTGCGGATCCAGCTCACCACCCCCACCGTGTCGGGTTCCTACCTGGCCCTCACCGCCCGGGTCATGGCCGATTTCGGGGCCGAAACCCGCCTTGACACTGACCAGATCCACGTTGTTGCCGGCGGGTACAGCGCCACCGATCAGCTCATCGAGGCCGACGCCTCCGCCGCGTCGTACTTCTTCGCCGCCGCCGCCATCTGTGGTGGCCGGGTACGGGTGGACGGGCTCGGCACCGCCACCACCCAGGGCGACGCGGCCTTCGCTGATGTGCTGGGGGCCATGGGCTGCACCGTGCGCCGGGGCGTTGACTGGACCGAGGTCATCGGCCCCCAACCTGGTGCGCTGCAGGGCATCGAGGCGGACTTCTCGGACCTGTCCGACACCGCCCCCACGCTGGCCGCGGTGGCCCCGTTCGCCGCCACCCCCACCCGGCTGGTGGGAATTGGCTTCATCCGGGCCAAGGAATCGGACCGGGTGGGGGCGGTGGTGCACGAGCTGCAGGGCCTGGGCGTGGATGCGGTGGAAGAGCCCGACGGGTTCCTGATCCGCCCCTCGACCAGCACCCTGCGTGGCGGTGTGGTCCAGACCTACGACGATCACCGTTTGGCCATGGCGTTCTCGCTGGTGGGGCTGCGGGTGGCGGGCGTGGGCATCGCCAACCCCGGCTGCGTGGCCAAAACCTTCCCCCGATACTGGTCGGTGTTCGATCGCCTCCGCCCCGCGGTCGGGAGCTGACCCGTTGGCCTCCGGAAACGGGCCGTTGCGCCGGACCGTCCGCGGCCCATGGGCTGGCGTGTGGTGCCGGTCATGAGGGCAGTAGCGTCGGCCGTTGTGGTGGGGTTGGCGCCGTGAGCGAGACGATGAACGTGCCGCTGCCGGCGGTGTTGGCCATTGACGGCCCGGCCGGGTCCGGCAAGTCCACGGTGGCCAAGGCGTTGGCTCGGCGTTTGGGTTTGGCCTATCTCGATACCGGCGCCATGTACCGGGCGGTGACGGCGTCGGTGTTGCGAGCGGGCTTGGACCCCCACGGTGAGGGCGTTGCGGCGCTGGCCCGACGTTGCGAGCTGGAGCTGAGCGCGGACCGGGTGCTGGTGGACGGGGCCGATGTCACCGAGCAGATCCGGGGCCCGGAGGTCACCGCCGCGGTGTCTGCCGTGTCCGCCAACGCCGAGGTGCGGGCGGAGCTGGTGACCCGCCAACGAAACTGGATCCTCCAGCAAGGTCCTTCGGTGGTGGAGGGCCGTGACATCGGCACCGTGGTGGCCCCCGAAGCCCGCCTGAAGGTGCACCTCACCGCATCCGCTGAGGCCCGCGCCAGTCGTCGGGTGGCCGAGGGCACCGTCGGAGGCGATCAGGCCGGTGTGGCCGCGGCGTTGGCCCGGCGGGACGTGGCCGATGCCACCAGGGCCACCGCGCCGCTGTCGGTGGCGGCGGACGCCGTGGTGGTGGACACCACCCACCTCGGCATCGAGCAGGTGGTTGAGCAGTTGGCCACCCTGTGGTGCCAGCGTGGCGGCCTCGCCCCGAGCACGGTCCGGACCCCGTGAACGAACAGCTCGCCGCCAGCTCCGCGGATACGCCGTGGCAGCTGGGCGCCCCGTCCCGCCGGTCCCACGCCCTGTACGTGTTCTGCCGGGGCGTGCTGGTGGGGCTGTGCTACCTGTGGTTCCGGATGGAGGTCCAGGGCCGTCAGAACGTGCCCCGCACCGGCGGTTTCATCCTGGCGCCGGTGCACCGTTCCAACCTCGACACCCCCATGGTGGCCTCCGTCAGTCGCCGCCAACTGCGGTTCATGGGCAAAGACGGGCTGTGGCAGGCCAGCAAGCTGTTCGGGCGGTTTCTGACCGCGCTCGGTGCGTTCCCGGTGTCCCGGGGCAGCGTGGACCGAGACGCACTACGGCGCTGCCAGCAGGTTCTCGAAACCGGTCAACCCCTGGTGCTCTATCCCGAGGGCACCCGCCAGAACGGCCCGGTGCTGCACCAGCTGTTCGATGGGCCGGCGTTCCTGGCGTTGCGCACCGGGCTGCCCATCGTGCCCGTCGGCATCGGGGGCTCCGAGCGGGCCCAGGGCAAAGGCCAGACCTTCATCCGACCCACCAAGGTCCGCATCGTGGTGGGCGCCCCCATCTACCCGCCGCCGAAAGGTGATGGCCGGGCCACCTCCCGCCGGGCGGTGCGCGAGCTCACCGACCAGTTGCGCATCGAACTCCAGGAACTGTTCGACCAGTCCCGTCTCGGCCTGCGCCCCTGAGCCGACCTGCGTCGTCGAATCGAGCTGCGTTCCCGACCAGGCCTGCGTTCCCGACTCGACCTGGGTCCCGGAGCTGGCTGGCAGCGGCGGTTGTGGGCTTTGCCGACGGTGACGGCTCCCGGCTGGCCAGACTGTGACGGTGCGATTCGATCTGGCCACCATCGCCCATGCCTGTGACGCCCGACTGGACCCCCCCGACGCCGGGAACGTGCAGGTCAGCGGGGTGTCGATCGATTCCCGGACGATCAGCGCCGGATCCTTGTTCGTGCCGGTGGTGGCCGAACGTGACGGGCATGACTTCATCGATGCCGCAGTGCGAGGCGGGGCCGCGGCCTATCTGACGTCGCGCCCCGATGCCCGACGTGCGGATCGCCCTGCGGTTGTGGTGGCGGACACCGCGGTGGCGCTCAGCGCGCTGGGCAGCATGGCCCGTGACCGGCTGCCGGCGCGGGTCATCGGCGTCACCGGCTCGGTCGGCAAGACCTCGGTCAAGGACCTCACCACCGCCGCGTTGGCCGGGACCTACCTGACCACGTCGGCTCGGAACAGCTTCAACAACGAGTTGGGTGTGCCGCTCACCTTGCTCAACGGGCCTGACGGGTCCCAGGCGGCGGTGATCGAGATGGGCGCCCGCGGGGTGGGTCACATCAGGTCGCTGTGCGCGGTGGCCCGACCCACGGTGGGCATCGTCACCCGGGTGGCGCCCGCTCATCTGGAGCTGTTCGGCAGCATCGAAGCGGTGGCGGTGGGCAAGGGCGAGCTGATCGAGGCCCTGCCGCCGGGACCGCAAGGCGTGGCCGTCCTCAACCACGACGATCCGCTGGTGCGGGCCATGGCGGGGCGGGGTCCGGCGTCGGTGCTGCGTTACGGCCTGGGCGAGGGGGCAGAGGTGCGGGCCTCCGCCGTGCGCCTCGATGAGACCGCCCGGGCCACGTTCACGCTGGACTCGCCCTGGGGGTCAGCGTCGGTACGGCTGCCGGTCAGCGGTGCCCACATGGTCTCCAACGCCCTGGCGGCGCTGGCCGCGGCGCTGGCCGTGGGCGTGGCGTTGGCGGCGGCGGTGGACGGCATCGCCCAGGCCCGCGTGTCGCCGTGGCGGATGGAGGTGACCCGCACCGCCAGCGGGGTCACGGTGCTCAACGACGCCTACAACGCCAGCCCCGTGGCCATGCTGGCCGCCTTCGACGCGCTCGACGCCCTGGCCGGCGGTGGCTCCCTTGGGGACGCTGTTCGTGGTGCGGGCGCTCGTCGAGGTGCCGGTCGGGGTGCCGGTCGGGGTGCTGGTCCGGGTGCTGGTCGGGCCGGTGGCGAGGGCGTTGGTGGGGGCGCCGGTCGCCGGGTGGCGGTGTTGGGCCCGATGGCCGAGCTGGGTCCGGCGGCGGGCGCGGCCCATCAGGAGGTAGCCCAAGAAGCGGCTCGGCGGGGCATCGAGCTGTTCAGCGTCGGTACCGACCTGTACGGGCCGCCACCAGCTCGGGCCGCGTCAGCACAGGAGGTTTGGGCTGACGTTGCAGAGGCGGCCGCCGGGATTCACCGGCTGGGTTTGGGTCCGGGTGACGTGGTGCTGATCAAGGCCAGCCGGGTCGCCGGACTGGAGCGGTTGGCGGCCCTCATTGCCGGCGTCACCGCACCGCCGCCGTCGTCCTCCAATCGGCGCGGGGAAGGTGTCTAGCCTGGGACCGGGGCCGGATCACTACCGCACATTGGGCGTGGTCCCTGGGAGCAGCACCGATGTGATGCGCCGGGCGTATCGGGAGCTGGCCCGGGAACTGCACCCGGATCGGCACCTTCAATCCAGCCCCCAGGAGGCCGGCCGGGCCGCCGAGCGGATGCGGGAGGTGAACGCCGCCTGGGCCGTGCTCTCGAACCCTGGCGCCCGGGAGCTGTACGACCTGGAGCGTCGCTTGGCCGCCGGTCGTGACGGCCAGGCTGGGTCGTCGGTTGCCGGGGCATCGTCGGCCCACGCCGGCCCTGCCCGCAGCGGACCACCGCCGGCGCGCATCACGTTCGATCCGAGGGACAGCGACGTTGGCCACCCGATCATCCGGGGCCTGCTGTGGATCGTGATCCTCGGGGTGTTGGCGGCCATCTTCGTCTTCACCGCCTACGCCGCCAACAGCTCCAATCAGCCGCCCTCGACCGTGACCAGCACTACCACGGCCCTGCTGCTGGGCCCTGGTGATTGTGTGGCGCAGGCGCCAGGGGCGGTGGACGTGGTTCCCTGCAGCGGGCCGCACGACGCCATCGTGGATCGGCTGGTCCCCTTGGGCCGACCCTGCCCTGCCGGTACCCGCGAGATCTACCTGCCCGACCAGCAGGAAAGCGCCTGCCTGGCCAGCGCCTAAGGCCGTTGCACAATGTGTGTCGCCGGTTCGGTGCCGGACCCGCTAGTCTGACCGCCGGTTCACGGGCGCTTAGCTCAGTTGGTTAGAGCGCAGCCTTCACACGGCTGAGGCCGAGGGTTCGAGTCCCCCAGCGCCCACCCCAAAAGCCCAGGTC
>JBJXFH010000080.1:0-86868 GCA_046155365.1 Acidimicrobiales bacterium | reverse complement strand
TCGCGGTCGGTCCTGAGGTTTCCGCTGGGGCCACCGGTGTCCGGCTTCAGGTGCTCGGACCAATCGGGGCGCTCAGCCGTGGTGCCAACCGCATCGACCTAGGTGGTTCCCGCCAACGCCGCCTGCTCGCGGCTTTGGCGGTGGACGCCGGTCGAGTGGTGCCCCACGACCGACTGGCCGAACGGGTGTGGTATGACAGCTCCCTACCTGAAAATCCCCGGGCGTCGCTACGCACACTGGTGACCCGCCTGCGCAGCGCCCTGGGCAGCGACGCAGTGGCTACCGAGGCCACCGGGTACCGCCTGGTGCTGCGCGGGCCCCACGGTGGTCGGCGCCCGGGTGGACAGTTGGACTTTCGCAGCGCCGGAGGCGTGGCCCACGATGCCGACGCGGGCACCGTGATCGAACTCGACAGCGCCATCTTCGACGCCCTTCTCGCTCGGGCCGACGCCGCCGACACCGGGCTGGCGGATCGATTGGCGCTGCTCGACCGGGCGCTGAGCCTGTGGGAGGGCCCCGCCTTCGATGACGTCGCCGACGAGGAGTGGGCCCGGGCCGAGGCCGAGCGGCTGGAAGAGCTCCGGGTCACCACCCAGGAGCGTCGCTTCGATGCCCTGTTGGAGTCGGGTAAACACACCGACGCCCTACCGTCATTGACGGCGGCGGTCGAAACCCACCCGTTGCGTGACCGCCTGGTCGGCTTGCAGATGTTGGCGCTACATCGGGCCGGACGCCAGGCCGAGGCCAGCCGCGCCTTCCAGGCCCACCGGGTCCGACTGGCTGAGGAGCTGGGCCTGGAGCCCGGCGCGGATCTGGTTGAGCTGGATCGGCGCATCCTGGCCGGTGACGCCGGGTTGCAGCTGGCCCCCGGCGCGGTCATGGGTCGGGCCCTGCGGGGCTACCGGCTGGGCGAGCAGGTCGGGGAAGGCGCGTTCGCCAACGTGTTCCGGGGCACCCAACCCTCCGTCGGTCGGGACGTGGCGGTCAAGGTCATCCGGGCCGAGCTGGCCAACCAGCCCCACTTCGTCCGACGGTTCGAGGTCGAAGCCCACCTGGTGGCCCGCCTTGAGCACCCCCACATCGTGCCGCTCTACGACTACTGGCGGGAGCCCGATCGGGCCTTCCTGGTGTTCCGTTTCCTGCGGGGCGGCACGTTGGAATCCAAGCTCACGGCGTCGGGGCCCCTGCCCATTGAGCGGTGCCGGACGCTGGTCAGCCAGATCGGCACGGCGCTGGCGGAGGCGCATCGGGCCGGGGTGGTGCACCGCGACGTGAAGCCGGCCAACATTTTCCTCGATGAGGCCGGCAACTTCTACCTGGGGGACTTCGGCATCGCGCTAGGGGAGGCCCAGCTGGCTGATCCCACCGCTGCGCTGTCCGCCGGCTCCCCGGCCTACGCCTCGCCGGAGCAGCTGCGTCGCCAGCCGATTGGCCCGCCGGCGGATGTGCACGGGCTGGGGATCACGCTGTTCGAGGCCTTGACCGGCCGCCTGCCGTTCCCCGATGCGCTGACCTACGCCGAGCTGTTGCAGCGCCAACTGCACGAGCCCATCGGTTCGGTTCGGGGCCATCGCGCCGAGCTGCCGGCCGCCATGGACGACGTGTTGGCCCGGGCCACCGCCAAGTCACCCACCGATCGCTATCAGCGGGTCGAGGACCTGGTCAGCGACTTCCTGGCGGCTCTCGACTCGACGTCGCTCCCGGGGGCAACCCTGGGGTCGTCCCGTCGGGGGTCGGCCACGGCGGTCGGTCCCGGGCGCAACCCCTACAAGGGGCTCCGGGCGTTCACCGAAGCGGACACCGCCGATTTCAAGGGCCGGGCCCGCCTGGTTGATCGGCTGGTGGCCGGTCTGTCCCGGCCCGGTTCCAGCGGGCGGGTGGCAGCGGTGGTGGGGCCGTCGGGGATCGGCAAGTCCTCGGTGGTACGGGCCGGGCTGCTGCCAGCCCTGCGACGGGGCGCGGTAGCCGGGTCCGACGGCTGGTTCGTGGCCACGATGCTGCCGGGCCGGGACCCCTTCGAAGAGGTGGCGGCCGCCCTGCTGCGGGTGGCCACCAGCGCCCCCCTCAACCTGATAGAGCAGCTCACCGCCGATGAGCGGGGCCTGGCCCGGGTGGTGAAAGCGCTGTTGCCGGAGGGCTCAGCGGGCGCGGTGCTGCTGGTCATCGACCAGTTCGAGGAGCTGTTCACGCTGTGCCGGAACGATGCGGTCCGCCGCCGGTTCATCGGCTCGCTGGAGCACGCCCTGGCCGACGCCCGCTGCCCACTTCGGGTGGTGCTGACCATGCGGGCGGATTTCTACGACCGGCCGTTGCGCTACGGCACCTTCGCCCGCCTGATCGATAGCTCCACGGTGGCGGTCACCGCGCTGGCCCCCGACGAGTTGGAGGCGGCCATCGTCGAACCCGCCGCGGCGGTGGGCTGTGAGTTCGAGCCCGGCCTGGTGTCGGAGATCGTCGCTGACGTGAGCGATCAGCCCGGCGCCCTGCCGCTGTTGCAGTACGCCCTGACCGAGCTGTACGAGCGGCGGGTGTCAGAGCTGCTCACCAGGGACGCATACCACGACATCGGCGGGGTGGCCGGGGCGCTGGCCCGCCGCGCCGAGGAGCTGGCGGCGGCCGGAACACTGGCAGAACAGGCTGTCCTGCGACGGGTGTTCGGCCGTCTGGTCACCCTGGGCGAGGGCGCCGAGGACACCCGTCGCCGGGTCCTGCGCCGGGACCTAGGAGCGGACGAAGCGGTGGCCGTTGCTGTGGACCGCTTCGGAGCGGCCCGCTTGTTGTCCTTCGATCGGGACCCCGCCAGCCGGGAGCCCACGGTGGAGGTGGCCCATGAGGCGCTGATCCGCCAGTGGCCCCGGCTGGCACAGTGGTTGGATGAGGACCGCGACGCCCTGCGCACCCATCGTCATCTCAGCGACACCGCCCGGAGCTGGGCCTTGGCCGGTCGAGATGAGGGCGAGCTGTATCGCGGGGCCCGCCTGGCCGGGGCGATCGATTGGCGAAACGCTCATCCCGATGATCCCAACGAGGTGGAGCGCTACTTCCTGGTCGCCAGCGAGGCCGCCGCCAACGCCGCCCGCCGGCGTGAGGTCCGGGCCCGACGCCGCCTGCAACGGGCCTTCGGGGCGGTGGCGGTGGTGGCCGTAGCGGCACTGCTGGCGGGAGCTTTGGCGGTGCAGCAGCGAGGCACCGCCCGCCAGGCCGCCGGCCGGGCCGAGCGCTCGGCGTTCGCGGCGGAGACCGGCCGGCTGGCGGCGCTTGGCCCCACCCTGGCCGAAACCGACCTGCCGTTGTCGATGCTCATCGGCGTCGAGGCCAACCGGCGCGACCCCAACGCCGAGAGCCTGGGGGCGTTGCAACGCACGTTCGTGGCCGCCGGCACCTCGCTGGGGTTCGTGTTCAGCCACGAGCCGCTGCGAGGGGTGTTCGTGGACGGGCGGCACATCATCGGCTTCGGCGAAAGCACCATCACCCGCTGGGACATCGAAACCCACGAACGCCTCGATGTCATACCGTTAGGTTCGGCGGTGCGGGATCGGAACGTGCTGTCGTGGCACCCGCTGAGCTATGCCAGCGGACACATCGCCTGGGTAGGCACCGATGACGTGGCCCGTTTGATGGACCTTTCCCAGCCGACGGAGGTCACGATCCTCGCCGCGGACGCCAGCGACGTCGCTCTCGACAGCAGCGGCACGCGGGTGGCGTTGGCCCGCAGGGACGGGGGCGTCACGCTTGCGGTTCTGGCATCGACGGGGGTAGCCACCGGCTGGGAGACGCCGGCGGACGGGATAACCACCATGGGTCAGTCCGGGCTCACCCTCGACCTTACCGCTCCCATCGCCGCCGGAATCCTCGATCTGGCGGTGGACACCTACCTCACCCAGGTGGCGTTCTCCCCCGACGGGACCGAGGTGCTGCACACCCGGGCCGGTTGGCTGAACTGGCTGGACGCTGCCACCGGGGCGCGGCTGGACCGCACCGAGACCGTCTACTTTCCGAACCCGGATCGGGTGACCAACCAGTTCAAGGTGTTCGACCTTGACGGACCGGGGGGCCGCGCCTACCTGGCGGGGGTCAACACCGTCGGCGCCTACGACCGGGTCACCCGGCAAGCGAGCACGCGCTTCGTACCACCAGTGCAGGACCAGGGCGGTACAGCCATCAGCGATCTGGCCACGCTGGCCGACGGTTCGCTCGCGGTGTTGAGTGTCAACGGCTCCTTGAGCGTGCTCGACCCCGACACCGGCAGCGTCCGCCTGGATGCGTTCGACGCCCGCGTCGGGCAAAGCTCGGGCCTGGCACTGCTACCGGACGGCGCGGCCCTGGCGGTGGCCGGTGACCGTGGCGTCGCCCTGATCGCCACCGACGGCGGTGGACTGCTGCATGCCGCCGTTCCCTACCCCGGTGACGTGCCGATCCTCGGGGCGAGCAGGGACGCCGGCTGGATCAACGCCGACGCCCGAAACCTGGCTTCGCGTCAGACCGTCCCCACCCGCTATTGGGACTGTGAGGGACCCGACCGTTGCCTGCCCGCCGAACGAGTGCCCTGGGTCGACAACACGTTGACCCACCCGGAACCGTGGTCCAACACCTGGTTGCGGACGTTCATCGGCCCGCCCACCAGCCTGCAGGTGTTGGACGAGGACGGCCAACCGTTGTCCCCCGTGATTGAACTCGCCATCCCCGACGGGTTCCGTGATGTCACGGTGGTGTCGAGGGATCGGCGCTGGGCGATGGTCAGCCGACGGCACGTCAACTCCAACACGGAGCCGCCGGGCGTCATTCAGGTGAACGCTCTGCCGTCGGGCCAGCGCATCGCCACCATCGACAGCGGACCGGGGGTGGCCTTCGCTGTGGCCGCCGATGAGTCCGTGGTGCTGGCCTTCGCCGACGGAAACGGCGACAACTACCTCATCGACACCGCCACCTGGACCCGCCGGCCCACCCCGCTCGACCTGGGCGCGGTGGTAGGCGCGGCGTACAGCCCTGACGGCCGTTGGCTGGTCACCACCCACACCGCCGGCGAGCTGGTGCTTCGGGACCCCGACACCTTCGCCGAGCTGCGCCGCATGCCCTCAGAGGCCGGGTCCCCGGTTGGCGCTGGCTTCGCGTTCTCCGACGACGGCCGCTACCTGGTCAGCACCCATGATGGCAAGGGCCGCCTGTGGGACCTTGAGACGGGCCAGCTGATCGGCCAACCGATCGCCGCGCTCCCGACCGTCTCGCCGGTGGCCTTCCCCGGCCGGCCTCCCGGGTTGGTCACCGTTGACCCCACCGGCCGTCACATCCAGATCTGGCGGTTCGATCCCCCCACCTGGCAGGACATGGCCTGTCAGGCAGCCGGGCGCAACCTGACCCGCAAGGAATGGGACCAGCACGGCCCCCGCGACGTCGCCTACCGCGCCACCTGCCCCCAATGGCCGATCGAGGCCTGACCGTCACGTTCCCACCCGGCCGCGCCAGCCCGTGTCCGGCGCCCGCTCGCAGGTGGACCTGAACGACCCTTGGGTAATCGCGGGCATCGACCGCTCGGGTGTACGGTCCGCGGCTCAGGCACGTTCGAGCTGCGCATCGCAGCCGCTTTCCCCACCTGCCCGCCGCCGGTGTTGGCCACGGCCATCCCTCACGTCATCACCGGTCAAACTGTCGGCGCCGGCCACTTCAACATGTTGGAGGTTCCCGATCAGGTCAACGCCATGATCGAGCAGTTCCTCCGTCACAACGTGTCCTGAGCGACCCGTTCAGCGCTCCGCTGGCGTGGTAGCGGGGTCGGTGGCGGGGCTCGTGCTGACCACCAGGCGACCGGGCCCGGGGAAGTCCCCTTCCACGAACCAGGTGGATCCGCTGCCGGCGAGGCGGGGGCGCAATCCGGTGGCGGCCGCCAAGTGGTCCCGGTAGGTCGCCAGGCGGGGCTCGATGGCCAGCGCCGCCGGTTCGAGGTCATTGCCGGCCTCGCCAGCGGGGCCACCAAGCCGGTCCCAGGCCCGATAAACCTCGACGGTCGAGCACCCGAACGGCGGGGTCAGCAACGTGAGTCGGCGGGCTTCAAACGGTAGGGGTTGCAACACCTCACCGATGCCGCTGACCCGGGCCCGCCCGTTGCGAACGCAGAACGGCACATCGGCACCGAGCCGCGCCGCCAGCAACGGATCGGTGACCCCGGCCCAGCGCAGGATGGCCGCGGCATCGGCCGACCCGCCACCGAGCCCGGCCCCGGGCGGGATCCGTTTGGTAAGGCGAACATGGGCTCGCCGGCCGACCAGCCGCAACGCCCGGGCCACCAGATTGTCCTCCGTGAGCGCAACGACCAGAGCTGCATCCCTCTCCCCGTCCGCCTCCCCGTCCCTCTCCTCGTCCGCCTCCTCGTCCCGACTCCGGGACCGCCCCATACCATCTGGTACGGCATGGTTGGTGGAGATCCCATCCGACATGGCACGGTCGCCCGCCAGGGCCTGCCGTTCCATACCGTATGGCATGTGGCGTTCAGGTTGCTGGAAGGCCAGTTCCAAGCCGTCACCGGTTCCGATGTCGAGGGTGTCGCTCAGGTCGAGGCTGACCATCTCGGCGTCGATGAGGTGGTAGCCGTCGGCCCGAATCCCGGTGATGTGCAGCGACAGGGTCAGCTTGGCGGGAGCGACGAAGACCGGCACCGCTGCGCCACGCTACCGGACCATCAAGCGGCCACCGGCAGGCACTACCGCTCCTCAGCCTCCGCCCAGGGCTGGTGGGAAAGGCCGCCGTGCCCGTATCACCCTGATCGGTGCGCCGGTCCTGCCCACCATGTCACTGGACCCCGAGATCGACGCACGGACGTACTATCCCGAACCGTTCGAGCGCCGCTACGAGCACAGCACCGCCCTGCCAATCGCATGGGGCACCCTGCACGCCAACGCCAGCGCACCGGCGAGACGCGGGATCCGTCTGTTCCTGCTGGCGTCGTCGCTGCTCCCCGCACTCCTCATCACGGCGTACCTGGTGGGCGCGTTCGTGAGCCGCTGACCGCTGATGGACTGACCGCTGATGGACTGACCGCTGGACGGCGACGACTGGCGGCTGGGCGGCCCTGGCGGTGCGGGCAGGCCGGGGTCAGCGTCCTCAGTCCGTGGTGGCGGCCAGCTGCTCGGCCAGCCGCAACCAGTCGGGCAGGCCCAGTTCCTCGGGGCGGGCCTCCGGTCGCACCCCGGCCCGGCCCGCCGCCTCCTCGAAGCCGGCGTGATCGACCAACGAGCGGCGCAGCATCTTGCGGCGCTGGCGAAAGGCCTGTTCCAGTAGGGCGAAGACCTCCTCGCGGGGCCTGCCCGATGCGGGTGTCGGGTGACGCTGGATGCGCAGCAACGCCGACTCCACCCGTGGTTGGGGCACGAACACGGTGGCCGGCACCCGGCCCACCACCGAGGCCTCGGCCCACCATCGGAGCTTGACGCTGGGGATGCCGTAGACCTTCGAGCCGGGCGGGGCGGCCAGCCGTTCGCCCACCTCCCGTTGCACCATGACCAGCATCGACTCCACCGCCGGCACCCGCTCCAGCACGTCGAGCACCAACGTGGCGGCGATGTTGTAGGGCAGATTCGCCACCAGCGACCACGGGCGGGCCCCGGGGATCTGGACCAGCTCGTCAGCCCAGGCCAAGGTCAGGGCGTCCTGCACCACCACGCTGACCGGCCGGCCGACCATCAGCTGCTGCAGCACCTCGGCCACCCGGCGATCAGTCTCAACGGCCAAGACAGTGGCGCCGGCTTCGACCAGCGCCAACGTCAGCGAGCCCAGCCCGGCGCCGATCTCCACCACCCGATCGCCGGGCTGCACCCCGGCCAGACGGGCGATCCGGCGCACGGTGTTGGGGTCCGCCACGTAGTTCTGCCCGAGCGCCCGGCTCAAGGTGATGCCGGCCTCATCGAGCAGGCCCAGCAGTTGGCTTCGGCTGTGGGTCACTCGGCCAGACCGTAAAACCCGCAGGTGGTGGACCACGTTCGGGCCGACAACACCGCCGGGGTGACCCCCTTGAGCACCGCCACCGTGGCTGCGGTGTGCACCAGGTTGGCCGGCTGGTTGGGGCGGCCCCGCAGCGGTACCGGCGCCAGGTAGGGGGCGTCGGTTTCCAACACCAACCGGTCCAGGGGGCAGAGTTGGGCGGCGTGGCGCAGGGCGTCGGCCGATTTGAACGTCACCACCCCCGAAAAGGACAACAGCGCCCCCAGATCCAAGCAGCGTCGGGCTTCGTCGGGGCCGCCGGTGAAGCAGTGAAACACCACCCGGGATGGCACGCCAACCTCGCTGAGCAGGGCAAAGGTGTCCTCCCAGGCGTCGCGGGTGTGGATGACCAACGGGAGATCGCCGCGCCGGGCCAACTCGATCTGCGCCGCGAACAACTGCTGCTGCTCGGGCCGGGGGGAATGGTCGTAGTAGTAGTCCAGGCCGCATTCGCCCACGGCCAGCACGCACGGCCGCTGGCACAGGGCCTCGATCTCGGCCAAGCCGCCGTGGCGGGCTTCGTGGGGGTGGATACCGGCGGTGGCCCACACCGCACCGGGATGGGCCTCGGCCACCTCGGCCGCTTCGAGGGATCGGGCCACGTCGGTGCCGACGGTGATCATGCGGGTCACCCCGGCGGCGATGGCGGCGCTGACCGCGTCCTCACCGGCGGGTCCGGGTTCGAGGTGGCAGTGCTGGTCGAACCAGCGCAGTTGGATCAGTGGCGGGTCCGCTGGCGGGTCCGTCACCCCTGTACCCGAGGGAACAACGAGGGCCCTTTGACCACTGCCAAACCGCCGGGGTAGCCACCCCACGCGGCGGCTTCGGGAAGGCGCTGGTCAGCCACCTGGCCGGGTAGGCCGATGCGTTCCCAGATGGCCTGGGCCGCGGTGGGCACCGCCGGTGAGGCCAGCACCGCCACCACCCGCAGCGCCTCAAGGGCGTCCCCCATCACGGTGTCCAGCGCCGGGCTGGGCTCCTGACGCCACGGTTCGTGGGTTTCGAGGTACGCGTTGGTCTCCCGCACGATGCGCCAGGTGGCTTCTAGCGCCACGCTGGGCTGCACGTCCTTCCAGGCGGTGGTGGCTTGTTCAAAGGCGGTGGCCACCACCTGGGCCAGCGAGGAGTCAGCGGAGGGGGCGGGGCCGATACCGCCGCATTTCTTGTCCACCACGGTGGCCACCCGGGCGGTGAGGTTGCCCAGGTTGTTGGCCAGATCGGTGTTGTACCGCACGACCATGCCCTCATAGGAGAAGTCACTGTCGGGCCCGAAGCTGGGGTCACGCAAGAAGTGGTAGCGGTACCCGTCCACCCCGAACGTCTCCACCAGGTCCGCGGGGGCGATCTGGTTGAGGCGGGTCTTGGACATCTTCTCGCCGCCCACCAGCAACCAGCCGTGCACGTGCCAATACGCCGGCGGTTCGATCCCGGCGGACAGCAGCATGGCCGGCCAATACACGCAATGGAAGCGGATGATGTCCTTGCCGATGAGGTGACGGCAGTGCGGCCACCAACGTTCGAAACGGTCCTGATCATCGCCGTAGCCGATGGCGGTGATGTAGTTGGTGAGGGCGTCGAACCACACGTAGGTGACATGGGCGGGGTCCCACGGGATGGGCACCCCCCAGCTCAGCGAGGTCCGCGAGATCGAGAAGTCCTGCAAACCCTGACGGATAAAACCCAGCACCTCGTTACGGCGGGTTTCGGGGGTGATGGCGTTGGGATGGGCCTCGTAGTAATCCAGCAGCCGCTGGCCGAAACGGGACAGCTTGAAGAAGTAGTTCTGTTCGGTGACCTGATCCACCGGACGGTCGTGGATGGGACAGTTCCCGTTCACCAGGTCGGCGTCGGTGTAATACGCCTCACAAGCCACGCAGTACAGCCCCGAGTAGGTGTCCAGCTCGATGTCCCCGGCCTCGAAGCAGGCCTGCAACAGCTTCTCCACCGCCTGGTAATGGCGCGGTTCAGTGGTGCGGATGAAGTCATCGTTGGAGATGTTGAGCTGCTGCCAGGCATCCCGGAACCGTTCCACCGTGCTGTCCGCCCACTCCCGGGGGGACACGCCGTTCTTCTCCGCCGCCTGGGCCACCTTGAGCCCGTGCTCGTCGGTGCCGGTGAGGAACCACACCTCGTCCCCCCACAAACGATGCCAGCGGGCCAACGCGTCCGCGGTCACCGTGGTGTACGCGTGGCCGATATGGGGCGCGTCGTTGACGTAGTAGATGGGGGTGGTCACATAGAAAAGTCCCACGTCAGTGAGGTTAGTGGGTGGGCCTCGTGGCGCCTCTCACCGGTTTCGGCCGCCGCTCACGATCCGCCCGCCACCGCTCGCAGCGCCGGAAGCGGCGGCCCCTCCGGCGCCAACCCGCCCTCGATGCCCAGGCCGGAGCGGGTACGCAGATCCTCGACCTTCTCGATGGTTTTCTGCAGCTGCCGGCGGCGGGTTCCGGCGAGGTCCTCGAACGCCCGGTGAGCGGTGTCCATTTTGCGACCGAGCCCGTCAACGCTCTCGGAGAACTTCTCCCATTGCTGGTTGAACCCGCCCAGCACCTGCAGGATCTCATCGGAGGTGCGCTCAAGGGCCAGCTGCTCAACCGATTGCCGGATGACTGCCAGCACCGCGAACAGCGTGAACGGCGAGCACAGCACCACCCGTTGACGCAGCGCATCATCGACCAGTGCCGGGTCCTGCTCGTGCACGAAGCCGTACACCGCCTCGTTGGGGATGAACGCCAGCACGTAGTCCAGCGTCTCCCCCCGTTCGATGTAGCCCCGACCGCTCAGCTCCTTGATGCGGGCCCGCACGTCCCGCCCGAATGACGTGGCGAAGGTCCCCCGTTCGGCTTCACCTTCGGCGTTGAGCATGCGTAGGTAGTTGTCGATGGGGAACTTCACGTCCATGTGCAGCTTCCAGCCGTTGGGGAGCAGGAACGTGAAATCGGGGATGGTGCCACCGGTGATGGCCACCTGCTTGCGGTAGCTGACCCCCTCCACCAGCCCGGCGAGACGCAGCACGTCTTCCGCCATGCGCTCACCCCACTGGCCGCGGGCCTTGGGGCTGGAGAGGGCATGACGCAGATCCTGCGCGCTTTGGGCCAACTCCGCGGACCGACGGGCATGTTCCTGCAGCCCGTTGAGCAACTGGCCGTGTTGTTCCGCCCGCTCCTTCTGCAGGGATATCACCAGGTCATTCACCCGCCGCAGTTCGCCGGTCATGGACACCAGCTGCGTGTCGATGCTCTGGTGGCGCAACTCCACCTGCTGGGTGCCCAACGCCAGGTGCGAACCCAGGCGTTCACTGGCCACGGACACCACCGCGTCCACCGTGCCGCTGAGCTGATGGGACTGCTCCGAACGCAGCGAGCTGAGCGCCGCGTCCGCCAACGCCGCCTGCTGGCGGGCCAACTCCTGTTGCCACCGACGTAACCAGCCCTGCCCGGCGAACAACACCACCCCCACCAGGGCCAGCAGCACAACCAGGACGACCACCAGACTCAACACCATCACCATGGCGACCATCATCCTCAGGGGGTGTGACAGCCAAGGGTCCACCTGAGTCCGTGGACCTGCGTTGCTGCGAGCGGCGCTACCAGAGCGTCATGACCGCCCCACCGTCCGCGCCCGAGAGATCGTGGAGTCGGCGATCTTTGGTGATGAGAGGTAGCTGTCGGGTGGCAGCGGTGGCATAGATGATCCGATCGGCGGGGTCACCGTGGAAGTCAGGCAGTTCACCGGCGGCCACGGCAACGGTGGGGGTCAGATCGGCGATGGCCGCAGTGCTGGTGGCCAGCAGGTCGTTGATCCAGGTGCTCACCGGGCGGTCAAGGGCGACGCGTCGCTTCGACACCAGCATGGCGATCTCCCAGCAGGTGATCGGGCTGACGTAGAGGACGTCGGCTCGTTCAATGCGCCGCCGGGCCTCGATGGAAAGCCGGTCCCCGCCTGCTTGCCACCACAGCAGCACATGGGTATCAACCACCACCGCCTCAACGTTCGGCATCCCACTCCGAATCGGTGGAGTAGTACTCCTCGTCGTTGTCGGCCAGCAGGACTACGGAGCCGAAGGTCGGAGTTGGGGCCTCGAGCGGCACCAGCCTGGCGACGGGTCGACCGTTCTTGGTTACGACGAACGTCCGGTGTGACGTTTCGACCTCATCGAGCAAGGACAGGCAGCGCGCCTTGAACACGCTGGCCTGGATCCGGGTTTCTTCCACGGTCGAAAGTTACACCATGGTTATCGACCATAGTCAGATAGTTGAACGGATGCGGTGGCTGATGCGTACCGAAGGCGCCTCGACGAACAGTTCCCGGCAAGACTTCCGCCATGGGAGAGACCGTCCTTTACGACTGCGCCGACCGAATCGCCACCATCACCTACAACCGGCCCGAGGCCCGCAACGCCATCAACGGGCAGCTCCGATCAGATCTGAACGCCGCCTGGGCCCGCTTCCGGGACGATGACGACGCCTGGGTGGCCATCATCACCGGAGCCGGGAGTGCCTTTTGCGCCGGGGCTGACCTCAAGGACCCAGCCGGCTCGGTAGGGGCGCAGGGTCACAGCTTCTGGGAGATTCCCTCGGCCCAGTCGCTGGAATCGGGGCTGGAGGTGTGGAAGCCGATCATCGCCGCCGTCAACGGGCCGGCCATCGGGTTCGGGCTGACCATGGTGGCCTCCTGCGATTTCGTGATCGCCTCGGAGCGGGCCAGCTTCTCCTTTCCCGAGGTGCAACTGGGGGTGCCCACGGTGCAGGGGGCGGTGCGCATGCCGCGGACCATCGGCTGGCAGTTCGCCATGGAGCTGCTGCTCATCGGGGACCGGGTGGACGCCGAGCGAGCCGAGAAGATGGGCCTGGTGTGGAAGATCGTGCCCCACGACTCGCTCATGGAGGAGGCCCGACTGCTGGCTCAACGCCTGTTGCGGGCGGCCCCGTTGGCGGTGCGGGCCACCAAGGAGATCGCCCGCCGCAGCTTGGACATGACCCTGGTGGAGGGGGTGCGGTTCGGTGAGACCATGCGCCGGGTGGCAGCGCAAACTGACGACGCCCGCGCCTTTCGACCCGAAACGGCAAAAGGTGCCGGCCCGGCCTGGCGAGGTCGCTAGCCGCGGCGGAGGCAGCCGGGGCAGTGGGGGCAGGCCTGGCGAGCTCCCTCAGCCGGCGAGCGGCATCACGTTTTCGCGGCTGTAACGGCTTGAGACGTGCAGAGTGGCCAGCCGCATTTTGGCCAGCAACCGGGCGAACTTGCCGCCGAGATCCCACCAGCTCTCCCCGAAGAACGGCGAGCGGGGATACTCGTGGTGCTCGTTGTGCATGCCCTCACCGCCGGTAAGCAGCGCCAGCCACCGCATGTTGGTGGCCCGGTTGTCATTCGGCCGCCTCCCGAACCAGTGGCCCAACCCGTTCACGCAACCACCGAGCAGGATGTACAGCGAGGTGTGCACCACCGCCACCACCGCCGCGAACAGCGGTCCCCACAGCAGCACCATGGCCCCGGTGCTCAGCGCCACCCCCAACAAACCCTTGTTGAACAGCACCCGTTCGATGCGATCCGGCGCGATGTCCCGGGCGTAGGTCTGGATGGTCTCGGGGGTCTTGGCCTCACGCCGGTAGTAGACGACGTTGCCGAAGGTGACCTTCCACACACCCTTGTGCACCGGTGAGTGGGGGTCCGGGGCCTGGTCAGAGAACACGTGATGCTTGCGATGCACCGCGACCCACTCCCGCCGGTCAATGCCCATGGTCAGCCACAACACCAGCCGCATGACCAACTGCACCGGCGGGGCGAACGTGACCGCTTTGTGTGACAACGACCGATGGAGATACAGGGTGGTCACCAGGTTGGCGAGCTGAGTGGTGGCGAAACCCACCAGAACAGCGACAAGGATCGGCGCGTTAAACACGACGGAGCAGCCTACTGGGAGGGTGGGACCAAACTCCCCGATGGCCAGGTCAAGGTGGCCATGAGCGGTCGATTCGGTCGACTAGGGCCGTTCGGGTGCGGGGTCGCCCGCCGAACGGCCCGCGATCCGCAGGGCCATCTGGTACGCCTGCCGACGGTTCACGCCCAATGCGCCCGCCACCTCACTGGCCGCGTCCCGCACGCTGGCCCCCCCGGCGAGGGCGTCCACCAGCGCCGTTTCGAGGTCCGATCGAGCCGTGTCGGTGCTGGCGGGGGGCGCGCCCGCCACCACCAACACCACCTCCCCGCGTACCGGACCCTGCTGAGCCCAGGCCAAGGCGTCACGCAGAGACCCCCGCCACCACTGCTCGTGCAGCTTGGTCAGCTCCCGGGCCACGGTCAGCGGTCGATCCGGGCCGAAAGCGCCGATCAGATCCGTTAGCGTGGCCGCCAGCCGGTGGGGGGATTCGTAGAACACCATGGTGCGGGCCTCGGTGGCGAGCTGGGCCAACTGGGCTCTGCGGGGACCGCCCCGGCGCGGCAGGAACCCCTCGAAACAGAAACGCCCGGCCGGCAGACCACTGCCCACCAGCGCGGTGATGGCGGCGCACGGACCGGGGATCACCTCCACCGGGTGGCCGGCGGCGAGCACCGCCCGCACCAGCCGCTCCCCGGGGTCGGACAGGGCCGGGGTGCCGGCGTCGCTGACCAGCACCACCCGGGCACCGTCGGCCAGTCGGTCGATGATCCGGGGAGTGCGCTCGATCTCGGTGTGCTCGTCGATGCGGAGCAGGGGACGGGGACCGATGCCGCTGAGCTGCAGCAACCGGCCGGTGCGGCGGGTGTCCTCACAGGCGATGAGATCCGCTCCCGCCAACTCCTCCGCGGCGCGCCGCGAGAGGTCTCCCATATTGCCGATCGGTGTGGCCACCAGCACCAACGCCGGCTTGCCAGGAGCGCCAACGTGCACCGTGGGCGCTCCCTCCGCCAACCAATCCTCCGCCGTATCGACGTCCTCGCCCACCTCCTCCGGGCCAGCGGAGTCCTCAGCAGCGTCGTCGTCCTCGGCGTTGGGGACAGTCACCAACAAGCGACGGGTAACCGAACCCGTCGTGCGCCACGCGGTGGGGGTGATGAGCTCCGCGCCGGGGAGGGCACCACCGCGCTCTCGGCGTCGCGGCACCCCACCGACGGCACCGACTGCACGCACAACACCGACTGCACGGACCGGACCGACGGCGCCCCGGGGGTGGACGCCCGGCTGGTGATACCCACCAGCGGTGCGGCGTCCCGACCACCGGAGCCCACTCCCACCGGCGCCGTAGAGCTCACCGGAGAACGATGGGTGCCCCATACCTTTAGGCGGCGTCCCACGGTGGGCAACCGGCGGGAGCTCGGGCCGGCACCAGGCGGGCCTGCCTCCTCACCGTGCAACGCCAGCTCGTCGCCCACCCGCAAACCCCATCGCTCGAACGCGCCAGCCTCGGCCTCGATGATCACGTAGGCCTGCCGGAAGGGCCGCCCGATTCGGTGCGGACGCATCCGGGTGACGTGCAGCACCTTCAGATCACCGTCACAGTGGGCGACATCGATGGCGAACCGCATGCCCAGGGTGTGCACCGAACGGGCCGGGCGCAGCAACAGGGCGCCATCGATCCCGTCCCGGCCCAACAACCCGCGGCAACGAGCAGCAAAGGTGTCCGCCACCTCCACCGACGCCAGCACCCTCGCGTCTTTCACCAGCCAGGCCATCGTCTGCGAATCGTACCGTAGGCCCCACACCCTCCAGCCACCCCGCGCCGTGACCTTCCATGCGACCTCTCGCGCCGCGGCCGGGACCACTCTCGGGGTCATGCCGTCGATGGCCACGACCGGGTCCTAACGTTGCGCCATGAGCTCCGTCGATGTCGGGTCAGATTCGCCGGTCAACCAGGCCGTGGCGGCGCTCGAACGGGCGGTGTACCTGCTGGATCGGGACCTCGCTCCCGGCGCCAAGGTCAAGGCGTTCGCCCGGGCGGCGGAGATCGTGGCCACCCTGACCTCCGAGGAGTTACACCATCGGGCGGAAAGCGGCACCCTGCTGGAGCTCGCCGGTATCGGTCCCTCCACCGGCGGGGTCATCGCCGACGTGCTCGCCGGGCGGCCCTCGCCCTATCTGGAACGGCTGGAGCGCGAAACAGTGGTGGCGCTGGGCGAAGGCGCCGAGCTGCGGGCCCGCCTACAAGGTGACTGCCACAGCCACTCCACCTGGTCCGATGGTGGGGCCACCATGGCCGCCATGGGCCGCGCCGCCCGGGCCTTGGGGCACGCCTACCTGGTGGTCACCGACCACTCCCCCCGTATGGCGGTGGCCCGGGGTCTGACCGGGGAACGTCTGGCCACCCAGCGGGCGGAGATCGACGCGCTGAACGAGGCCTTCGCCGCCGAAGCCGCCGCCGGGGCCGTCTCGCCGTTCCGGTTGCTGCAGGGCCTCGAGGTGGACATCAACGAGGACGGCAGCCTCGACATGGACGACGCCACCCTGGCCGGGTTGGACCTGGTGGTGGCCAGCCCCCACGTGAAGCTCAAGATGGACCGCAAGGCCATGACCCGTCGTCTGGTGCTGGCCGCGGTGCACCCCCACGTGGATGTGTTGGGTCACTGCACCGGCCGCAAGGTGGCCCCCCACGGCAACCGGGCCGGCGCTGACTTCGACGCCGACATGGTTTTCGCCGCCTGCGCCCAACACCACACCGCAGTGGAGATCAACTGCCGGCCCGAGCGTCAGGACCCGCCCGAGGAACTGCTGACGCTGGCGCTGGAGTGGGAAACGAAGGTGGCCATCAACACCGACGCCCACGCTCCGGGCCAGCTGGAATGGCAGAACTACGGCTGCGACAAGGCGGCGCTGGCGGGCATCGAGCCCGACGAGGTGATCAACACCTGGCCGCTGGAACGGCTGTTGGCGTGGGGTCGGCCGGGCTGAGCCGAGGCGAGCGGATCGCGCTGATCGGGACGAGATCAGGGCCAGATCAGGGCGAGATCGGGGACATCGGCGGCGGGGACGGTAGGATGCCGAGCCGTTTCTGCCCCCGGAGGCCCGCCGTGTCGAAGAAGACCAGCAAGCGCAAGACCAACGCCCGTCGCAAGAAGGCCAACCACGGCACCAAGCCCAACGCCGGTCGCTGAGGCCCGGGTCAACAACCAGGTGAACCAGGGCCCCGCGGCGTGACCGGACCGGCCCACCATGGCGGCGCGGTCGAGCGGTTCGTCCGCCGGCGCGTGGTCAACCATGTGGGTTGGATCGAGTTCGACCGGGCCCCGGTGAACGCCTTCGAGTGGGTCATGATCGGCCAGGTGTCCGAAGCCCTTGACGCCGTGGCCGCTGATCCCGACGTGCGGGTGGTGGTGCTGGCCAGCGCCATTGAGCGGTACTTCAGCGCCGGGGCTGACCTGGAAGCGTTCCGCACCATCGACCAGGCGGGCATGGCCACCTGGTGTGACGTGGTGCACCGCATCGTGGCCCAGCTCCGTTCCTCGGCCAAACCGGTGCTGGCGGCCATCAACGGGGTGGCGGTGGGCGGCGGGTTGGAGATGGCGCTGCACTGCGACCTGCGCTTCGCCTCCCGCGGGGCCCGCCTGGGTCAGCCCGAGATCAACATCAACTTCATCCCGCCGGTGGGCGCCACCGTGGCCCTGGTTCGTCTCATCGGCCGGCCCAACGCCCTGCGCTACCTCTACAGCGGCAGCCTGGTGGAGGCCGAAGAAGCCCTGCGCATCGGGTTGGTCGATGAGGTGGTGGACGCCGAGCAGCTTCGAGGGACCGTGCAGGCCTACGCCGAGACCCTCGCCGCCAAAGCCCCCGAAGCCCTCGCCGCCATCCGCCGTTCCATCGGTGTGGGCGGCGGTCTGAGCTTCGATGACGCACTGGCGCTGGAACGGAGCCTGGCGGTGGGCCTGGCCGGGACCGCCAACTTCCGTGAGGGCGTAACGGCCTTTCTCGAAAAGCGCCAGCCCGTTTGGACCCGCTGAGCAGGGACCTTTGTCCTCACCGTTTAGGGCCCAACGATCGTTTCCTCCTGACCCGGTAGGGCTGGGGCTGCCTTGGGGTGGCGTTGCGGCTTACGATCACGCCACCTACAGATCGGGCTCATCTCCGAGGAGGACGCGCGCATGACGCAGCAGGCCGTGAAAGAACGGGACGCCACCGCTGGTAACAGCGAACAACCGCTGTACGAAGTGGTGGTGATGGGCGCCGGTGTGGGCGGCATCTACCAGATCAAGCGGCTGGCGGATCTGGGCATCAACGCCACCGTGTTGGAGAGCTCCGATGACCTCGGCGGCACCTGGTATTGGAACCGCTATCCCGGCGCCCGCTTCGATTCGGAGAGCTACACCTACGGCTACTCGTTCTCCAAGGAACTGCTCAACGAGTGGCACTGGAAGGAACGCTTCTCCGGCCAGCCCGAGAACCTGCGGTACCTGAACTATGTGGCGGACAAGTTTGATCTTCGCCGCCACATGCAGTTCAACCACACCGTGGAGTCAATGCGTTGGGATGAGGACCGCAGCGTGTGGCACCTCCACATCAAGGAGACCGGCGCGGCTATCACCGCCCGCTTCGTGATCACCGCCGTCGGTCTGCTGTCCTCGCCCACCCTTCCCAGACTGTCCGGTATGGACAGCTTCAAGGGGCAGTCCTTCCACACCCACTTCTGGCCCAAGGAGCCGGTGGAGTTGGCCGGCAAGCGGGTGGGGGTCATCGGCACCGGGGCCACCGCCATCCAGGTGATCGCCGAGATCGCGGACAAGGTGGGACATCTGACGGTGTTCCAGCGCCGGCCCAACTGGAGCGCGCCGTTGGCCAACGGACCCATCTCCGAGGAGGAGATGAACGACATCCGGTCCCGTTATGACGAAATCTTCGACAAGTGCGCCCGCACCCCCGGCGGTTTCGAGCACGAGCCCGACCGGCGCGGTTTTTACAATCTCACCGCCGAGGAGCGCAAAGAGTACTGGGATAGCCTCTACGGCACGCCCGGTTTCGCTATCTGGCTGCGGAACTTCGTGGAGATCTTCGTTGACGAAGAAGCCAACGCCGAGTTCTCCAAGTACATCGCGGACCGCATCCGTCAGCGGGTGAATGATCCCGCCATCGCCGAGAAGCTGATCCCCAAGGACCACGGTTTCGGGGTGCAGCGGGTACCGATGGAGACCAACTACTTCGAGGTCTACAACCAGGACAACGTGGAACTGGTTGACATCAGCGAGACCCCGATCGAGTCCATCACCGAGAACGGGTTGCGGACCTCGGCGCGGGACTTCGACCTCGACATCATCGTGTACGCCACCGGGTTCGATGCCATCACCGGGGCCTACGACCGCATCGACATCACCGGGGTGGGCGGCCAGAAGCTGCGCGACAAATGGAACGATGGCCCCAGCACCTTCCTGGGCATGACCACGGAGGGTTTCCCCAACTTGCTGATGCTGGCGGGACCCCAGAGCGGTTCGGCATCCACCAACTTCCCGCGGGGCATCGAATCCGGGGTGGATTGGATCACCGAGTTGTTGGAGTACGTGTGGGAGCACGGCTACACCCGCTTCGATGCCACCCCTGATGCCGAGCAGCAGTGGACCGAGCACGTCAAGAAGATGTACAGCACCATGTTGATGCGCAAGGCCAAGAGCTGGTTCACCGGGTATAACTCCAATATCGACGGTCATGAACACGGCAAAGTCCGCTATTTCGTGTACAACGGCGGGGCCCCGAAATATGTGAACAAGCTCAACGAAGTAGCCCAGAGCGATTACGCGGGGCTTACGCTGCGCTGATCGTCCGGCTCTACGGCCCGCCCCCTGGCCACACCGCTGCGGGGCGGGCCGTGTTGCGTTCCGGCGGCGTACGGTTGGGCCATGGACGTGAGGCTCGACGGTAGGACCGCAATCATCACCGGTGCCAGCTTGGGACTGGGCCGGGCCATGGCGGCGGAGTTCGCCCGCTCCGGGGCGAACGTGGCGCTGTTGGCCCGCACCGCCGCCACCTTGGACCAGGCGGTGGCGGACATCAGCGCCGAGTCACCGGGGGTCAAGGTGATCGGCGTGGCCTGCGACGTCAGTGACGGGGCCGCCCTGGCCGAGGCGCACGCCTCGGTGGTGGCCGCACTCGGAACCATCGACATCGTGGTGAACAACGCCGGCACCTCCGCGGCGCGGCCGTTCGAGGACAGCAGCGACGAGGACTGGCAACACGACCTGGACCTGAAGTTGATGGCCGCCATCCGCCTGATCCGGTTGTGCCTGCCGGCGATGAAGGAACAGCGGTGGGGTCGGGTCATCAACGTGTTGAACATCGGCGCCAAGGCCCCCGGCGCCCGCTCGGCCCCGACCTCGGTCAGCCGGGCGGCGGGGATGGCCATGACCAAGGCCCTGGCGGCGGAGTACGCCCCGTTCGGCATCCTGTGCAACGCCATCAACACCGGCATCTTGCTGACCAACCAGTGGCACCGGCTGCATCAGGAGCAGCTGCCGGACAGGTCCTTCGAGGAGTACATCGCCACCCGGGCCCGGGCCGTGCCGCTGGGCCGCATGGGTGACCCGACGGAGTTCGCCAACCTGGCCTGCTTCTTGGCCTCGGACAAGGCGTCCTACATCACCGGCACCGCCATCAACGTGGACGGGGGCATGTCCCCGGTGGTGTGAGGGCCCCGCTGGTGGCGCCGCGAATCAGCCGGTCCGCAAATCCAACCACCGTTGGGCTACCGCCACAGTGGTCAGATGGGTGTTGCACGTCGGCAAATCCGGCATGATCGAAGCGTCACACACGAACAGGTCCTGGTAGCCGATCACCTGACAGCGAAGGTCCACTACCGCGGCTGGATCGTCGGGATGGCCCATCCGGCAGGTCCCCACAGCATGGACGTAATCGTTCACCGTGTTCCGCAGCCAAGCATCGACGCCCTCAGCGGTGTCGAGCTGCTCCAATGGCGCGTCGACGTGTTCGATGATCGTGGCCACCGCCGGATGGGCGATCACCTTCACCAGGCGCCGCACCCCGTCACGCAACCGCAGCAGGTCCCGCTCGTCGGACAGTAGCCGGAACTCCACCCTCGGGTCCTGCAGCGGATCGGCCGAGCGCAGCCGCACCTCGCCGTGGGAGAACACGCGCATCACCGCCGTGAAGAACTGGGCATTGGCCAAATCCGCCTCGGTTGAACCAACCAGATCAAACGCACCGATCTGCATGTCATTGGGACCGGCGTCGGCCAGATCTGAGCCGTAGCGCAGTACGGAGCGCACCACGGACTCCCGGGTAGCGCTGCGTCGCCCGGCGGGCCGCAAGGTCACATCGATGCGGGCGCTGGGATGCTCCTTGAGGTTCTTGCCCACCGGCAGCGCGTCCTGAACACCCACGCCCGATCGCAGCAGGATCGCCGGTGAGTGGATGGCGCCGGCGCAGAGGATCACTTCGCAGGCCTCGATCACGCTGCCGTCGACCAGCACCACGCCGGTCGCCCGACCCTCCTCGATCGCCACCCGGTCCACGTGGCTGTCCCCGCGGATCTCCAGGTTCGGGCGCTTGCGAGCCGATTCCAGATAGGCGTCGTTGGTGGACACCCGCCGGCCGTCGCTCATGGAAAACGCCCAACGGCTGAGGCCCGTTGCGCCTTCCGCGTGGTAGTCATCGGCGATCGGGTAGCCGAGGTTCGCCACCGCCGCTCGCATGGCCCGATCCACCGGTGACGTGGTCCCGAGCGGGAGCCGACTCACCGGTATGGGACCGCCCCTGCCGTGGAGCCCGTCGCCGCCGTAGTCAACGTCGTCCTCGATCTGGAGAAAGGCCGCCAGCATCTCGGCCCAGCCCCAGCCGTCGCAGCCGAACTCGTCGGCCCAGCGCTGGTAGTCCTCGGCTGTGCCGCGAATAGTCGCCATGGCGTTCACCGATGACGAGCCACCCACGCCGCGGCCCCGCAGGTAAATCCGCTCCCGGTGACCGTCGGCGCGGACCGCCCGCAATGCCGGCCACAGGCGGCCCGGCTCGGTCCATGCCATGAAGCAGTTGGTGGAGGCGATGTTGGCTGGTGTGTCCGCCGAAATGTGATCCGGTCCCGCTTCAAGCAACAACACGCGTGAACCGGGATCTTCCGATAGCCCGGCGGCCAACACCGCTCCGGCCGACCCACCGCCGACGATCACCACACCGAAGCGTTCGGTCATCGTTCCTGTACCTCCCCGTATCCCCGTGGTCGGACATGGTACGCCTGCAGCTCTGGTCGGTAACTGGAAGAATGCCCGCCATGCATCAGCGTCGACCCACCTCGCCCCGTGTTCCGCCCATCGAGAAGGTGGCCGTCAAGGCCCGCGAAGCGATGGCCAACGGCCCGGCCAATGCCGTGAACGTGATCGCCACGTTGCACACCAATCGCACCGTGAACACCGCCTTCGGGGCCTTCGCCCAGACCATCTTGTTCAAGGGATCGGTGGACGCCCGGCTGCGGGAGATCGTGATCCTGCGCATGGGCTGGAACTGCCAGGCGGTCTACGAGTTCGGCCAGCACACCCTGTTCGGACGCTCGGTGGGTCTCACTGACGCCGAGATCTACCTCATCACGCGGCCCATCGGACAGGGCAACTGGACCGATGTCGAGCGTGCATTGATCCAGATGACCGATGACCTCTACAGCGATGATTGTGTCAGTGACGCCACCTGGGCCGAGCTGGAGCAGCGCTACAACCACAGCGAGATCATCGAGTTCATGGCCGGCGCTCTCTGTTACCGCGTGGTGTCTGGATTGTTGAACTCCTGCGGCGTGCAACTCGATGACGGCGTCCCCGGCTGGCCTGAGCCGCCTACCGCCTGACCGGTGACAGCGCCGGCCATCCAGCCGGTGCGCACGTCGTGCTCACGGTGCGGTAGGAATCGGGTGCTACCATGCTGTGAATGTCCGTTCGCAAGATCTCCGTCGCACTCGATGAAGGCACCGCTCGAGCCGCCGCTGATGCCGCGGCGCGCCACGGTGTCAGCCTTTCGTCCTGGCTGAACCAGGCGGCTGAGCGGGCGCTGCGCATCGAGGAAGGGCTTAGGGCGGTGCAGGCGTGGGAGTCCGAGCACGGGGTCCTGACCGCCGATGAATTGGCTGCGGCTGACCGCTTCTTGGCTGTTGACCACCGCAAACACGCATAGTGAGCGGTTACACCTACGACGCTGGGGTGCTCGTGGCGGCCGATCGCAACGAGCGCCTCGTGTGGGCACTGCACCGGCGCCTTCTCGAACACGGCGACACGCCATCGGTGCCATCGACCGTGCTGGCGCAGGCGTGGCGCAGCGGTCCGCAGGCACAATTCTCGAGGTTCCTTGCGGGGTGCGAGGTGCGGCCGTTCATCGAAGCACACGCCCGCTCGGCGGGATGGCTCCTCGCCCGAGCGTCGACGGCGGACATCGTCGACGCGGGCGTTGTGGTCATCGCCAGGGAACGGGGCGAGGATGTCCTCACCAGCGATCCGGACGATCTCAAACCGCTCTCCACTGCGCTCGGGCCTCCGCTGGTTGTCATCCGGTCAATCAACGATCTGCGGTACTGACACTTCCACAAAACAATCGATATTTGTTCGGGCTCGACGTGAACCAAATAAGCACCATCGATTGGGGCGACTGGCGACAAATGCCGACTGGATCTGTGCGGCTGAGCCATTTTGACCCAACGGGCGTCTATGAACAGGCACCTTGTCGCGTATCGAACACACGTACGCCCAACAACGCACGGATCTAGGTCTGAATGGGCGATGTCGAAACCATCGAGATTGATGGTCGGTGGTGCGCTGGTCAGCCGTCCAGCGCGGTCAGGTCGCTGACGATGTAGGTGATCTCATCGTCGCTTCCGTTGAAGTAGCGGTCTGCGCGGACTTCTATCGGGTAGCCGAAGTCCGGGTGGTAGGCGATCTGCATGATGTCGGCGTTGGCGTTCTGGCCGATGAAGTCGAACAGTTCCTCCACGGTTCGTATGCCGAGCGGATGGTTGGGATCCGGTTGACGGTCGATAACGGTCATTTTGAGCAAACCCGGCGAACAGAAACAGCGCATCTGCAGTTCCCAGGTGTAGGAGCGCGGCCCCTGCCGTTCCCACAGCGCCCGCTGGTCGTCGAGCTCGGCCAGAGGATCCCCGCTGAGGGGGAACGCTCCCACGCTGAAATCCACCACGCCGGCGTAGATTTGGATGGAGCGATCCTCGGCGTACACGTCACGCACAAAGCCGAAGTCGGCGTCGTAGTCGACAGGTGACTGGACGGCACCGCCCGCCCGCTTGGCCAGCTCGAACAGGTCTTCGATAGTGGGCACGTCTTCGAGCGTCAGATCGCAGAGTGCGCCGATACCCTTGGCTTGGATGACGGTATCGTTCTTGACCACCACCCGATGTTGTTGGGTAGCGCACGTTTGGCGGTCGTGCCACCTGCCGAAATTGGTGGAAACCCTTACGGTGTAGGTGTAACTCGACGGCTTGTTGTCCCGCCACCGTGCTTCGCTGGCAGCCAGCACGCCACGAGCCTGGGGACCGGCGGGCCGCTCCGCGGTAGCGGCGCCGGCGGTGACGGGCGCTCCCAGCTCCTTCGCCCACCTGTCGTGAGCGGCCTTCGCGAACAGCTCGCTCTCACACCAGTAGACGTCGCCCGAGGACAGGTTCCCGACCCCATACCGCGACGAGGAGACCAACCACTCCTCCCCCGGTTGCCCTTCGAAACCGGGGGACCACAGGGCTATCTCGGTACCGACATCGATGGTGAACCATTCGCTGACGGCAAAGGTGGTCCACGGTGCCGGCCCGGTGTTGTCCACGTGTACCACCGTCGCTCGGAACCGCATCTCAATCCGAGCGTCGCCGGACCGCCCGCAATACTTCCCCACGTTGTCAGCGAAGTGGCCGAGCTCGGGCCGTGGGATCGGCCGAGGCGGCAACGATGTGGTGGTAACGGTTGTGGTTTCGGTGGTGCTCGTGGTGGTGCTGGTGCTCGTCGTTGCCGGGCTGGCCTGATCGCCGCTCGCACACGCCCCCATGAGCACGGTCAGGCCCAGCAGCGCCGCCATCAGCGGTCGCCGGGATCTGGCTCTGGATCGTTTGGCGTGGGCAGCAACCATGGGGCCCTCCACGGCGGTGTGGGTCTGACGCCACTTTAACGGTGCGTTTCAGACGGATACGTCGATCACCTCACCCCACCCCAACCGGTGGATCAAGGTTTGAAGCGACACGACCCTGTGATCAGGCCCATAACGCTCGCAGCGGGGTCATCACCTCGGCGGCGAAGCGGGCCATGGCGTCGAGGACCTCGGCACGCTCCATGCCGGGGTAATGCAGGCGCACGCCCAGTTCGAACTGCCGATCAGGGGCGACGCTCGACGCCAGCGTCCCCAGCCGGTGCAGGAGTTGTTCGCTGGTGCCGGACTGGATCCAGCCGGTGCCGTCGGAGAACGACGCCAGCTTCTCACCGAACTCCCGGCCGCCGCCCCAATCGCTGGAGGACGAATACCACTCCCGGTAGCCCTCATGGAGGTGGGCCACCCCGGCCCGCACCCCGGGCGAGATCCCGCCGCCGTCATCGAACGCGGACCAGGTGAAGGTGGACACCGGCACCGGTTCCGCCCGGCCGATGCGCGCCGCTTCCTCGTCCAAGATGGCGATGCGCCGAGCGGTGTCACGCACCCCGGTGGACGGTGACACGTAACCGTCACCAATGCGGGCGGCGCGGCGGATGGCGGCATCCACCCATCCGCCGATCCACAGCTGCGGTGGCCGGGCCGGGGCCGGGCGCAGCACCAGGTCGGTCACCTCCAGCGCCGGGCCACGGTGTGAGAACCGTTCACCGGTCCATGCCTTGCGGGCCACCTCAACGTGTTCCACCAGTCGCGCCACCCGCTCCGATTTCGGTACACCCCAGGCCTGAAACTCTTCGTCGCGATAGCCGATAGCCAACCCCAACTGCAACGTGCGGGTGGCCCCGGCCAGCACCGCCACCGCCGCCGCGTCCTCCGCGAAACGCAACGGATGATGCATGGGCGACAAGATCACGTCGGTGCCCAGATCCACCCGGGTGGTGCGCGCCGCGATGGCCGCCATCATCGGAAAGATGGCGGAGAGGTACCCGTCCTCGGTGAAGTGGTGCTCGGACAACCACACCGAATCGAAACCCAGGTCCTCGGCGGCCACGGCGTAGGCCAACTCGTCGGCGTAGATGTCCTCGAAGGGCCGATCACTGCCGGCCAACCGCTGACAGGTCAGCACCCCGTACCCGATCCGCACGCTCATCGACCGACCTCCCGCCCGCCCGCCATCAGCAATCCCACACGCTCACGGGTGGCGTCAGCGGTGTCGAGCACGGCCACGATACGCCCATCGCTCATCACCGCCACCCGATCGGACAAACCCAGCACCTCGTCCAGTTCCGCGGAGACCAGGAGCACCGCGGCCCCGCTGTCCCGAGCGGCCACCAACTGATTGTGGATGAACTCCACCGAACCCACGTCCACGCCCCGGGTGGGTTGGGCGGCCACCACCAGCCGGGCCCGATGACCCAATTCCCGGGCCACGATGACCTTCTGCTTGTTCCCGCCCGACAGGGTGTTGGACGCCCGCTGCACGCTGGGGGTCCGCACATCGAAGCGGCGAACCAGGGCCTCGGCATGGCGGGCCACGGCGGCGAAATCCCGCTGACCGTGCCGGGCGAAGGGCACCTCGTCATAGCGGTTCAACACCAACTCATCAGCAATGGAGAATGAACCCACCAGACCGTGCTTCTCGCGGTCCTCGGGGATGTGGGCCACGCCCAGGGCGTTCACGTCACGGGCGTTCCAATGGGTGGTGTCCCGCCCGGCGATGGTGATGGTGCCGTGGCGCACCGCCCGCATTCCGCAGATGGCCTCCACCAGCTCCCGTTGCCCGTTGCCCTGCACCCCCGCCACCCCCAGGATCTCACCGGCGCGCACCGAAAGATCCAGATCGCGCACCGCCCGTTGGTGACGGTCATCGTCCACCTGCAAGGCTTCCACCGAGAGCACCACGTCGGTGGGTTGGGCCGGGGTCTTCTCCACCCGCAGCACCACTGAACGGCCCACCATCATCGATGCCAGCCCGGCCTCATCGGTCTCCGCCGGCCGGGCCGAGCCCACCACCTTGCCGCCCCGCAGCACCTCCACCCGGTCCGCTACCGCCATCACCTCGTGCAGTTTGTGGGTGATGAAGATGATCCCGGTTCCCCGAGCGGCCAGATCCCGCATGATCTGCAACAGCTCATCGGTCTCGCCGGGGGTCAATACCGCGGTGGGCTCGTCCAGGATCAGGATCTCCGCCCCCCGGTACAAGGCCTTGATGATCTCCACCCGCTGCTGCATACCCACCGGTAGGTCCTCGACCACGGCGTCGGGGGGCACCTGCAATCCGTAGCGTTGGGACAGCTTGCGGACCTCCGCCGCCGCCCGCCGGGTGTCCAGGAACCGGCCCAACCACGCCATCTTGGGGATCACCGACCGACGAGGTTCGTGACCCAACACCACGTTCTCGGCCACGGTCATCACCGGCACCAACTGGAAGTGCTGATGGACCATGCCCACGCCACGCACGATGGCATCGCGGGGTGAACGCAACCTCACCGCCTCGCCCTTGATGAAGATCTCACCGCTGTCGGGTCGTTGCAGCCCGAAGAGCATCTTCACCAGGGTGGACTTGCCGGCTCCGTTCTCGCCCAGCAACGCCAGGATCTCGCCCCGACGTAGTTGCAGGGACACCGCATCGTTGGCCAACACCCCGGGGAACCGTTTCGAGATGCGCCGCACGTCGAGGAGCAACGCCCGTTCATCACCCTCACCGGCGGTGTCCGTCATGCTGGCTCAGGCTCCCGTGTAGGGCTGGCCGGACGCCGCCGGGGGCCGCACCCGCCCGGCGAACACCGCCAACACGGCGATGGTCAGCACAAAGGGCAACATGGCCGTGAACTGGGGGGGCACGTCAATGACCTGATCGAAGTTGAGTTGGTTGACCAACCCGTTGAGCAAACCGAAGAACAGCGCCGCCGTCCACGCCAGCAATGGCCGCCACCGCCCCATGATCATGATGGCCAGGGCCAGGAATCCCCGGCCAGCGGTCATCCCCCGCTCGAAGCTGCCGGTGGCCTCGATGGACAGCAACGCCCCGGCCAACCCCGCCAGCGCCCCGCCCAGGGCCACGTTGCCGTAGCGGTAACGGGCCACGTTCACCCCCACCGTGTCCGCCGCTGAGGGGTGCTCCCCCACCGCCCGGGTGCGTAAACCCCACGCCGTGCGGAACAACGCCAACTGCAACACCGCGATGATCGCGAACGTCAGATAGGTCAACAACCCGCTCTGGAAGAACACCGGGCCCAACAACGGCAGATCACCCAACAACGGGACCTTCCAGTCCGGCATGGGTGAACCCAACGTCTTGCCTTGCCGATAAAAGAATGACGTAACCCCGGCGGCGAAGATGTTGATCACGGTGCCGGCGATGATCTGATCAATGCGCCAGGTCACGGCGCACACCGCCAGGAACAAACCCAACAACGCCCCCACCGATAGCGCCAGCATCACCCCGGCCACCAAACCGAAGGCCGCGGCGCCGAAAAACCCTGCGAAGGCGCCCAGCAGCATCTGGCCCTCGATACCGATGTTGATCACCCCACTGCGCTCCCCCACAATGGCGCACATGGCCGCCAGCGCCAACGGGGTGGCGTACCGCACCATAAACCCCAGCACCGCCACCGCCCGGAAATCCCAAATGAGAAAACCCACGTACATCGTCATCACCGCCACCGCCGTACTTACCAGTACGGTCTGCCACCCCTGCAGCCGGCGCTTCATGATCCCCATCCGCTGGTCAGGTTCAGTTCCTCCACACCGGACGCAGTACGCAAGCGCAACGCCCAGCGGATGATCATGGGCGCGGCCACCAACAACAACGCCAGCGCCAACACCACATCAACGATCTCCGGCGCCACCTGAGCCCGGCTCTGCAACTCGGTGGAGGACGCCCGCAGCGCCCCGATCAACAGCGCGGCGGCGATGGCCCCACGGGGTGACACCTTGGCCAACAGCGCGATGGTGATCCCGTCAAAGCCCAGGCCCCGATTGAAGCCCGGCTCGAAACGGCCAACCACCCCCTGGGTTTCAATGGCCCCGCCCAGGCCGGCCAGTCCCCCGGAGATGGCCATGGCCACCAGTGTGACACGCCGCACCGAGATCCCGGCATACTCCGCGGCATGGCGGTTGGCCCCGACGGTGGCCATTTCGAAACCCAAGGTGGTGCGGCTGAGCAGGAACCCCACCACGAAGACCATGACCACCGCCAGCAGAAATCCCACCGGCAGCTCAGCGATGCGGCCGATACGGGCGGAATCCTCGATGGGCGCGGTGCGGGAGATGGCCTGACCAGGTTCGATCCACGGCCCGCCGGCCAGCCAATCGGTGAGGTTCACCAGGATGGTGTTCAGCATGATGGTGACGATTACCTCGTGCACGCCGCGGTAGGCCTTCAACACGCCCACCACCAACGCCGGCACTGCACCGAAGGCCACCCCCACCGCCAGACCAATCGGTATGTGCAGCGCTGCGGGCAGCCCGCCGAGGCGGTATCCCACGTAGGCGGACATGATCGATCCCAACAGCAACTGACCCTGGGCGCCGATGTTGAACAGCCCGGCACGCAGGGCCACGATCACCGCCAGCCCGGCCAACACCAACGGGGTGGCCTTCTCCAGGGTGGAGCCCAGCGCCTCAGGACTGGCGACGGATCCTTTCCACAACGCGATCCCGGCCTGCACCGGCGAGCGGCCGTCCAGCGCCAACACCACCGCTCCGGCCACGAACGCGACGAGCACTGCGGCCACCGGCAACAAGGCCGTTTGCAGTCGTTCAGTGTTCCGGTTCACGTTGCGTACCGTGGCCAGAGGAGGTGGCGGATGGAGTGGGCTGGTCTCGGCCGGTGGATCAGTTGACGCCGGTTTTGAGCTTGCCCGACTCCACGTCGGCGATGACGGTGGCCAGCTTGGACTTCACGTCGGCGGGGAGTTTGGCGTCGAAATCGTGGAACGGTGCCAGACCCACCCGGCCCACGAAGTTGCCACCCTTGATGGTCCCGTTCTTGGCCTGGGTGGCCAGGTCCACCACCCCCACATCGATCAGCTTCATGGCGCTGGTCACCAGACAGGCATGGGCCTCGGGAACGGTCTCCCACTGGTCGGTGTCCACGCCCACGCAGTACGCCCCGGACTTCTTGGCCACCTCGGCCAGCGCTCCGTTGCCGGTCTTGCCGCCGGCCCCGAAGACGATGTCGGCGTTGTTGTCCAGCGCCTGCTTGGCGGTTTGCGCCCCCCAGGTGGGATCGGAGAAGGCCTGGTCCAGACCGCCCGGATGGTAGGTCGTGACCGCTTTGACGTTGGGGTTGGTGTGTTTGGCACCGTTCTCCCAGCCCTTACCGAAGGCCACCACCGGCGGCACCTTGTCCGTTCCGAGGACCGCACCCACGGTGTTGGTCTTGGTGAGCAGGCCCGCCAGTGCGCCGGCCATGAACCCGGCCCTGTCCTCGGGGAAGATCAAGCCGGTGAGGTTGGCTACTTCCGCCGCCTGGAACTGGTCAACACCGATGAACTTCACGGCGGTGTTGGCCTTGGCTGCGGTGGTGGTGGCCTCGCCCAACGCGAAGCCCACGGTCACGATGACATCGGCCTTCTTGTCAACGAAGCTCTGGATGTTCTTGGCGTAGTCCTTGGGATCGGCGGTCTCCACGTAATCAGCGCCGCCCTTCAGCGCGGCCGCGGCTTCCATGGCGCCTTGCCACGCCGACTGGTTGAAGGACTTGTCGTCCACTTTGCCCACGTCGGTGATCAGGCCGATGCAGAACACCTCGGCGCTGGCACAGTCACCGGTGAAGCCCCGGGCCACGGTGGCTGGGGTGGCAGCACTCGATGCGGTGCTGCCCTCGCCGCTACCCACTGCGGTCTCGGCATCATCGCCGCCGCAAGCCCCAGCTACCAGCCCCAGGGCCAGTACTGCGCCCAGAAATCCGGTCTTCTTCGTCATGGTCGGCATGATTTCGTCACCTCGTGTGGGTCCGTGCGGGCCTGTCCCAATCCGACCGGTGGGGGAACCGGCGGGCCCATCCTCGCCGCAAGCAGCCGGGGGCGGAGGGAGCCTAGTCCTGCCATATCCACCGGTATGGTCACGCCCGGTGGTTCAATCGCGTGGTCTCGCGTTCCGTGCTGTCGACGCCGGATCTGACGGCGGGTCGGGCGGGGGTCGATGGCGGGTCCGGCGGCGGGTAGGGTTCCCGGCGGAGGCAACGGGCAGTGCTGGGGATAATCACCGGATCAGGGTTCTCTCAGGTGCCGGGCCTGCAGCACGCCACGCCGTTCCTCGTTGCCACCCCTTACGGCGATGCCAGCGTGGTTCGCGGCGAATGGCAGGACCGGCCGGTGGCCACCGTGGCTCGTCATGGGCGGGACCACAGCGTGGCACCGCACCGCATCAACTACCGGGCCAACCTGTGGGCCCTGCGCCGTCTGGGCGTCACGGCGCTGATGGCCACCGCGGTCAGTGGTGCCATCGCGGCGGATCTGCACCCCGGTGACCTGGTGCTCATCGATCAGTTCCTGGACTTCACCCAGCAGCGCGCCGGCACGTACTTCGACGGGGCCGTGCCCGACGCGGTCCACCATGACCTGCCGGAACCGCCGCCGGGCGCGGTGGCCGGTGACCAGCAGCAGCTGTCGGCGTGGGCCGAGGGGTGGTCAGCCACGATCAACCCGGTGCGTCACGTGGAGCTCAGCACCCCGTACCATCCCGCCCTGGGACAGCTGGCACGGGAAGCCGCCGCCGAAGCCGGGATCGCCCTGCGGCCCCGCGGTACCTACGTGTGTACCAACGGGCCGCGTTTCGAGACGCCGGCGGAGATCACCGCCTTCGCTCGGCTGGGGGCGGACCTGGTGGGCATGACCGGCTGCCCCGAGGTTGCGCTGGCGGCGGAGTTGGAGCTGCCCTACGCCGCCATCGGTGTGATCTCCAATCCTGCCGCTGGGCTGGGACCGGCCATCACCCTGGAAGACATCCTCACAACCCTTGATGCGGCGCGACCGGCCCTGTGGACGGTCCTGGCGGCGGTGGCGGCACGGTGGAATCCGCCGAGCTGAGCCTGCGTCGCCAACTCATCGAGCTGTGCCGTTCCTTCGGACCCCGTCGGCTGAGCCAGGGAAGCTCCGGGAACGCCTCGGTCCGTTTCCCCCTGGACCGGCCGGCCCAGAGCGCATCGGAGGCCGCGGGGATGTTGATCACGCCCTCGGCGTTGCCCTACGCCTCGATGCGGCCCGCGGACATCGTGTGGGTGGGCGTTGACGGCACCCGCCGGGGCAAGCGTCCTCCCAGCTCGGAATGGCGCTTCCACCAGGCCGTCTTCGCCGCCCGTGCTGACGTTGGGGCCATCGTGCACGTGCACTCCCCGGCGGCCACGGCGCTGGCCTGCCTGCGTCTGCCCATCCCGCCGTTCCACTACATGGTGGCAGTGGCCGGCGGTCATGACATTCGTTGTGCCCCCTATGCCACGTTCGGCACCGAGGAGTTGGCCACCGCGGTGGTGGCGGCGCTGGACGGGCGAGGAGCGGCGCTGTTGGCCAACCACGGCCAGATCGCCACCGGGGCCACGTTGACGGCGGCGTTGGATCTGGCGGTGGAGGTGGAGACCCTGGCCGAGCAGTACCTGTTGGCCCGTACCGTGGGTGAACCCAAGCGCCTCACCGCCCGCCAGATGGACCAGGTGCAGGCCCGCTTCATCGACTACCGCCGAGGAACCCTGCAGTGATCGAGCGTCACATCATCGAAAGCCACCTCACCGAGCCAACATGACGGAGCAACGTGATGATCTGGACGCAGCATGATCCCGATTGACCTGAGCGGGCAGCGGGCGTTGGTGACCGGCGCCAGTGGCGGCATCGGCGCGGGGATCGTGCGGCGCTTGATGGACGCCGGGGCCGAGGTGGTGGTGCACTATCGCGGCGACCCCGACGGTGCCGCAGCGCTGGGAGCCGCCGCCACGGTTCGGGCCGAGTTGGATCAGCCAGGGGAAGCGGCCCGGTTGGTGGACCAGGCCTGGCCGCTGGACATTCTGGTCCACAATGCCGCTGACCAGCGCCTCGGCATGTTGAATGAGGCCACCCCGGCAGATTGGCGCCAGGTGCTGTCCAGCAACGTGGAAGCCCCGGCGGAGTTGACCCGGTTGGTGGCGTCGCGCTGGATGGCGGCGGGACGCGGCGGGCGGGTGGTGGCCATCTCCTCCATCGAAGCCCGCCAGCCGGCCCCGGCCCACGGTCCCTACGCCGCCTCCAAAGCCGCGCTGGAACAGTGGGTCCGAGCGGCGGCCGGGGAGTACGGCGCCCACGGCATCCGCATCAACTCGGTGGCGCCGGGTCTCATCGATCGGGAGGGCCTGAGCCAGGCCTGGCCGGAGGGTGTAGCCCGCTGGCTGGCGGCCGCCCCGCTGGGCCGTCTGGGTTCCGCCGAAGATGTGGCCAATGCGGTGGTGTTCCTGGTCAGTGACCTCTCGGGGTGGATCACCGGGGCCAGCTTGCTGGTGGACGGCGGGGTGCTGGCCAAACCAACCTGGTGACCGCCCCCCGCAGCCCGGCACTCAGCGCCGATCATCTCCCGATCAGCCCCCGATCAGCGTATGGACCCGGCCTCGTTGCTCAACTCCACAGGCACCGGAACCCGTCCGTGGTCGGAGTCCTCGGCACCGTCGGTGAGGTCCACCACCGCCTGCGGGTCGGCCGAATCCGCAACCTCGGCCAGCGGGGAGCCTCCGTTGGCGGCGCGCAGTGCCTGGCGGGTTTCCCACCACCGCTCCAGGCGCAGCAGCGCGAACACCGCCACCGCGGCGTAGAGGTAACCCAGCAGGATGTCGAAGACGTAGTGCTCGCCGCTGATGACCAAGGACACCCCCATGATCAGCGGGTAGCTGAACAGCAACGGCCACCAGCGGCGTCGGAGGTGCAGCGCCAGCCACAGGGCGCTCAGCGTGGCCCAGCCGGCATGCAGGGATGGCAGCGCCGCCACCGCGTTCCCCACCCGGGTGCCGTAGTGGATGAGGGCGTCAGCGGTCTGCAGCCCGAACGCTTCCATCCCTCGCAACCCGGTGCGCTGGACCGGTCCGATGAGGCCCTGGCGTGACGCCAACCATGGCGGCGTGGCCGGGACCAGGATGTACGTGGCCAGCCCCATGGCGGTGATGAGAAACAGGGCGTTTCGATAACGGCGAAACGTCGCCCGCCGCTTGACCCACAGCACCGCCAACACCGCGAAGGGCACCACGAAATGGGACAGGTACGTGAACGCCACGGGGATCTCCCACCAGCGAATCGGTCCGTCATAGGGCCCGAGAGACGCCTGCGCGGACACCGTGGGAACCTGGCCGAAGGTGATGGCCCGCTCAATGGTGACGATGGAGGAAGACTGCACCGGCATGCCCAGCGTGTCCGCCGCGCCCCGTGACAGGTCATAGGCCGCCAGGATCACCAGGATCGGGAGCCAGTCCCGCACGATGCGCAGCACACCCCCCGCCGGTCTCCCGGTGCTCACGATCAGCAGCGCCCCGCTGATCCACGCCAGCACCTGGACCCGTTCCAGCGGGACCCCGTTGACCTTCCAGAAGCGCAACACGAAGGCCAGGTAGGCCACCAACAGCACCGCCCGCAGCGCCGTCCACGGCCAACGTTCCGGGGCAGGGCGCGCCTCGATCAACGCCAGTCGGCGGCCGGTTCGCGGGAGGTGCAACTTCATTGAGATGGGCCAACCGGGGGTCAGGGGGATGCGAGCGGTGTGTCGGCAGGAGAGCGAGGCCACCATGGGGCGCCGAGGGATCGATACCACGGTGCCACTTCACCCAAACGACCCCTCCAGGTTGCCACACGTTCATTCCCACGGCGGGTCGGGGAGCGCCCGGTGCGCGTCGGGAGGGGCCGGCCACGTGTCAACATCACCAGATGGCCGCCGACATTGACTGGGATCAGTTACGAACCGAGGCGGTCCGGGCCGCGTCCCGGGCCTACGCCCCGTACTCCCGCTTCAAGGTGGGCGCCGCCGGGTTCACCGCTGCAGGTGGGCTGGTCAGCGGCTGCAACGTGGAGAACGCGTCCTACGGGCTGAGTTGGTGCGCCGAGTGCTCCATGGTGGCGGCGATGGTGGGCTCGGGTGACCGTTCGCTGGTTGCGGTGGCCTGCCGGCACGGGAGCGGGGACCTGTTGGTGCCCTGCGGTCGGTGTCGACAGGTGCTGTTCGAGTTCGGCGGTGCGGATCTGCTGGTGGACGCCCCCGGTGGACCCCGGCCGCTGGGTGAGCTGCTGGTGGACGCCTTCGGTCCCGCGGACCTGACCCGCCCATCGGAGCAGCCGGCATGAGCGGGGGCCACCTCAGCGCCGTTGACGTGATCCGCACCAAACGGGACGGCGGCGAGCTCAGCGACGAACAGATCCGCTGGTTCCTTGATGCCTACACCCGCTCGACGGTGGCCGACGAGCAGGCCTCGGCCCTGGCCATGGCCATCTTCTGGCGGGGTCTGTCACCGCGGGAGCTCAGTACCTGGACCCGGGCCATGATCGAATCCGGCGAGGTGCTGGACCTCTCAGGTCTGGCGCGGCCCACGGTGGACAAGCACTCCACCGGCGGGGTGGGCGACAAGGTGTCCCTGGTGTTGTGCCCGTTGGTGGCGGCCTGCGGGGCGGCGGTACCGCAGCTGTCGGGCCGGGGCCTGGGTCACACCGGCGGGACCCTCGACAAGATGGAGGCAATCACCGGGTGGCGGGCGTCGTTGGACAATGACGCCATCATCCGCCAGCTCCAGCAGGTGGGGGCGGTGATCTGCGCTGCGGGGGCGGGTCTGGCCCCGGCGGATCGCAAGCTGTACTCGTTGCGCGACGTGACCGCCACGGTGGAGTCCATCCCGCTCATCGCCAGCTCGATCATGTCCAAGAAGATCGCCGAGGGCACCTCCGCGCTGGTGTTGGACGTGAAGTTCGGCTCCGGGGCGTTCCTGGTGGACCCCGAACGAAGCCGGGAACTGGCCCGCACCATGGTGGCGTTGGGCCGCGATAACGGGGTGGCCACCTCGGCCCTGCTCACCGCCATGGAGACTCCGCTGGGGCGCGCCGCCGGCAACGCGTTGGAGGTGCAGGAGGCCATTGACTGCCTGGCCGGTGGCGGCCCGACGGACCTCATCGAGCTGACCGTGGCGCTGGCCCGCGAGATGCTGACCCTGGCCGGGTTGCATGCCGCCCCCGATCCCGCCGACGTGCTGGCCCGGGGAGCAGCCATGGACACCTGGCGTCAGATGGTGACCGCCCAAGGTGGTGACCCCGCCGCCCCGTTGCCCCGCGGCGTGGAAAGCGAGCTGCTGCGGGCGGAGCGCGACGGGTACCTCACCCGGCTCGACGCCCGGGCGGTGGGCGTGGCGGCGTGGCGGCTGGGCGCCGGTCGGGCCCGCAAGGAAGATCCGGTGTCCCCCACCGCCGGGGTCACCTGCCTGGTCAAGCCCGGTGAGGCGGTACGGGCCGGCCAGCCCATCCTGCAACTGCACCTCGATGATGTGGGGCGCCTGCCCGCAGCCCGGGCCGCCCTCGACGGCGCCTGGGAGATCGGTGAGCAACCCCAGGCGGTGCTGGCCGCATCAGCACCGCTGATCCTGGAACGCATCGGCTGACGGCGCGGCCACGCCGGCGGTACCACCTCTGCCGTGGCGCCGCTGCTCAGGCCGCTTCGGGTGTCCGGTTGGTGTCCGGCCCGGACGCGTCATCCGCTTCGTCAAGACCACGAAGCTGCCGTTCCAGATCAACCCAGAACGCCGCCGCGGCGCCGGCCACGCACAGGGCGTAGGCCGCGCCCCGACCGTCCATGGCGTGGGTCAGGTGCTCGGCCATGGCCGCCCAGGCCCGGGCGTGATCCTCTGCCACGTGGGCCAGCTCAGCCGGCTGCACCTCCGCCCCGAAGGCCAGCTTCAACAGCCCCGAGTCACGCAACTCGACCCGGTCCGGGGAGGGCGAACGCAGCCACCGCAGCAGCTCAGATCGACCGCTCTCGGTGATTGAATAGGTCAGCCGCCGCCGACCGCTGCCCTCTTGGGCCTCGACCAGTAACTGCCGGCGGGCCAACCGGGCCGCTTCGTCGTAGATCTGGCTATGGGGCACCTCCCACAGCGGCCCCACGGTGCGGGCCAACACCCGCTTCAGCTCGTAGGGGGAACAGGGCCCGGCCTGGGAGACCGCACCCAGCAACGCGTAGGACGTCGGGGTGAGTCGGGGCGGCACACCACGAGTGACACTCACGGTCCCAATGGTACGAACGACCTCTACCATGTCCTCATGGGACCGCTGACCCACGAGCAGATCCGCCAAGCGCCAAAGGTGGTGCTGCATGATCACCTGGACGGAGGTCTGCGGCCACAGACCATTCTTGATCTGGCCGGAGAAATAGGCCATGAGCTGCCCTCCGACAACCTCGAAGAACTCTCCAGTTGGTTCCACACCGGCGCCGCCCGCCGCTATTTGCCGCTCTATTTGGAAACGTTCGAGCACACCGTTGCGGTGATGCAGACCGAAAATTCCCTCATTCGGGTGGCGCGCGAATGCGCGGAAGACCTGGCGGCGGATGGGGTGGTGCATGCCGAGGTGCGATTCGCGCCGGAGTTACACCTCAACGGTGGCCTGACCCTGGATCAAGTGGTGGAGGCGGTTCAGGAAGGTTTCGATCAGGGCAGCGCGGCCAGCGGCGGGACGCTCACCATCGGCACCTTGATCACGGCCATGCGCCACCAGGCCCGCAGCTCGGAGATCGCGGAGTTGGCGTTGCGCCATCGTGACCGGGGGGTGGTGGGCTTCGACATCGCCGGCGCTGAGGCCGGGTTCCCCCCGTCTCGGCATCTGGGTGCCTTCGAAACCATGCACCGCGGGAACGGGCACGTCACCATCCACGCCGGGGAGGCCTTCGGGCTGCCCTCGATCTGGGAGGCGATCCAGTTCTGCGGGGCGGAACGGCTCGGTCACGGCGTGCGCATCGTGGATGACATCACCACCCTGGCAGACGGCACCCACCACCTGGGTCCGCTGGCGGGAGCGGTGCGGGATCGTCGCATCCCCCTGGAGGTGTGCCCCTCCTCGAACGTGCATACCGGCGCCGCCAACTCCATTGCTTCCCATCCCATCGGGTTGCTGATGAAGCTGCGGTTCCGGGTCACCGTAAACACCGATAACCGGCTCATGTCCGACACCTCCATGACCCAGGAGCTGGCACTGTTGGCGCAGGCCTTCGAGCTGGGCTGGAGTGATCTGGAGTGGCTGACACTCAACGCCATGAAGAGCGCCTTCTGGCCCTTCGACGAGCGGCTGCGGATCATCAACGAGCGGATCAAACCGGCCTTCGCCCGGCTGCGCGGTGACCAACCAGCCTCGCCACTGCCCCCCATCGTCACCATCGCCGCCCCGCCCACCGAAGGCCCGCCGGCCCGGGATCAACCGTTGGCGGAAACCGGCCCGGTGCGATTCCAACGGCCAACGATGCCGTCCCTACAGGACATCCACCCCTATTTCGGGTTGGCCGAAAAGATCCGCTGGTACAGCAACGGCGGCCCTTGCTGGGAGCAGCTGAGCCGCCGGATCGAACAGTTCGTGGGTCCCGGTGTGCACGCCGTGCCGGTCACCAACGGCACCCTCGGGATCATGGCGCTGCTCGATCAGGTGGCGCACCGCCCGCCGCTGCGGACCACCACCGGCCTCATCGGACGAGCACCCAACCCGGCTGGCGCGTCACTGGTGATCACCCCGTCCTACACGTTCGCCGCCGCTGCGTCGGCCATCATCTGGTCCGGGTTGACCCCGCTGCTGGTGGACGTGGACCCCGTCACCTGGCAGCTGGCACCGGAGGCGTTGGCCTTGGCGTTGGACACCCACCGGGGGCAGGTGGCAGCGGTGTTGGCCACGGCCAGCTTCGGTTGCCCGCCGCCGCCGGAGGTCACCAACGCCTGGCAGTACGCCTGTGACCGTCACCTGGTGCCGTTGGTCATCGACGCCGCCGCCGGGTTCGGGGCCCGCGACAGCAGCGGGGCGCTGATCGGGGGGCGGGGCACGGCCGAGGTGTTCTCCTTTCACGCCACCAAGCCGTTCGCGGTGGGCGAAGGAGGGGTCATCACCACCACCGACGAGGAGTTGGCGGCCCGGTTGGTGCAGCTCATCAACTTCGGATTCGACCAGCAGCGACAGGTGGCCATGCCCGGCGGTTTCAACGCCAAGATGGACGAGTTGCACGCCGCGGTGGGCCTGGCCGTCATGGACGGGTATCCCCTGGTGCTCAGCAACCGGCGAGCGGCGGCCAAGATCATTGTGGACGCCATCAGGCCCTTGGGGTACCGCTTTCAGCCCGGTTGTGAGGGTTCCACCTGGCAGCACGTACCCGCCCAGGTGCCGGAGGGGGTGGAACGGGATCGGCTGATGAGCGACCTGCTCTCCGCTGGGGTGGAGGCCAGGGCCTATTTCGATGTGCCGCTGCACGCCCACCAGGCGTACGCCGACCTGCCCCGCTGTGGCAGCCTCAGTATCACCGAGCATCTGGCCGCGGGGGCACTGTCACTGCCCATGGCCAATGACCTGTCCGCCCGCGAGATCGAACGCGTTGTCCACGCGGTTCAAGCCGCAACCCCCCGATGAGCCATCCCCGGCAGATCTTCACCAGCGTGGCCGATGAGCCGATAACCCCTTGGTGACAGCGCGCCCCACGGTGACCCTGGTCTTGGACGGCACCAACGGCTCGCCAGCGGTCCTGAGCGAGCTGGCGGCGGTGTTGCGCGGCGCGTTGGGCCCCGCCGATCGGATGGTGGTGGTGGATCCGACGCCATCGCCTTTACGGGTCGAAGGTGACGGCGCGCCCCCAGCCAGGCCTGCTCCCGCCAAGGCCGGCCGGGTGCAACGCCGGACGAACACCCCTGGGTTGTTGGCCGCGCTGGCCGCCGAACGTCCCACCGACGTCATGGTGGTGGTGGACGCCACCGTGGTCATCCCCCACGTGTCCGCCCTCACCGAGCTGGCGGCGGTGCTAGAGGCCGCCGGGGCCACGGCCGCGGTGCCCGCCAGCAACGGCGGTGCGTATCCGCAGTGCCCGCCCGACCCGCTGGACCCCGCCGCCGCCCGGGCCGACATACGCGCCGAGGCCCGTCGCTGCCTGGAACGGGACCGTGGCCGCCATCACCGGCTCAACGGTGCGACCGTCGTGACCGACGTGACCGACGCGACCGCGGCCTGGGGCGGGGTGGTGGCCGTCGCCCCCGGCGCCCTGATCGAAAACCCGACCATCGCCCCCGCTCTAGGGGACCGCCCGGACCCCGCCGGCCCCCACGGGCTGGTGCGCGCCGTCTGGCAGTCCCTGATGCAGGCCAACCCGTCCGGCCCTGTGGTGGTGGCGGCAGGGGCCTACGTGCACAGCCTGGCGCCGGCGCCGCTGGTGTCGGTTTGCCTCATCGTCAAGAACGAAGCGGAGGACCTGCCGGCCTGTCTGGCGTCGGTGGCGACGGTGGCCGACGAGGTCATCGTGTATGACACCGGCTCCACCGACAACACGGTGGACGTTGCCCGAGAGCTGGGCGCCACCGTCATCGAAGGCGAATGGCGCAACGACTTCGGCTGGGCCCGCAACCAGGCCATGGCCGCCGCCCGGGGCACGTGGATCCTGTCCATCGACGCCGACGAACGCCTCGAGTTGGACGATGGGGCCGCCGCGCCGCTGCGTTCGTTGCTCCGTAGAGATCCGCCGGTGGACCGCTTCATCGTGGACCTGTTCGACCTGCAGGGATCGATCCACGCCCCGGTGCGCACCTCCAGCGCGGTGCCCATGGCCCGGTTGTTCCGTCGCCGGCACTGCCGCTGGGTGGGGGCGCTGCACGAACAGCCCGAGGACCGGCCCGGGCTGACCGCGGCGCGCATCCGCCATCTGCCCGGGGTGGCGCTGTTGCATCGGGGCTACCTGGACGAGATCGTGGCCGGCAAGGGCAAATGGCAGCGCAACCTCAGCGTGGCCACCGCCGGGCTGGTGGACCTGCCCCACGCCGATAAGGACTGCTTTGACCTGGCCCGTTCGCTGCGTTCAGTGGGTGAGCACGGCCGGGCGTTGACCCTGTTCGAACGGGCCGCGGATCTGGGTCAGAACCCGGTGATCACCCGCGGGGCCCTGGAGTTCGTGATCCTCACCCTCACCGAGACCGCCCCCGTGGCGTCCACCGATCACACCGACCCCGAGCACGCCGTGACCGACCTGGACGAACTGGACGAGTTGGGCCAGTTGGCAGAGCCGTACCTGGCCCGGCTGGAGGCCATGAACGGCGGGGCCGAACCGGCGCGTTATCTGCGGGGCTGGGTGGCGATCCGTCAACGCCGATGGACCGCCGCCGCAACCTGCTTCGAGGGCGTCGGCGACTATCACGACCACTTCACCGGGTTCCGGGTCGAGAGCGTCCCGCTGGGCCTGGCGCTGGCCTACCGGGGACTGGGTCGCACCGCTGACGCCGCCACGCAAGCCGCCGCCGCCCTGCAGCGCAACCCGCTGGCGCTGGACGCCTGGGCCGTGCTGTTTGATACCACCGCCGCCGGCGCCCCCGAAGAAACCCAGCTGATGAACGCCATCAGCGCGGAACACCTGGTGGCGCTGGTAGCCGCGTTGAGCCGCTTCGATGCCGAGCACCGCGATCGGCTGTGCGAGGCCCGCTGGAGCACCCACCCCGGAGACACGGTGGTGTTGGCCGCAGCGGCGCAGACCGCGCCCCATCTCCACCCCGACGCCGCCTTGCGCTGGTCGGCGCGCTTGCGGGCCAGTGGCCTCCACGAGCTCTGCCCGTTCCGATCCATCGCCGCCGACGAATCCCGCACCCTGCCCGATCGGGCGGTGACGGTGACCATAGCCATTGAGGGCCTGGACCTGGTGGCGGTGGACGCCAGTGACCTGGTCGACGCGCTGGAGGGGCTGGTCGGGCAGCTGCCAGACCTCGAACTCGGCGCGGTGCTGGACCGCTGCTTGGCCCAAAGCCCCGCCGCCGCCGGTCCGCTGGTGATCGCCGGCGCGGCCACCGTGGCCCGCTGCGTGGTGATCATGGACAGCCTGGTCCGGGCCGGTTTCGGCGAGCAGGCCCTGGCGGTGTTGTCCCACGCCGCGGACGCTGACCCTGCCGCCACCCGAATGGCGCTGCAGACCCGACCTGCCCTGGTGCAACAGCTGCGGGAATCCGCCCGGGCCGAGGGGCGCCAGGACCTCGTGGCGGTCCTCCCCCAAGCAGCCTGACCGGCCATCATCCCCGGCGGGTTACCGCGCCGACGCGCTACCCGGCGGCACCTAGCTAAACCAACCTGCCAACCCCAAAAACTAGGATTGGTGTCGTGCACGTGATCGATATGGCCTGGTTGGATCAGCTCGCTGATGTGGCCGGCGCGAAGGTCGAGGTCGACCGGGACGGGGGAGTGTGCGTGTTCCCGGCATCGGATGGGCACGTGGTCGCAGCCACCCGACTGGCCGTCCAGTTCGCCACGCAGATCCCTGCCGACATGGAGGTTATCGTTGAGGGGCCTCGCTGGTCCCCGATCGGGGACACCGGCCCGTCCTACGTTCCCGATTTGGCGGTAGTCGCCAAAACCGCGCTCGCCCGACCCGACCGGCAGCTGGCACTGTCCCCGCCTCCGATCCTGGTTGTGGAAATCCTGTCCCCGTCGACCAGCCGCCGTGACCTCGGCGAAAAAGCTGACGGCTACTGCCTGGGCGGAGCGACGGTGTATTGGACCATCGAGATCCCAGGGCTGTCCGACGTCGACCACCCATCCGCTGTGATCCGTGAACGGGGCCCGGACGGCTGGGTTACCACAGGGCGACCGCGACAGGGACAGCTGCAGTTCATCCCCGGGTTCCCCTTCGCCACCCTGGTCACCATCGACCTCGACCAACTCGCAGGCTGAGGGGGCGGGCAACCCCGCCCACAGCAGGGGGCCTCGGGCAGGTGTGAGGTTGAGCGCCTCTTGCGAGGGCTTCGACTGCATGCTGAGGCGGCTGCTAAGCCTTAGCGCAGGAAGTTGAGCAGGGAGATGTTCTGCATCCGGGCCACCACGGCCAGGGTTGCCTGGTACGCGGCCTCGGCGTCTTTCAGGTCCACGGTGGCGGCGCCCAGGTCAACATCCTCAAGGATGGAGCGGCTGGAACGAAGGGCCAAGATGTTGTCCTCGGCCTGACTGGCGGCCAGCTCGATTTGGTTGACCCTGCCGCCCACCGAACCCATGGCGTTGGTCAGATCGGCCTGACGGGAGTTGAGGTTGTCCAGCTCGGCCCGGGCCCCGGCGGCGTTCCCGCTCTGGATGGCCCCGATGGTCCGGTTGATCACCGCGAAGAGGTTGTCCGCTCCCGCGGGGGCGCCGGCACCGAAACCCAGCACCTTGCGACCATCGGTGTTGACCGCCACCGTGAGATCGGGGCTGACCCGGCGATCAATGGGATTGGCGTCACCCACCCAACTGACCGCGCCGCCCACGTTCTGCACCGCCGAGGCGGAGAACCCACCGAACACGGCGCGGCCGTCGTAGGAGGTGTTGGCCAGGGTGACCAGCTGGTCCCGCAGACCGATGAGCTCGGAGGCAATGGCCTGCTGACCGTTGGAGCTCTCGATCTCGGAGGACCCGGCCACGGCCAGTTCCCGGATGCGGATCAGGATGGTGGACATGGACTGCAAGGCCGAGTCCTGCGCCGCCAGCATCGACAACCCGTCGTTGGCTGCGGTGACCTGCGCCCGGGTGATCTTCTCCTCGTTGCGCATACGGGTGGCGTTGATGGCATCGGTGGGACCGTCGGAAACCTTGGTCAAGCGGCGTCCGGTGGACAGCTTGCGCTGGGCCTCGGTGAGCTTGGCGAAGTTGGTCTCCATCGCCTGCTGCATGGTCTCGTGCGCGGTACGGGTGGGAATGCGGGTCATGGCGGGCGGTCCTCGGGCGGTCGAACGGCGGGTGGAGCGGGGGCGGGGCGAGAGCGGGGGGGGGTTAGACGGCGGTGCCGTTGATGAGCCGATCCAACATCTCGTCGGCGATCTGCATGACCCGGGCGGAGGCCTCATAGGCCCGCTGGTAGCGCACCAGGTCCGACAGCTCCTCGTCCAAGTTGACGCCCATCTGGCTCTGCCGTTGGTCGTCGAGGCCGGCCAGGCTGGTGGCCAGCACCCGGGCCATCTGCTCGGTAGCCGCGGCGTTCTCGCCCAGCTTGCCGTTGAGGGTGGAGAGCAAGGTGTCCACGTTGCCGACCACGCCCAGGTTTTGTTTGCCCAGGCGGGCCAGGATCAGGGCGTTGGCGTTATCGGCGGAGGCTGCGGTGGCGCCGGCGGCGATGTCCTCGGCGTTGAGGGCGGCCACGTCGATGTCCGCGGCGCTGGTGCCCACGAAGAAGGCCTGACCGGGGTTGCCCTTGAGGTCAACGCCGGCCTGATGCTGCTGGTTGACCACCTCCCGCAGCACGTGGGCGATCTGATCCAGTGCCGCTTGCACGTTGGGCAGGGTGACGGTCTGGGCCTCATAGGCCGCCGCCAGCTCGCCGGAGAGATCAACCGGGAAGCCGTCGATGCCCCACACCGGGCCACCGCTGGGGGGTTGGATGATCTTCTGGGCGGTAACCCCGTCCACCAGCGGAAAGGAGCCGATGTAGACGTTCACCACCCCGTTGTCGTCCTCCACCGCGGTGATGGTGGACAACCGGGCGACCTTGTCCAGCAGCACGTCGCGCTCGTCGAGCAGGTCGTTGGGGGCCGCGCCCCGGAACACCGCATCGCCGATCTGGTCGTTGAGGGTGGCCAACTGGGTGCCGTACTCGTTGAGCTGGCGCACCACATCGTCGCTGCGGGCATCCACCTGGTTCTGCAGGGCGAACACCTGCTGGGAGGCGCCACGCAGCGAGGTCGCCACCCGGCGGGCGGAGGACAGCACCTCCTGGCGGGCGGCGAGGTCCTGGGGGCCGGCGGACAAGCGCTCCCAGGACGCCCAGAAGTCCCCCATGGCATCCTGCAGCCCCGAGTCCAACGGGCCCATGACCTCCTCGGCGCGGGCGGCGACCTCCGAGCGCAACTGGGCCCCCGATACCCCCGCGGCCTGGGAGCGGTAGGAGCCGTCCAAGATGGGGTCCCGCAACCGCTTGACCCCGGCCACCTTGACGCCGGCCTCGATCTCGCGGGGTATCTCCATGGGCATGGGGGCCAACCGACCCACCACCGCTTGTTCAACCCGGCGGCGGGAGTACCCCTCGGTGTTGACGTTGGCGATGTTCTCCGACACCACCTCCATGGCCCGGCGGGCGGTGTTGAGCCCGGAGATCCCGATCTGCAAAGAAGCCCAGCTCATGATCGCTTTCCTCCACGATTGTCGTAGACCGGTTGACCGGGCCGGAGCTCGGCCAACGGTCGCTGGGTGGGGGTGGCGCCGATCCCGCCGGCGTTGCCGCTGCTGTCCGGCCCCCGCCGCAGCCCGTTCGGCCCGTAGGTGAGCGGACGATCAGCGGGGGTTGGCGCACCGAGCGCGGTGAGCATGCGGGTCAGCTCGGCGGCGCCTTTGGCGGCGAGGGACTTGTTCATGGCGATGTTGCGCTCGATCTCGTCGGTGAGTCGCAGGAACTCGGTGTGTAGATGTTCCAGCAAGGTGCGATAGGGCTCGGGAGCGGCGTTGGCCAGGGACCGCAACGTGATCTGCTGCGGCGGGCAACCCAGCCGCTCGGCGAAGATGGCGATGCCCGCCGCCCGCCGGGTTTCCGCGGCGTAGATCTCCGTGACCACGGTTTCGATCTCGCTGGAGGCCCGCGCTACGTAGCGGATCTCCCCCGCGGCGAGCACACCGCGGGCCGCCACCAGCCGGTACAACAGATCGTCCAGCAGTTGGCGCTGATCGGTGAGGAGGGCGATGAGCTCGTCCATGAAGCGGTCTGACTCCGGGCCTGGTCGCGGTCCGCCGGGTGGCGGGCGGTCGGGAGACCCATCGAGTAGTCGAAAGGTCCCGGTGGAGTGTCGACCATCTACGGGCAGGCGATGAACCGCCAGGATGGGGAAATCGGACTATGCAGCCGAACAGCGATGCCCCATAACGGGCGGTGCGGGCGGTGCTCAGTGCTGGTTGGTGCTCAGTGCTGGTTGGTTCGGGCGCCCTGAGGGGCCCGGCGCGGCAACTGCGTGGCGTCATCGCCGGAAAGTTCGGCGGCCTGACGGTTCTGCTCGCGGATCTGCACCAGTACCTCTTCCCGGTGCACGGTGACGTGCCGGGGAGCGCTGATACCCAAACGAACCTGCTCGCCACGGATCTCAACCACGGTGATAGTCACATCAGGACCGATCACAATGGATTGATTCGTGCGTCTCGTGAGCACCAGCATCGCCCTCAAGGATACTCCGCGTACTGACATGATTACTCAGCGCGGTGAATTTTCGTACCGGTTCATAGGGATTAGTCCGATCGGCCCATTGGCTGGCTCATTTGCCGCTTCAGGACCGCGCCCAGGTCGCCGATCCCAACCAGGTGAGCATCCCCGGAATTCGCCCTGTGGGGGCCCGTGGTGGCGGCCTGTCCGAGCTGCACCAGCGTCTCGGTGACATCCAACGACGCATGGGCATCGCCGCCGGTGCCTCCACGATGACCGGGATGGACAGCCCCGGGCCCGCATCGCTCGGCGGCTCGGCCAACAATGACTTCGCGTTGGCGCTGCAACGGGCAATCGGCGGCAACGACGGGAGCGATGTGTCCGTCGCCGCCAACCCGACCGGGTCCCCGTCCTCCTCGGCGTCGTGGTCCTCGGGCATCGACGCCGTTTCGCTGGACTCCCTGGCCCGCATCCCCGTCTACGCCACCAAGCCCGCTGGCCTCCCGCCGGTGACGGTGTCCGAGGCCGCACGGGCCGCTGGGAACGGACAGTTGCCCGATCAGCTGCTGGCGAGCATCGGCCAGGCCGATCATCGTCTGGCCAAACCGGCAGCGGATGGGTTCCGTCGCCTCGCCGCCCTGGCCCGCCAAGATGGCGTGACCATCGGGGTCAACGATTCCTACCGGGATTACCCCAGCCAGGTCGCGGTGGCGGACCGGGTGGGCCTGTACAGCCAGGGTGGTTGGGCCGCCGCCCCCGGCACCAGCAACCACGGATGGGGCCTGGCGTTGGACCTTGACCTGGACCAACGGGGACAGGAATGGATGACCGAGAACGCCTGGCGATTCGGGTTCTTTGAGGATGTGCCTGGTGAGCCGTGGCACTGGACCTATCGTGCTTGATAGCAGTCCCCGCCTCCACTGCGGCCCAGCCCAACCCGAATGCCGCCCGCACGCCCAACCCGAGACCGAGGCCCGACCACAGGAATGACGCCCTTCATGGAGTTGAAGACCAGCCGCTTCGGTGTGCTCCACCTTGACGATCACCGGTTGGTGGACTTCGTCGGAGGCATACCCGGCTTCCCCCAGTTCATGCGGGCGGTGCTCATCGAGGTGGACGACAACCCCGACTACTACTGGTTGCAGTCCATCGACGACGGTGACCTGGCCTTCCTGACGGTGGTCCCGTGGTCGTTCTTCGCTGATTATGAGCTGGTCCTCAACGATGACGATCAGTCCGCCATCGAGCTTGACGACGCTGGTGACGCCTTCATCTGCTGCCTGGTCAGCGTGGACCGGGACTCCAACGCCTTCACCGCCAACCTGCGGGCCCCGATCGTGGTCAACGTGGCCGCCAACCGGGCCCGCCAGGTGATCCTGCCCGACGAACGCCTTGGAGTGCGGGCTCCGCTGCTGTGAATCGGGGACCGGCGGGTTGGCTCACACCCGGGCGCTGAGCGGCTGCCGGGTCACCCGGGGCCCGATGGCGGTCAACACCTCGTAGGCAATGGTGTCGCAAGCCCGGGCGATCTCGGTGGCATCGATGCCGGCCGCGCCTTGGGTGCCGAGCAGCACCACCTCGTCACCACGGCTCACCGTCCCGGCCGGACCGGCGTCGACCAGCACCTGGTCCATGGTCACGGGCGGCAGGATCGGGCAGCGCGCACCACCGATGAGCACCACCCCGCCGGCCGCACCCCAACGCCGCCAGAGCCCATCGGCGTAGCCCACCGGGACCGTGGCCACCGTGGTGTCGCGCACCAGCCGATGCCGCTGGCCGTAGGACACCCCCACCCCCGCCGGCAGCTGTTTGACCAACGAAACCGTGGATCGCCACCGCAACGCTGCCCGCAGCCCGGCACTGACCGGCTCAGCCCTGCTGACCTGCTCCGATGGGACCACGCCGTACAGCGCGATGCCGGCACGGACCAGGTTGAACCAGCTGTCGGGCCGGCTGAGGGAGGCCGCGGAGTTGGCGGCGTGCACCACCGGCACCTCGATCCCCACCCCGGCCAGCTCCTGCCGGACCGCCGCGAAACGGGTGAGCTGCTCACCGGTGAAGGGCTGATCGGGCTCATCGGCTTGCGCCAGATGGGTCCACAGCCCTTCCAGCCGGAGCGTGGGATGGCCCTGGATGCGGCGGATCAGGCCCAGCACGTCCGCCGGCGCCGCGCCCACCCGGCCCATGCCGGTGTCCACCTTGACATGCAACCGCAGGGGCGCCCCGGTGGCACCGAGGGCGTCGATGACCTCGGCGCTGTACACCGTGACCCGTAGATCGTTGGCCACCACCTGGGCGACCTCGGTGTCATCGAGCGGCTCGGACAGCAACAGCACCGGGGCCGGAATGCCCCCGGCTCGCAGCGTGGCGCCCTCTGCCGGTTGGGCCACCGCCAGCCAGGTGGCACCGGCCCCCAGGGCGGCGGTGGCCACGGTCAGCGCGCCGTGCCCGTACCCGTCGGCCTTGACCACCGCGCAAAGCTGGCGCTGCGGTCCCACCCGCTGGCGTAGCAATGTCACGTTGTGGGCAATGGCGGCCACGTCGATCTCCGCCACCGACCGGCTCACGGTGCCGGCTCCCAGCACCCGGCGGTCCCCGTCGCGGCGCCCACAACCCGACGGAAACCCAGCTCCCACCCGCCGCTTAGCTCGCCGGCGCCGGGCAGGGGGACGGGGCGGGCGGGGCGGGCGGGGCGGGCGGGGCGGGCGGAACTGGCGGGATTGGCGGGGTCGTTAACCGCTAGCGCATCGGCGTTGAGCACGAGGGTGATCCGCTCCAGCAGGTCACCGGCCACCAGACCCCGCGCCGGCCCCTGCGCTGCCGCCCGGCCGTGGAGTTCCGCTCCGGCCAGCGCCGCGGACCACGGTGGCACCCCTTGAGCCAGCAACGCGCCGATGATGCCTGCCAGCACGTCCCCGGTGCCCGCCGTGGCCAGCCTGGCGTCACCGGCCATGGAGATCCCCACGCGACCGGCGGGATCGGCCACCACGGTGGCGGGCCCCTTGAGCAGCACCACGGCCCCGGTGGCGGCGGCCAAGGCACGGGCTTCGTGGATGCGGTCAGGGCCCGGCCGGTGACCGCTCAGCCGTTCGAACTCCCCGTCGTGTGGTGTCAGCACCGCCGGTGTGCGACGTGATCGCAGAATGGAGGCGGCTCGCTCCCCCAGCGCTGACAACCCATCACCGTCCACCACCAGCGGGCCGTCCCACACCGCCACCAGGCGCCGGATCTCCACATCGCCCGCCTCAGAACGGCCCAACCCGGGCCCGACCACCAGCGACGCGAACCGGCCCCCCTCTGCCGCCACCGTCTCGGCCCAGCCGGTCACCGCCAGCTGGTGGTAGACGGCCTCGGTGGGCGCGCCCGGTGAGGCTGCCAGGCCCGGAGAGCTCAGCCGCACGTACCCGGCACCGGCCCGCTGCGCCGCCGCCACGCACAGGTGTGACGCCCCTGGCATGGTCGCTGAGCCGGCCACCACCCAGCAGGCGGCGTTCCACTTGTGGCTGTCGGGGGACCGTCGGGGCAGCCATGCAGCCAGGTCATGGGCAGTGACCAGCCCCACCCGGGCCCGGCTGCAGTCCAAGCCGATGTCGGCCAAGGTGATCCGGCCGGCGAGCAATCTTCCGGCGCCAAGTAGCAGTCCCGGCTTGAGCCCGGCGAAGGTCACCGTGGCCGAGGCCGCCAGCACCAAGGGCCCGCCGGCCGTCACGCCCGCAGGCTGACCGCCGATCCCACCGGTCTGGCCGATCTCGCCGGTGAGCCCGTTGACGCCGCTGGGCAGATCCACCGCTAACACCGGCACGTCCCCAACGTCGGGCGGTGACCAGCCACCTCGTAGCCCGGTGCCGTAGGCGGCGTCGATGATCAGATCGGGGCGCGGGCCCACCGGCAGCGGATCGGTGGTCCCGATAACGGCCACCCTGACTCCCCGGCCCGCCAGTCGCCGGGCGGCCACCCGACCGTCGTTGCCGTTGTTGCCCTTGCCGGCGATCACCACAACCCGCTTGCCGTAGGCCCCGCCCAGCAACCGCAGCGCCTCCGCCGCGGTGGCCATCCCGGCCCGCTCAATCAGGGTTGCTACCGGCTCGGGCGCGTCGGCATCGATGGCGGCCATCTCCACCGGGGTGACCACGGGGATCACCGCCGTTGCCTCCTGTCGCTCAACACCGGTTCTCGTCTACCACGGGTCGGGTCGGGTCGGGTCGGGTCGGGCGTCGGCCGGCCAGGGCCCCACCGGTCATTCCGCCACCACCACCGCGGTGGCCACCAACTCGGTGTGGCTCATCGACAGCCACCATCGGCTCACCCCCAGCTGTTCCGCCAGCGCCGCGGCGCCGCCATGCAAGCGCAACCCGGGCGCCCCTGAGCTTTGGTGGGTCACCTCGATGTCCGCCAAACGGACCCGGCCCAGGCCCACCCCCAACGCCTTCATGGTGGCTTCCTTGGCCGCGAAACGGACCGCTAGCCGCTGGGTCGGATCACGCTGCAAGGTCGAATACGCCACTTCAGCGGTGGTGAACACCCGCAGCCGCAACCGTGGCGTCCGGGCCAGCACCAACCGGAACCGGTCCACGTCCACGCTGTCCACCCCCAGCCCGATCACCGGGTGCCACCGCTCACAGCCGCCAGCGATCGGCCAGGGTGTTCACCGGTTCGGTCAAGAGGTCCGTCACCGTCATGGACTCCAGCAGATCGTCACGGAAGGTGGGCTCGGTCTCCGTGACCGCGTCCTCCAGTTGGCGGTAGCGCTGACGGTACCCGGTGAGGGCGCTGCGCAGCGCCGGCAACGCCAAATGATCATGGAAGCGCACGTGCAGCAGGGTGATACCGCTGGTGTCCCCGCTCTTGACCTCGGGCACGATGACGATGAGCCGCCCGTCGGATCTACCCCGGGCCACCAACACCTGCTGTTCAGCGGCCACCCGATGCTTGGTGCCGCGCAACCGGGGATTTCGCTCGGTGCGCAGCGGCAGGTCCAGGGCAATGCCGCCCCGGTCGGTGACGCTGATGGTGGCGTCGGGCCGCTCCACCGAACCGTCCAGGCGGTAGCGGGTATAACCGGTGACCTCGGCCACGGTGGGGCTGAGGGCCGCCAAGGTGCGCAACGTGTCGTAGCTGAGGCGGTCCCGGCCAGCCCCAGAAGCGAGAACCGCCCGCACCAGGGACGCCTCGAGCAGGGACTCGTCGGAGCGGGAGATGCCCACGGTCACGGTCTTGGCCTGGTGTTTGATGGCGTCGATGGGCCGGGTGAGCTCGTCGATGGCCGCGGTCAGAGCCCGGGTCAGATCCTCAATGACCACCGCCGGGGTACCGACCTTGCCCCATTCCACCTGGTACGTACCAAGCGGTATGGCATTGGTGGCGTAACGGAACAATGACGCCAACCGGCTGGCGGTGGACGCCTCGAGGTGACCGTCGTACCCACCCGATCGCAACCCGTTGAAAAACCGGGCCGCCATCGGTTCGAACTCCGGCGCCAAGCCCCTCAACCGATCGCTCGAGGCGCCGGCGGAGACTGCCTTTTCGATTACCGCCCGGGCCTCGCGCAACGGCACCGCCGAGGTGTCTATGGCCAGCGCCGCTTCGTACCCGAAAAGATGTCCGACCATGGCCGAGCACACGAACCCCAGCAGCGGATGGGTTTCGGGCACCCGGATGTAGGCCAGCGCCGCCGGATAGCGGTCCGCGTCCACCGAGCCCACCACGATGGGAACCGCCCGATGCGCCCGGTAGATGCCCACCTCTTTGGCCACATCGGTGGCGGTGGAGCCCGCCAGCCCCGCGGCGCACACCAAGATCAGCGGCTCCGAGGACAGATCGATGTGCTTCTTGTCCTCGGTGACGTCACAGGCGATGGACTTGTAGCACAGCTCCGAGAGCTTGATGCGCACCTCTTGGGCGGCGATGTGGTTGGGACCGTTGCCCACGATGGCCCAGTAGCGCTTGCTCAGGGCCAGGGACCGGGCGGCGTCACCGATCTGCGGGCGCAACGCCAAAGTGGCGGTCATGGCCTCGGGCAAGAGGGACAACGCGCCCAGCACATCCTGGCGGAGCTCGTGATGGGCCTGCGCCGCCGGCAACTGATCGGCAATGGCCGCGGCCAGTAGGAACCCCGCCGCGATCTGGGCGTAGAACGCCTTGGTGGACGCCACGGACATCTCCACGTCCCGACCGTCGGAGGTGTAGAGCACCCCATCGGCCTTGTCGGTGAGATCGGACTGGCGGCGGTTCACGATGGCGATCACCGACCCACCCCGGGAGCGGATCAAATCCACGGTGCGGTTGGTGTCGGTGGTGGTGCCGGACTGGCTGATGGCCACCGTCAACGTGTCCGATAGGTCAGCGACCAACCCGAAACCTGACAGCTCGGTGGCCGGCAAGGCGGTCACCTCCAGCGTCCCTTGGGGCAGGAAGGCCTCCAACGCCAGCGCCAATGCCCGGCCCGCCACCGCCGCGGTTCCCTGGCCGATGACCAGCACCCGCCGTAGTGACCCATCGGCCAACGCCCCGCGAACCGTGTCGGGCAGGCTGTCCCGGCCCAGGTGCACCTCCCACAACCCGTCGCGCGCCACCAACTTGCCCCGCAGCGTCTTACGGAAGGACCCCGGGGATTCGGCGATCTCCTTGAGCAGGAAGTGGGGATGATCGCCCCGATCGATGTCCCGGGTGGTGATCTGCGGGGTGACCAGCTCATCGTGGGACACCGGCAACGTCGAACCGTCATACGCCAGGCGTTGCACCGCGCCCAGATCACCGGCCCCGCCGCACTGCAGGGACACGATCTGGCCCCGGGTGCCCACCGGATCGGCGGGATCGGCAGGGGTTTCGCCGTCCAGGCGGAGGTAACGATCGGCCACCTCGACCAGCCCGTACGGCTCGCTGGCCACCAGGTACACGTCCTCGGCCAGGCCCACGTACAGCGCCTGCCCGGAACCTCGGATGGCGAACAGCATCCGGTCCGGTTCGGGGCCCAGTTGCACGCCGATGGCGACGGATCCCTCCATCTCGTTGACCGAGCGTCGGAAGGCTTCGAGGGGATCCAACCCGCTGTCGATGGCCCGGCTGACCAGGGTGGGGATGACCTTGGCGTCGGTGGTGATCTCGCTGCGGATGGCGAGTCCGTGGGTGGCCTTGAGATCAGCGAAGTTGTCCACGTCACCGTTCAGGGCGCCGGTGACATAAGGCCCGTCAGCCCCCTGGACCTCTTCGGAGTTGAGCGGGTGGGCGTTGGGACCGGAGATGATGCCCACCGACGCCCAGCGGGTGTGGCCCAACACGGTGACCTCGCTGCGGGGCTGAGCCAGGACCCGGCGAAGCAGGTCATCGGCTGCGATGGCGGCCCGCATCCCCCGGACGTTGTCGCCCAGCTCCCCGATCTCCGCCGAGGCCTTATACACAAAGGACAAGCAGTCCCCGTCGAGCACCCGCACCGAGCCCGAACCGAACAGCGGGTCAGCGTCACGATCAGCCAGCGCGGCCCGGAACCCGGCGTCGCCGCCGTCCAGACCGTGGTGGCGGACCAGCACGTGCAGCCCGGCCGAGTCCCGCCCCCGCACCTCCAAGCGGTCGATGCCCGACAGCGCCTCCTGGATGGCCAGGTACCCGATCAACGCCGAGCGCGCCACGGCGTTGGCGCGCCGCGCGGCCTGAGCGTCAGGGTTCGGGAGCGTGGTCCCAGCCGATGCCAAACGAAGCGGGCCGGTCACCTCGGTGGAGCCCGCCCCGGTGTCGCGCCCCGCCGGGGAGACCCCCAGCCCTGCTGGTGCGCCCAGCACGGCCGCTCCGCCCAGCGCCGCCACCGCCTCAGCCGTGCGGAGCCGGTCCTGGCGTAGGGCCCACACCACATCTTTCAGCTCGATCAGGGCTGCGGACTGTTCCTCCAGCACGGCCTGGTCCACCTCACCGGGGATGGCTTGGTCCAGCGCCATCTCCAACCGGTTGACCAGGTCCTGCAGCGAGTCGACGGCCTCCCCCAGCTGGTGACGCAACGAAGGATCCACCACCAGCGCCGCCACGCCGGGCACGGTGCACAACAGCCGATCCAACACCCGCAGCATGGCCGCCGCGCCGAGCAGGGTCAGCGGCTCCACGGTGCCCGATGACGTGGACAACGACCGTGGACCGCACAGGGGGGCCAGCGCCTCGGCTACGTCCTGCACCGACGCCAGCAAGGCCTCGGCGGATGGCGCGGCATCGTCATTCCTGCGTCGCAGCACCGCGATGATCCCGCACATGACGCTCTCCTGTCCGAACGTTCCCTGACCACCGCGGGGTCCCGCTGCGGGCTCGACCCGGCCTGGGCGGAAACGCTAATCCCCTCTTGCATCCCGCCCGACGCCGAATCCCAATCTGGTCCGTACCTGCGGCCATAGCGCCGCCGCCGGCCGATGCGTTGAACCTTTCTGAACGACCGAAGTCCGGTCAAGCCCCAACCGAGGTGATACTGGCCGCCGCCGCCAACTCTTGCACGGCTTGTTCGGCCTGTTCCTGCGTGGGTGCTTCGACCATGATCCGCAGCAACGGCTCAGTGCCTGACGCTCGAACCAGTACCCGACCGGCATCACCCAACCGGCGACCGACCGCCTCCACGGCAACGGCCAGGGCGTCAGAGACCGTGGTGGCGGTGCCGGTGCCGGCGGCTCCGACGGTGCTCGCTGCCGGGGGGGCACCGGCTCCCAACGGCACGTTTCGCAACACCTGCGGCAGGCGGGTCATGGCCTCATCAGCCAGATCAGCAAGCAGGGCGCCGCTGCGGTGGCACAGGTCAAGCACCTGCAGCGCGCTCAGCAGGCCGTCCCCGGTGGTGGCCAGATCCCGGAAGATGATGTGCCCGGACTGTTCCCCGCCCAGCACCAGCGCGTCGCGCTCGATCGCTTCGAGCACCGAACGATCCCCCACCGCGGTCTCCACCACCGCGATCCCGTGACGGGCCATGCCCTGACGGAAACCCAGGTTGGTCATCACCGTGACCGCCACGGTGGCGCCGCGCAACTGGCCCCGCCGGTGCCGGTCCAGGGCACAGATGGCGATGAGTTGGTCCCCGTCGATGACCCGGCCAAGGTGATCCACCGCCAGCACCCGATCAGCGTCCCCGTCGAAGGCCAATCCCAGCGGCGCGCCCCGGGACAGCACCGCGTCTCGCAGCGGTTCCAGATGGGTCGAGCCACAGCCGGCGTTGATGTTGCGCCCATCGGGGTCCGCCCCCAGCACCTGCACCCGGGCCCCTAGGGACCGCAGCACCCGGGGGGCGAGTTGCCACGCCGACCCGTGAGCGCAATCGATCACCAGCTCGGCGCCGTCCAGACGACGTCCGGCAATGGAGCCCAGCAGATGCGCCACGTACCGCTCGATGGTGTCGGGGTCCTCCCCGATGCTGCCGCAACCGTTCACGGTCTGCGGGGAACCCCCATCGACAGCTGGCAACGCCGCCCCCGAATCCGGATCGGTCAGCACCGCCAGCGCGGTCACGAAGTCCTGCTCCTGGGCGTCGGTGAGCTTGAATCCACCGGCGGCGAACACCTTCAACCCGTTGTCGCCGTAGGGGTTGTGCGACGCCGAGATCATCACCCCCGGCTGGTTGCCCCCGGCGCTGGCGTAGGCCACCGCCGGGGTGGGGCATACCCCTAAAACCGTGACGGCCACGCCCTCGGCGCACAGACCGGCACAGAGGGCGGCCTCCAACATGGGGCCCGATTCCCGGGTGTCGCGGCCCACCACGACCCGCTCGGGGTTCAGCACCCGGGCCATGGCCCGGCCGAAGGACAGCGCGTATTCCGCGCTCAGCTGGGTATTGGCCGGACCCCGCACCCCGTCGGTGCCGAAGCGCAACGTCACCGGGGACCATCCTGCGGCACGGGGCCCGCCGTTCCTAACGCTTGGAGTACTGAGGTGCCTTGCGGGCCTTCTTGAGCCCGTACTTCTTGGATTCCTTCTTGCGGTCGTCACGGGTGAGCATGCCGGCCTTCTTCAGGGCGGGACGCAACTCCGGATCAAGGGCGATCAAACCCCGGGCGATGCCCAGCCGAACCGCGCCGGCCTGACCGCTGATGCCGCCCCCGTCAAGGGTGCAATCGACGTCGTACACCTCGTTCATGGCGGTGAGCCGGAGAGGCTCGCTCAGGATCATGCGGTGAGTCTCGGAGGGGAAGTAGTTCTCCACCGGACGGCCGTTGATGGTGATGGTTCCGGTTCCGGTGCGCAAACGCACCCGGGCCACGGCTTCCTTGCGACGACCGGTCGCTTGGACCAGGGGCTTGGGCATCAGGATCTCTCTCGAATCTCGGTCGGTCAGCGGGCCTGGGCGTGGGCGATCAGCAGCGGCTTGGGCTGCTGAGCACCGTGGGGATGATCGGGACCGGCATACACCTTGAGCTTGTCCCCCATGGCCCGACCCAGCCGGTTCTTGGGCAGCATCCCCTTGATGGAGCGCCGCACCGCTTCGGCCGGCTTGGTGCGCAGCTGATCAGCGTAGGTGGCGGTCTTGAGACCACCGGGGAAACCGGAGTGGTGGTACACCTCCTTACGGCTCGCCTTGTTGGCGGTCAGCACCACCTTGTCGGCGTTGATCACGATGACGTGATCGCCAGTGTCGAGGTGGGGCGCGAACGTGGGCTTGTGCTTGCCACGCAGGATGTGCGCGGCCTCCGTGGCCATACGACCAAGCACAAGCCCCTCGGCGTCGATCACATACCAGTTTCGAACGATCTCACTGGATTTCGGGCTATAGGTGGGCATCAAAGTCCTTCCCCGACGTTGGCGCGCGAAGCCCCACAAGGCGGTGGTCCAATATAGGCGGATTGCGTGCCTTCAGCAAACGTGGTCCTCAGGGCGGCCCGGATGCTGTTGGCGTCCAGGGCGCTCGTGGTAGCTGACCCGCCACAGGCACAGCCCGTGGGGCGGGGCGATCTGTGGCGCCGCGGCCCGGTCTGCGGCGCGGATGATGCTCAGCATCTCCCCCGGCGTGCGCCGGCCCGATCCCATGGCCACCAGCGTCCCCACGATCGAGCGCACCATCTGATGGCAGAACGCCGATGATTCGATCTCGAAACACAACAACCCCGGTGGCGCTTGCGGGCCCGCCGAATCCGGCAGGGACCAGGTGGCGTCCACCACCCGGCGCACCAGGGACACCTCCACGCCATCACGGGTTTTTGGCCGGCGGCAGAACGAGCTGAAGTCGTGCTCGCCCAATAGGGCGTCGGCCCCCGCCTGCATGGCCCGCACCGAGAGCGGTTCGGGGATCCACCAGGCGTAGCGACGCCACAGCGGATCAGGGTTGGCAGTGTTCAGCAGCCGGTAGCGGTAACGGCGGCTGCGGGCGGAGAACCGGGCGTCGAAGCCCTCATCGGCCACCTGCAGGTCCCGTGCCACGATCTCGGGCCCACAAAGCTTGTTGAGCCGGCGGATCACCCCTGCCGCCCCCACCCGCTCCAGGGCGGCAGCGTTGGCGTCGAAGCTGATCACCTGACCCCAGGCGTGCACCCCACGATCGGTGCGTCCGGCGCCGGTGAGCTCCACTTGGTGGCCCAGCACCCGGTCCAGGCCGGCGCTGAGCCGACCGGCCACCGTTACCAGGCCCGGCTGGTCGGCAAAACCGTGGAAGTCGGTGCCGTCGTAGGCCACGGTGAGCCGGACGCGCACGAGCGGCCCGGTGGGGGCCGCTCGTGCGTAACCGGAGGGATCAAACAACGTCACAGCGTCACGTTGGGTTGCCGGCCACCGCAGCGGGCGGGGGCCGCAGGGCTCACACCAGCTCGATGCGGGCCATGGGTGCGTTGTCCCCGGGGCGGGGGCCGAGCTTGAGAATTCGGGTGTACCCGCCGGGACGCTGTGCGTAGCGGGGGCCGATCTCCGCGAAGAGCTTGGCGGCCATCTCCTTGTCCCGGATGAACGACACCACCTGACGCTGGTTGTGCAGGCCACCCTTGCGGGCCTTGGTGATGACCTTCTCGGCCACCGGCCGCAGCGCCTTGGCCCGGGCCTCGGTGGTCACGATGGCCTCAGCGGCGATCAGCGATGCCACCAGGTTGCCGAGCATGGCCTTCTCGTGGGAGGCGCTACCACCGAAGCGGCGCGCCTTGCGGGGGGTTCCTCGCATGATGGATCCGTTCTAGTCCTTGACCCGCAGGGTCAGACCACGCTCGTCGAGTTTGGCGATGACCTCGTCGAGGGACTTCTGACCGAAGTTGGTGATGGCCAAAAGGTCATCCTCGGTCTTCTCGATGAGCTCACCGATGGTGTTGATCTGGGCCCGCTTGAGGCAGTTCCGGGGCCGTTCCGAGAGGTCCAGTTCCTCGATCGGCACGTCAAGGTCCTTGCGGGTGCCGACCTCGACATCCTCGGTGAGACCCAGGCCCATGACCCCTTCGCTCATGTCGGCCACCAACTGCACCAGCGAGGTGAGGGTGGCGCCGGCGGAGGCCAACGCGTCCCGGGGGCTGATGGAGCCGTCGGTCTCCACGTCCAGGATCAACCGGTCGTATTCGGTGGACTGCTCCACCCGGGTGGGCTCCACCTCCACCGCCACCCGCCGCACCGGGCTGAAGATGGCGTCCACCGGGATGACCCCGATGGTGGAGGAGGTGTTGGTCCGATCCGCGGAGAGGTACCCGCGGCCCTTTTCGATGGTCATCTCGAACGCCAGCCGCCCCTTGGCCGACAACGTGGCCAGGTGCAGTTCGCGGTTGAGGATCACGATGTCGGAGGGGGTCTCGATGTCCCCGGCAGTGACGTGGCCCGGTCCGCGAACGTCCACCCGAATGGTGATGGGATCATCCACGTGGGATTCCATCACCAGATCCTTGAGGTTCAGGATCAGGTCGGTGACGTCCTCGGCGACCCCGCCGATGGTGTCGAACTCGTGCAGGGCATCATCGAAGCGCACCTGCGTGACCGCCGCTCCGGGGATCGAGGACAACAACGTGCGACGCAGGGCCGCGCCGAGGGTGTATCCGAATCCCGGCTCGAGGGGGCCGATAGCGAACTTCTGGCGGTATTGATCTTCCTCGGCGAGCGGTTCGACGGTGGGCCGCTGGATGACGAGCATGCAGACTTCCTTGCTGGCTGGGGGTCCCGATGGGGTGCTGGAGGGCCGAAAGGCGGGCGGCGCACTGGCCGCCAACGGGACTACTTGCTGTAGAGCTCGACGATGAGCTGTTCGCGCACCGGAACGTCGATCTGCTCGCGAAGCGGCAGTTCCCGCACGGTGACTTTCTGCCCGCCGTCGGTTGTCTCCAACCAGGCGGGAGCGCTGCGGTCGAGCACATCCACGTTGTGACGAACCACGATGAAGTCACGGGTCTTGGGCCGCAACTCGACCACGTCACCTTTGCGGACCCGGTAGCTGGGGATGGTCACCCGCTTGCCGTTCACGTTGATGTGACCGTGGTTCGTGAACTGCCGGGCCTGGGGCCTGGTGGCGGCCCAACCGGCCCGATACACGATGTTGTCCAGCCGCAGCTCGAGGTACCGCAACATGATCTCGCCGGTCACGCCGCTGCGACGGGAAGCCTCTTCGTAGAGGTTTCGGAACTGCCGCTCGGTCAGGCCGTAGGTGAACCTGGCCTTCTGCTTCTCTTGCAGCTGCAGCAAGTACTCCGAGGCGTTGCCCCGGCGGCGGGTACGGCCGTGCTCCCCGGGCGGGTAGGGGCGACGGTCCAGTGCGATGTTCTCGCCCCGGGTGCCCCAGATGTTGGTGCCGAGACGGCGGGAGACGCGAGCCTTGGGTCCGATGTAGCGGGACATGTCACACCCTCCGGCGCTTGGGCGGTCGGCAACCGTTGTGCGGTACCGGGGTCACGTCTTTGATGCCGGTCACCTCGATGCCAGCTTGCTGTATGGAGCGGATGGCGGTCTCACGACCCGATCCGGGGCCCTTCACCAACACATCTACTCGGCGCACACCGTGGTCCATGGCCTTGCGGGCCGCCTGCTCCGCCGCCATCTGGGCGGCAAAGGGGGTGGACTTTCGTGAGCCCTTGAACCCCACGTTGCCCGCAGACGCCCAGGACAACACGTTGCCGTCCTGGTCGGTGATGGAAACGATGGTGTTGTTGAAGCTCGACTTGATGTGGGCCACGCCGTAGTTGACGTTCTTGCGTTCCCTTTTCCGGGGACGCCGGCCGCCCGGCTTGGGCTTCGCCATGGATGAAGTGCTCCTCGCTCTGATCGCCCGCCGGTGACACCGACGCGGCAACGGGTTTCGTTATCGCCGAATCTTCTTCTTGCCGGCGACGGTCTTCTTGGGACCCTTGCGGGTTCGGGCGTTGGTGTGGGTGCGCTGACCGCGAACCGGCAGCCCTCGGCGATGGCGCAGGCCCTGATAGCAGCCGATCTCCATCTTGCGCTTGATGTCCTGAGCCACCTCGCGGCGCAGGTCACCTTCGACCTTGATGTTCTGTTCGATGAAGGCCCGGATGCGGTTGACCTCTTCATCGGTCAGGTTGCGCACCCGCGTGTCGGGGTCCACGTTGGACGCCACGCACACGCTGCGAGCCACGGTGGGCCCGATGCCGTAGATGTAACGGAGGGAGATCTCCACCCGCTTCTCGCGGGGAATGTCGACGCCGGCGATTCGTGCCACTACGGCTCAGCCCTTTCCTAGCCCTGGCGCTGCTTGTGCCGCGGGTTCTGACAGATGACGCGCACCACACCATGGCGACGGATGACCTTGCACTTGTCGCACATGACCTTGACGCTGGGACGGACTTTCATCTCGGTCTCTGACTCTCGAACGGTCCAGTGATGGACTTCTTGAGGGGGGCGGGCCCGCTCACTTGTACCGGTAGGTGATGCGACCCCGCTGGAGGTCGTAAGGCGTCAGCTCAACTTGGACGCGGTCCCCGGGCAGGATGCGGATGTAGTGCATGCGCATTTTGCCGGAGATATGGGCCAACACTTTGTGGCCGTTCTCGAGTTCGACTCTGAACATGGCGTTGGGGAGCGGTTCGACGACCTTCCCCTCGAGGACTATCGCGTCTTCCTTGGGCTTCGGCAGGGTGAGACTCCTCGGTAGGTGGTTTCGGAGCGATCTTTTGACGCCGTTAAATGGGGACGAACGGCCACTAGAAAGCCGGCATCGAAGTCTACTCGCTCAAATGTGCCCGACCAACTTACCGGGTGATTTGATCTCGTCGGCCCTGGGGATGGCGTTCAGGTGTGGGCGTCGATGACCTCGGTCAGACGGTCGAAAACCGCGGTCTCGGCGCCGACCCCGTCAATCGAAACCAGCTTGTCGATGGTGGTGAACCAGCGGACCGCGGGCATGGTTTTGGCCTCGTATTCCGCCAGGCGACGCTCGATGGCCTCGGTGGTGTCATCGGCCCGGTTACGACCGGCCATGCGTTCTTTGACCACCTCGAGCGGGACGTCGATGTCGATGGCGAGGTCGATGCCCGCCTCGCCCAGGGTGTCGATCAGAGCCCGAGCCTGGGCCTCCGTGCGGGGAAACCCGTCCAGCAGGAAACCCTGGTTGACCACGTCCGCTTTGGCCAGTCGATCCTTGACGATGCCGATCATCACCTCGTCCGGCACCAGGTTCCCAGCGGACATGTAGTCATCCGCCCGTCGCCCGAACTCGGTGCCCTCGGCCACCGCGGCTCGCAAGATGTCACCCGTGGAGATGTGCACCGACCCGTAGCGCTCGATGAGCAGGGCGCACTGGGTGCCCTTGCCCGCACCCTGCCGGCCAAAGATGATGAGACGAAGCTTCTTGTTGCTCACGGAACCCCGATCACCTGCGATGTTTCCTGACCCGGTGCCTCGATGCAGCGGATACTGGCGCCAGGCAAGCTAGCCAGGCTCGCAGTTCGGGTCGAATCCGGATCTGCGCCGCGAACGGTGACCGCTATTTGAGGAAACCCTCGTAGTTACGCATCATCAGCTGGCTGTCGACCTGCTTCATGGTCTCCAGCGCCACCCCGACGGCGATCAGCACCGAGGTGCCACCAAACGCCAGCTGCTGACCCTGCAACTCCACACCCAGGATGTAGGTGATGAAGATGGGCGGCAGCAGCGCGATGCCGGCGATGAACAACGCCCCTGGCAGGGTGATGCGGGACACGATGCGCTGCAGATGGCGTTCGGTCTGCGGACCCGGCCGGATGCCCGGAATGAACCCCCCCTGTTTGCGCAGATCATCGGCCCGCTGGATGGGATCGAAGCTGATGGCGGTGTAGAAGTACGCGAACCCGATGATCAACAGCCCGTAGAACGCCAGGTACACGAAGCTGGTGAAGTTGACCAGCTGATCCTGCACGAACCGCCGCACGGCGTCACCCCAGCCGGTGGCCGGTACCAGGTTGGTGAGCAGCACCGGCAGGTACAGCACCGAGCTGGCGAAAATGACAGGGATGACCCCGGACTGGTTCACCTTGAGCGGGATGTACGTGGACTGGCCGCCGTACATCCGCCGTCCCACCACCCGCTTGGCGAACTGCACCGGGATGCGCCGCTGACCCTGCTCGATGACGATGATGGCCACCATCAGCAGGATGAACATCGCAATGACCGCCAGCAGCTTCCAGAGCCCGCCAGTGGCCCTGATGAGCCCGCCCTGCCCCGGCAGTCCCGACACCACCGACGTGAACACGATGATGGACATGCCGTTGCCGATGCCCTTTTGGGTCACCAGCTCGCCCATCCACATGATCAGAGCGGTTCCGGCGGTAACGGTGAGCACGATCAGCAGCACCCGGAACGGGGTGAAGTTGGGCACCAGGTCCAAGGTGTTCCCGCCGTCCCCGGTGAGTGAGCCCCCGCCGTTATGGAACAAGAACACCAACCCGGTGGACTGCAGGATCGCGATGGCCACCGTCAGATAGCGGGTGTACTGGTTGATCTTGCGTTGCCCCACGGCGCCTTGTTTCTGGAGCTGCTCTAGTTTGGGGATCACCACCGCCAGGATCTGCAGGATGATCGACGCCGTGATGTACGGCATGATCCCCAGGGCGAAGATGGCGAAACGGGTCAGCGCCCCACCGGAAAACAGCTGCAGCAAGGACAGGATCCCGCCCTGCTCGGCGTCTCGTTTGAGCTGCTCCACGGCGTTGAGGTCGATGCCCGGCGCGGGGACGTAGGAACCGAAGCGGTAAAGGAGGATGATGCCGAAGGTGAACATCACCTTGACTCGCATCTCCGGCACCCGGAAGACATTGAGCATCGAGCTGACACGCGCCAAACCCGAGGGACTGCTGGTACCTGTGGCCACCCCGGGAGTCTATGGGGCTGCGGCCGGAACAGGGCCGTTCTTGCCCAACGGGGCCATCGGCAGTGAACGATTCGTTGCCGCCAGCGGGCAGCCGTGACCCCGCGGTTGAAAACGTCGCAACGCCGACGCCACCAAAGGGGCGCCGGCGTTGCGGATCGAACTACCTTCGCCCGCACCGCCCGAGGGGCCGACGGGCGCTGGGCCGCGTGATCAGCGGTTGGTGTGCTGGTTGCCCTTGGCCGGAGGGCGGTTGTTGCCGAAGGGCGGCGGCAGGACCTCAATGGATCCGCCAGCGGCGGTGATTGCCGCCTCCGCGCTAGCGGAAAACGCATGGGCGGACACCCGCACCGACCGGGTGAGCTCACCCCGTCCCAGGATCTTGATGAGGGCGCCCTTGTGGACCAAGCCGTGGTCGCGAAGGGTGTCCGGGGACACCTCGGCGAGTTCGCTGGCCTCAAGGACATCAAGGTTGATGGCCTGGTATTCCACCCGGAAGGGGTTGTTGAAGCCCCGGAGCTTGGGGACCCGCCGCTGCAAGGGCATCTGACCGCCCTCGAACCCGGCCCGAATCTGCCCGCGGGCCTTCTGGCCCTTGGTACCGCGACCGGCGGTCTTGCCGCCCTTGCCGCCGATGCCCCGTCCCACCCGCTTGCGCCGGCGGTTGGACCCTTCTGCGGGGCGAAGGTCATGCAGTTTCATCAGGAACCGACCTCTTCGACGTTGATCAGATGCGGCACCCTGGAAATCATGCCCCTGATCTCGGGGCGGTCGGGCAGGGTGTTGGTGTGCCCGATACGGCGAAGCCCCAACGCCCGCAACGTCCCGCGCTGTTTGGGCTTGGCGCCGATGGCCGAACGAACCTGGGTGATACGCAGTTCAGCGGCCATGTCAGCCCTCCTCGGAGCCGGCGGCCACACGGGACCGGCGGGTTTCGTTGTACGCCCGCAACAGACCGGCGGGCACGAAATCCTCGGGGTCCAACCCCCGGAGGCGGGCCACTTCGTCGGGCCGCTTCAGCTGCTGCAGCGCCGCGATGGTGGCCCGGGCCACGTTGATGTGGTTGGAGGACCCCAACGACTTGCACAGCACGTCGTGGATGCCGGCCTCCTCCAGGATGGCGCGGGCGGCACCGCCGGCGATCACACCGGTACCGGGCGACGCCGGTTTGAGCAGCACTCGGCCGGCACCGGTTTCCCCGATGATGGGGTGGGTGATGGTGGACCCGGCCAGGGCCACCTCGAAGAGATTCTTGCGGGCCTCTTCGGTGCCCTTCTGGATGGCCAAGGGCACTTCTTTGGCCTTGCCGTAGCCCAGGCCGACCCGTCCGGCGCCGTCGCCGACCACGACCAGCGCGGTGAAGCTGAAGCGTCGGCCGCCCTTGACCACTTTGGCCACCCGGTTGATGTTGATGACCCGGCTGTCTCGCAGCTGGGCGTCGTCCCTTGCCATGGTGCTCAGAACTCCAATCCGCCCTCGCGGGCGGCGTCGGCCAGGGCGGCGATGCGCCCGTGGTAAAGGAACCCGCCGCGGTCAAAGACCACCGAGTCGATCCCGGCAGCTTTGGCCCTCTCGGCGATGGCAGTCCCGATACGGGCGGCCACCGCCACGTTGCCGTTGGCACCCTCGATGCGCAGGGCGGGCTCGACGCTGGACGCCGACACCAGGGTATGACCGGCCAGATCGTCGATGATCTGGGCGTGAATGTGGCTGTTGGACCGGTACACGGCCAGACGGGGCCGGGTCTTGGTGCCGCTCACCTGCTTGCGGATACGCCGGTGTCGGCGCAGGCGGGCTTCTCGCTTGGTCTTGGCTGCGTCGCTCATGCTCGCTTCTTCACGTTCTTCGGGGGCCGGGCCGTGGGAGTGATCACTTGCCGGTCTTGCCGGCTTTGCGGATCACGTGCTCACCGACGTAGCGGATGCCTTTGCCCTTGTACGGCTCGGGTTTGCGGATGGAGCGGATGTCGGCGGCCACTTGACCCACCTGCTGGCGGTCAATGCCCACCACGTTGACCCGGGTGGCGGCGGGAACCTCGAAGGTCACGCCGTTGGGTGCCTCCACCCGAACGGGATGGCTGAAGCCCAACGCCAGCTCGAGCTTGTTCTCGCCCTGAGCGGTGGCGCGGTAGCCCACACCGATGATCTCGAGCTCCTTGCGGAACCCTTGGGACACCCCGAGCACCATGTTGTTGACCAGGGTGCGGGACAGCCCATGCAGCGAGCGGGAGCGTCGTTCGTCATCGGGACGTTCGACCACCAGCTGATCGCCGTCCTGACGAATGGAGATGGGTTCGGGCAACTCGTGACGCAACGAACCCTTGGGGCCCTTCACGCTCACATCGCGGCCGTTGATGGAAACCTCCACCCCCGACGGTACGGGAATGGGTGCCTTGCCGATTCGGGACATGGTCGCTCCTACCAGACGTAGCAGAGCACTTCACCGCCCACGCGACGCTTGCGCGCCTCGCGGTCGGTCATGAGCCCTTGATTGGTCGACAACACGGCCACACCCAAACCACCGAGTACCCGAGGGATGTCCTGCGATTGGGAGTACACCCGCAGACCGGGCTTGGACACCCGGCGGATACCAGAGATGGTGCGGGCCCGTTCGGGTGAGTACTTGAGGTGGATGGTCAGGGTGTCACCGGGGCCGCTGGTAGCGGGAGCCACCTTGTGTCCGGCGATGTACCCCTCCTTCTCCAGCACATGGGCCAGCGCCACCTTCAGCTTTGACGAGGGCATGATGACCTCGTCGTGCATGGCGGTGTTGGCGTTGCGCAGCCGGGTCAGCAGATCAGCAATCGGATCAGTCATCGTCATCTTGATGCCACCACCCTCACCAGCTGGCCTTGGTTACACCGGGAATCTCGCCCGCATGAGCAAGCTCCCGCAGACAGATCCGGCACAACATGAAGCGGCGGAACACGGCCCGGGGCCGCCCACAGCGCTTGCAGCGGGTGTAAGCACGAACCTTGAACTTGGGCTTACGCTGCTGCTTCTCTATCAGCGCTTTCTTTGCCACTTCAGTCCCTCCTGAAGGGGAAGTTGAAGGCATCCAGCAGGGCCTTGCCCTCGGCGTTGTTTCGCGCCGAGGTAACGATGGTGATGTCCATGCCCCTGGTGGCATCGACCTTGTCGTAATCGATCTCCGGGAAGATCAGCTGCTCGGTCACACCGAACGTGTAGTTACCCCGACCGTCGAAGGAACGGGGGTTCAGTCCCCGGAAGTCACGCACCCGGGGAATCGACAAGCTGATCAGCCGGTCGAAGAACTCCCACATGCGATCCCCCCGCAGGGTGACCCGTGCCCCGACGCTGTTGCCCTCACGCAGCTTGAAGCCGGCGATGGACTTCTTGGCCTTGGTGATGACGGGCTTCTGGCCGGTGATGATGGCCAGATCGGACACCGCACCCTCCAGGAGCTTGGCCTGCTGCAAGGCAGCGCCCACGCCCATGTTGAGCACGATCTTTTCGATACGGGGCACCATCATCACGTTGGGCAGCGCCAAATCCTGGCGCAGCTTGTCCCGCAACTCGGTGTTGTAGAGCACCTTGAGGCGCGGGGCGAAGGTGTCGGTGGCGGTATCAGCCATCAGAGCTCCACCCCCGTCCGCCGACAGATGCGAACCTTGGTGCCATCAGCGTCGATGCGGTACCCCACCCGGGTCGGCTTGCCGTCCTTGGGGCTGAGCACCGCCACGTTGGAAGCATCGAGCGGCATGTCCACCTCGATGATCCCACCAGGGGTGTTCTTCTGCGGGTTGGCCCGGGTGTGTTTACGGGCGACGTTCACGCCGTCCACGATCACTTTGCCCTCCCGGGGAATGACCCGGGCGACGGTGCTTTGGCGCCCCCGGTCCTTGCCGGTGAGCACCTGGACGCGATCACCTTTGCGGATCTTGGCCGCCATCACAACACCTCCGGGGCGAGGGACACGATGCGCATGAACTTCTTGTCCCGCAGTTCGCGGCCCACCGGGCCGAAGATGCGGGTACCGCGAGGCTGCATGGCGTCATTGATCAACACCGCAGCGTTCTCGTCGAAGCGGATGTAGCTGCCATCAGCGCGGCGCCGTTCCTTCTTGGTCCGGACCACCACGCATTTCACCACGTCGCCTTTTTTCACCGAGGCGCCGGGGATGGCGTCTTTGACGGTGGCCACGAAGATGTCACCGATTGAGGCATAGCGACGGCGGGTGCCGCCGAGAACCCGGATGCACAGCACCTCCCGGGCCCCGCTGTTATCCGCCACTCGAAGGCGGGATTCTTGCTGAATCATCAGCGTGCCCTTTCCAGTACCTGCAGGATGCGCCAGCGCTTGAGCTTGGACAGCGGTCGGGTTTCCTGCACCCGTACCCGATCCCCGATGTTGAGGTCGTTGGCGGGGTCATCGACATAGATCCGCGAGGCCCGCTGCACCGTCTTGTTGTAGCGGGGGTGTCGGACCCGGCTCACCACGGAGACGACGGCGGTGCGGTCCATCTTGTTGGAGATCACCAGACCGTCACGGATTTTGCGGTTATTGGCACGGTCGGTACCGGCCTCGGTTTCAGCTGACGTCTCGGTAGCCATCAGCGACCTCCCCCGGCAAGGGCTTCTGCAGCCCGGATCTCGGTTTCACGCAGCGCGCCCATGATGCGGGCCACGTCCCGACGCACCTGACCGATGCGGCGGTAGTTGGTGAGCTGCCCCGTGGCGTGCTGAAAGCGCAGGTTGAACAGCTCCTCTTTGGTCTCGGCCAAACGAGCCAGCAGTTCGGTCTCGTTCATCCCGTCAAGTGCGGAACCCTTGGCCATCAGAACGCCTCCTCGCGCACCACGAAACGAGCCTTGATGGGCAGCTTCTGAATGGCACGCTCCATGGCTTCCCGGGCGATCTTGGCGTCGGGGTAGCGCAGCTCGAACAACACTCGTCCGGGCTTCACCACCGCCACCCACTTCTCGGGGTTGCCCTTGCCCGAACCCATGCGGGTCTCCGCCGGCTTGGCGGTCACGGGCTTATCGGGAAAGACATTGATCCAGACTTTGCCGCCACGGCGAATGTGGCGGGTCATGGCGATACGAGCGGCTTCGATCTGGCGGGCGGTGATCCACCCGGGCTCGAGGGCCTGAATGCCGTAATCGCCGAACGTGACCTCGGTACCGCCCTTGGACGTTCCGGTGAGTCGGCCCCGCTGTTGTTTGCGGTGCTTGACCTTCTTGGGCATCAACATGATCAGGCAACTCCCATCAGTCATCACCCATGCGGAAGTGAGGGGTCTCGTGGCTGGCGCGGGTGGAGCGTTCAATCTCCTCCTCCTCGGCGAGGAGGCGTTCGAATTCGGGGTCGGCCTCCTTGATGAGGGGCACGGCCTCGATGACTTCTTCGTCCACCGGGGTCTCGCTGGGTGCGGGTGCCGCCACCGGTCGACGAGCAGCGGCGGAGGAGGAAACCACCCGACGCGGCCGCTCGGCGGTACCGGCGGGATCACCCACTGCGAGGGCGGCTTCACGGGCGATCTTGTCGCCGAGGGCAGCCTTGTAGGGCACGATGTCGCCCTTGTACAGCCACACCTTGACGCCGATGCGCCCGTAGGTGGTCTTGGCTTCGCGGAATCCGTAGTCGATGTCGGCCCGCAGGGTGTGCAGTGGGACCCGACCCTCGCGATACCACTCGGTACGGGCCATCTCAGACCCGCCGAGGCGACCGGAGCACTGCACCCGGATACCGAGCGCGCCCGCCTTCTGGGCGTTTTGCACCGCTCGCTTCATGGCCCGGCGGAAGGCCACCCGGCCCGCCAACTGATCGGCCACGCCCTGGGCGATGAGTGCCGCATCCAGTTCGGGCTGCTTGATCTCCTGGATGTTGAGCTGCACCTTGGCGTTGCCGGTGATCTTGGTGAGCCCGGACCGCAGCCGATCGGCCTCGGTGCCACGCCGACCGATCACGATGCCCGGCCGCGCCGTGTGCACGTCCACCCGCAGCCGATCCCGGGTCCGCTCGACCTCGATGCGGGATATGGCGGCGTGGGGCATCTGCGTCATCAGGAAGTTCCTGATGCGCCAATCTTCGATGAGGTAGTCGCTGTACTGCTTGCGATCGGCGAACCAACGCGACTTCCAGTCGGTGGTGATCCCGAGCCTGAACCCGTAGGGATTGACCTTCTGGCCCATTACTCGGCGTCCTTCTTCTCGGCGGCTGCGTCAGTGGCGTCGGACACCTGGGTTTCGTCCCCGGCGTCGACCACAGCTTCGGCTTCGACCCCAGCTTCGACCTCGACTTCGGTGGGGGCCTCGTCCGTTGCGGTGTCCATGTCCGCTACCGCCTCATCCTCTGCAGGCTCCGCGTCCTCGGACACGGCACCCGCGGTGAGCTCTTCATCGGTGACGTTGTCCGCTCCGGCCTCGTCGGTGGCCGTACGGCTTCCCGCTACACGGCGGCGACGTGTCTCCGATGCATCCCGGGCGGTACGGCCCCGACCACCGCGGCGCGCGGTGCGGGCCTCGTCCGCCTTGCGCAAGATCTCGAGGCGCTCATCGGAGTACCGACTTACGATCAAGGTGATGTGGCAGGTGCGCTTGCGGATGCGAGTAGCGCGACCCCGGGCCCGGGGGCGCCAGCGCTTGAGGGTGGGCCCCTCATCAGCGAAACATGCCGATACGAACAGTTCTTCGGGAGCCTGCCCGTCATTGGTGATGGCGTTGGACACCGCGGAGTTCAACGCCTTGGCAATCACCTCGGCGGCCGCCCGCTCGGTGAACGCCAGGATCTCGGCGGCTTCACGCACGCTCTTGTTCCGGATCAGGTCCAGCACCACCCGGGCCTTGGAGGCGGACATGCGGACGTAGCGCACCTCACAGCGGGTACCGGGCCGCTCGTTGGTCTTCACACCGAAAGCCATTAGCGCCGACCCCTCGCACCCTTTTCCTGCCCGGCGTGATACCGGAAGGTACGGGTGGGGGCGAACTCGCCAAGCTTGTGGCCGACCATGGACTCCGTGATGTACACCGGAACGTGCTTGCGCCCGTCGTGCACCGCCAACGTGTGCCCGACCATCTCGGGGATGATCGTGGAGCGGCGGGACCAAGTCCGCACCACCCGCTTCTCGTTGGCCGCGTTCAGCGCATCCACCTTCTTCAGCAGATGGTCGTCGACGAAGGGGCCTTTTTTGAGGCTTCTGGGCATGACTGGGTTACCTCCGCCCGCCGCGGCCGCGGCGACGCCGGATGATCAGGCTCTGGCTCGGTTTGTTGTTGTCACGGGTGCGGGTTTCGGGCTTGCCCCATGGGGACACCGGATGGCGCCCACCGGAGGTCTTGCCCTCGCCGCCGCCCAGGGGGTGGTCGACAGGGTTCATGGCCACACCACGGGTTTGGGGACGGATCCCCTTCCAGCGGTTGCGCCCCGCCTTGCCCACCTTGACCAGGTCCGCTTCGGAGTTGCCGACCGAGCCGATGGTGGCCCGGCAGGTGATCGATACCCGCCGCATTTCGGAGCTGGGCAGACGCAACGTGGCGTAGTCCCCCTCCTTGGCCACCAGCTGCACGCTGGAGCCGGCGCTGCGGGCCATCTTGCCGCCAGCTCCGGGCCGGAACTCCACGTTGTGCACGGTGGTACCGACGGGGATGTTGCGCAGCGGGAGGGCGTTGCCGGGCCGGACCTCTGCAGTGGGACCGGACTCCAGCAGATCACCCACGTTCACGTTGGCGGGAGCCAGGATGTACCGCTTCTCACCGTCGAGGTAATGCAGCAAGGCGATGCGGCAGTTCCGGTTCGGGTCGTACTCGATGGCGGCGACCTTTGCCGGAACCACATCCTTGTTCCGGCGGAAGTCAATTACGCGGTACCGCCGCTTGTGGCCGCCACCGCGGTGCCGGGCGGTCTTGCGGCCGTAGTTGTTGCGCCCACCGGTGCGGTTCCGGCTGGCGAGCAGGGTGCGCTCGGGCCGGTCCTTGGTGATCTCGCTGAAGTCGGAGGAGGTTTGGAACCGCCGTCCGGCACTGGTCGGCTTGCGTTTGCGAATGCCCATGAGTGCTGCTCCTAACCTTGGAACAGATCGATCGAGTGGCCGTCGGCCAGGCTGACAATGGCCCGCTTCTGGGCGGCACGCTGACCCATGGTCCCGGATTTCCGGTTCCGCTTGCGCTTGCCTGAGCGGTTGAGGGTGTTCACCTTGCGGACCTTCACATCGAAGATCGATTGCACGGCGTCGCGGATCTCGGGCTTGGAGGCGTCGGGGTGAACCACGAAGGTGTACACGTTGGTGTCGTACAGGCCGTAGCTCTTCTCGCTGACCACGGGCCGCAGGATGATGTCTCGGGGGTCTTTCACGGCGTGTCTCCGTTGGCGGGGGCCGAGCTGGGAACCGTAGCGGTGGTGAAGATCACCCAATCGGCGTCGACCACGTCGTAGGTGTTGAGCTGCCCGACGTCCAAGACATGGACCCGGGGCAGATTTCGGAAGCTCTTCCAGATGGCCTCGGACTCACGGTTGAGCACCACCAGAACCTTGCCGCTGACTTCAAGGGAGGCCAGCGCGGCCACTGCGTTCTTGGTGGAGGGCTGATCCCAACCCCAGGAGTCCACCACCAGCACCCGGCCCTCGGAGTAACGGTCCGACAGCGCGGAGCGAAGAGCCAGGCGAACCATCTTCTTGGGAGTGGACTGCGCGTAGGACCGCGGCTTGGGACCCAGCGCCACACCACCACCGCGCCAATGCGGCGCCCGGATGGACCCCTGCCGGGCTCGGCCGGTGCCCTTCTGCTTCCAGGGCTTGGCGCCACCGCCGGAGACCTCGGCCCGAGTCTTGGTGGACTGGGTGCCGGAGCGACGGTTGGCCAGTTGCGCCGTGACCACCTGGTGCATCACCGGCACATTGGGCTCGATGCCGAAGATGGTCGGATCCAGATCATTGCGGTCTGTTGTGGGTGCCATCACGTATCCCCTCAGCTCGCCTTCACCGCGTTGCGGATGAGGATCAGGCCGCCGTTGGGACCCGGCACCGAGCCCTTGACCAGCAGCAGGTTGTTCTCGAGATCGGTCCGCACCACGGCGAGGTTCAAGGTGGTCACCTTGGCGGCCCCGGAGTGACCGGCCATGCGGGTGCCCCGGAAGACCCGGGAGGGCGTGGCGCAGGCGCCGATGGAGCCGGGAGCCCGGTGGTGGCCGTGGTTGCCGTGGGCTGCGCCTTGGCCCTTGAAGTTGTGACGCTTCATGGCGCCCTGGAAACCCTTGCCCTTGGAGACCGCGGTGACGTCCACGCTGGCGATCTCCGCAAAGGTATCGACGGAAAGTTCCTGGCCCACCTCGTAGCCGTCCACGGACTCGAGGCGGAGTTCAACCAGCCTGGGTCCGGCGGCCACATCGGCCTTGGCGAAATGCCCGGCCTCGCCTTTGGAGAGTTTTCGGGGGTCCTTAGAGCCGAAGGTGACTTGCAGCGCGGTGTACCCGTCGGATTGATGGGTCTTGACCTGCACGATGCGGCACGGGTCGACCCGCACCACGGTGACGGGCACCACGCGGTTCTGTTCGTCCCAGACCTGGGTCATGCCGACCTTGCGGCCGACGATTGCCTTGGATGCCATGACGGTTGGTCCATCTCTGCCGGCACCCTCCGGGGCGTTCCCGGCGGTGCGGTGATCTCGTTGACGCGAACGCTCCGCTCGAGCAGGTACTCGGCGGAGCGCTTGTCCGGTTGTGCCGTGCGGTTCCCACCAGCGGTGGGCCTACCCGGACGTCGATTGGGTTTCGACTCCAGCTCGGTGACCCGAGGGTCCCAAGCGCAACCGACGCCAGGGCGTCAATCGCAGCCTGAGAAGTATAACGACCTGCGGCCGGGCTTGCGAATCAATCCTTGCTTCCCGACTCCCTGTCGGTCGTCGTGTGTCGGCGCCCATGCGGGTGGCGCAAGCACGAGTTCCCCAGGTCTGCATGCGGCGCCAGCGCCGCCCCGGTTCCGCTCATTGCCCCCGATACCGGCGCTCGTCCGTACCGGGGCACCCTCCTCGAGCTAGCACGTCACGGCTGCGCTCGGGCAGAGCACCGAGCGTGGGGTTGGGGCCCCGCCCGAGCACCCCCAGGGAGGCGCCAGCCGACCGATCACTCCACCAGGCCGAAGTCGCCCGATGGGGGTAGGCGCCCTCAGGGCACCGTAGAGGGGGCGCACAGCCCCCCTTTCAGTTACTGAATCTTGATCTCGATATCCACGCCGGCTGGCAGCTCAAGACGTTGCAGGGCATCCACAGTCTTGGGCGACGGGTCCACGATGTCCAGCAGACGCTTGTGAATCCGCATCTCGAAATGCTCGCGGGAGTCCTTGTCCTTGTGCGGCGAGCGGATCACCGTGAACCGGTGCTTCTCGGTGGGCAAGGGAACCGGCCCCCGGACAGTGGCCTGGGTACGGACCACGGTCTCAACGATCTTCTTTGTCGACTGATCGATGATCTCGTGGTCATAGGCCTTGAGCCGAATTCGAATTTTCTGTCCGTCAGCCATGGTGGCGACGCTCCCTTGTCAAAGAACCGGCTGGTGATGTTAGCCCGGCCAACCGCTCGGGCAGAAACGCGCCCGGGCCCGGCGTCAACGGCCGGGCCCGGGTACAACAAACGTCAGAACGACGCGATCCTCACTTGACGATCTTGATGACCCGACCAGCACCCACCGTACGGCCACCCTCGCGGATGGCGAAGCGCAAACCCTCGTCCATGGCGATGGGCTGGATCAGCGTGACCTTCAACTCGGTGTTGTCACCGGGCATGCACATCTCGACGCCTTCGGGCAGCTCAATGTTGCCGGTGACGTCGGTGGTGCGGAAGTAGAACTGCGGGCGGTAGTTCGAGAAGAACGGCTTGTGTCGGCCACCTTCAGCGGTGGTCAGCACGTACACCTGAGCCTCGAACTCGGTGTGAGGAGTGATGGATCCGGGCTTGGCCAACACCTGGCCACGCTCGACATCTTCCTTCTTGGTGCCGCGCAGCAGGGCGCCGATGTTGTCCCCGGCCTGACCCTGATCGAGCAACTTGCGGAACATCTCCACACCGGTGCACACCGTCTTTTGGGTGTTCCGGATGCCCACGATCTCAACCTCGTCACCGGTGCGGACGATGCCTTGTTCCACCTTGCCGGTGACCACGGTGCCTCGACCGGTGATGGAGAACACGTCCTCGATCGGCATGAGGAACGGGCGGTCCAACTCACGGACCGGTTCGGGGACGTAGGAGTCCACTGCAGCCATGAGCTCAAGGATCTTGGGGGTCCACTCGGGATCACCCTCAAGCGCCTTGAGCGCGGACACCCGAACCACCGGCACGTCGTCACCGGGGAACTCATAGACCGAGAGCAGCTCTCGAACCTCAAGTTCCACGAGGTCCAACAGCTCCTCGTCGTCCACCGCGTCGACCTTGTTGAGGGCCACCACGATGGAGGGAACACCCACCTGCCGGGCCAACAACACGTGCTCACGGGTCTGGGGCATGGGCCCGTCGGTGGCGGCGACCACCAGGATGGCCCCATCGATCTGGGCCGCACCGGTGATCATGTTCTTGATGTAGTCGGCGTGACCAGGCATGTCGACGTGGGCGTAGTGACGGTTGGTCGTCTCATACTCCACGTGGGCGATGTTGATGGTGATGCCTCGCTCGCGCTCCTCCGGCGCCTTGTCGATGTCTTCGAACTTGGTCATCACGGTCTTGCCCGAACCGGCTTCCGCCAACACCTTGGTGATGGCGGCGGTAAGGGTGGTCTTCCCGTGGTCGATGTGACCCATCGTGCCGACATTCAAATGCGGCTTGTTACGCTCAAACTTCGACTTGGCCATTGCCTTTGTTTCCTTACCTATCCCTCTTCACGATTGGGTCTTGGCACCAATTAGCGGGTCGTCCGGCCGGACAGCCTATGCGCCCCGCACCCGCCGAACGATCTCGTCCTGCTTTTCGCCGGGCATCTGCTGGTAGGACTCGAACTGCATGGTGTAGTTGGCACGGCCTTGCGTGCGGGAACGCAGGTCGGTGGCGTAGCCGAACATCTCCGACAACGGCACCTGGGCGTTGATCACCTGGGCATTCCCACGCTGCTCCATGCCACCGACGCGACCGCGTCGGCTGTTGAGATCACCGATCACGTCACCCATGTAATCATCAGGGGTGACAACTTCCACCTTCATGATCGGCTCGAGCAGGACCGGCTTGCCCTGCTCGGCAGCCTTTTTGAAAACCATGGCGCCGGCGATCTTGAAGGCCATCTCGGAGGAGTCCACATCATGGTACTGCCCGTCGGTGAGCACCGCCCGCACGTCCACGGTGGGGTACCCGGCCAGCACACCGGAGGTCAATGCCTCCTGGATGCCCTGATCGATGGAGGGGATGTACTCCTTGGGGATGCGCCCACCGGAGATCTTGTCCACGAACTCGTAACCGCCGCCGGGACCAGTGGGCTCGAGATCAATGACCACCACTGCGAACTGGCCGGAGCCGCCGGACTGCTTGATGTGGCGATACTCGACCTTGTTCGCGATGCGGGTGATGGTCTCGCGATAGGCCACCTGGGGCTTGCCGACGGTGGCATCGACCTTGAACTCGCGCAGCATACGGTCCACCAGCACCTCGAGGTGCAGCTCACCCATGCCCGAAATCACCGTCTGGCCGGTCTCGAAATCGGTGCGGACCTGGAAGGTGGGGTCTTCCTCGGACAGGGCGTAAAGCGCCTTGCCCATCTTGTCCTGGTCGGCCTTGGTCTTGGGTTCCACAGCGACGTGAATGACCGGCTCGGGAAACTCGAGCTGCTCCAGCACCATGGGATGGGCCGGGTCGCAAAGGGTGTCGCCGGTGCGCACGTTCTTCAGGCCGATGCCGGCGATGATGTCACCGGCGCGCGCCGCCTCGACGTCTTCCTGGCTGTTGGCGTGCATCTCGAGCAGGCGGCCGGCGCGTTCCTTGTTGCCGGTGCGGCTGTTGAGCACCTGGCCGCCCTTTTCGAGCGTGCCGGAGTACACCCGGAAGTAGATCAGCTTGCCCACGTGGGGGGCGGTCATGATCTTGAATGCCAGCGCTGAGAACGGCTCGTTGTCGTCGGGCTTGCGTTCGATGGTCTCGTTGCCCTTGAGGCTGGTCCCGAGCGTGGGGGGCAGATCCACCGGCGATGGGAGGTACGCCACCACTGCGTCGAGGAGCGGCTGCACACCTTTGTTCTTGAAGGCCGAGCCATTGAGCACCGGCACGATGTCCCCGGCGATAGTGCCCTTGCGGATGGCGGCCCGCAGCTCGTCCGCGGTGATCTCCTCCTCCATGAGGAACTTGTCGGCGATGTTCTCGTCGATCAGGGAGACCGCGTCAATCAGGTTGGAACGCCACTGCTCGGCTTCGGCGCGCAGCTCATCAGGGATCTCGACCACATCGAAGGTGGCACCGAGATCCTCGCCCTTCTCCCAGATCACCGCGTTCATCTCGACCAGGTCCACCACGCCCCGGTAGTTCCCCTCGGCACCAACGGGCAGCTGGATGACGGCGGTGGTGGCCTCGAGGCGGCTGTGGATGGAGTCCAGGGTGGCGAAGAAGTCGGCCCCGAGGCGGTCCATCTTGTTGATGAAACAAATGCGCGGGACGCCGTACTTGTTGGCCTGGCGCCACACCGTTTCGGTCTGCGGTTCCACGCCTGCGACCCCGTCGAACACCGCCACGGCGCCGTCAAGCACCCGCAGCGAGCGCTCCACCTCAACGGTGAAGTCCACGTGGCCGGGCGTGTCGATGATGTTGACCCGGTGGTCCTTCCAGAACGCGGTGGTGGCGGCGGAGGTGATGGTGATACCACGCTCCTGCTCCTGCACCATCCAGTCCATGGTGGCGGCGCCCTCGTGTACCTCACCGATCTTGTAGTTGCGGCCGGTGTAATACAGGATGCGCTCGGTGGTGGTGGTCTTGCCCGCATCGATGTGGGCCATGATGCCGATGTTGCGGGTTCTCTCGAGCGGGTGCCGTTGCGGGGCCATGTTCTCTGAGCTCTCTTGTGGTGGCGTTTCTCGACGGGCGGGCGTTCGGTGGTGGATCTGACAGGACGGGCGCCACGGGACCGATGCGCTCACCCATCTTGGTTATCGGCACGACGGCGCCGATCCTCAATGGTGAGGATGCACAAACAGGGGGTTGGGATGACGGACGGCAGGGCGCGGGACATTTGCGGGGCGTAGTAAGGATAGGCACGACGCACCGGGTTTCCGTTGCCTTCCGCGAAGACGCTGGTCACACCGGCGGTCATCCACCACCGTCACGTTCCCCAGGCGGTCACCAGCGGTAGTGGGCGAAGGCCTTATTGGACTCCGCCATCTTGTGCATGTCTTCCCGCCGCTTCACCGAGGCGCCAATACCGTTGGAGGCGTCGAGGATCTCGTTGGCCAAGCGGGCGGCCATGGTGCGTTCGCGCCGGGATCGGGAGAAGCCCACCAGCCAACGCACCGCCAGGGTGTTGGCCCGGCGGGGCCGCACATCCACCGGCACCTGATACGTGGCGCCACCAACGCGGCGGCTCTTGACCTCGAGCTGGGGCTTGACGTTGTCAACGGCCCGCTTGAGCGCGGCGATGGGTTCGGCGCCGGTCTTTTCGGCCACGGTGTCGAGCGCCTCGTAGACGATGCGCTCGGCCACTGTGCGCTTGCCCCTCACCAGGACCTTGTTCACTAGTTGGGTGACCAGCAGCGAACGGTAGATGGGGTCGGGTGAGAGATCGCGCCGGGGCGCCGGTCCTTTACGAGGCACGTCAGCCTTCCTTCTTGGCGCCGTAACGGCTACGAGCCTGCTTGCGGTTGCGCACGCCGGAGGTGTCCAGCGTGCCGCGAATGATCTTGTAGCGCACGCCCGGCAGGTCCTTCACACGCCCGCCGCGTACCAACACGATGGAGTGCTCCTGGAGGTTGTGGCCTTCACCGGGGATGTACGCCGTGACCTCCATGCCGCTGGTCAAACGGACACGGGCCACCTTGCGCAGGGCCGAGTTGGGCTTCTTGGGAGTGGTCGTGTACACCCGGGTACACACCCCGCGACGCTGCGGCGCGCCCTTGAGCGCGGGCGTCGTTCCCTTGGACGGCTTTGACGCACGGCCCTTACGGACCAGCTGCTGAATCGTGGGCACCGATGTCCTCTCGGCTTACGTGATGTCTGACGACAGATCTGAGGTCAGGTGATGAAACGGTGGCGGCGGGAGGCGGACGTGACAAGCCTGGCGAGCCGGCGTTCCAGACTAAGCGGTTGGAGGCGTCCAGACAAACCCTTATCCGTAACTTCCTCAGATCGTCCTATCGTCCCCAGGGCCGGATCACGTGCGGTACTGGAAGATCACGCAAGCATTTGGTGGTCAACAGCGCCCGGAGAGGCGATGATGCGGGACAAGCTCGGAGGGGTCTGAGTCGAGGAGGAACCCTGAGCCCTGAAGCAACGGCGTGCGATGGCCCCGGCACGTTTGGAGGTTCACGCATCCGGCTTTTCGTGGTCGACGATCACGAACTGTTTCTCGACGCCCTGGCACACCGGCTGACAGCGGAGTCCAGCGTGGTCCTGGTGGGCCGCGAGACCAACCTGGCCGATGCCCGCCTGGCGTTGGCTCACGCCGAGGTTGACGTGCTGGTAGTGGCCGCCCGTCTGGACCGCGACAACGGCCTGGAGCTCATCTCAGAGGCCCTGCGTGCCCAGCAGGTTCCGGCCGCGGTGGTCATGACGGGACAGGACACCGTGCAAGTAGCAGCGGAAGCGGTGCGGGCCGGGGCTCGGGGTTTCGTCTCCAAGTGCGACAGTGTGGCTGATCTGATCGCCACGGTCGCCGCCGTGCATCGGGGGGAGACCCATCTTCCCAATCGCCTGCTGGCGGGCATCTTGGAGGAGCTGCAGCGCAGTTCACACCAAGACGATGAGTTGGTGCGCCGCTTGGACCTGCTCACCGACCGCGAGCGGGAGGTCCTGGCCATGTTGGCGTCCGGCATCGACCGTCAAACGATCGCCGCCAGGCTGTTCATCTCGGCCCACACCGTGCGGACCCACGTGCAGCGCATCCTGACCAAGCTGGGGGTGCACTCGCAGTTAGAAGCGGTCAGCGTGGCGCTTCGGGCCGGTCTGCAACCAGACCCAGCAGCTTGAGCCCGGCCACCGGCGAGGGTTAGGACGAGGACGGGAGAGACGGGGACCCCGGTGAACGAACCGGGCTCCGGAACTGCCGACCGGCACCGGGTTGGGCCAGACCACGCTGCACGGCCACCGCCGCCGCCGCCGCCCTGGAGTGCACGCCCAACTTCATCAGCACCCGCTGGATGTAGCCGCGCAAGGTAGAGGGTCGCACACCGAGGCGATGGGCGATGGCCACCGTGGATTCGCCGTCAACCAGCGCTTGGAGCACCTCTTGCTCGCGCGCCGTTAGGAAGCTGGCCACCGGTTCAACCGACGGTCCGGCCATGAAGCCGAGCAGAGGATCCACACCGAGGCGGGGGGCAGTGGGGTCACACACCCGATCCAGCGCCGCCAGCACCGTGCGGGCGGGCTGGTCCTTGGTGAGAAACGCCCGGATGCCGGTGGCCAGGGCGCGGGCCCGCGCCCGGGGATCGCGGTCCCCTGTCACCACCACCAGCAAGGTCCGTTCGGCCAACTCCCGCATAGGACCGAGCTGGGTGGGGGCGCCGGAGCGCAACCCCATCGCATCGATGTCCAGGATGCACAAGGGCAGCGGTTGCCCGGGCCGGCCGTTGACCGCCGCCACCAGCTCCTCAAAGCGCTCCACACAGGAGACCTCGGTGTAGCCGTCGGTTCGCAGGAGGTGGGCCAGGGCCTCGGTGAACATGCGCTCCCGATCGCAGATCACCACGGGGCGCGCCCGGTAGGAGGGCACCAGATCCGGGCCATGATCAGGGCGGTCCATGGCGGGGCGATCGAGGGTGTTGCTGGGGCTCACGACCGTGGACCGCCGGGGGCGATGGGGACGCAATCAAGAACGGGTGTGAGGGGCACTCGTAGCCTTCGACCTTCGGGTCCAGTGTCGGGCGGTGTCCACGGCATCGAGACCATGGGGGCTCGGCTGCTCGCTCAATCCCACCCTATTTGCTCGATGAACGTGTCAAATAGTACAGATTCCAAGCGTCAAAAGACACATTTTCGCCGCGAAGGTTACAGGCAAGAGCACTCGGCGGCGTGGACCGGTGTCCATCCCGGCAAAGCGACGGGCGCAACCCGGGATCGTCCCGAGCTGCGCCCGCCCTTTTCGTAGTAGCAGCCGATCAGCGGCGCTGATTCAGCGAGAGTCAGCCAACGCTGTGGTCGGAGGCAAATCCCACCACCACGTCGTCTTCCTCAGGGGCCGGCGTGAGCCCACCATCGAGGCTGGCCAGAAACTCCGCCGGGTCCTCGGAGGAGTAGAAGGACAGGTGCTGGTAGTCCGGGGCCACGGTATCGATGTCCCGATACACCGGCATACCGGTCCCGGCGGGGATCAGCTTGCCGATGATGATGTTCTCCTTGAGCCCGATGAGGCTGTCGGAGCGGGATTCGATGGCCGCCTCGGTCAACACCCGAGTGGTCTCCTGGAACGACGCCGCTGACAACCAGCTGTCGGTGGCCAGGGAGGCCTTGGTGATGCCCATCAGCTCCGGGCGTCCGTCGGCGGGCCGCTTGCCCTCTTGGACCAGGCGCCGGTTGGCGTCGGCGAAGACCCGGGCGTCAACCCGCTCGCCGGGCAGGAAGTCCCCGTCACCGGGCTCCTGCACCGCCACCCGTCGGGTCATCTGGCGCACGATCAGCTCGATGTGCTTGTCGTGGATGGACACGCCCTGGTCGCGGTAGACCCGCTGGACCTGCTCCACCAGGTACTCCTGGGTGGCCCGCACGCCCTTGATCTCCAACAGTTCCTTGGGATCACGGGGACCCTCGACGATGGCGTCCCCGGCGGCCACCTCGGCTCCGTCGGCGACCTCGAGTCGGGCCGCCAACGGGATGGCGTACAGCTCCTCGGTCCCGTCGTCACCGACGACACGGACCACCCGTCCACGAGCATCGTCCTCGTCGAAACGGACAACGCCCGACGCCCGGACCAAGATGGCCTTGTTCTTGGGGGAACGGGCCTCGAACAGCTCGACCACCCGGGGAAGACCACCAGCGATGTCCCCCTGGGCACCGGCGATACCACCGGTGTGGAAGGTCCGCATGGTCAGCTGGGTACCGGGCTCCCCGATGGACTGGGCTCCGATGACCCCCACGGCCTCCCCCACCTCGATGGGCTGACCGGTGGCCAAGGACAGGCCGTAACCCATCCGGGTGATCCCGTGGCGGCTGTCATCGGTGAGCGGTGACAGGACCCGCACCCGGTTGATGGTCGGATCGTCGCGCAGGGTTTCCATCAGCTGGGTGTCCACCAGCGTGCCGCGCTCCACCACGGTGCCGTCCTGGAGCGTCAGATCGTCCGCCAGCGCCCGGGAGAACAGGCGGGTTTCCAGGTAGGTACGCCGGGCGGGACTGTCCGGCATGATGTCATCGATCCACAGACCACGGACCTGCTCACGGGAGAACGGGTCCTCGTCGTTGATGATCAGTTCCTGGGCCACGTCCACCAGACGCCGGGTGAGATACCCCGAGTCCGCGGTTCGAAGGGCGGTGTCCACCAGTCCCTTGCGGGCACCGGGGGTGGAGATGAAGTACTCCAACATGGTCAGACCCTCACGGAAGGAGGATTTGATGGGCCGAGGGATCATGTCACCTCGGGGGTTGGCCATCAGGCCACGCATACCGGCGATCTGACGGACCTGCAGGCGGTTCCCTCGCGCACCGGAGCCCACCATCATGTCCACCGGGTTGAACACCTCGGCCTTCATGACGGCCTCCATGGCCTCCATGATCTCCTCGGTGGCGTAGGTCCAGATCTCCACTTCCTTCTGGCGTCGTTCACCGTCGGTGATGATGCCCCGCTTGAACTGGATCTCGACCTTGTCGGCCTCACCCTCGTAGCGGTCCAGGATGGAGTTCTTGTTGGTCGGCACCACGATGTCCGCCACGGAGATGGTCAGACCCGATCGGGTGGCGAACTTGAAGCACAGGTCCTTGATGGCGTCAAGGCTGTGAGCCACCTCGGCGTTACCGAACCGGGCCGCGAAGTCATCCACCAGGGCGGTCATGTCGCCCTTCTTGATCGGCTTGTTGACAAAGGCGCAACCGGCGGGCAGGGCCTCGTTGAACAGGATCCGCCCGGCGGTGGTCCTGATGTACACGTCGCGGTCGGTGCGGTTGTCTGGGTCCAGCAGCTCGGGATCGCGGTATTCGATCAGGGCGTGCAGGGCCAACTGGCCGGTCTCGTAGGCCCGTTCCACCTCATGGATGCGGCGGAAGGCCCGACCCTCGCCCTTGGACCCGGGGATCTCCTCGGTGAGGTAATACGCGCCGATAATCATGTCCTGAGTGGGGGTGACCAGCGGGCGACCATGTGCCGGGGACAGCAAGTTGTTGGCCGACAGCATCAAGATGCGGGCCTCGGCCTGGGCTTCGGCGGACAACGGGAGGTGTACCGCCATCTGGTCACCGTCGAAGTCCGCGTTGAAGGCGGTGCACACCAGCGGGTGGATCTGGATGGCCTTGCCGCCCACCAGGATCGGCTCAAAGGCCTGGATGCCCAAACGGTGCAGCGTGGGGGCCCGGTTCAGCATGACCGGGTGTTCCTTGATGACCTCTTCCAGCACGTCCCATACCTGGGGCCGACGCCGTTCCACCATGCGCTTGGCGGACTTGATGTTCTGCGCCAACTCCTCGTCCACCAGCTTCTTCATGACGAACGGCTTGAACAGCTCCAACGCCATCAGCTTGGGCAAACCGCACTGGTGCAGCTTGAGAGAGGGCCCCACCACGATCACGGAACGACCGGAGTAGTCCACCCGCTTGCCCAGCAGGTTCTGACGGAACCGGCCCTGCTTGCCCTTCAACATGTCCGAAAGGGACTTCAGCGGGCGGTTGCCGGGGCCGGTGACGGGGCGGCCACGACGACCGTTGTCGAACAGCGCGTCCACCGCTTCTTGCAGCATGCGCTTTTCGTTGTTCACGATGATCTCAGGCGCGCCCAGATCGAGCAGTCGCTTGAGGCGGTTGTTCCGGTTGATGACCCGTCGGTACAGGTCATTGAGGTCCGAGGTGGCGAAGCGGCCGCCGTCGAGCTGCACCATGGGGCGCAACTCCGGCGGGATCACCGGCACCACGTCCAAGATCATGGCCCGAGGGTCATTGATACGACGGCTGTGATCATCGCGGCGGTTGAAGGCGGCCACGATCTTGAGCCGCTTGATGGCCTTTTGCCGCTTCTGGGCCGACACGTCCTTCTTGTCGATGACGTTGCGGATCTTCTGCTCTTCCTCGTCGAGGTCGATGCGGGTGATCAGCCGGGCGATGGAGTCCGCCCCCATGCCACCTTCGAAGTACTCCCCATAGCGGTACTGCAGCTCCCGCCACAGTGACTCATCCTCGAGGATCTGGCGGCCGTGGAGGTGGTTGAACTCGTCCCAGGTGCGGTTGAGCAGCTCGATCTGCGATTCGTGGTCCTCGCGGATGAGGCTCAGGTCCTTCTCCGCGGCTCGCTGACGAGCCTTGACCTCGTTGTCCTTGGCGCCCTGCTTCTCCAGCTCGGCGACCTCGGCTTCGAGCTCCTCGTGGCGCTTGGCGAGGGCCAGCTCACGCTCGTTGACCATCTCGTCACGTTCGGCCAGGTAGTCCGCTTCGAGGCTGGAGCGGTCCTTATCGATGCGCTCCTTGTCCACCCAGACCACCAGGTTGGCGGCGAAATAGATGACCTTTTCGAGCTGCTTGGCCTTCAGCTCCTCATTGGTCTCCGTGCCCGACAGCAGATAGGCCAGCCAGGAGCGGGTGCCGCGCAGGTACCAGATGTGCACCGCTGGGGCGGCCAGCTCGATGTGGCCCATGCGCTCGCGCCGGACCTTGGACCGGGTGACCTCGACCCCGCAGCGCTCGCAGATGATGCCCTTGAAACGAACCCGCTTGTACTTGCCGCAGTAGCACTCCCAGTCCTTGGTGGGACCGAAGATCTTCTCGCAGAACAAGCCGTCCTTCTCCGGCTTGAGGGTGCGGTAGTTGATCGTCTCGGGCTTCTTCACCTCGCCGTTGGACCAGGTTCGAATCTGATCTGCGGTGGCGAGGCCGATGCGGAGCTGATCGAAATCGTTCACGTCCAGCATGTATTGCTTGCCTTCCTACCCGGTTGCCCGGTTGCTGCTTTCACCCTGTGATGTGCCGTCATGGTGGGTGCGCCGGACCCGCGGTCGGGGTCGCGGCGCACCGTGGGGTAGAACCCGGTCAGTAACGCCCGCCGGTGCGGCGAAGGTCGTCGTCGTCAGAGCCGCGCTCGGGCCGTTGCAGGTCGATGCCCAGCTCTTCAGCGGTTCGGAAGATGTCCTCGTCCAGCTCTCGCATCTCGATCTCGGCACCGTCCGCGGCCCGGACCTCAACGTTGAGGCACAAGGCCTGCATCTCCTTGATGAGCACCTTGAAGCTCTCGGGGATGCCGGGCTCGGGGATGTTCTCGCCCTTGACGATGGCCTCGTAGACCTTCACGCGGCCGAGCACGTCATCGGACTTGATGGTGAGCAGCTCCTGCAGGCAGTAGGCGGCGCCGTAGGCCTCGAGGGCCCACACCTCCATCTCCCCGAAGCGCTGGCCACCGAACTGGGCCTTACCGCCCAGCGGCTGCTGGGTGATCATCGAGTACGGACCGGTCGACCGGGCGTGGATCTTGTCGTCCACGAGGTGGGCCAGCTTCAGGATGTAGATCTGGCCGACCATGATCGGGTTGTCGTAGGCCTCGCCGGTCCGACCGTCGTAGAGCGTGGCCTTGCCGCTGGGCTGGACCAGGCGCTCGCCGTCGATGGACTCCGGGACGATGTTGGTCAGGAGCTCCTTGATCGTCGGGTGGTCGTTGAACCCGTCCTCGACGTCGGCCTCCTCCCAGTGGGCCCCGTCGAACACGGGCGTGGCGATCAGCGTCGCCGGCTTCGTGGTCGGGCGGGTCTTGGTCTCGGTGCCCCGGATGGGCTCGTCGCCGACGTCGGCCTTGCCGTCACCGTCGATGTCCCAGCCCCAGCGGGCGACGTAGCCGAGGTGCGCTTCGAGCACCTGGCCGACGTTCATCCGGGAGGGGACGCCGAGAGGGTTCAGCATGACGTCGATGGGCGAGCCGTCCGCCATGAACGGCATGTCCTCGACCGGCAGGATCTTGGAGATCACGCCCTTGTTGCCGTGGCGGCCGGCGAGCTTGTCGCCGACGCTGATCTTGCGCTTCTGGCCGACGTAGACCCGGACCAGCTGGTTCACGCCCGGCGGCAGCTCGTCGCTCTCGTCGCGGCTGAACAGCTTGACGTCGATGACCTTGCCCTGCTCGCCGTGGGGCACCTTCAGGGAGGTGTCCCGCACCTCACGGGCCTTCTCGCCGAAGATGGCCCGCAGGAGCCGCTCCTCGGGGGTGAGCTCGGTCTCGCCCTTGGGCGTGACCTTGCCGACCAGCACGTCGCCGGGACCGACCTCGGCGCCGACGCGCACGATGCCGCGCTCGTCGAGGTCGGCGAGGATGTCGTCGGAGAGGTTCGGGATGTCCCGGGTGATCTCCTCGGGGCCGAGCTTGGTGTCGCGGGCGTCGATCTCGTACTCGTGGATGTGGATCGAGGTGAGGACGTCGTCCCGGACCAGCCGCTCGGACAGGATGATGGCGTCCTCGAAGTTGTAGCCCTCCCAGGGCATGAAGGCCACGAGGAGGTTCTTGCCCAGGGCCAGCTCGCCCTTGTCGGTGGAGGGGCCGTCGGCGAGCAGGTCGCCCTTCTTCAACTTCTGGCCCTCGACCACGCGGGGCTTCTGGTTGATGGAGGTGTCCTGGTTCGAGCGCTCGAACTTGAGCAGCTTGTAGACCTTGCGGCCCAGCTTGGCGTACTCGACCTCGATGAAGCGGCCGTCGACCTCGGTGACCGTCCCGGCGTCCTCGGCCAGGATCATGTCCGCCGCGTCGCGGGCGGCCCGGGCCTCGATGCCGGTGCCGATGAACGGCGCCTCGGCCCGCACCAGCGGGACCGCCTGCTTCTGCATGTTGGCGCCCATGAGGGCGCGGTTGGCGTCGTCGTGCTCGAGGAACGGGATGAGCGAGGTGGCGACCGAGACGATCTGCTTCGGCGAGATGTCCATCATCTGGACCTCGACCGGCGGCACCGAGGAGATCTCGGTGGTCGCCGCGAAGTAGACGTCCCGCTCCAGCATCAGGCGCAGGTCGGCCAGGGAGGCGGCCTGCGGGGAGCGCCGCACCAGGACCCGGTCGTTGCGGAAGTTGCCGTTGGCGTCGATGGGCGCGTTGGCCTGGGCGCAGACGTACTCCTCTTCCTCGTCCGCGGTCAGGAACACGATCTCGTCGGTGACCCGAC
>JBJXFH010000077.1:0-21223 GCA_046155365.1 Acidimicrobiales bacterium | reverse complement strand
CTGACCCGCCCGACGCCGACCTCGCCGAAGGTGGCGTCGGGAGCGACGCGGTCCAGACCGACAGCAGTGCGACGCCGACCACGAGCAGCACGCCGGCGAAGGACAACCATCGCCCTACGGCCAGCAGGGCGCCGGGGCCGGGGGTGCCACCCTGATCGGACAGCAGCCGGTTCACCAGGGCCGAGGTGTCTCCGCCGGGTTCCTGCCCGACGTGGAACACGAAGGCGCCACGGATGGGGTGGGAGTCCGCGGACACTGCCCGCCAGGCCACCACGTAACCGGCCGGCGGCAGGGACTGCTCCAACCGGACCCGCAGCACCGACCCCTCGATCTGCTGGATGTCGAAACGGCCCACCTCCTCGCCGGTGTCCCGCACCAGCCGGATGCCCCCCTCGATGGGATCCACCCCCTCGGAGAACCGCAGCACGATCTCGTTGGGCGAGCTCGCCAACACCTCACCGGCGGCGGGCTCGGTGGCGGTCAGATCAGCATGGGCCCCAGCCGGCGTGGCCGCTACCACCAGCCACAACGCTGCCACCACCAGGGCGAGCGCAAGCCTTGACCGCGTAACCCACCCCACCCGCACCAGCCGAAAGACCGGCAACACTCAGATACCGGTCAGGGCCGCAGCGGAGGGCACTGGGCGGCGGGTGGCCCAGATCCAGATGCCCAGCGCGGCCAGGCAGGGCAGTACCACCACGAGCTGCGCCGCCACCGTGAGCCGCACCTGGAGATCGGGAAGGTCACTGATGAGATGCGCCGCGCCCAGAAAATCCCGTGAACGCCAGCCGTACACCCAGGCCAGAGCCAACCCGGCACCCACGTTGACCGGCACCGCACCGGGATCACCGCGCCATCCTTGGCGAATCCCCCACCCGGCCACGGCGCTGACGGCCACGACCAAGGCGGCGTCGAGCACCTTGCCGCCGGTGCTGGAGGACGCCGCCAGCACATGGTCCACCACCACCGCCACCACCGTGGCCGCCGTCACCAGGCCCACCACCGCCGCCAACGGTCGGGTCACGGGACGCCACAACCGCCGATCACCAGACCCGCCCCCGACGCCGGCCCGGCCGCCCACCGCCAGCATTCCGCCGCGGACAATGAACGCCGTGAGCACCAGCATCGGGCCGCCCACCAACGTGATGGGCACCATGGAGGGCAACGGACGGTCGTACCACAGCTCGCCCCGGGCCTCGATGAGATAGGTGGCGGCGCCGGTGCCGTCATCGTCGAATCGCACCGGGATGGTCCACTCCCGCACCCGGGTGGCGTCGGCGTCGACATCGGGGGGCTCCGGCACCATCCAATGCACCCGATGGTCATGCCAACGGTAGGTCGGCAGACCGCTGCGGGGCTCCCACTGCGGTTCGGCGGCAGCATCGGCAGACTCGGGCACCGACGCCTCACCCAGCGCATCCTGGTTCAGGTACGCCGCCGGGGAGTTCACGTTCTCACGCACCCCTTCGGCACTGAACTCCATGTACGGCTCATCCTCGTAACCCAACACGGTGACCACGCCGGGGCACGTACTGCGCAGCTCGAGGTACCCATCGGCCGAGAGCAGCTTCCAGCTCAGGCAGTCCGATCCGGGATCCACCAACACGATGCGGAAGTTCGAGCTGTCCGAGCTGTCCCCGGTATGGGCGGACGCCGACGGGGTCAGCGGTGACAGCGACCACACCAGCCACAGCACCGCCAGGGTGAGCAGACCCCGACGAAACAAGCTCCGGGTAGGCCCATTGCGGCGCCAATCGGCCGCAGCATCAGGATTGGGATCGGGATCAGCGCCGCTCACGCCACCAGCTCGGTCAGCGCGGCCTTCAACTCGGCACGGTCATAGATCACATCGAGACGCCGGGTGACCACGCCGTCGGCGCCCACCAGGTACAGCAGCGGCTCAAACGGTAGGGCCAATGCCTCCACCGCGGGAGCGATCGCGGTGCCGTCCTCGTCAGCATAAATCTCCGAGTGAATGTACGTGACCTGCGGAAACTCCTTGGCCGCCTCGATCAACAGGTCCAGCACCGGCCCGCAGATCGCCGTTTGGCAGTGCGCCGGCGTACCCACCAGGTAGGCCACCGGTTTGGCCGAAGCGAGGGCCTCCGTCAGCGTGACCTGGTGGAACGGGCAGGGCTCGGGCCGGGTGCACACCGGCTGCACCCCCCGGGGATCGGCCATGGTGGGGGTGTCGAAACCGGGCATCGGGTCTCCCGCCGCGGGAAAGCCCAGGGAACCCGCCTCCACCACGGTGAACAGCTGCTCCTGGTCGCCGTTGCCCACGTCGGGCTTCAGGGAGTACATGCCCGGCTGGTTCACGTTGATGTCGAAGGCGTAATAGGCCCGGGGCAGGCCATCGCTTCGGCGTTGGGCCACCAGCTGGGATAGCTCGGCCCCGTCGGCGGTGCTGAGGGTGGCGGAGAGGTTGGCCGGGCCGTCCAACTGCGGCACGGCGTTGCGGTCCGCCAGGCCCAACGGCAGTCGCTCGGGCCGGCCGGCCACATGGATGCGGTCGGGAAAGAACCGGATGACGGACAGGCTGCCGGCATTCCCACCACCGCCTCCGGACCCGCACCCCGCCAGCGGCCCGGCGCTCAGCACCCCGCCGGCCACGAGACCCAGAAACGAACGTCGACTGTGCAGGTGCATGGCGCATCAACCCTACCGAGCAGTTGCCTCGTCCGACTGCACCCTCAGCCCGCTGCGACCGCTGACCGCCACCACCCGACCACGAACCGGCCGCGATCCAGCAGCGAATCGGGATCGAATCGGGACCGAAGCGACCGCGAACCGGGATCGTCGTGGCTCCTCGATCCCACTTTTCGCCGTGTCCGGTGCACCCCGCCACCCGGGCCGGACGCCACGTTGGCGGCGCACAACCGCTCCGACCCTGAGTACGGTCTCGATCGTGCCTTCTGCCCCCGCCCCGAGGTCCGAGCTGATCGACGTTGGTCGTGGTCCACGCCTGCACGTGTTGCACTGGGGCGAGGACCACACTGATCCCACCCCCCTGGTGCTCATCCACGGCCTGGCCTCCAACGCCCGGCTGTGGGACGGGGTGGCCGCCACCCTGGCCGCCAACGGGCACCGGGCGGTGGCGGTGGATCTGCGAGGCCACGGCCGCTCCGACAAACCCGACCACGGGTACGAGATGGCCAGCGTGGCCGATGACGTGGCGGCGCTGCTGGAGACGTTGGGCTTCACCGCCCCCGGAGTCAGAGCCGTGGTCAGCGGGCAATCGTGGGGCGCCAACGTGGTCATCGAGCTGGCCGTCCGCCACCCCGATGCCGCCGCCGCGGTGGTCTGCGTGGACGGGGGCACCATCACCTTGTCCGAACGCTTCGACACCTTCGACGCCTGCTGGGAGGTGCTGGCCCCGCCACGCTTCCCCCCCGAGCTCACCCGGGAACAACTCGTGGCGAGGATGCGAAAGGGAAACGCCCACTGGCCTGACAGCGGCGTCAACGGGGCCCTGGCCTGCTTCGAGGACCTGGCCGACGGCACCGTTCGGCCCTGGCTCACCCGGGATCGTCATCAAGCGGTGCTGGCAGGGTTGTTCGCCCACCGACCACATGACCGGCTGGCGGAGATCAAGGTCCCGGTGCTGTTCATCCCGGCCGACACCGGCGAGGTGGCCTGGAGCCGGGACAAGCGGGCTGCGGTTGATGCGGCGCTGGAGGTGCTGGCCGACGGCCGGGTCCGCTGGTTCTCGCCGGCGGACCACGACGTGCACGCCCAGTACCCCGAGGAGGTGGCGGCGTTGCTGCAGGGCCTGGCCCAAGAGGTTCGCCCCGCGGTGAACGCCACCCACAAGCTGGGCACCAACCCCGACGGACGGTCATGAGCGCCCCGCGGTTGCTGACCATCATGGGTTCGGGTGAAACGGCGCCCACCATGGTCAAGCTGCACCGTCAGGTGCTGGAACGCCTCGGCGCCGGGGACCATCGGGCGGTGTTCCTGGACACCCCTTTCGGCTTCCAGGAGAACGCCTCCGAACTATGCCAGCGCACCGCGGAGTACTTCCGTCAGAGCGTCGGCCATCCCATCGAGATCGCCGGGTTGACCCGTCCCCGGGACCTTGAGACCGTGCAGCTGGAGAGCGCGCTGGCGGAGCTACGCCAGGCTGACCTGCTCTTCGCCGGCCCCGGTAGCCCTACCTACGCGCTGCGTCAGTGGAGCGGGACCCCGGTGCCGTCCATCCTGCGGGACCGTTTGGCCGAGGGTGGCGCCGTGACCTTCGCGTCGGCGGCGGCGCTGACCCTGGGCCTGAAAACGGTACCGGTCTACGAGATCTACAAATCCGGCCAGGACCCGTTCTGGTTGGAGGGCCTGGACGTACTGTCGGCCATCGGTCTGCCGGTGGCGGTCATTCCCCACTACGACAACACCGAGGGCGGTCATCACGACACCCGCTTCTGTTACCTGGGTGAACGTCGCCTCGTGCAACTGGAAGCGGAGCTGCCGGAGGGGAGCTTCGTACTCGGGGTGGACGAGCACACCGGGGTCTTCATGGACCTCGGGGCAGAGACGGTCACGGTGTTCGGACGCGGCGTGATGACCCTGCGCCGTGACGGACAGTCCACGGTGGTGGCCAACGGCGAGACGGTGTCGTTGGACTTCGTGCGCCGGGGCGGTCGAGGGGCCAGCGTCATCGCACCCGCCGGCGCCGGCGCGGGCGTGGGAGATACCGCCCCGACGTCGATGCCGACCAGCCCCGGGCAGGGATCCGCCGGGACCAGCACATCGGCCAACACCGCCCCAGGCCAACCGGAGGAGCCGGCTTCGTTGCGGGAGTGCACCATCCGTTACGAAGCCGAGTTCGATACCGCGCTCAGCGCCGGGGACGCCCACGGTGCGGTGACCGCCACCCTGGCGCTGCAGCAGGCCATCGTCAGCTGGTCCCACGACATGCTGCAATCAGACGATGCCGAGCGGGCCGATGCCGCGCTTCGGGCCATGATCGTGCGGTTGGGCAACGCCGCGCTGGGCGGGCTGCAGGACCCCCGTGAGCTGCTGGCCCCGGTGGTCAACGCCGCATTGGCGTTACGCAAGGTGGTCCGGGCCGAAAAACGTTACGACCTCTCGGACCTGCTCCGTGACGGGTTGGCCGAGGCCGGCATCGAGGTTCGGGACACGGCCGACGGCGTGGTGTGGGAGCGCACCGGCTGAGACGTTTGGTGGTCTGAGGGCGGCGGGTAGAGGGTCTTTGTCCCGTCCGCAGCCCTCAACCCTGAAGAGGATCAACCACCGAAGACGTGGGCCACCCAGATCCGCCCACCGGAAACCACAACTCCCACGCCCAGGCCGCTGAAGCTGCCGTTGACCATGTTGGCGTAGTGACCGGAGCTGCCCACGAAGGCGGCGTGGAGCCCGGCGATGTCATAGCCATAGCCCACGTTCTCCCCAGCGGTGCGCCAGCCGGCAGCCAGGATGGGATACAGGTCCTGATGGTACAAAGACCCGGCAGCGGCGATGTTGGCCGCCTGGGCCCGAGCGGCGGAGCGCAACCCGGCGTCGAAGGACAGGGCCGGAAGCCCGACAGCCGCCCGCTCCTGATTGATCATGGCGAAGAAGGCCGCCTCGATGGACTCGGTGTCATTGGCCGGGGCCGGAGCCGCAGCCGGCGCCAAATCGGCCGGTGCCGGTGCCGGGGCTGGCGCGGGAGCCGGGGCGGGAGCAGGTTCGGGGTGCTGAGCCGCGGGCTCTTCAGGGACCCAACCGCCGTCCCACTCTTGTTCCGCTTCAGCCGGTTGGGCTTCGGCGACGGGTTGGGCGGCCACCCGGGCTGCTTCCTCGGCGGCCAGGCGCTGTGCTTCAGCCTGGGCTGCGACGGCGGCAACCCGCTGGGCTTCCGCTTCCGCCGCCAGACGGGCGGTTTCGATCTGCCGGGCCTGTTCCAGTGCCACCCGGTCCGCTTCGGCCTTGTTGGCGACTGAAACCAGGCGATCGATGGTGGCCTGCTCGCTGGCGGACATGACGGGCGCCTGGGGGCTGTCCGAGGTCAGCGACCCGAACTGCCAGGGGCTGGGACGAACGCCTCCGGTGAGGCCTTCCCCGTTGCGCACCGCGCCTTCCAGGGACACCACCGGGGTACGGGGCAGGGCGGAGTCACGGGTGGAGGTCCAGGCCAGCTCACGCAACAGATCCGTGGTGAGCAGCATCGCCGGCGGGCGTGACCGCACCACGTCGGCGCCGTCAACGTCTTGGTCACCGCGGCCGGCCAGGTTGATGAGATCGCTCGAAGCGCTGGCGCGCCCGGCGAGTTCCCCGACCAGGGCGGCGTTGGCGTTCCAGGACGGGATGCCCAGGTCCAGCCCACCGGCTGCGGGCAACTCCGCGACGGGATTGGCCAGCGACGTACTCAGGATGCCGGTGGCCACGAAACCGCCGAAGGCCAGCGACCGTCGGGTCCAACCGCTCCCGGAGGCCGATGGGGGTGCGGCAGGCCCTTCGAGCTCGCTCAGCGCCACCGGGTCCATCTCGGTTGCGGGGGAATTGGTCAGATCCAGGTTGAGCTCCAGCACCGACCACAGCCTCACCGGTTCCGGTGTCGCCTCGCCCACCTCAGAAGATCCAGCGCCGGTCCCGTAAGCTGAAGCGGGATTCGCCCACGCTGCACGGCCCAGCGGGCGTGGCTGTCGTCGATCTGCTTCGCTAACGCCTGTGGTGACCCAACGCATGTAGTTCTGCCCTCTTCTGTCCGCCACTCGATGACAGTTCAGTGACGATCGTAGCGTTTCGCAACGGAATGGCAACCACTGAGCAACGAAAGTGACCCCTGTTCGGTCCCATTGCGACCCATGGCACCGCTCCGACCAGCACTTTCCTGACCGCAATAGAATCGACACGGAAAGCAGTCAGCTGAACACCTAACGGCGCTTCCTGTTTCAGGGTTCCCGGACCAGTCCGGTTTCGGCCACCTTCAGGTTGCGGGCCGGCAACCGAACCACCCCCGCCAAGCCGCCAGAGACGGGTCGAGCACCTACAGTCGGCCCGGTGCGGCCCTTTCGATTCGCGGTCCAATGCCAGCGCGCCACCGACGTCCGGCAATGGCGTGCGCAGGTTCGCAAGATCGAAGGCCTCGGCTTCAGCACCGCGTACTGCCCCGACCATCTCGACGATCAATGGGCGCCCATCGTGGCCATGACCGTTGGCGCCGAGGCCACCAGCACGCTTCTGGTGGGTTCGTTGGTGTTCGATGTCGATTACCGCCACCCGGTGATGCTGGCCAAGGAGATGGCCACGCTGGACCTGATCTCGGAGGGTCGGCTGGAGGTGGGGCTGGGGGCGGGCTGGCTGCGAGAGGACTATCACGCCGCCGGCCTCACTTTTGACCCGGCTGAGGTGCGCATCGAGCGTCTGGCGGAGACCATTGACGTCTGCCGGGGCCTGTGGGGTCCTGATCCACTGAGTTTCGACGGCGCCCACTATCACGTGCACTGTCTGGTGGGCACGCCCCGACCGCATCGCCACGGCGGCCCTCCCATCCTGGTAGGTGGGGGCGGTCCCAAGGTCTTGGCCCTGGCCGCGCAACAAGCGGACATCGTGGGCCTGAACGCCTCGCTCCACGAAGGCCGGCTCGGACCCGGGGTGGCGCAATCGGCGTTGGGATTCCGCTTCGAGCAACGCCGACGCTGGGTGCAAGAAGCTGCCGGCGAGCGCTTCAACCAGTTGGAGCTGCAGCTGCACACGTTCCTGGTCCAAGTCACCAGCACCGCCGCCCAGGCGGAGGAACTGTTCGAGGCACTGGCGGGCGGGTTCGGGCTCACCCCCCAGCAGGCCCGGACGGTGCCCATGGTGCTGGCGGGCACGGTGGAGGGGATCTGTGAGCAGCTGCTCCATCACCGCGAGCACTACGCCACCAGCTACATCGTCATCCACGAGGGCGAGATCGATGCCTTCGCCCCGGTGGTGGCCCGGCTCGCCGGCACGTGAGCAGCACCGCAAACCCCGCCGGGGGCCGGTCCAGGCGGGACCGCATCCTGACCATCTACGGCCGCCAGCCGGTGGCGGAGGCGCTCGATGATCGGGCCATCCCGGTGTCGCGGGTGTTTGTGGCCGAACGGGCGGTGGGTCCCATCATCGAGCGGATCGGCGCCGCCGCCCGGACCCGGGGCATCGAGCTGCAGATCCTGCCTGACACCCGAATCGCGCTGCTGGCCGGCAACGCCCGCCATCACCAGGGCGTGGCGGCGGACATCGCCCCACCGGGACTGGACGCCTTGGAGGCCTACCTCGAAGGGCGGCGAGGACGCCGGCACAACACCTCGTTGCTGTTGACCGACGGGGTGCACAACCCTTCCAACCTGGGCATGATCATCCGCTCGGCCACGGCTGCAGGCCTGGACGGGGTGGTGATCCCCCACCAGGGCACGGCGGAACTGGGTCCGCTGGTGATCAAGGCGTCCGCCGGGGTGGCGCTGCGGGCCACACTCCTGCGCAGTGAGGATTCCCGCCAGGCGTTGGAGGCGTTGCGCCGGGCCCGTTTCGAGGTGGTCGCCCTGGACGGGTCCCAACCCGACGCGCCCAGCCTGTTCGACGCCGAGCTGCAACCCCGGGCGGTGTACGTGCTGGGCAACGAGAGCACCGGGCTCAGCCCCGGGACCGCGCCGCTGGTGGATCGTTACCTCTCTATCCCGTTGGCCGGCGGCGTCGAGTCACTGAACGTGGCCTGCGCCGCCACCATGGTGGGCTTCGAGGTCTTTCGACGGGCCTGACCCCACGGGGCGGGACCGTTCAGGACCGTTCAGGACCGTTCAGGACCGATCGAAGGTGGTCACCACCTCGGCGTGGGAGCTGTGGGGAAACAGGTCCACCAGGACCGAGCGGCGATGGCGGAACCCCAGCGTCACCAGGTCCGCACAGTCCCGGCCCAACGACGCCAGATCACAGCTGACCAGCACCAACGCCGATGCCCCGGTGGCGGACAGCACCTCCGACCCGACCCGGCCCAACCCGGCCCGGGCCGGGTCGGCGATGACCGCATCGAACGGACGGGGCCGCCACCGTTCAACCCGACCCTCGATCACGTCCACGTCGCGGTCGGCCAGGTTGTGACGGGCGTCAGCCACCGAGGACGGGCTCGACTCCACCCCCACCACCATCGCCGCGTCCGGGACCGCCGCGCTGAGCAGGCCAACCCCGCAGTAGGCATCGAGTACCCGACCGCCACGCCCGCCCTCCCCCAACGCCTCGCGGACCGTGGCCACCAGCGCTTCGGCCCCCACGGCGCTGGTTTGGAAGAAGCTGTGCGCCGAGATCCGCCAGCGACGCCCCGCCACCACCTCGTGATAATGGCCCGCAGCGGGGGTGCGTTGGCGGTTGGGACGTTGCTCAACGATCACCACGTCAGAGGGCAGTTCCACCCCTCGGGCGTCGGGATCCACCAGCGCCAGCCGCTCGCCGGTGGCCGCCCCCATGCGCAACGTCACCTCCCGGGCCTGCCCGAATCGACCCTGCGCCAACAACTCGGCCAACGCCGGATGGGCCACCAGGCACCCATCCACGCTGATCAGGTCATGACTGGAGCGCCGACGAAACGCCGCCCGGCCCTGCTGCACCCCAACCCGGATGGTGGTGCGGTAGCCGTGGTCCAGCAGCGGCTCGGCCACCACCACCTCGGGGTCATCCAACCGGCCCAGACGGCGCAGCGCGTCCTCGGCCAAGCGACGCCGGGCCTGGCGTTGCGCAGCAGGGTGCAGATGCATGAGATCGCAGCCCCCACAACCCGCCGCCAGCCAGGGACAGGGGGGCGTCACCCGCTCCGGGGACGCCCGCAGCACGGCATCGAGTTCGGCGTGGGCGTAGCGGCGGTGATCGCGGCGCACCCGCACCGACACCAGCTCGCCGGGCAGCCCGCCGGCCACGAACACCGCCCGGCCATCAGCCAGCCGCCCCACGGCGTCACCCCCGATGGCCAGCCCGCTGAGCTCCACCTGCTGGGGCGCGGCTCCGACGTGGGTACGGTCGGGCTCCGGCTCCGATGTCACCGGCCCGACCGTACCGGCTGGACGGGGCCGGGCAGCCTCGGTGGCGACGGGATGAGACGGGGTGCGCCGGACTGGTGGCGCTGGCGGGTGGCCCGGCTTGGGTACGTTTGGGGTCATGACCGCAACCTCGGCCCAGGGTGAGCCCCGTATCGTGCCCTCGGTGCTGCCAGCGGACTTCTCCCGTTTCGGGGAGGCCTGCGTGGAGCTCGAGAAGGCCGGGGTGGACCGGCTGCAATTCGACGTGATGGACGGTCGCTTCGTCCCCAACCTCACCTTCGGGGCGGACGTGATCGCCTCGCTGCGGTCCTGGGTGGAGCTGCCCTTCGAAGCCCACCTGATGATCGAGGATCCCGACCTGCTGGCCCCGGGTTTCGTGGCTGCGGGGTGCGAGCTGGTCATCGTGCACGCCGAGGCCTGCCGCCACCTTCATCGCAGCCTGGCGGTGGTCCGAGATGCCGGCGGTAAGGCGGCGGTGGCCCTCAACCCGGCCACCCCGGTGGAAGCGGTACAGCACGTGTTGGACCTGGTGGACCTGGTACTGGTCATGACCGTCAACCCCGGCTTCGGCGGCCAGCAGTACCTGGCCTCCATGGAACCCAAGGTGGCCCAGATGCGGGCCCTGCTGGACGCCCACGCCCGCGACAGCGGCCATCGGATCGACCTGGAGGTGGACGGAGGTGTGGGACCGGCCACCATCGCCGGGGCCTCCCGGGCCGGCGCCGACGTGTTCATCGCCGGCACCGCCTTGTTCCGTGACCCGCTGGGCCTGAGCCATGCCGTGGATGACCTGCGCCAACGAGCGATCAGCGCCCGGGGTTGATGCGCGCCACCCACCCGCCACGCCGCCCACACCCCCCGAAGCTGGTGGCCGTGATGTTCCTGGCCGGCGCCTCGGTCGGGGTGGGGGCGGGTTGCGCAGCCCAGGGCGGCAGCGTGGAGCAGTTCTGCGCCCAGGTCCAGCGGGTACCCACCATCACCCAGGCCGACGACCTGACCGTCCCTGACACCGCCACCGCCACCGAAGCGCTGGAGGTGGAGCTGCGTCGGCTCCGAGAAGCGGCCCCGAGCGCCATACGCGGTGATGTCAGCGTGATGGTGGACGTGATGGGTGATATCGCGTTGGCCCTGTCCAGCGGCAGCACGGCGGACGTGGAAGCGGCCCGGAGCCGGGTGGCGCGCGCCAACGACACCTGGAAGGCCGCCAGCGACAACGTGGTCAGCTACGCCACCACCCACTGTGGGATCGACCTGACCGACCGTTGACGGTTGGCAGCACACACCAGGCAGCACAGACCAGGCAGCGAAAACCAGGCAGCACGGTCCGGGTGATCAGCCCTTTCGGCGGGCCCGGACCTCGTCGATCAGACCGTAGGCCTTGGCTTCCTCGGCGGTGAACCAACGATCTCGATCCGAGTCGATCTCGATCTGCTCGACGGTTTGGCCCGAGTGGAACGCGATCCGCTCGGCCATGAGGCGCTTGACGTATTTCATCTGCTCAGCCTGGATGGCGATGTCGGTGGCCTGACCCCGGACGCCACCGAGGGGCTGATGCATCATGATCCGGGCGTGGGGCAGGGCGAAACGCTTCCCGGGGGCGCCGGCGCACAGCAGGAACTGACCCATGGACGCCCCTAGGCCCATGCATACCGTGCCCACATCAGGGCCGATGAACTGCATGGTGTCGTAGATGGCCATTCCCGCGGTGACCGATCCGCCCGGGCTGTTGATGTACAGCCAGATGTCCTTGACATCGTCGTTGGCCTCGAGGAACAGCAGCTGGGCGATGATGCGGTTGGCCGCCTCGTCGTCCACCTCGGTGCCGAGGAACACGATGCGATCACGCAGCAACTGGTTGAACACGAAGGAGTCGCCGGCCATCATGCCGACGTCATTCATGCGGGGGTCGAACCGGGTGGTCATGGCGGCTCAGGCTACCCGGCCTCAGTTCCACTGCGGCTGACCCCGACCCCTTCCGGCGATGGGGAACCAGTGCGACAAAGGTGGCGCCCAGCAGCAAAGATGACGTCAACAGCAGCGATGGGTGCCCGTGGCCGGCGTAGCCCAATGGCAGAGGCACGACGTTTAGGTCGTCGTCAGTGAGAGTTCGAATCTCTCCGCCGGCACCACCCAGCCGGGAATGCGGTCGCCCCTCAGTGAGTTGCATGAAGCTACTCATTCGAGGGCGAGGTCCCCATGCCTGAAGCACACACGTCTGAAGCACACACGTCTGAAGCACGCGAGACGAACACGACTGGGTCACGCGCCGGGGAAAGCCAAACCCTGCCGGTCCTGACCGTCACCAGCGGGGTGATCGGTCCCCAGATGGTGGTCACCGTGGCCATCGAGAGCGAGGACGCCACCGCTGCCGTCGAGGCCGCCGTGACCCACAGCGGTGCCAGGTTGGTGGTGGTGCCGCGTCGGCCGGACGGCAGCTACGCCAAGGTGGGCACGGTTGCCCAGATCGAACAGGACGGCCAATTGCCCCAGGGTGGACGGGCGGCGGTGCTGCGCGGGGTGCACCGGGCGGAGCTGGGAGCCGGGGCCACCGGACCGGGTCAGGCGCTGTGGATCGAGGCGCATCCGCTGACCGCCGGCGATGCCTCCTCTGGTGCCGGATCCCAGGTCACGGTGTCCTCGCCTGAGGTTGACGGCCTCGTACGTCGATATCGGGTGGTCCTTGAGGCCATCCTCGAACATCGCGGTGCCCGGTCCCTGGCCGATGCCCTGAGCGGCATCAACGAACCCGGCGCCGTCGCCGACCTGGCGCTGTATTCGCCGGACCTCGACTTCGACCAGAAGATCATGGTGCTGGAAACACTCGACGTGGCCGAACGGCTCCGGCTGGTGCTGGGCTGGGCCACCGAGACCCTGCACGACCTGCAGTTGACGCGCGAGCTGCGCGACAACCTGCAAGGCGAGCTGGCGTCCGAGCAGCGCCAGGCCGTGCTGCGCCGCCAACTGGCCGCCATCCGCAAGGAACTCGGCGAGGGCGCTGACCCCGGTGACCAGGTCGACGCCTACCGTCAGAAGCTGACCGGGCTCGCCGACGCCGGCGCCCCCCACCAGGTCACCGCGGCCCTGCAGCGGGAGCTGGACAAGTTGGCCAACACGCCAACCCAGTCACCCGAACACGGCTGGATCTCGGCCTGGCTGGACACCGTGTTCGAGCTTCCTTGGACCACCCGGGCCACCCAGTCCATCGACCTGGCCCAGGCCCGGGCCGTGCTCGACGCCGATCATGCCGGCCTCGAACGGGTCAAGGAGCGCATCATCGAGTTTCTGGCGGTGCGCAAGCTGCGACAGGACCGCGGACTGGACCATCCGCAGGCGGGCACCGTGGGCGCCGACGCGGCCGCTACCGGCTCGATTCTGCTGCTGGTGGGCCCTCCCGGTGTGGGCAAAACCTCGCTGGGGGCCTCGATCGCACGGACCCTCGGGCGGCCCTTCGGTCGGCTGTCCCTCGGCGGGGTCCGTGACGAGGCCGAGATCCGCGGCCACCGCCGCACCTATGTCGGCGCCCGCCCGGGCCGCCTCGTGCGGGCCCTGACGGAGGCGGGGGCCATGAACCCGGTGCTGCTGCTCGATGAGCTCGACAAGCTGGGTTCGGACTGGCGCGGCGACCCGTCCTCGGCGCTGCTGGAGGTCCTCGACCCAGCTCAGAACCACACGTTCCGGGACCACTATCTGGAAATCGACCTGGACCTGTCCGACGTGGTGTTCATCGCCACCGCCAACCAGCTCGACACCGTCCCGGGCCCGCTGCTGGACCGCTTGGAGATCATCTCGCTGGAGGGCTACATCGATCAGGAGAAGGCGGCCATCGCCCGTCATCACCTGCTGCCCCGCCTCCAGGCCCAGCTCGGACTGACCGCGGGCGAGGTGCAACTGACCGACCCGGCGCTGGCGGCGATCATCCGCCACTACACCCGCGAGGCGGGGGTGCGAGACCTCGAACGACGGTTGGCGGCGTTGCTGCGAAAGCTGGTGGCCCGCCTCGACGGGAACGCGCTGGTGGTCGACGAGACCGTTGACGAGACCACGGTTCGCGAGCTGCTGGGCAAGCCCCGCTTCCAAGACGACACCGCCGAACGACCCGCTGGCGTCCCTGGTTTGGCCACCGGCCTGGCCGTGACCGGCGTCGGCGGCGATGTCTTGTCGATCGAGGCGGCAACCATGGCCGGGGAGCCGGGCCTGACCCTCACCGGGCAACTGGGCGAGGTCATGCGGGAGTCAGCGGAGATCGCCCGCTCCTATGTCCGCTCCCACCGCCAGCAGTTGGGCATCGACGCCACCGTCGACACCGCCCGGCTGCACCTTCACGTGCCCGCCGGGGCGGTACCCAAGGACGGCCCCTCCGCAGGGATCACCATGACCACCGCCCTGGTCAGCCTGCTCAGCGGCCGCCCGGTCCGGCCGGAGGTGGCCATGACCGGGGAGATGACCCTCACCGGCCGGGTCCTGCCCATCGGTGGCGTGCGTCAGAAGCTGCTGGCGGCCCATCGAGCGGGCATCACGAAGGTGGTCATTCCCCGGGGCAACGAGGCGGACCTCGACGAGCTGCCCGAGGTGACCCGACAGGCACTCGAGGTGCACCTGGCCAGCCATATCGAGGACGTCTTGGCGTTGGCGTTGGCTCCGGTGGCGCCCGCGGTAGGCGCGGCCGCATGACCGGGCGGGGCGCGGGGCGCGGGGAGGCGGAGCTCCTGCCGCTCAACCCGTCCCGCGCCCCAGCCGATACTCCTGATGTCGCCGCTGAGGACCAGTCGGCGCACTCACGAGGGGCGTGCAAAGCACCATGGGCGCCAGACGAGTTGACCAACTGCAAGATCTCAGCCTGGTCGTCCGGCTCGATGCCGCCCGGTGCCTGGACACCGCGGACTTCGTGGCCCGCCACTGCGGTCGGTACGGGATCCACGCCGAGCTGGAGTTTCACCGCCATCACGGCAGCCGCCACGACGGTCGCCACTACGTGCTGTGCCACCATGCCGGGACACTGCACCCCAGCGGCGTCGCGCTTCGGGCCAGCACCCCGCTGTGGGTCATGCATGTGCAGATCACCCGGGAGCACGTCACCGTCGAGCACCCCACCAGCCTGTTCAGTCGAACCACCCCTCGAACCACCCCTCGAATCACCCCGGGAAACAACCAGCGCAGCAGCTCCGGAACCAACTCCGGAAGCTTGACTGGGCGTGGCAGCACCGAGGCCGCCCCCACCGAAGAAGCGCACCGGGTCAGCTTGTTGGTTCGGCCCCCTCGAAGCCTGCTGCGCTTCAGTGAGGCCTCTCGAGCCGCTCGCGCCGCCCGTCAGTATCAGGAGCTGCTGGCCCTGGCCCTGCGCAGCGCCGAAGAGGACCGTCGCCGCCACCGCCAGGACCCCGACACCAACGTCATCAGCCTGCGGCCGTTCATCGATCTGCCCCCACTGATCAGCGCCTGAGCAGCCCTCCCCGCCGCGGATCGGCCCGTCCGACACGGTGGTTCGGGTTAGGGTCCGGCGGTGCTGCTACCGGAGCTGTCCACCCCGGCGCTGGTGATCGACGGCGACGCCCTGGACCACAACGTGGCGGCCATGGCCTCGGTGCGACCCGGCGCCGGCTGCCGACCCCACGTGAAGGCCTTCAAGTGCACCGCTTTGGCCCGGCTGCTGGACCGGGCCGGTCACCACACGTTCTGCGCCGCCACCACCCGGGAGATCATCGGTATGGCCCACGCCGGGCTGGGCACGGATCTGCTGTTGGCCAACGAGACGCTGGACCTGGCCCGCCTGCGCGCCATGGCCGATCTGGACGGCGCCGTCACGGTGGCGGTGGACTCCCCTGAAACCATCGACGCCGCTGCCCGCGCCGGCATCGGCCGGGTGCTCATCGACGTGAACGTGGGGTTGGCCCGCTGCGGCTGCGCGCCCGAGCAAGCCGGGTTCCTGGCCGAGCGGGCCCGCCGGCGGGGCCTTGAGGTCCGCGGCGTCATGGGTTACGAAGGTCACCTGGTGGGCCTGGATGATCGGGAGGCCCGGCGGCGGGGCCTGGAGCGGGCCATGGCATTGCTGGTGGCAGCCCACGAGCTGGTCGGCGGGGCCATCATCTCCGGCGGCGGCACCGGTACCTATGACCTGAACACCTGGGTGACGGAGGTCCAGGCCGGTAGCTACACGCTGATGGACACGGCCTACGCCCGGCTGGGTCTGCCGTTCCAACAAGCCCTGGCGGTGGCCGCCACCGTGATCTCCGGAGGTACGGCCCGCCCGCCCCGGTCGGTGGCCGGGGACACACCCCGCCGGTACTTCGTGGCCGACGCCGGGCTGAAAGCGCTGGGCATGGACCATGGACCGCCGGAGTTGGAACTCAGCAACGGCCAGCGGGCCATCGTGTGGTTCTGCTCCGACGAACACATCACGTTCTCGCTGCCCGACAACACCCCGGCCGACACCCCGACACCGGCACCGGAACCGGAACTGGGCTCGTTGGTAGCGGTTCGACCAGCGCATGTGGACCCCACCGTGGCCTACCACGATCGATTCACGGTGCTGCGAGCCGGCAACGTCAGCGACGAGTGGCCGATAGACCTCAGGGGGTGGTGATGGTGGCCAGGGCGGCCGCCAACGCCCGGAACGCCCGGCCCCGATGGGAGATCCGGTCCTTTTCGGCTGCGGAAAGCTCCCCGAAGCTGCGCCCACCGGCGTCATCGGGCACGAACACGGGGTCATAGCCCCACCCGCCACCGCGACGTTCGGTGCTGATGTGGCCCTCCACCACCCCGTCGCAGCGCAGCTCCCGTCCGTTAGGCCACGCCACCAACGCCACCGTGCGGAACCGGGCCCGTCGCTGTCCCGGCGTCACCGCCCCCCGCTCGGCCAGGGCCGCCAGCAAGGCATCGATGTTCTGGTCATAGCTGGCGCCCGGACCGCCGAAGTACGCGGCGTGGATGCCCGGCGCCCCATCGAGGGCGTCCACCTCCAGCCCGGTGTCATCGGCCACGGCGGGTAGCCCGGCCGCGCCGACCAGCACCGCGGTGGCCTTGAGGCGGGCGTTGGCCTCCAGCGAATCCCCGTCTTCCACCACCTCACCCAAACCTGCCGGGCGGGCCCGGACCTCGATACCGGCGGGACCCAAGATGGCGGTGATCTCCGCCACCTTGTCGGGGTTGGCGGTGGCGGCAACCAGGATCAATCAACCACCGCCGGTGGCGTGGCCAGATAGGCCCGCTGCAGGGTCACGATCTGGGCGATGCCCCCCGCCGCCAAGGACACCAACTCGGTGAGCTGATCGGGGGTGAAGGGGTTGCCCTCTGCGGTGCCCTGGACCTCGACGAACCGGCCGTCCCCGGTCATCACCACGTTGAAGTCCACCTCAGCCTGGGAATCTTCGGCGTAGGGCAGATCCAGCAACGCCACCCCGTCCATGATCCCCACCGACACCGCCGCCAGATCATCCAGCATCGGGTGACGGCGGAGACGGCCACTGGCCACCAGCCTGGTGCAGGCGTCGTGCAACGCCAGGTAGGAACCGCAGATCGACGCGGTGCGGGTCCCGCCGTCGGCCTGCAAGACGTCACAGTCCACGGTGATGGAGGTCTCCCCCATGGCCACCAGGTCGGTGACGGCGCGAAGTGAACGCCCAATGAGCCGCTGGATCTCCTGGGAGCGACCGTTGGTCAGCGAGCGGCGGACCCGTTCGTTGGAGGAGCCGGGCAACATGGCGTATTCGGCGGTCACCCAGCCCGACCCGCGGCCCTTGAGCCAGCGGGGAATGTCCTCCTCCACCGACACGGTGCACAACACCCGGGTCCGCCCGAAGCTGACCAGCACCGACCCGGGGGTCATGTCGGTGTAGTCGCGTTCGAAGCGGATGGGGCGTAGCTCGTCAGGGGCACGGCCGTCGGGTCGCACGGGTGGGGAACTCCTCAGCTCGGGTTTCGCCGGTAGGTCACCGACAACGTGGTTCGGGCGGTGGCCATCTCGGCGATGGCGTCCAGGGCTTCGGGCGCAGCGTTGGCGTCAAGCTCAGAGCCGGTGGTGCCCGACATGGCGTAGAGCGTGAACCGGTAGGTGCGGGGCGGGTCACCCTCGGCGGGGCAGGGGCCTTCGTAGCGGGGGACACCGTCGCCGTTGCGGGCCACGTGGGCGGCCTCGGGCACGGAGTCTTCGGGCAGGCCCACGGTGTCCGGGACCAAACCGGTCACGATCCAATGCACCACCGTGCGTGCTTTGCCCTCGATCTTGGCTTCGGGGTCCTCCATCACGATGGCCAACTCCCGGGTACCTTCGGGGACGCCCTCGAACAGCAACGCCGGGGAGATGTCCGTGCCGTCGCAGGTGAAGCGACCGGGCAGGGCTTCACCGTCAGCGAAGTTGGGGCTGGACAAGCGGAACCCCTCGGCTTGGTCGAGTTCCTTGGCGAAGAGCTTGTCGGCTTGGGCCGCGCCCTCCCCGGAGCTGTTGCTGTTGCCGCCACAGGCCGCAGCGGTGCCCACAGCCATCAGCGCCGCGACCATGGTGGCCACCCGCACGCTCACACCAACCACGTCTTGACCTGCTTCCCGAACGAGGGCCGCTCGCAAGAGCGACACAGCTGGACCCCAAACCCTCTCACATCATGGGCCTCGTCAGAGAACAGCGCCGCCACACCGGCGGAGCGCCGATCACCAGGTGCTGACGGTTTCTGCGATCTGCGCCGCCTCTTCCAGGCTGACGTTGTAAATCCCGGTGGAAAGGTACTTCCAGCCGCCGTCGGCCGATACCACCACGATGGCGGCGCTTTCACCGGGCTCCAGCCGTTCGGCCACCTTCACCGCCCCAGCCAGCGCCGCCCCGGTGGACACCCCGGCGAAGATGCCGCATTCGGTGATCAGCCGCCGGGTCCACAGCACCGACTCGTAGGGCCGCACGATGCGCTTGCCGTCCAACAGGTCCGCGCCGCCCCACTTCTCGAACACCGGCGGCACGAAACCGTCGTCCAGGCTGCGCAGGCCCTCCACCTTCTCCCCCGCCGGCGGCTCGATGGCGAGCACCTTCACCCCTGGCTTGTGCTCCTTGAGGTAGGTGCCCACCCCCAGCAACGTGCCGCTGGTGCCGAGGCCGGCCACGAAGTGGGTCACCTCCGGCACGTCCCGCAAGATCTCGGGCCCGGTGCCGTCGTAGTGGGCCTGGGGGTTGGCCTCGTTGCCGTACTGGTACAAAAACGCCCAGTCCGGGTGGTTGTCGGCCAGTTGCTGGGCCCGTCGGACGGCGCCGTTCGAACCTTCCACGCCCGGGGTGAGCACGATGTCCGCCCCGAACGCAGCCAGCAGCTGGCGTCGTTCGGCGGTGGAGTTGTCCGGCATCACGATGGTGATGGGATAGCCCCGCAACTGGGCGATCAGCGCCAGGCCGATGCCGGTGTTCCCCGAGGACGGCTCGATGATGCGCCGGCCGGGAAACAACTCCCCGTCAGCCTCGGCTCGTTCGATCATGGCCTTGGCGATGCGGTCTTTGACCGAGCCGCCGGGGTTCTGACCTTCCAGCTTGACCAGGATCTTCGCCGAAGGGTTGGGCGACAGGTTCGAGACGTCCACAATCGGCGTCTCACCGATCAAATCGAGTACCGACTCGAACCTGGCCATGGTCACCCCTTCAGTTCTCGCCGCCGGCCACCGCCGGCAGGATGGTCAGCTCGTCCCCGTCGGAGACCTTGGTGGCGGCCTTGTCGAGGTACCGGATGTCCTCGTCATTCACGTAGATGTTCACGAACCGCTGGAGCTCGCCACCATCGGTGAGCAGGTTTCCCTTCATCCCCGGAAAGCGCCCGACCAGCTCGTCGACGATCTCCCCCACCGAGCCGGCGGTGGCCTCCACAACGGACTGCCCGGCCGCATGGGGCCGAAGCACGGTTGGTAGACGAATGCTCACGGGCACTGGCACGCTCCGAATTCCGAGGAAGTTGATCAGGAATATACCCAATCAGCTCCAACCAAGAACAAGGCCCCGCATGTTCCCGCTGCTGAAGCCGGCCCGGGCAGCTCCGGTGGCGAAGGTCCGGGGGGTCCGGGCAGAGGTCCGGACCGCCCGCGCTCAGCCCAGAACGACAGGCTCTTCCTCCGCCACGCCGGCCCGAATGCGGAAGCTGCGCAGCGACGGCTCGGCATCAGCCAACGACACGATCACGTAGTGCCAATCTGGATCAGGGGCCTGGGCGATATCAGTGGCGGAGGGATGGGCCGGGGTGTGGGTGTGGGAATGGACCACCCCGATGATGTCCAGGCCGGCGTCTTCCGCGGTGCGGGTGGCTCGGAGCTGATCACGTGGTGCCACGGTGTACACCCGAGCCGACTGAGCGGCGTTGACGCAGCGGAAATACCTGCTCACGGCGCCCGTGTCCAGGTTCCCGGCCAGCAAACCGCAGCACTCCAGCGGGGCCTCGTCCAGGCTTTGGGCGATGATGTCGGCGTAGACCTCGCCGGTGAGCGTCAGCACGTCGCCCGACGCTAGCGGCAGGCCCCACGCCCCCGACCACGAGCCCGGTAACCTGGGTGGCACTTATGGCCCCGGCCAAGCGTCCCGACGATCGAAATCGAACCATCGCCACCAACAAGTCGGCGCATCGCGAGTTCGACATCATCGAGGAGATGGAGTGCGGCATCGTGCTGACCGGCTCGGAGGTCAAGGCGCTGCGGGAATCCAAGGTCCGCCTGAACGACGGCTTCGGCCGGGTGGTGCGCAACGAGTTGTGGCTGGTGGGCGTGCACATCGCCCCCTACAGCCTGGGACACGGGCTCGGCGCCCACGCCCCGGACCGCCACCGCAAGCTGCTGGTGCATCAACGAGAGCGTGAACGCTGGCAGTCCCTGGCCGACCAGCAGCACCTGACCATGGTGCCGATGCGCATGTACTTCAAGGACGGCCGGGTCAAGGTGGAGCTGGGCCTGGGCCGTGGCCGCAAGGACTACGACAAACGTCAGCTGATCGCCAAACGCGACGCGGACCTCGAGAAGCGAAAGGCCATGGCGGCGGGGTTGCGCCACAACTCCTCCCGTAACGCCGCCATCGCGTCACGCTGAGTGGCCGTCCCGAGGGGGAATCGCGTCCGGTTTGCCGGCAAGACCCCCAGGGTGGCGGTAGCATGGCGGCTGTCAGGGGGCTGACCGGTTTCGACGTTGGGGTCGGAAGTCGAACGTGCGACCCGAGTTGCTCAGACTCGTTAAACAGGGCACCCATAGAGACGCCAATACGGACGATCTCGCTCTCGCCGCCTGATTTCAGG
>JBJXFH010000072.1:0-10902 GCA_046155365.1 Acidimicrobiales bacterium | reverse complement strand
TGGCCCGGGAGGCGCTGAGCAACGTTGACACCGGGAAGATCACCACCCGAAAGCCGAACGAGCGCAGTTGCTCCAGTGACACCGGCGGGGTGCGGCCACCCTCCACCCAGTTGAACAGCAACGGGTAACCGCCCAGCACCCGGGCCACCTCGGCGATTTCCTCCAGCGTTTGGGGTGCCTCCACGAACAGCACATCGGCCCCGGCGTCGGCATATCGTCGGGCCCGATCCAGCGCCGGACCCAACCCTTCAACCGCCCGGGCGTCGGTGCGGGCGATGATGACCAGATCGGGATCGGTCCGAGCGGCGCAGGCGGCCCGGATGCGCGCTGCGTGCTCCGCCGCGGGGACCAGCACCTTGCCCGCCAGATGTCCGCATTTCTTGGGGCTGGCCTGATCCTCCAGATGCAACGCCGCCACCCCGGCCCGCTCGTAATCCTGCACGGTACGGATGACGTTGAGCGGGTTGCCGTACCCGGTATCGGCGTCAGCGATGACGGGGACACCAACCGCGGCACACAGGCGAGCGGCGTGCGCTGCCATCTCGGTGCCGCTCAACAAGCCCACATCGGGCCGGCCCAACAATGATGCCGACGCACCGAAGCCGGTCATGTACACCGCTTCGAACCCGGCCAACTCCACCAGCCGAGCCGACAACGCGTCATAGGCCCCCGCCGCCAGCAACGGTTCGGGGTCAGCCAATCGGGTGCGTAGCCGGGCGGTGGCGCGGACCGGTCCGTGGAGGAAATCCATGGCTGATCAGAGATCCAACAGGGCGTTTTCGATGACCTCGGTCAGCGCCGGATGGATATACCACACGTCATGGGCCATCTGATCAACCGTTTGCCCGAAGCGCATACCCTGGATCAATGGTTGGATCAATGTTGAGGCTTGAGGACCGATGAGATGGGCGCCCAACAACTGGCGGGTTTCGCGATGAGCCACCAACTTGCAGAAACTTGTCGAATCCTCCATAGCCCAGCCGTAGGCGGTGCCGCCGTAATCCTTGGTGGTCACCAGATACGGCAGCCCCGCAGCGTGCGCCGCCCGTTCGGTCAGGCCCACCCCGGCGATCTGCGGATGACCGAACACCGCGTAGGGCACCAGCGTGCGGTCGATGCTGCGCCACTGCTCGGGCTGGTCGTGATGGGCCACGTTATGGAACACGATGCGACCCTCAGCGTTGGCCAGGTGCTTGAGCTGCAGTTCGTTGGTGAGATCCCCCAGCGCCCATACGCCTTCCACGTTGGTGCGCAGGTGGGCATCGCTCAGCACCCGGGTACCGGAGGCATCGGTCTGAATGCCCGAGGAGGCCACGTTCAACCGGTCTCCGTTGGGGGTCCGCCCGGTGGCCACCAGCAGCACATCGGCTTCCAGGCGTAACCGGTCACTCCCGGTGGTGGCCTCCAGCACGATCCCCGCTCCCCCGGATCCCGTCTTTACCGACATCTCCCGGCAATTGCGATGGATGCCGAAACGCTCGCCGTACAGCTGCGTGGCGCGATGGGAGACGTCATCGTCGGTCTCGCGCAGCATCATCGAGGACCGCAGCACGAAATCGACCTTGGTGCCGAAGCTGCCGAACACATGACCCAACTCGGCGCCGATGTACCCCCCGCCCAGCACGATCATCCGCTCGGGCAGGGCCTCAAGGCGCATGACGGTGTCCGAGGTGTGGAACGGCACCTGTTGCAGCCCGGCGATCTCCTCGGGCAAGTGCGGTCGGGCGCCGGCGGCCAGGATGATCTGCGGGGCGGTGATCTGTTCGCCGTTGACCTCGATGACCTTGTGGCCCACGAAGCGGCCTTCACCCCGGAACACGGTGATGTTGGGACAGCGGTTGGTCCGGTAGTCCTCTCCCCCGGCGGCGATGGCATCGATGCGGCTGAACACCCGGGCCACCATGGCCGGCCAATCCACCCGATCGAGGTGCCCGTACACGCCCAGCTTTTCGGCCTCGGCGAATCCGGCGGCCTGGTCGGCGGCGTAGATGAACATCTTGGAGGGGATGCAACCCCGGTTGAGGCAGGTCCCGCCGAAGACGTCTTTCTCGACGAGGGCCACGTTCCAGTCATCGAACGCCGCCGGGATGCTGTTACCCGAGCCGGTGCCGACGATGATCAGGTCGAAAGAGCGCACCGACGGACCCTACCGCCCCCGGTGAGGCGCCTACCCTGGGTCCCCGATGCGACAGGCGGTGAGCACAGCGTGGGGCCTGACGGTGCTGCTCGTAGCCCTGGTGGGCGTCGCCGTGGGAGTCGGCTCGTGGCGCTCCTCCCGGGAAGGTCCCCTACCGGCCTCACTGGAAGGTCCCTGCCAGGTGCAGGCCCGCCTGTCCCCGAGCGGGGTGGTGGTGGATCCCTCCGTCTCAGGTGGGGTCTATGAGGTGCCGCCCACCGCCCTCATCGAGTACACCGCGGTGCTCTCCGACCTGCAGGACCCCGGCTCGCGGCTTCTGCAGGGCCAGGTGGGCCTGGACCTGCCGCCGCCGTTCGGGCTGGTCAACGTGGCCCGCTGGAGCGAACCAGGATCCAGCCGCGGCGAGGACGGCACCTACCGCTACAACCTGCCCCGCCGCTGGGCGCCCACCGGGGTCACGCTGCGAGTGCAGGCCGAGCACACCGAACCGGCCCTGCGCTGCGCCGGGGCGCTCACGGTGCGCCTCACCGGTCCGGCCTTCGGTTCGTTCCTGCGGCCGGTGGCGTTGGTGCTGATGGTGGGATCGGCGTGGCTGGTGGCCCGGGCTGGTACCGCGCCCGCCCATCGCCACGATCCGTGGTCAGCGCGTCATCGCCGCCCGGGTTCGGCAGGCACGCCCGGCGCGCCTCGGCCCGTGCCCCCGTGGCAGCCCCGGGGTCGGCCGGTGTTCGGAGTGCTGGTGGGATTGGTGTTCGGCGCCTTCGCGGCGGTGGTGGCGCTGCTGGCGGGCGCGGTGGTGCTGCATTCGGCCTGGGTGAGCGCCTCGGTGGTGGGCGGCGCGGCAATCGGGCTGCTGATCGGCTGGGTGGGGCCCATCTCCACCCGCAAGGCCGAGATCAGGCCCGCGGCTTCCGACGAACCTCGGGAACTCCCCCTGCTCGAACCGCAGTAGCCGCGGCCCTTCGGCGGTCCGGAGCACAAAAGCGCTGTTCGTGACACCATCCACCGCTGGGAATGGTCACAGCCCTACGCTGCGCAGCCGTGTCGGACAGTGAAGACAGGTTCACGGAGTGGGTTAATCGGTTCCTGCAGCATCTGGCTGTCCGGAAGCCCTCGCCACACACCGTGGCTGCCTACCGACGCGATCTCGAGGGCGTCGGACGTCGCCTGTGCGGCTTGTGCGGTCACGGCGAAGACCTGTCGGCGCTCACCATCGGCGAACTGAGCCGGCCGGCGCTGCGGGGCGCGTTCGCCTTGTGGGCCGAAGATCATGCCGCGGCCTCCATTCGACGGGCCTGGAGCGCCTGGAACGGGTTCTTCGAGCACTTGTTGTTGGAGGAGGTGGTGGCCACCAACCCGATGTCGGCCATCACCCCGCCCCGACCCAGCCGCGGCAAACCCAAGGCCATCCCCGGTGAGGACGTGGCCGGGCTGCTGCTCAAAGCGGCCTCCGAGGAAGACCCCACCTCACGGCACCCCTGGCCCGCTCGTGACGTGGCGTTGGTGGCCACGTTCCTGGTCACGGGGATTCGCCTGTCCGAGGCGGTGGATCTGGACCTGGGTTCGGTGAGCGGCCCGCCCGGCGCCCGCCGCCTCAACGTGCTGGGCAAGGGCAACAAGGTCCGCACGGTACCGATCGAAGACGTGCTGGAGGACCTGCTCACGCGCTATCTGGTGCAACGGCGGGACCGGTTCACCGCCCACCGCTTCGATGACCCCCGTCAGCCCCTGTTCGTGCGGACCGACACCGGTGGACGCTTCACCCGCCAGCAGGTCGAGTACCTGGTGGACAAGCTCTACCGTCGAGCCGGCATCCGCGCCCGCATCCCCGAGGGGGCCCTGGTACACGCCCTGCGCCACACCTTCGCCACCTCCGCCCTGGACCACGGGGTGCACGTGGTGGAGCTACAGGAACTGCTGGGCCACTCCAGCTTGGAGACCACCCGCCGCTACCTCGATGCCACCGCGGCCCAACTCCGCCACGCCGTTGCCAGCCACCCTGCCCAGGCCGCCCTGCGCCAGTTCGCCCGGGCCGTCGCCCCCACATGAGGTGGTGGCCGACATTCGCCGGACTGGTCCGGGCTGGTCTGGACTGGACTGGACTAGCTGGTTTCGCTGCGGGCTCCGCTGCTGAGGGCTCTAGCAGTCCGTTTTTTGGCCGCTAGTCTGGCTGATTGATCGATCGCGGGAAGGTCGTAAGCCGTGTCGTTGAAGCTCCCCAGGATGTCCTCCAACAAGGTGCGACCGGGCAAGGTCACACCGATGCGCTCGGTGCCCAACGGCATCGAACGGCCCGATTACGCCCTGAGCGGGGTGCGGAGCCGACGCAAGGAGAACCCGGTCAAATCCGCCGACGTGATCGAGCGGATGCGGCGCAGCTGCCGTCTGGCGGCGGAGGTGCTGCGGGACGTGGGCAGCGCCGTGGCCCCCGGGATCACCACTGAAGACCTGGACATCTTGGCCCATGATCTGATCGTGGCCGCCAGGGCGTACCCCAGCCCGCTCAACTACAGCGGGTTTCCCAAGGCCATCTGCACGTCCGTGAACGAGGTCATCTGTCACGGCATCCCCGACTCCCGGGTGTTGCGCAACGGGGACATCGTGAACCTGGACGTGACGGTGTACCGCGAGGGGGTGCACGGGGACTGCAACGCCACCTTCTTCGTGGGTGACGTGGATGCTGCGGGCCGCCGGCTGGTCCAGGTGACCAGGGAATGCACCGAGTTGGGTATTGCCGCGGTGCGACCCGGGCGGCCGATCTCCGATATCGGACGGGCCATCGAGGATCACGCCCACGCCCAGAAGCTGGGGGTGGTCCGCACCTTCGTGGGCCACGGCATCGGCGAACAGTTCCACACCGACGTGGAGGTGCCGCACTTCTACACCGGACGGGCCAAGCGGCTGATGGAGGTGGGCATGACCTTCACCATCGAACCCATGATCACCGAGGGTGACCACCGCGAAGAGTTCTGGGACGACGGTTGGACCGCCGTCACCGTGGATGGCGGCAGATCGGCCCAGTTCGAACACACGGTGCTGGTCACGCCCACCGGCGTGGACGTGCTCACCGCGCTGCCGTAGGACATTTCGGGCCGGTCGCGTCGGTGGCCGGCCGTACTCGGATGGGCCGGGGTGTGTCGGCGTACTACCCTGCCCTGCCATGCCGCGCCGCATTGATGTCGAGTTGACGAGCTGTCGTGACGACGGCACTTGGACCTGGCGAGCTGCCGGCGCCCGGGAGCCCAGAGGAACAGTGGACGCCGGGCTGTTGCCCAGTGATGCCAGCCTGGGCATGGTGCTCAAGGCCGAGATCGAAATTGACCTCGACGGCATGGTGGTCACTGCGGTGACCCCACCCAAGGGACCTCGCAGCGAACCGCAACGCCTGCAGATCACCGGTACAGGCCGGGACGAGGAGCCGCTGGTGACCAGCACCCTGGTCCGACGGGGTCGCGATGATCGGGGTCCGCGCCGGGACCGGGGTGATCGCCCCGATCGCGGTGACCGCGGTCCCGGTGGTCCCGGTGGCCGTCCCGGTGGTCCTGGTGGGCCTGGTGGGCCTGGTGGCCGTCCCGGCGCCAGAACCGATCGTCCTGGCGGCCGGTTCGAACGGCCCGGTGAGGCCCGTGGTCCCCGTGACGGCGCTCGTGACGGCGCTCGTGGACCCCGTGATGGTGGGGATCGGGGACGGCCCTCATTCGAGCGACGCCCACCGGTGGAGGCCCGCCCGAAGGCCAAGCGCCTGCGGGCCCTGCGCACCCACCGCAACGAGCTGATCAGCCAGCTGCCCGAAGAGCACCGGCCCATCGCCGAGGAGCTGTTCCGGGGCGGGGTGCCGGCCGTGCGTACCGCTCTGGACAAGCAGAACGAACAGGCCAAGGCCGAGAACCTCCCCGTCATTGACCCGGCACCGTTGCTGACCCTCGCTGATCGCCTGTGGCCCCAGGTCCGTACTGCCGAGTGGCGGGATCGGGCCGAGGGCGCCATGGCCGATGTGGAGGAGCTGGACCTTCGGGACCTGCGTTCGGTGGTGGTAGCCGCCGATAGCGCCGCCCGTGACGATGACACCCGGGCGTTGGCCACCCAACTACGGGAGGCCCTCAACCGGCGGGTGGAGGAAGAACACGCCAAGTGGCTGGTGGAGCTGGCCGAGTTGGTGGCCGGCGGCCGGGTGGTGGCGGCCTTGCGTCGCAGTTCCCGACCCCCCAAGGCCGGCGCTCCCCTGCCCGCTGAGTTGGCTGGCACTCTGGCCACCCAGACCAGCGAGGCCCTCAACGCCGAGGTCACCGCCGATCGTTGGGCGGTGTTGCTGGACGCGCTGTCCTTCTCGCCGGTACGGACCAGCGTGACCCCCATCAGCGTGCCCGAGGCCCGGCCCGAAGAGCTGGTCACCGCAGTACGGCGCAGCGCCTCCCGGCTACCGGTGATCGCCGCCATGTTCGGCCTGGAGCCCGAGCCGACCCCTCCCATCGGCCGTACCCGTCGCCCCCGCCCCGCTGGTCGTCCCGGTCTGATACCCCCGCCGCCCGAACGCCCCGCTGCTGGCGCCCCCGCGCCCGCCACCCCCGGTGAGGACACAAGCACCCCCGGGGACACCGTCACCTCCGCCACCGACAGTGCCGTGCCCGCTGCGCCCGCATTGGTCGCACCAGTCCCACCAGCCGCACCAGCCGCACCTGCTGAGGGTGGCACCGAGCCCGTGGCCGTCGTCGATGCGCCCGCTCCCAGCGACGCCGCTGAAGCCCCCACGGCGGACACCACCCCGGCACCTGTCTCTGATGCTGGTTCGAGTGCTCCGGCCGACGTGGCCACCAGCTCCGAGGGCGACGTAACGCCCGAATCTGACGGCTGATCACCATCCTGGCCGCCGCTGACACCGGCTGATCCCACTTCCGGGATCGGCCGGTCAGCCGGATGGATCGATTCTCAGGCCTTTGCGTCCTTGGTGTGGACGGGAACGGTCAGGATCGGCCGTCAACCACGCTCTGGCGGGTGCCCCGGCCGCGGAACTGGCCGGTGATCGGTTCCTCATCCCAGCGGGCGCCGCACTCCGAGCACTCACAGGAGTCGAGCCGCACGGTGGCCAAATACAGGCGGGACACGCCGTAGGCCTCGCAATAAGGGCATTTCAGCCGGCCCGCGCCGTCCTGCACGGGAGGAAGGCTACCGCTCGGTGGGGCCGGTGCGGTGTGATCGATTGGTGAGTCGGGGTCGATCAGAGGGTCTCCACGATGTCGTGGTCGGCCAGGAAGTCCAGCAGCCCGGGCACCAGATCCAGTTCCGGCACGTCGATCAGCGGAACCCAAGCGGCTTCGGAGGCGTCCTCGCCGGCCACCGGATCAGCGTCGGAAAGCGGGTGAGCCTCGAAATCGAAGATCACGAAGTGGTGCTCGGACGAGATGCGCTCCACCCAGCCGATGAGCTCCCCCACCACGCATTCCACGCGAGTCTCCTCGAACACCTCCCGAACCAGGGCGTGGGCCAGCGTCTCGCCCCATTCGACCCGGCCCCCCGGCAGGCTCCAACGTCCCTTGGCCGGCTCGGTGGCCCGCCGGATGAGCAACACCTGGTCGTTATCGATGATGACCGCCCCCACCGCCAACTCCGGACGCCCGATCATCACCGGTCCGCCTCCACCGCCGGATGGGGCTCGGCGGATGGCTCGGGTGGCTCGGGTGGCTCGGGTGGCTCGGCAAAGGAGTGGTGCACGATCAGCGCCCGGGCCTTCAGGGTGAATCGCTCGAAGAAGTTCTTGCTGTCGCGCATACCGGGCAGTACGAGGCTGTCGACCCCGATGCAACCCCGATCCCGGGCCCAGGCCATCAGGTCCGTCATGACCGCCTCGCCCACCGACACGCCGCGGAACCCCGGTTCAACGTAGATGTCGCTCACAACCGCGAGTTTGTCCCCGTTGCGGAGCGTCTGCTGGCCAATCAGCCCGAATCCCGCCGGGTACTCCTCCACACAGCCCAGCACCAGCAAGCGGTCGGTGTCGGTCATGGCGTCGAGCAGCTCGACCCGTCGAGGGTGGACCGGACTTTCCCGCTCTGCCCATAAGGTGCCGCCCCGCTCGAGCAGCAGCTCCTCCCGTGCCAGCCCGGCCAGTTCCAGGAGGCGGTCGATGTCCTGTGGTTCCGCCGGTCGGGTGGATTCCAAGGTTGGGGCTCAGCCCTCGGCCTGGAGCTGCGCCACCCGGTTGAGGATGGTGCGCCGGGCCCGATGGTCACGCTCGAATCGATCGATGGACGCCAGCTCGGCGGCACTGAGCGTGGCCAGCCGAGGTACGACCTGTGATGCCGACAGGTTGGCGTACCCCTCGATGGCCAGATCCGCCTCGAAGACGGGCAGTTCGGCCGGCGTGGCCGCAGCCGATTCCGCCCGGGCCGGGGCCTTCGCTGGTCGGGATGGCCGTGGCGGGTTAGTCGGTTTGGTTGGTCTGGTTGGTCTGGTTGGTCTGGCCGATTTGGTGGCGGTACCGGGTGCGGGGGCGACCTCGCCGGCGGCGGGGGTCTTGCGGGGCCGGGCTGCGGTAGCGGTCCTCTTAGGGGCCGTGGCGGCGGTCTCCCCATCCCCAGCGGGACGAACCGAGCCGGCCGTTCGAGGGGCGCGGCGGGGCGTTGTCAACGTGGGCGTTGGGCTGGCTGCGGACGTCAGTGTGGATGCGGGTGCAGGCCCGGCAGCGGCGGATGGAGAGGTGGCGACGAGGGGTGCGGCCGGATCGGCATCGTCCAGCGGATCCTGATCGACGGAGTCGGAGCGGCGGTTGGGCGCGCTCGGCGGGGCCTGTTGTGGTGGCATTGCCGGATCAGCGGCGGTGGGCTGGGTGGGCGCGTTGCCGATGACCGATTTCAGCAGGGGTCCGAAGGGGCCGAGTTGGGTTTCGAGGCGTTGTACGGCAAAGCGACCGAGGAAACGGGCCGCAGCCACCTGATCTCGGCCCTTGGTGGCGAACTCCGGCAGGTACCGGCTGGCATCGAGCGCGAACCCGATGGGGGCGTACACGCAAAGATCCACCAGCCAGTCCCGGGTGGATCGGGGATTGTCGGTGGGAGCATCGGCCGGATCAGACACGCCGGCTCATGCTATCGGCGTGTCTGGCACTGTGTTCCCGGCCCCAGCGGCACCCACCGCAGCGGGGCCAGACGCCACGGGTCAGCCGGCCGCGAACGCCGCTTGCGCGCTGCGGACCCGGGCGATGTACTGCAAGGTGCCGGAACCCATACCGTCGCGTTGCACGGACCCGATGCCTTGGTAATAGGCGCCGAGAGCCTGATCCTCCACGCCGAGTTGGTCAATGAGATAACGCACATAGCGAGCCGACATGCGGATGTTGTCATCGGCCCGGCGGGCATCAAGGGTTGGATCCCCAATGAGATAACTGGCGATCCAGGCGCTGGTGGCCGGCATCAACTGCCCAACGCCCACCGCCCCGGCGCTGGAGATGGCATCCACCCTCCACGATGACTCCACGTAGGCCAGCCCCTTCAACAGGTTCCGATCAATCTGATAGTGCGCGGCCCAACGATCCATGGACGGTATGAGCGCCAGCCGGGCAGGATCGTTGGCGGCGGACCCGAATAGCGATCTCGGCAACGAAGCCGCCGATCCCACCGGGCCCAAGGCGGCGGGAGCGCCCAACTGGGGCGGGCCCAGTACTGCCGACGGCAATCCGTTGGCCGGAACCAGCGAGACCTCCGTACCGCTTGGCATGGTACGAGGGCCGGGGGGCAGGAGGCCGCCGGCCGAGGATGGGATGGTCAGAATTTGGCCGATTTGAATGAGGTTCGGGTTGGCCAGGTTGTTCGCGGCCCGCAACGCATCCACCGTCACGCCGAAACGCGCCGCGATGGCGGACACCGTGTCCCCCGCCACCACCACGTACTGCCGGGCCGCGCTCAAACGCTGCTCATCAAGGACCGGCGCCTCGGATTCGCTCGTTGTCTGGCTTGTCGCCAGGACCAGGACCTGCCCGATGCGAATGTGGGAGGGATCAGCGAGTTCGTTCAACGCCGTCAGCGTGGCCACGTCAGTCCCGTTGCGTCGGGCGATGCTGAACAGCGTGTCGCCCGGCACAACCTCGTAGGTGTCCGCCGTGGGGTCCGAACCAACCTCCGCCCCCGCTGGCATCCAGGCCACGCCCGCAGCCGCCAAGGACAGCGAGGGCGCCAAAGCCCACAGCACCGTCAACCGACGCGCCCGCCGTGGCGCATACCGACCCGTTCCGCCCCGGTGACCCCGAAAATGTCGCCCGCCACTCGCAACCAGACCCAACCGGCCAAAAAAACGCATTGACCTACCTATCGGCGTCCGGCACCCCAATCTTGAGCAAATCAGCCGCTGCCGGTACGCCGGGCCTCAAGCACGGCACGTCGGTTCCGCTTTACCGCGCCATACCGAGACCCTGACGTTGCGACGGGTCATGCGTGCAGGGCTGATCGACGCAGCTGAACTGCATCGTCGCATCACCTTGCCGCTGCCCGGTCGGCTTGCGACCATCAGTTGAACCGGGATGACGAGGTCGACCGCTCCAACCACGACCAGAGCCGGAGTGCGCCTTGGCGGGCCCGACCAGCGGCGATGGTTAAGTCCCAACTGGTGGTGTAACGAGGTGTCGTGTTCGACATTCATCTCGTCAACCTGGAGCCGATTCGACGTGTTGTCTATCTGCTCTATCGGTAAGTGTTTAGCATGAAGGGTGCGGGGTGCGCAACCCCTGTTCGGTGATCGGTTTCGGGGCGCGTGACGCCGGCCGGGTGACAGCGCGA
>JBJXFH010000068.1:0-84364 GCA_046155365.1 Acidimicrobiales bacterium | reverse complement strand
AGCAGGCGGCGTTGGCGGGAACCACCTAGGTCGATGCGGTTGGCACCACGGCTGAGCGCCCCGATTGGTCCGAGCACCTGAAGCCGGACACCGGTGGCCCCAGCGGAAACCTCAGGACCGACCGCGATCAGGTCAGGGCTGGTCCGATGACGATCTGCACGAGCGTCGGACTGCATGGTTCACACCATGGACCGGCTGCCGTTTCAATGTCGTGTCAACGGTGTCACCAGGACATTCAGGACCCTGTCCTCGACCATGGGCGGGTCCTCCCCGACGACACGGCCCCTGCTTGGAGCGGCTCGGCACGGCATGGCGCGCCGAGCCGAGGTGGCCGGCGGCGGCTACTTGCCCTTGGCGCGACGCTGGAAGCGGGTGCGCTTCAGCATTTTCTTGTGCTTCTTCTTGCGCATGCGCTTGCGGCGCTTCTTGATCAGCGATCCCATGAGGCCCGCCACCGTAGCGGCCTGAACGCAGATCCGGCGAATGCCCGCAGTCAAGTCACCCTCAGCCGGCCGTAACCGCAGGCCCATCCAACGCCGGTTCGGGGGTGAAATCGCGCTCGACGCCAACCGTTACCCTTTGCAGAGCGGGAACCTTGCCCCGTCACCGAGCGGTCCCCCCCAGGTGACCAGCGATCAATCACCGAGGTAGCGATCAAACCGTCAGCGTTCGCCCGGACCACGGCACGGAATGGCCTTTCGATGTCGGCGAAGGGCGTTGGCGGTGTGGCCGGTTGCAACCTGCGGGGGAAACCGACGGTGATGGGGCGCTTCCCTCTTACGGGACGGGTGACGTGGCGGCGGTCTTCAGTCATCCGCCGTTGACCCTAGAGTCGGCGTTGGTGCGCCGGGCCGCTGTTAGGACGAACCTGGTCGGCGAGCGGGACTTGGCGGCCGCAGCGCGCACTGACCCCGCCGCTTTCGCCCGGCTGTACCAGCACTACCTGCCACGCATCCACGCCTTCGCCTACCGTCGGACCAACGCCCGGGACGTGGCTGAGGACATCACCGCGGCCACCTTCGAACGGGCCTACCGCACCATCGACCGTTTCGAGTGGCGCGGCGGAGGGTTCGGAGCTTGGCTTTTCAGCATCGCCAGCAATGAGTTGGTGGACCACTACCGCCGCCAAGGCCGTCCGCAGTCCCCCCGGGGTCAAGCGGCGCTGGGGTACCTCCACCACGCCAGCGCCACCGACGACGTGGAGCACATCGAAGGCGGCGGCGCCGATGTCGACACCCTGCTGGCCGCCCTGGGCACGCTGCAGCCCCGCTACCAAACGGCCATCTCGCTGCGGTACCTGGCCGATCTCAGCCACGAAGAAGCCGCCGCGGTGATGGCGCTGTCCAAGCCGGTGATGGCGGTGACCTTGTCCCGGGCGCTCAAGGCCCTGCGAAAAGCGATGGAGACCATGTCGGCGGACACACAGCGGCGGGCCGGATCAGCCGGCGTCGATAGCGGGAGACCCGGGCCGGTCCCGGATGGCGGCGTCATTGATCTGCGCGATCGGGATGCGCGGGCGGGCTCCTCTGATCCGGACGCCCCCCGTTCCCGCGCTGGACGGCGATGATGGCCGGTCGGACGCCCGACAACGGCGGTGCGTCTTACGGCATGTTCCGTGGACGCCGGTCCGCAATCCGGGGCCGCCTCGACGCACTGGCGTTGCTACCGCTACCGCCGCCGGACCTCCGCTTCGCCGACGAGCTGCTGGTTCGTCTCGTCACCAACCGGCCCCCGGTGGCGCCTCAGCCCGTCCCGCTCTCGCTAGGAGCAGCAGGAGCAGCAGGGGCAGCAGGAGCAGGAGCGGGGCCGGTCGCCGCTGAGACGCAGGTGGTGGCGGACGCGGCAGCGCTGGAGATCGTCGGGGGGGTGCCCGATGGCGTCGCCGGCCCGCGTCGAGGACGCAAGAAGCCGGCGGTGGGGCGCTTGGCGGTTGCTGCGGTGGCGGCTGCGGCGGCGATGTTGTTGCTGCTCCCGCCCACCTTGGACCTGGTGGAATCGGACCTGACCCGGGCTGAGTTGGCCACCGCCAGCTTGGCTTCCCAGGTGGGCACCGGCGGTGAGGTTCGGGTCGGTCCCGGGGGGGCGTTGTTGGATCGCGCCGGTCGCCCGTGGGCGGTCGATGACGGTGCCGCCACGCTGACCTGCAGCGCGGCCATGACTTTCGAGGACGCCGCCGGCGCGGCCTATCGCTGTGAGGCCGGCGAGTCCGTCGCCATTCGGGTCGAGAGGGCCACCGTGGTGTGGTCCTCGGCCATGCCCACCGACAGTGACCTGGGCGCCCTGTTGTTGCAGGAACCCCCGCTCGAGCTGCCCCTGCGATGGAGCTGGTCACCTTTTGACGGCCCGAACGTCGGCCGGTTCGCGGCATACGAGCTGGTCAGGGGGGCCACGAACGAACCGGCGCTGGCCGATAGCACCGCCGTTGAGGTGGTAACGCACATCGAGGACATCGGGCGGACCACCTTCGAGGAACCGCTGGCCCCTGACCGTGACGTCGTCTACCAGGTCAGGGCGGTAGACGGGGACGGCCGGCCGTTGGCGATGTCCAACGCGGTGCAGGTGAGCGTGGATCCCAGCGACTGAGTTCCGCCGTGGACCGGCGCGCGGACGTCCGGGTTCGAAATGGAACCGGGCGTCGCCCCGGCCAGCCGTTAACCTGTGTGGAAGCCGTTGGCGGGTAGTTCAATAGGCAGAACGCCTGACTTTGGATCAGGAGGTTGCAGGTTCGATTCCTGCCCCGCCAGCCACTCCTGAACACGTACTCCCCGGAAGCACCGCTCCGAAAGACCACTCTCCGAAAGACCTGATGAGCACTCGCGATCGAACCGTGTCCGCAGTGGTGTTGGCCGCTGGTTTGGGGGTGCGGATGCGCTCCGAGCGGCCCAAGCCCCTTCATCTGCTCTGCGGCCGGCCCATGCTGCTGTACGTGTTGGACGCCCTGGCCGATCTTGATGTGCACCGCGCCGTGGTGGTGGTCGGCAGTGCCGCCGAGCGGGTCACCAAGAGGGTCCAGGAGGACCTGTCCCATCTGCCGGGCGAGTTCGTGCCGGTGGAGTTCGTGGAACAAGCCGCGCCGCGCGGCACCGGCGACGCCTTGCTGGCCGCCCTCGGCGTGGTCGGCGATGACGATGACACCGATGATGATCTGGTGGTGCTGCCGGGGGACATGCCCCTGCTGTCGCCCTCCTCCATCGCCAAGTTGGTGGCCACTCACCGCCGGGCGGACGCCGCCTGCACCGTGTTGGTGGCCCGACTGGTGGATCCCAACGGCCGAGCCCGGGTGGTGCGGGCCAAGGACGGTCGAGTGGCCCGGGTGGTGCCCCAGGTGGACCTGGTGGATGAACCGGAGCTGGCTGACATCGATGAGGTGTCCGCCTCCGTGTACTGCTTCCGGCGGGGCGTGCTGGGACCGGCGTTGCGTCGCCTCACCCCCGACAACCCCGATGGCGAATACCGCCTCCCGGACCTGGTCGACGTGCTGCACCGGGCCGGGTACACCGTGGGCGCCACCCAGATCGACCATCCCGCCGAGCTGGCCGAGGTGGACGATCGATTGCATCTGGCGCAGATCGAAGGTGAGATCCGCCGGCGCATCAACGGTCGCTGGCTCGCCGCCGGGGTGACCATGGTGGATCCCAGCACCTGTTACATCGACGCCACGGTCAAGCTGGCGCCGGATGTCACGCTTTTTCCCAACACGCTGCTGCAGGGCCGCACCGTGATCGGGGCCGGTGCGGAGATCGGGCCGGACACCCGGTTGGTGGACTGCATGGTCGGCGCCGGGGCCCGCATCGAAAAGGCGGTGGGCCACGACGCCGAGGTCGGACCCGACGCCGTGGTGGGCCCCTTCGTGTCCCTCGAGCCGGGTTCGGAAGTCCCTGCCGGGGCCCGGATTGAGGCCTTCACCACGTTGCGGATGCCGGAGTAGGCCCAGCCCCCGGGGAGCCGCTGGGTTCCGGGTCGGCCGGATCTGCCAAGCTGGCCCGCAGCCCCCTCCGCCGAACTGGAGTTCCGCCTCATGAGGAGCGCGACATGAGCGCCGTCACCGTCGTCCCCACCAACAAGCGCCTGCAGCTGGTGTCGGGTCGTTTCAACCGATCCCTGGCCGAGGCCATCGCGGCCCGGCTGGGCGTGGAGCTGCTCAACCCCAACGCTGCCAACTTTGCCAATGGCGAGATCCATTGCCGTTTCGACGAGTCGGTGCGCGGCGCGGACCTTTTCATCATCCAGACCCACTGCAACAGCGACGCCGGCACGATCAACGACGCCCTGATGGAGCAGCTCATCATGGTGGACGCCGCCAAGGGCGCCTCGGCCAAGCGCATCACCGTGGTCATGCCGTTCTACGGATACGCCCGTCAGGACCGCAAGTCCTCCGGGCGCGAGCCCATCACCGCCCGGCTGGTGGCCAACCTCTTCGAGACCGCCGGGGCCAAACGGCTGCTGTCGGTGGATCTCCACTCCGGTCAGATCCAGGGGTTCTTCAACGGGCCGGTCGATCATCTGACGGCCATGCCGGTGCTGGTCAACTACCTCCGCCAGTACGGCGAGGATCTGGTGGTGGTGTCACCGGACACCGGGCGGGTCAAGGTTGCCGCCCGTTACGCCAACGCACTGCATGCCGACGTGGCCTTCGTGTACAAGAAGCGCCGGCTCATGGAGAAGAACTCCGTGGAGGCCATGGCGCTGGTGGGCGAGGTCGAGGGCCGCACCTGTGTGCTGATCGACGACATGATCGACACCGCCGGAACCATGGTGGCCGCCGCCGAGCAGCTCACCCGGGCCGGGGCGAAACGGGTGTTGGCGGCCGCCACCCACGCCGTGCTGTCGGGCCCGGCCATCGATCGGCTCAAGAACTCGGTGATCGAAAAGGTGGTGGTGACGGATACCTTGCCGCTGCCGCCCGACAAGCAGCTGGACATGATCGAGCAGCTGTCGGTGGCGCCGTTGATCGCTGACGCCATCCGGGCGGTGTTCGACGACAGCTCGGTCAGCGAGATCTTCGACGGCCAGAACCAGAGCTGATCGGGTCTCGCCGGCCGCCCCCCCTGACCAGGACCTGACCCGGGGGTAACCGCTATTTTTCCGCCGTAGGGTCGAATCGACGTCGATTCGATGAGCCAACCGAGGGTGATTCTGTAACCACCTAGTGTGGCGGTTCCCGTTGGTTGGGCGGGGCGGCTAGGATGCAACGCCGTTTGTCGGGCGGGTGCCCACCACGACGAGGAGAGCAGGCCATGGCCGAGGTGCTGGAAGCGCAGACTGGTCGAACCAAGGGCTCGCGCCCTTCAGGTCGTCTGCGTCGTGAGGGCAGCGTGCCCGGCGTGTTGTACGGGCTCGGGATGGAGCCGGTGGCGGTGGCCGTCGAATGGCCGGCGCTGCGTCGGGCCCTCAACGCCGACGGTGGGGTGTCCGCGGCCATCCGCCTGCTGGTGGACGGCAAGGAGCACCTGACCCTGGTCAAGGAGCTGCAGCGCCACCCGGTCCGCCGTGACGTCATTCACGTCGATTTCCTGGCGGTGGACCCCGACGAGCTGGTCAACGTGGAGATCACACTGGTGCTGTCCGGCGTCGAGGAGCTGCCAACCGCCCTGCAGGATCAGGTGGTGCTCATAACCCACCGCCTCGAGGTCACCTCCAAGCCCGGGGCCATCCCCGCTGAGGTGGCGTTGGATGTCTCCGGCCTGGTCGAGGGGGGCGAGATCAAGGTCAGCGACCTGCGGCTGCCACCCGGGGTCAGCACCCACGCCGATCCGGACCTGGTCCTGGCCACGATCATGGGTGACACGCCCATGGACGCCGCGCTCGAAGCGTCTGACGCAGCGGCTGCGGAAGCGGCCTCGGAGGACGAGGGCGGTGCTGCGGAAGGCAAAGCCGGCAGCTGACCCGGGCCGTTCCGGTACTCCTGCGGATCTGCTGGTCGTCGGACTGGGCAACCCGGGGGAGACCTACGCCGGGTCTCGCCACAACGTCGGGCTGGAGGTGGTGAGCGAGCTGGCCCGGCGCCATCGCTGCCCGCTGAAACGGTCCCGTTATGACGCGGTGGTGGCGGAGGCCACGCTGTCCTCGAAGCGGCTGGCGTTGGCCTTCCCCACCACCTTTTACAACGAATCCGGCCGGGCTGTTCGCAGCCTGAGCCGGCGATTCGGTGTGGATGATCCCGAGTCCTTGCTGGTGGTGCACGACGAACTGGACCTGCCGCCCGGTCGGATTCGGCTCAAACGTGGCGGCGGGCTGGCCGGCAACAACGGGCTGAAATCCATCCAGGCCCACCTTCATCACGCAGATTTCCTGCGGGTCCGCATCGGCATCGGCAAGCCGCCGGGGCAAGGGGTGGACTGGGTGCTGGGCCGACCGTCGAAAGCGGATCGGCTTGACCTCGATGTTGCGGTGCAGCGGGCCGCCGACGCCGTGGAGCACATCCTGGCCAACGGCCTCGACGCCGCCATGACCGTCTTCAATCGCGACGACCTGTAACCACCCGCCACCCCCGCCCCACTCCGCCCAACCCCACCCGGCCCCACCCGGCCGCGCCGACATACCAATAGGTATCATACGTAAAGGTATGTTCGGGCGCCGCGGCGAATCGACGTCGATTCGACCCTACGTTCGGCCGGCACCCTTTCTTCGCCGCCCCGATTGTGGCGCGACACGTACTGAGCGTGGCTGGTGGTCGGGCCGGGTGCTCAACCGACGACACCCCTTGCGCCGGGCCCGAACTACGGTTGGGCCCTCCCCGATCGCAGGACCGGCCGGCCGAATACCGATTGGTACGGTGCTGACCGGTATGGCCAGGGTGGCGCGGCGAATCGACGTGGATTCGGCCCTACGTCCGTCCGGACCCCCTTTCGTCCGTCGGGGGTTTGGCGGCGCTAGCGAACGTCGGTCGTGGGCGGGGCGGCGGCGCCGAGGAGGGCGGAGAGAGCTCGATGCAACGGCACGTCGATGTCGCGTCGCTCGGCGGCTCGGATCACCGCACCGTAGAGGGCGTCGTGCTCGAGGTCACGGCCGGCGCGCCGGTCATAGAGCATCGAGGTGCCCGACACGCCCGATGAACGGGCCAACATCGCCGCCAGCTTGTCGATGCCGGCGTCGGGCAGGTCAGCGCCCTCGGCCCGGGCCACGGCGCAGGCCTCCCGGCCGATAGACCGGGCCAGCTCCTCCATGCCCGGCTCGCCCATCACCCGCATGTCCCGCAAGGTCAACGCGGTGATGCCGTTGACGATGGTGTTGGTGGCCAGCTTCCGCCAGGCCTCCTCCAGGAACTGCCCGGTGGGCACCAGTTCCGCCCCGGTGCCGCTGAACAGCCCGGCCAGGCGATGTGCAACAGGCACGTCCGGGGTGAAAATCGTGCCCCGCGAGTAATGGCGGATGTGGCCGGGCTCCAGCAACTCCGCCCCGCAGTACACCACCCCTGGCAGCACCGTTGCCGGCCCGGCCAACGGCGCGGTTCGCTCAGCCCCCTCGATGCCGTTCTGCACCACGATCACGGTGGTGTCCGGCCCACACAAACGGGCCAGCCAGGCGGCCGCGCCCTCCGTTTGATGGGCCTTGACGCACAACAGCACCCACTCCACCGGGCCTTCGAGCTGGCCGGGATCGGTCACGGCACGGGCGGGGCCGGACGCCGGCGCCTCAGTCGACTCCACCAGGTACTGCTCGAACGGTCGCCGCACGCAAGCGACGACCTGCTGCCCGGCCGCCGCCAGATGGGCCGCGAAGTACACCCCGACCGACCCTGCTCCCACCACGGCGACGCTGCTCATGACCCCGAACCCTAGACCTGAGGCCCCCCGTTGCCCATCCCCGTTCAGCTCCATTTGCCCGGCGGCTGAAGGTCCCCACCGCTGGAAATCTGCTCCTGACGGCGGGCCAGATCAGGGGCCTTTCAGCCGAGCCGATAGCCTGGACGAGCTTGCTGCTGACCGCTCTTCCGCCGCTGCTGCGTCACGAACCCGCGCTCGTCGAGCTGTTGGGTCGCGCCAGCGCCACCTTGTCCGTGCCCGACGGGGCCCGCGCCGTGACCCTGGCTGGGATCGCGGATGCCTCCTCCCGCCACCCGTTCCTCATCGTGACCCCCACCGGGGCTGACGCTGATCGGCTGGCCGGGGACCTCATGGCCTTCCTCGGCCCTGACGAGGTGGACACCTTCCCGGCGTGGGAAACGCTGCCCTTCGAGCGGGTCAGCCCCTCGGTGGAGACCATGGGCCGGCGGCTTCGCACCATGTGGCACCTGGCGGACCCCGAGCGGGCCCCCCGGGTGGTGGTGGCCCCCGTCCGGGCGGTGATGCAACGGCTCGGGCCCCACGTGTCCGAGGTGGACCCGATCATTATCGGCCCCGGTGACCAGGTGGATCCCACCGAGCTGGTGGAACGGCTGGTGCATCTGGGCTACCGCCGGGAGTACCAGGTGGAAAACCGCGGCGAGGTCGCGGTTCGCGGCTCCATCGTGGACGTGTTCCCCTCCACCGCCGATGGCCCGGTGCGCATCGACCTGTGGGGCGACGAGGTGGACCGCCTCACCGAGTTCACCGTGGCCGACCAACGCTCCACGGTGGAACGCGCCGAGGTGGAGATCTTCGGTTGCCGGGAGCTGCTGGCCACCCCGGAGGTCCGTGATCGTGCCGCGGCGCTGGCCAAGACCGAGGCCTGGGGTGCCGAACAGTGGCAGAAACTGGCCGACGGTCAGCTTTTCGACGGCATGGAATCCTGGCTGCCGTGGCTGACCAACGAGGACACGGTGCTGCTGGACCTGCTGCCGGCCACGGCGCAGATCTTCCTGATCGAACCGCGCCGCATCCGGGACCGGGCCCGGGACGTGGCCGCCGAAGAAGCGGACCTGGCCCGGGTATTGGCCAAAGCCTGGAACGTGGGCGAGGACCGGGAGCTGCCCACCCTGCACGCCTCCTTCGAGCGGCTGCTGGCGCGGACCGACGCCCCCGCCTGGTCCGTGACCACGGTGCCCGAAAGCCCCGACGTGACCACGGTGCTGGCCGCCGGTTGGAACCCCGTCAGCGGGGACGGGGAGCCCCTGGTCCGCCAACTCGCCTCGCTTCTGCAGGAGGGCTACCGGGTGGTGGTGGGGGCGGACTCCACCGGGTCTGCCAGCCGTATGCGGGAGCTGCTGTCCAACAACGGCCTGCACTTCGACCCGACCCATGACCTCACCAAGCCTGGTGGGGCCATCGTGGTGGCGCCGCTGTCGGTGGGCACCATCCTGCCCCGCATCAAGCTGGCCATCCTGTCCGAGTCCGACGTCACCGGCCGTCGTCGGGCCCATCGCCGCGCCCGGCCCCGCAGCCAACGCCAGTCCCAGGGGTTCTTCGACAACCTTGCTCCCGGCGACTACGTGGTCCACCACCAGCACGGGGTGGGCCGGTACGGGGGCATGGTCACCAGGACCATCGGTGGCGCCGAACGGGACTACCTGCTGGTGGACTACAAGGGCGGGGACAAGCTCTACATCCCCTCCGACCAGATCGACGCCATCCGCCACTACACCGGCGGTGACGCCCCGGCGTTGCACCGTCTGGGCGGCAGCGACTTCGCCAAGACCAAGGCCCGGGTCAAATCGGCGGTGGCGGAGATCGCCCAGGAACTGGTGGTGCTGTACCAGACCCGCACCAACTCCGTCGGCCGGGCGTTCTCGCCGGACACCCCCTGGCAAAAGGAACTGGAAGACGCCTTCCCGTATTCGCTGACCCCCGATCAGGCCCAGGCCATCGAGGAGGTCAAGACGGATATGGAAGCGCCCCAACCGATGGACCGCCTGGTCTGCGGGGACGTGGGCTTCGGCAAGACCGAGATCGCCATCCGGGCGGCGTTCAAAGCGGTGCAGGACGGTACCCAGGTGGCGGTGCTGGTGCCCACCACGCTGTTGGCCTCCCAGCACTTCCAGACCTTCTCCGAGCGGTACGCGGCGTACCCGGTGCGGGTGGAGGTGCTGTCGAGGTTCCTCACCAACGCCCAGGCCCGGGAGGTCATGAAGGGCGTGGCCTCGGGCGAGGTGGACGTGGTCATCGGCACCCACCGGCTATTGAGCGAGGACATCTCGTTCAAGAACCTCGGTCTGCTGGTGGTGGACGAGGAGCAGCGCTTCGGGGTTCATCACAAAGAGACCATGAAGAAGCTGCGGGCCAACGTGGACGTGCTGACGCTCACCGCCACCCCCATTCCCCGCACGCTGGAGATGTCCCTGGTGGGCATCCGGGACCTGTCGGTGCTGCACACCCCGCCAGCGGACCGTCAACCGATCCTGACCTACGTGGGGGAGCGGGATGACCGGGCCGTGTCCGAGGCCATCCGCCGGGAACTGCTGCGGGAAGGCCAGGTGTTCTACGTCCACAACCGGGTCATGGACATCGACCGGGAGGCGGACCGGCTGCGGGAGCTTGTCCCCGAGGCCCGCATCGCCATCGCCCACGGCCAGATGGACGAGGGCACCTTGGAAACCGCGGTCATCGAGTTCTGGGAAGGCCGTTTCGATGTGCTGGTGTGCACCACCATCATCGAGTCCGGCATCGACATGCCCACCGTGAACACCCTGGTGGTGGACCGGGCCGATCTGATGGGCCTGGGCCAGTTGCATCAGCTGCGGGGCCGGGTGGGCCGGGCGGGGATGCGGGCCTACGCCTACCTGTTCTTCCCCCAGGACCGGGAGCTGTCCGAGCTCGCCTACGAGCGGCTCAAGACCATCGCCGAGGCCACCGAGCTGGGGTCCGGTTTCAAGATCGCCATGCGTGACCTGGAGATCCGTGGTGCCGGCAACCTGTTGGGCACCGGTCAGAGCGGTCACGTCTCCGCGGTGGGCTACGACCTGTACTGCCAGATGGTCAACGAGGCGGTGGCCGAGCTCAACGGTGAACCGGTCAAGGTGCCCGCCGAGATCAAGCTGGAGCTGCCGATAGACGCCCACCTGCCGGCGGACTACATCGGCCGGGAGGACCTGCGCATCGAGGCCTACCGAAGGCTGGCCGCGGTCGAAGCAGCCGAAACCGTCCTCGACATCCGCAACGAGTGGCTGGACCGCTACGGCCCGTTGCCTTCGCCGGCGGAGGCGCTGCTCGATGTGGCCCGGCTGCGCGCTGAATGCCACCGTCTGGGTGTGCGCGAGGTCACCGTGGTCAAGAACCCCTCCTTCGGGGGCTCCAAGTTCGTGGCCCGCCTCACGCCGCTGGCGCTCAAGACCTCCCAGACCATCCGGTTGGCCCGGCTGTTCAAGGGTGCGGTCTACAAGCCCGGAGTGGACCAGCTGCTGCTGCCCATCCAAAAGGCCGACGGATCCGCCGCGGCCATTCTCGAGGCCCTCGGGACTATCGTGCCCCCCGACGCCGCGCCGCCCAGGGAGGCCGCCACCCCGTGAAAGCACTGTCAACCTCCGCGCCCACCAACGCGCCCGTCAACGCGCCTGTCGCGCCCACCCCCCGCTCCGTGACCCTTCGCTCCGGAACCACCGCCAGCGGCACCGCGGTCCCCGCCTCCCGTCGCGCCCTGGCGCCGTTGCTGGGCCTGCTGGTCGTGCTGGTGGCCAGCGCCGGTCTCAGCGCCTGCCGTTGGCGCCCCGCGGCGGTCACCGTCAACGGTCACGAGATCAGCGCCGAGGACCTGCAGGCGGACCTGCGGGTGCTGCGGGACAATCCGGCGTTGGCTGATGGGCTGGTGGGCGGTCCCGGGGCCATCGGCGGTCCCGAGCTCAGTGACGGCGTGGTCCCTTCCCAGGTCACAGCGGTCCTGCTGACCTACCGCATCATCGAGCAGCTGGTCATCGACGCCGGCAACGCCAGCTCCAGCCGCCCCGACGACCAAACCTTCGAGACCGCCAGGAAGGCGGCCTATGACCGTCTGGCGGCGCTGCTGGGATCCGCCCCCACCGATCCCGCCGCGGACCCCACCGCGCCTGCCGCGCCCGCGGCGCAACTCGTCAACGATGCTGACCCTGCCACCCTGGGTCTGCTTGAACGCCGAGCCATTTTCGAGGTGCACGGCGCGGCGCTGCTTGAAGGTCTCGATGATCAGCAGCAGGCGGAGATCGTCACCCGGGTGTTGGGGGGCGGCACGGTCACCATCGACCCTCGCTACGGCACCTGGGACAGCGTAAACGTGCAGGTCATCCTGCCCGGTCTTCCCACCGGGGACGCCGTTACCGACCCAGAAACGGACCCCCAACCGTGATCGTCCGCCACGCAACCCGATCACGCTGGTCGGGTTCCCGTCCCGCTTCGCGGAGGATGGCGCTGGTCAGCACGCTTCTGGCCCCGCTGGTCCCGCTGGCGCTGTTGGCGGGCCTCACCGCGTGCGGCGGATCTGACGAAGGCCCCGACCAGGCAACGGTGGGTACCGGGGACGCGGTGACCTTCGAGTTCAGCGGTCAAGCGGCCACGGTGGGGACTGAGACCATCCCTGCGGCCACCATCGAGGAGGCGCTGGACGCCTTCCGGGCCTCGCCGGCAGCCCTGCAAGCGGCATTCGGGGAGACCTCGCTGGATCAGGACGGCTCCGATCAGCCCAAGGCGAACATCGTGGCCAGCGTGTTGTCCACGGAGATCTCCGCCTCGGTGATCCTGGCCGAGGTCAAGGCCCGGGGTCTGACGGTGACCGACGGTGCCCGCAACGTGGCCGCCACCCAGATCAAGGCCACCTTCAACGCCACCTTGGACTCCCAGGCCGCGTTCCGGGACGCGCTGGCGGATCGCTACGCCAACTACGTCACCTTGGACGAGGCCCTGGCCGGTCGCCCCAGCGAGGCCGACATCAAGGCCCGCTATGACGCTGATCCCTCGGTGTACGACGAGGCTTGCGCCGGCCACGTGCTGGTGAAGACCGAAGCGGAGGCCATCGACCTGGCGGCCCAACTGCGCGCCGGGGCTGACTTCGCGGCGCTGGCCACCGCCAAATCGGCCGATCCCGGCTCGGCGGCGCAAGGCGGCAGCCTCGGATGCCAAAGCCGGGGGATGTTCGTGGAAGCGTTCGAAAAAGCCGTGTGGGACGGCCCCGTGGGGCAGCTCCAAGGGCCGATCAAGACCGAGTTCGGCTACCACCTCATCCAGGTGGAGCGTCGCGGTCCCCGGGCCTTCGACGTTGCCCATGATGACGTGGCCCAGGACCTGGCCCCTGACCCCTTCGCCGCCCTCGGCGCCTGGCTGGGCGAAAAGCTGTCCGCCACCGACATCACCGTGGACGCCCGCTTCGGCACCTGGGACTCCACCACCGGTCAGGTCACGCCGGTGGGAGTGTCCGCCAGCACGCTGCCGCTAAGTAGCGCCGGCAGCACCGGTAGCACCGGCAGCCCCGGCAGCCCCGGAAAATGAGCCGGCCCCGGGTCGAGGTCATCGGCCTTGGTCCGGCGGGGGTGGAACTGCTCAGCGTCGGCGCGGCCCGGATCATCGCTGCGCACCGACCCGAGCAACGGTGGGCCCGCACCGCCCGTCACCCCGCCATTGCCGCCCTGGGTGAACATCACAGCTTCGATTCGGTCTACGAGCAGGCCGAGACGCTGCCGGACGTGTACCGCGCCATCGTCGAACAACTGGTGGGGCTGGCTGCGGAGCACGGCTCGGTGCTGTACGCCGTGCCCGGCTCGCCGCTGGTGGCCGAACGCACGGTGGAGCTGCTGCGTGAACGAGCCGAGATCGAGTTGGTGGTCCAGCCATCGTTGTCGTTCTTGGACCTGGCCTGGAACCGCCTGGGGGTGGACCCATTCGCCGTGGGGGCCCGCCTGGTTGACGGGCACCGGTTCGCCATCGAGGCCGCCGGGGAACGAGGGCCGCTGCTGGTGGGTCAATGCGATCAGCGTGACGTGCTCTCCGATATCAAGCTGGCGGTGGACACCGCACCCACGGCGCCGGTGACCGTGCTGCAACGACTGGGCCTGGCTGACGAGGCCATCTTCGACGTGCCCTGGGACGAGCTGGACCGCGAGGTGAGCGCGGACCACCTGACCTCGCTGTGGATCCCCCGGCTGGCGGCCCCGGTGGGTTCGGAGCTGCTGGCGCTGGCCGACATCACCCGGACCCTCCGCCAACGCTGCCCCTGGGATTCGGTGCAAACCCATCAGAGCCTGCGCCCCTATGCGGTGGAAGAGGCCTACGAGGTCATCGAGGCCATTAACCGCCTCGAGGAACCCACCGGGGTGGATGAGCTGGAGGAAGAGCTGGGTGATCTGCTGTTCCAGGTGCTGATCCACGCCACCCTGGCCGAGGAGCAGGGTTGGTTCAGCCTGGCCGACGTGGCCCGGGTGATCACTGACAAGCTGGTGCGGCGCCATCCCCACGTGTTCGCCGACGTCGCCGTCAGTGGTGCGGCCGAGGTGGTGACCAACTGGGATCAGATCAAGGCCGACGAGCGGCGCCGCAGCGGCCGAACCGGACCCTTCGCTGGCATCCCCGACGCCTTCCCGCCCCGCCTGTTCGCCGAGAAGCTGCTGCATCGTGCCGCCAAAGCGGGCCTTGACGTGGACCTGGGCCCAGAACTGGCCGGGCTGGAGCGGGCCGAGGTCGCACTGTTGGCCGCCGCCCGTCGGATCATCGCCAGCCACCCCGGCGGCTAGCCCCACGCCGCACGACGGCAAGAAAATCTCGCGGCGAGTGGTCGGATAATGTCCCTGGGTGCACGGTGGGGGTGGGTGGGAGCACTATCGTGTCCCGATCTGACCACCGGCACGCGGGAGCCACATGAGCGCCATCGACCAGATCACCGGCCGTGAGGTCCTCGACTCCCGTGGCAACCCCACCGTGGAGGTCGAGGTTGAACTTGATAGCGGCGCGGTGGGGCGGGCCATCGTGCCGTCGGGGGCCTCCACCGGGGCCTTCGAAGCGGTAGAGCTGCGCGACGGCGGTGATCGTTACCTGGGCAAGGGCGTGACCAACGCCGTGGCCAACGTGAACGGTGAGATCGCTGACACCATCTGCGGTTTCGACGGCCTCGACCAACGCGGCGTGGATCTGGCCCTCATTGACCTCGACGGCACTGACAACAAGGCCCGTCTCGGCGCCAACGCCATGTTGGGGGTGTCCCTGGCCGTGGCCCACGCCGCCGCCGCCGAGTTGGACCTGCCGTTGTGGCGGGCGGTGGGCGGCCCCAACGCCCATGTGCTGCCGGTGCCGATGATGAACGTGCTCAATGGCGGGGCCCACGCCGACAACAACGTGGATTTTCAGGAGTTCATGTTGATGCCGGTGGGCGCGGCCAGCTTCAGTGAGGGGCTGCGCTGGGGCGTGGAGTGCTACCACACCCTCAGGAAGCTGTTGCAGGACCGCCATCTGGCCACCGCGCTCGGTGATGAAGGCGGGTTCGCGCCCAGCGTGGAATCCAACGAGGCGGCCCTGGCGCTGCTGGTGGAGGCCATTGAGCGGGCCGGTTACACCCCCGGGGAACAGATCGCGTTGGCGCTGGATGTGGCCTCCACCGAGTTCTTCGTCGACGGGCAGTATCGCCTGGCGGGGGAGGGCCGCACGCTGGACCCCGCCGGAATGGTGGACCTGCTGGCGGACTGGTGTGGCCGTTACCCCATCGTGTCCATCGAGGACGGCATGGCCGAAGAGGACTGGGACGGCTGGAAGCTGCTCACCGACCGTCTGGGTGCCACGGTGCAGCTGGTCGGGGACGATCTCTTCGTCACCAACACCACCCGCCTGGCCCGGGGCATCGACGCCGGGGTGGCCAACGCCATCCTGGTCAAGGTCAACCAGATCGGGACCCTCACCGAAACGTTGGACGCGGTCGGTCTGGCCACCCGTCGGGGTTACCGCGCCGTGATGTCGCACCGCTCCGGGGAAACGGAGGACGTGACCATTGCGGATCTGGCGGTGGCCACCAACTGCGGGCAGATCAAGACCGGCGCCCCGGCCCGCAGCGACCGCGTGGCCAAGTACAACCGCCTGCTGCGCATCGAGGCCCAGCTGGGAGCTACCGCCGCCTATTGGGGCGCTGACGCCCTCCGTCGGGGCTGAGGTCGCGCCGCCGTGAACACCCCGCTGCTGCGACGTCGGGCGGTGGCCGCTGCCGCGGTGACCCTGGTGGTCAGCGGATCGGTCCTGATCAGCTCGTTCCCGGCGCGGGCCATCGTGGAGCAACGGCAGGTCCGGACTGAGGCCGAGGCCCGCCTGGTGCGCCTCGAAGCAGAGCTGGGACGCATGGATGTGCACCTGCGCCGCCTGTCCGACCCCGATCAGATCGCGGTGCTGTCACGGGAGCACTACGGCTACGTGCCCCCCGGCTGGGAGTCCTACCAGCTGGTGACCCCGGAGATCGGTGACGTTCGCCTGCCCGAGGGCTGGCCGTTCGTCCTCAGCGACAGTTGATCCTGACCCTGCCCGGCGGCGCCCGTGGTGGTCAGGTCCCGATGAGCAGGTCGCGGCGGCCGAGCGCCTCGAGCACGGCGTTGAGCACCCGGGCGTCGTCGTCGAAACCGACGGCGTTGGTCAGGTCGTTGGCGTCGTCTTCGGAGTTCACGAAGTAGTCCACCGCCCCCCGCAGCAACGCCCGATCCTCCTCGCCGTACTGGTCGGGCTCGTCCAGCACGCTGCTCAAGGTGGTCGCGATGCGCGTGGCCATGTCCAGATCCAGGGCCGGGTTGGCCTTCGCGGCGTTACGGGCCCACGCCAGATACGCCTGGGTGCGCAGCCGCAACCCGGGCAGCTCGGCCTGTTGGGTGGGCAGGCAGGCGGCGATGAAACGGTCCATCTCGTGGGGGTGCAGCAACTCCTGCACCAACAGCCGGGCCCTGGCTGACGCGTCGATCGGCATGGCCTGCGAGTTTGCCTGCTGGAGCGGTCCGTACGCACATGCACCCCCGGGTGCCGGCTGCGGGGGCCGCGCTGCTGTCACCGATGAGCCTCTGACAGACGGTCGACACTCCGCTAAGGTCTCGCCGTCCACCGGGCCCACCCGGGCCGGCCGTGGAGCCGGTATCAGAAACATCGGGCGCCGTTACTCCCGGCGCTTGTCGGAACTCAAGTAGGAGACCCGCGTGAAGGTCACCGTCGAGGTCAATGGGACGACGTACAACCACGACGTCGAACCACGGCTGCTGCTCGTCCATTACCTCCGTGAGAATTGTGGCCTGACCGGCACCAACGTGGGCTGTGACACCTCCTCATGCGGGGCGTGCACCATCCACCTCAATGGTGAGTCGGCCAAGTCCTGCACGGTGCTCGCCGTCCAGGCCGATGGCCAGCAGGTAAAAACCATCGAGGGCTTGGCCAACGGGGAGGAGATGCACCCCATGCAGCAGGCGTTCCATGAGAACCACGCTCTGCAGTGCGGCTACTGCACTCCGGGCATGATCATGGCCTCGGTGTCCTTGCTCGAGGAGATCCCCAACCCCACCGAAGCGCAGGTGCGCGAGGGGCTTGAGGGCAACCTGTGCCGTTGCACCGGTTACCACAACATCGTCAAGGCAGTGCTGGCCGCAGCGCAGGGCAAGTGAGGACGCCATGATCCCCGTTGCATTCGATTACAAGCGTGCCACCTCGGCCGAGGAGGCGATCTCGCTGCTCACCGAGCACGGTGATGAGGCCAAGCTCCTCGCTGGCGGGCATTCGCTGCTGCCGCTCATGAAGCTCCGTTTGGCCACCCCGTCGGTGTTGATCGACGTGGGCCGGCTCACCGACCTGTCCTACATCCGAGATGCCGGCGATCACGTGGCCATCGGGGCCCTGACCCGTCACCGTGATGTGGAGACCAGCGAGCTGCTGGCAGCGCAGATCCCGCTGTTGGCCCACACCGCTTCCAACGTGGGTGACAACCAGGTCCGCCATCGCGGCACCATCGGCGGCTCGGTGGCGCACGCCGATCCGGCCTCGGACCTGCCCGCCACGCTGCTGGCCTTGGGCGCCACCTTCGTTGCCAAGGGGCCCGGCGGGGAGCGCACCATCGCTTCCACCGACTTCTACCAGGGCTTCTTGGAGAGCGCCTTGGCCGCGGATGAACTGCTGACCGAGATCCGGGTGCCCAAGGCGGCCGGTGCCGGTTGGGGCTTCCAGAAGTTCAATCGTCGGGCCCAGGATTGGGCCATTGTCGGCGCCTCGGTGGTGCGTAACGGCACCGTGGGCGTGGCGCTGGTCAACATGGGGTCCACCCCGCTGAGGGCCGCTGCCGTGGAGGCCGCGGTTGCCCAGGGCGCCTCCGCCAAAGAGGCGGCCGAGCACGCCGCGGACGGCACCGAGCCGCCCAGTGACCTCAACGCCAGCCCGGACTACCGCCGTCACCTGGCCAAGGTTCTGGTACGACGGGCCCTCGAGGCCGCCGGCGTTTAAGCCGGTCCCGGACCGAATCGCAATGAAGCTGATCGTGACATCGGTGCTGGCGGCGGCCAGCTCGATGTTCGCGATCGACGGGCGCGGCGCAACCCGCGCCCCACAGCCGAGGGGTCAGGCATTAATGCCCGAACTTTTCGGCCGGCGTGCACTCCGATAGGGAGGCGCCAGGGGATCCATCCGGCGGATGACCCCAAGCAAGTACGGTCGGGCGGACACCGATCGGTGATCGTCTCGTCACCACCTGATGGCGCGTCGGTCAGAAAGTCCGGTCGGGGCGTCCTACGTCTCGACCGTGAATAGGTACGTGTGGGAGATGGCGTGGTGTCCCAGGGACGGAAGACGGCGCGCGCAGCGCGTCGGGCCGGTGGTTGGAGACCCGATTTGTTGGGGTCCTACTACGACGTGGCCGTGGTCGGCGGCGGTGCTATGGCCGCGGCGGTCGCCTGGGCGCTGACCCGACGCCTCGGAACCCCCGAACCGAACGGGCCCCGCATCACGGTGCTGGCCCCGCGGTTGTTGGGACAGGATTGGCATCCGGACAACGTGGCCCGGCTGCACGACCTTCGAATCGACGCCGCGGTGGGCCGTTTGGCCGCCGGTGTCGGTCACCGCTATCGGGCCTGGGCGGATGAGCTGGATCTGGAACCGGCGCGGGTTGACGGCGGTCATCTGGCGCTGGCCACCACGCTGGAAGGTCGCCAGGCCCTGCGTCTGGCCGCCGCCGGCGTTGGGTCCTGCCGTGTCGTGGGCCCCAGTGAGCGGGGCGAGATCCTTGAAGGTCACAGCCACATTGAGTGCCTCGAGGCCTGGTACGAGCCCTTGGCCGCCACCATGCAACTGCCTGATCTGGTGTTCCGCTTGGCCGAAGCCGCCGTCGCCAACGGGGTGTCCGCCGTGGACCGGGCTGCGGTGTTGCAGTTGACCGCAGCCCGGGACGGTTTCGAGTTGCGGACCACCGCCGGCAGCAGCTTCGCCCGCATGATCGTGGATACCACCTCCGATCTGGCCCTGGCCCGGGCCTGTGGGTTGGGTCAGGTGCGGGGCGGGGTTGTGGGCTACCAACTGACCACCTCGGCCCTGGCGCCGATGCTGCCGGTCTGCGTGAGCGTGGGCGACGTGGTGGTCACCCAGCGACCCAGCGGGGAACTGGACCTGGACGTGCCCTCATCGGGACCGGGCGCCGCCGGGCTGCAAGGCGCTGCCGCCGGGGTGGCCGCGGTGGTGGAGGCCCTACCCAAGCTGGCCTCCGCGCCCATCGTCAGTTGCCGGCCCCAACACGGCGCCATCAGCCCCGACGGGGCCCCGGTGCTGGGCCAGGTCCGGGACGGCTTCTGGGCGGTGGGGGCCACCGGAATCCACCATCTGGACCTGTTGCCAGTCATGGCCGAGGCGGTTGCCGAGCAGATTGCCGCGGTGCTGTGGGGCGCACCGGCGGCATCGGTGACGAACTTTTCCGGCCCGAGTTTTTCCGGCCCGGCGAGTTTCGCCCGGGAGCTGTCGATGTGCGCGCCGACGCGATTCCGGCCCGGGTTCAGCGCCCTGGATCCAGCCCACGGCGGGTGGTGGTGTGACCACTGCGGAGAACGGCCCGCCGGTGAGTACCGGCTGCTGGCCGGGCGGGTGATCCATACCGGAGGGTGTGGTCGGCCGGTGGTCGAAGCAACCCCGGGCCCGCAATCCGCGGCCCGTTCCGCTGGCAGCCTGCGGGTTCCGGAACTCGTCGGTGCCCGAGCGGGGTTGCGGTGAGCGCAATCGATCAGATCCGCTGGCGGCTCGATCCCCGCCCGGCCGAGGTGCTCAACCGAAACGAGATCCTGTCCGTGGAGCTCGACGGCCAGACGTTGCGCGGGTTCGCCGGGGACACCGCGGTGTCACTGCTCGGGGCCCACGGAGTTCGGACGTTCTTCGGCAGCGTGCGCGAATCACGCCCCGGCGGTGTCCGAACTGCGGGGACGCTGGACCGTGACGCCTGGGTCTGGGTGGATGGGGAGGGCCTGGTGCCCGCCGGTTCCCACCGTCTGCGGGACGGGGATCGGCTCTCCGGTTACCAACGTCGGGCGTCCACCCCTTCCGCCCGTAGTCCCATCGTGCGCTGGCCCGTCGCCAGCCGTTCCGCGGTGGATCGCCAGAGCCTTCCCGGGGCGCCGCTGACCCCGGCCTGGCTGGCGGCGTTGCGTCGGGTCAGTAGCCGGGCAACGGTCCTGGTGGGCGGCCGTATGCACGCTGACGTGGTGGTGGTGGGTGGCGGCATTGCCGGCATGGCCGCGGCGCGCGCCGCGGCTGATGCGGGCGCCGACGTGGTCTTGGTGGAAGCCGATCCGTGGTTGGGTGGTTCGGCCCGCTGGTCCGCCGTTGCCGAACGCCAACAGCACATGGCGGAACTGGAAGCCATCATCAGGGATCATCCGGGCATCGCCGTGCTCAGTTCGGCCACCGCGGTTGAAGCCGGGGTCGATAGCTCGGTGACCGTGGTGGAACGCAGCCCGGTGCGGGAGCGGGTGTGGGTGCTACGGGCGCCGGCGGTGGTCTTGGCCTGCGGGTTGCTGCCCCGATCGGTGCCGTTCAGCGGTTCGCACCTGCCCGGGGTGATGGCGCCCACGGCTACCCGGAGGCTGGTGGAACTGTGGGCGGTACGGCCAGGGCAGCGGGCGTTGTTGGCCTGCGACGAGCGCTCCGCGGACGCCACCACGACCCTGGCCAACGATCTGGCGGACGTGGGCGTGGACATCGCTGGGGTGACCGTGGTGGGCAGTGCCGCCGGCCATCTCCAGGCCCGGGGCCAGCTGGGGGTGGAAGAAGTGGTGCTGCCCAGCGGACGAGTGGTGCAGGCCGATCTGTTGATCACGTCCTTCGGCACCGGGGTGGACACCGCCCTGTTGCAGGGCCTCGGCGCCGTGGTCACCCGCTCCGGGACCCATGAGCTGGTGGTGGACCGGATACCGGCGAGCTGCACCGTGGTGGGTTCCATGGTGGGCGGTCATGGGACGTTGCGGTCCGCCTCGTTGGGAGCCGAGGAAACCCTGTCCGGGCAATGGCGCCGACGCGAGGCCCGGGCCGCACAAGGCGGTCGTCGAGCCGCGGTTCGGGCCCTGCGACAGGGTCGAGGTGGCCTGTCCCGAACCCGGATCGGTGCCTCACGGCCACAGACGGCCCGTTCCACCGTACGTTCCACCCCACCCGCCCCGCCGTTGGTGTTCACCGGGACCGATCCCAGCGTGGCGCGGCCGGTCAGCGGTCTGCTAGACGCCACCACCGACTTGATGGTGGACGGTATCGACGGTTTCGCCGGGTCCAGCCCTGCGGCCACCGAGATCCTGGTGGTGCGGGCCGCCCGCCGTCCCGGGCTGAGCCCCGCGGCCCGGTTGGTGCTGGCGGATCTGGCCGCGTCCGGCGCTGAGTCCAAGCCGGTGGTAGATCTCACGCTGCAGTTCGACGGCCCCCTCGACGGCCCCACCTTGGGCGGACTATCGGCGTTGCATCAGCCGTCGCTGCGAGCCTCGGCGTTGGTGGAATGGCACCGGGCCGCGGGGGCGGTGCTGGGTCGCTGTGAGGGCTGGATCGAGGTGCTGCAGTACCACGACGCCGAAGCCGAGACGAACGTCCTGGCCACCGGGGTCGGCTTGCAGGATCTGGGCCCACGAGCCTGTTTCGAGGTGAGTGGCCCCGCCGCCGCCGCGGTGATGACCGAGGCCCTCGGAGCGGACGTGGCGTTGGACCGGCTGGATGGTCTGGTTGAGCACGGCCCGTACCGACGGGTGCGGACCGGCCCCTGCTGCTGGCAGATCAGCGCACCCACCGGCCTGGCCACGGCGCTGGCCGCGGCGCTGCACACCGCCTGCCTCGACAGAGTGCCGTGGGAGGTGCACGTGGCGGATAGGCATGAAGATCTCGGTCGGATGCGGCTGATCGGCGCTGCCACCTGGGAGTTGGTACAAGCCTTGAACCTTGACGCCGTGGTCGGTCGACGCCAGCGGGTGCAGGTGGGCGCCGTCGAGGCCTGGGCGCTGCTGCGCTCCAACGAGGAGTGTGAGCTGCAGGTTCCCGCGGAGTTGGCGCTGGCGCTGTGGACTGAGCTGTTGGCGTTGGGCGATCGCTTCGGTCTGCGGGCGGTGGGGGTGGACGCCACCGACGCCTTCGACCGCCCCGACGGGTACCGATTGGACCGAGCCGCGTCCCTCATCGATCTGGACGGACTGGACAGTTCCTGGCCACCGCCGGACGAGCCGATCGAGTTGCGACTCCAACCGGGCAGATCGTTGGTCACGGTCTCGGGGGAACCGGCTCCCTACGGCGCCCAGGTCCATTTGGCTGCGGGTTCAGCGCCCGGTTCGGACCCGGGGGGCTCGGCGACCGCATCCGCATCCGCGTCCGGGACCATGGGGATCGGTGCGCCATGAACCACGGATCGATGCCCCCAACCCTGGCCAACACCCTGCCCCGGCCCGGCGTGGCGCTGCGGGTGGGCCCCCTCGGCGCCCCGGCCGATGACCACCGCCGGGTGCTGGACGGCCCCGACGGTGCGTGGTTGGTCTCAGACCGGGCGGTCAACGCCCCGCTGCGGCTGAGTGACGCCAATCCCTGCGCCAAGGTGGTCATGCTGGCGCCCCCCGACGGTCAGTTCGCCAACGTGCTGGGCGTGGGACCGGGCCAGTCCGAGCTGTTCTCGGACGGGCTGCTGGTGGCCGGTTTGACCCCCGGGGAATGGCTGGCCCTGGCCTCCGGCAGCGGGGCGCGCCTGGCGGAGCAACTGCGACAGCTCGCCGGCCCCGACCTGTTGCTGGTGGATCGTTCCTCCGGTTTGGCGGCGTTCCGTCTCAGCGGCGAGTCGGCCGCCACGGTGCTGTGCGGGCTTGATGACCACCACCTCGCCGGGTTTGATCTGCACGATGGCTCGGTGCTCACGGCCACGCTGTCCACCGTGCGCTGCATCGTGGTGCGTGATGATCTGCTCCCTGAACAGGTGGGTGCAGGGCCGCACCCGATGGCGGCCGAAGCGGCGTTGCTCACCAGCTTCTTGGTGTTATGCGACCGGTCACTGGCCCGGGAACTGCACGCCCGATTGCTGGAAGCAGGGGCGTTCGAGGGCATCGAAGCCGAGGGCCATGGCGGCTACCGGACCTACCATCACGAGGTGTAGCCCGGTGTAGCCCCACCGGCCCGTCGCGTCGTACAGGTGGGGGTGGGCCCGCTCGGGCAGGGTCGGTTTGGGCGGGGATGATCCCCTACGCTTCCGTGGTGCAGCAACGTGCGTCCCAGGCGATCCCATCATCGGCAGGCGTGTCGGTCGGCTTGGCTGATCCCGTTGATGTGGACGAGGTCGTTGAGGGCCTGCGGGTCCACGGCTACCTGGCCGATGAAGGCCTGGCCACCTCGGTGTTCTTATCCATGCGGCTGCGTCGTCCGCTGCTGCTTGAGGGCGAGGCCGGTGTCGGCAAGACCGAGGTCGCCAAGGCCTTGGCCCGGTGGCGGGGGGCCAAGCTGATCCGGCTGCAGTGCTACGAGGGCATTGATGTCGCCCAAGCGGTGTACGAATGGGATTACGCCCGCCAGCTGCTGCATTTGCGTACCGCGGAGGCGGTGGGTCGGGCCACCACCACTGACGCCAAGTCCCTTGAGGATGAGCTGTACTCGGAGCAGTTCCTGGTGCGTCGGCCCCTGCTGCAGGCGGTCGATTACGGGGAGGGCCCGCCGCCGGTGCTGCTGGTGGATGAGGTGGACCGGGCCGATGATGAGTTCGAGGCTTTCTTGTTGGAGATCCTGTCGGACTACGCGGTGACCGTCCCCGAGGTCGGCACGTTCCGGGCGGAGCGGCCGCCGCTGTGCATCGTCACCTCCAACCGCACCCGTGACGTGCACGATGCCCTCAAACGGCGTTGTCTCTACCACTGGGTGGAGCACCCCGACTTCGAGCGTGAGGTGGCGATCGTCACCCTCAAAGCCCCCGATGTGCCGATGATGTTGGCCCGTCAGGTGGCAGCAGCCACCCAGGCCATGCGGGCCATGGGCCTGTACAAACCGCCCGGTATCGCCGAAACCCTGGACTGGGCCCAAGCCCTGGACCTGATGGGCGCCGACGGTCTTGATGCCGCCCGGGTGGATATGACCCTCGGCAGCGTCCTCAAGTACCGCGAGGATCAGGAACGGGTACGCGCCGCCGGCCTCGATGAGCTGGTGGCCCGGGCCACCGAGCGCGGTGCCTGACCGTCCGGCGTCTGACCGCCCGGCGCCTGGGGCCATCGGGTCTGACGGCGCGGTGTCCGCCGAGCGGGTGGCGGTGGGTTTCGTGGAGGCGCTGCGTCGGGCCGGTCTGCGGGTGGCTCTGGGCAGCGCCATCACCTACCTGCAGGCCCTCGGTCAGCTCGACGTCAGCCGGGCGACGGCGTTGTACTGGGCCGGCCGGGCCACGCTGATCCGCCGGCCGGAGGATGTGGGCACCTACGACAAGGTCTTCGCGGCGTACTTCGCTGGGGAACGAGGCGAATCGCTGACCATCCCCGTGCCGGACCTGGAGATCATCCTGGCCTTCGATGACCCCGACGGTGAGGAGCCGCCACCGCCACAGAGCGAGGACGTGCCCGAACGGGACTCGCTGCTGTTGCAAGTCCGGTACTCCGGCGTGGAAACCCTGCGCCACAAGGACTTCGCGCAGTGCAGCACCGCTGAATTGGACGAGGCCCGCCGGCTGATGAGCGAATTGCGCCTGGTCGGATCCCCTCGCCGGTCCCGCCGATGGAAGGCCGCCAAGGGTTCCGACGTCACCCGGCTGGATCTGCGCCGGACCGTCCGGGGCGCGTTGCGGGCCTCGGGGGAGCCCATGGTCCGCAAGTACCTCACCCACGGCCACCGCCCCCGCCGCCTGGTGCTGCTGTTGGACGTCAGCGGGTCCATGGAGCCCTACGCCCGGGCGTTTCTGCGCTTCGTGCACGCCGCCGTGGTCGGCCGCACCAAGGTTGAGGCCTTCGCCATGGGTACCCGGCTCACCCGCATGACCCGTGAGCTGCAAAATCATGACCCTGATGCCGCCTTGCGCCGGGCTGCGAGCGCGGTCATGGACTACTCCGGCGGCACCCGCTTGGGTGAGGCGTTGCAGATCTTCAATGACCGCTGGGGCATCCGGGGCATGGCCCGCGGCGCCATCGTGGTCATCCTGTCTGACGGCTGGGATCGTGGCGAACCCGAACTTCTCGGCCGCGAGATGGCCCGCCTCCACCGCGTTGCATACCGTGTGGTATGGGTGAACCCGCTGAAGGCCTCACCCGGCTATGCCCCCCTGGCTCAGGGAATGGCGGCCGCCCTGCCCCATGTTGATCGTTTCATCGAGGGTCATTCCCTGGCCTCGTTGGAGGAGTTGGCCACGGTGATCGCTGCATGAACGCCCCCATGAGTGCACGAGAAGCGGACGACGAGCTATGACTGAACACGTCCCGGACGGATTGGAGCTTTCCCGTGCGTGAGATCCTCGATGACCTTGACCGCTGGCGCGCTGCCGGCAAACGCATCGCGGTGGCCCGGGTGGTGGACGTGTCGGGGTCCGGTCCCCGGCTGCCGGGGTCGGCCATGGCGGTGAACGAGGACGGCGAGGTGACCGGGTCGGTGTCCGGTGGCTGCGTGGAGGGCGCGGTGGTGACGGAGGCCCTCGACATCATCGAGACCGGTCAACGTCGGCGGGTGACGTATGGGTTCTCCGACGATGAGGCCTTCGCTGTGGGACTGACCTGCGGTGGGACCATCCACCTGTTCATCGAGCCTCTCGACTGGTGAGTGACCGATGAGCGCGATCTACGACCTCTTGAACGAAGACATCCGGGCCGAGCGGGCGGTGGCGTTGGCCACGGTCATCGAAGGCCCCGATGACCGGGTGGGCCTCAAGCTGCTGGTTCGGCCGGGCCACCCCACCGTTGGGTCGCTGGGACATGCCGACCTCGACCGGGTGGCGGAGCGCGATGTGCTGGGCGAACTTGCCGCCGGCCAGACCCTGGTTCGCCACTACGGCGCCGAGGGCCAGGCCCGGGAGGACGTGCTCAGCGTGTTCATCGAGAGCTTCGCCCCGCCGCCCCAAATGCTGATTTTCGGCGCCGTCGATTTCACCGCGGCGTTGGCCCGGGTGGCCAAGATCCTGGGCTACCGGGTCACGGTCTGTGACGCCCGTCCGGTGTTCGCCACCGCCGCCCGCTTTCCCGCCGCCGACGAGGTCGTGGTCGACTGGCCCCATCGTCTGCTGCAACGGGTGGGCAAGACCCTCGGCGCCCGGGATGCGGTGTGCGTGTTGACCCATGACCCCAAGTTCGATGTGCCCGCGGTGATCGAGGCCCTCAAGACCGACGCCGGTTACCTCGGTGCCATGGGCAGCCGCCGCACCCACGAGGACCGCACCCGCCGTCTCCGAGAAGAGGGCCTCACCGACCACGAACTGGCCCGGGTCCGCTCCCCGATAGGCCTGGACCTCGGCGCCCGAACCCCCGAAGAGACCGCCGTCTCCATTTGCGCCGAGATCATCGCCACCCGCACCGGCCGCAACGCCCCCAACCTCAGCCAAACCACCGGCCCCATCCACTAACTCCCGCCTCCCGCCTTCCCCGTTGCCGTCACGTCCCCACCCGCACGCGCCCCGGCCACGCGCGTCTGCCTTTTCCGAGGGTGGGGTTGGGGCCCCGCCCGAGCGCCGTAAGGGAGCCGCCAGGCGACCGAAGTTTCGCCGGGTGATTGTCGCTTGATGGGGGGAGGCGCTCTGGCGCCGTCGGGGGGCGCAGCCCCCCGTTTAATAAAGCCGTTGGGGCCCCGCCCGAGCGCCTCCGCCCGGCTGCCGTGAGCCCAATGAGGCGAGCCCCCTCCGGCTGGTACCGACGAAGGCGTGGTTGTCCCCGCCGTGAAGTCGCCCAGGGGGAAACCACTCCCGGACAGCACCGTTTCGGGTTCACGCTGGGCCGCGCCGGGCTCGGCGACGCCGCGATCTCACGGTACGTGGCCTTTTCGAGGGGTGCGGTCCTTTGTGGGACAGACCGCCGGTTTGACTTGTGCAGTTTGGTCGGGATTCGGTGATCTCACCTTCGGAGGAAGCCGCTGTGACCTGCACTTTTGTTAACAGGATCAGCCGGCCCGCCTACCAAAGTGCACAAGTTAACCGGGGCTAGCTCCATTGCCGCCCACTGCGAGTGACTTGTTTCGGTCCTCCGTCGACAAGGCATCGGGCCGCCCGCACATCCGCCAGGCGTTTCCACTATGTCGAACCCCGCCAGTTGAGTCCCGGGCCACCCGCGATCGCGACCAATCACGGGTTCCACCGAGGACGAAGCCCAGCTCGAGAGTTTCCCGGAACCCTCGCACCATTCGTTTCACCAGGAGCCACCCGCACGCGCCCCGGCCACGCGCGTCTGCCCTTTCCGAGGGTGGGGTTGGGGCCCCGCCCGAGCGCCGTAAGGGAGCCGCCAGGCGACCGAAGTTCCGCCGGGTGATTGTCGCTTGATGGGGGGAGGCGCTTTGGCGCTGTTGGGGGACCGCGGCCCCTCGTTTAAGAAAGTTGTTGGGCCCCGCGCCCGAGCGCGGTAAGCGAGCTGACGGGTGACCGAAGTCGCACCGCTTGATCGGGGTGGACGCGCTGGAACGGGGGGCTCAGACCCCCCGTTCCAGCAACTTCTTGACCGTTGCGCCGGCCGAGCCTTCGTCTCTACGCTGCCGGCTTGTCGACGGCGAGATGGATGACCCGTTCCAGCAGGGCGATGAGGGTCTCCTTGACGAACTGGTTGTTGCGGGCGTCGGTGGCGATCATCGGCGTCTCGGGATCAACGTCGAGGGCGTCACGAACGGACTCCAGGTCGTGGTAGAGGCCTCCGTCGAACATGTTGACGGCCACGATGAAGGGCATTTTGCGCTCTTCGAAGTAGTCCAGCGCCGGGAAGGCGTCCTCGATGCGGCGGCTGTCGACCAGAATGACCGCGCCCAGGCCACCTTGGACCAGGTCGTCCCACATGAAGCCGAAGCGGTCCTGGCCGGGCGTACCGAAGAGGTACAGCACGATCCGGTTGCCGATGGTGATCCGCCCGAAGTCCATGGCCACCGTGGTGGTGGTCTTGGTGGTCACCAAGCTGGCGTCGTCCACGCCGGCGGCCAAGGTGGTCATGGCCGCTTCGGTGGACAGTGGTGTGATCTCGGAGATGGCGCCCACGAACGTGGTTTTGCCCACGCCGAAGCCTCCGGCGACCACGATCTTGACCGGGATCGGTGCCGCGTTAGGCGGCTGGGCGGTGGCCACGCCGGTCGGGTTAGAGGTTTCGTATGCCATCGATGAGCTCCCTCACCAAGGAGATGTCCGTTGCAGCGTCGGTTGGGGCGTCGTAGAGCCGGAGGTGGCCGGCGACCAGAAGGTCACCAACCAGAACCCGAGCCACGCCGATGGGCACGGAGATCATGGCGGACAGTTCCGCCACGGACAGCGGCCGCACCAGCAGCGCTGCGATCTTCTTGCGTTCGAACGTGAACTTGGGGGAGGCGGCGACCCCGGCGTCGGTCAGCGCCACCATGGATTCGAAGCGCAGGGTGGGCGCATCGACGTTGGTTCGGCCGCCGGTGATGGCATAGGCCCGCACCTTCGGCTCGGTTGAACCCGTTCCCACATCGGACGATCCCAGTTGGGCGGCGTCACGTTTGAGGAATGGGCGGGCGAATGAGGCCCTGGTCGGTTCAGAACTCGGGTGGCCCTGCGAATTCATCGTCCCAGGCTGTTCTTCAACTCTGTGATCAGCTCGGGGGTGAGCTGTGCCCCGACCCGCTGTACGAACAGGGTCATGGCGTATCCGACCAGGCCCAAGTCCACTGAACGGCTGGTCAGCACCCCCAAGGAGGAGCCGTGACCGATCGTGGAGGCGAACAGGAAGCCTTCCTGCATCTCCACGATCACCTGGTTCACGCCACCACGGCCCATGACCCTGGAGGCGCCGTCGGACAGCGAGCGCAGGCCTGACACGATGGCCGCCAGCTTGTCCGCAGAGGCCCGATCCAGCGTGGAGGACATGGCCATCAAAAGTCCGTCAGCCGAAACGCAGATTGATTGTTCGACCCCGGCGGTGTTCTCCGCAAAGCTCGACAACAGCCAGTTGAAGTCATTGACCCGGGCTTGCAGCGTTGTATTGGTCGTGCTCATCTCGACAATCTCCTCACTGCTTCCCAGTTTCGGGAGAAGCGACGTCGTTACTGGCTTGGTGTTGGCCTTGCTGGAATCGTGACAGCGAGGAACGAACCTCGTCGGCGGACCGGGCGGGGGCCACCGAAGGCTCCTCGGCGGCGCGTCCGGTGTCGATCATCTGGGCGCCCTTGACCCGCTTCGACAGCACCGTCGGCGCCGCTGCGGCCACCGGTTGCGGCTGCGGGGCGTTTTCGGGCGTTGCCACCGGCGTGGGCTCGGCCGGGGTCGGGGCCGGGGCCGTTACCAGGGGCTGGGGCTGGGTGGCCTCGGGTGAGGCCGGGGGCGCCGGGGTCGGCTCGGAGGGTGCGCCGCCTGGGGTGGGATCGGGCTGGCTGTCTTCGATGACCCGCCCGAACTGCACCCCGCCCTGGAAGGCGCTCAGTGCGCTGCGTACCGCGTCGGGTGACCGCTCAGCGGGGGCGCTTTCGCTTTGGGGCGCCAACGCCGAGGGCCCGGTGTCGGGCATGTTGGCACCACGTCGCCGCCGCTTGAGGCCGGCCTCGGGGTCAACCTCAGGTGCGATCGCGGCGGCGGCGGCGAGTACCGGGGTTGGTGTCGCCGCCGGGGCCGGGGCCGGGGTCAGGGTCGGGGTTGGGGTCGGGGTCGGGGTGGCCGGCGCTGCAACCGGAGTTACCGGCGCCGGGGCGACGACGGGGGTTAGGACTGGGGCTGGGGCTGCGACGGGCGCCGGGGCTGGTTGCACGGCGGGCACCACGGGAGCGACCTCGACGGTTGGGCCAGCACCGATGGAGGGCTGAGCCGTCGACAGGCCGTCGCTCTCGTCGCCTTCCGCTGAGGGCAGCCGATCAGCCAGATCCGATCCCTCCAACAGGGAGATCGGCAGCTTCACTTTGGCGGTGACACCCTCGGCGGGCGATTCGGCCAGCTGCACCTGGATCCCGTAGCGCTGGGCCAGGCGGCTCACCACGAACAGACCCAGCACCATCATCGGCGATACGTCGAACTTGTCCGCCTGGAGGAGGCGCCGGTTGGCGTCGGTCATCTCCTTGTCCGTCATGCCGATGCCGTTGTCGGTGACGCACAGCAGGTAGCCGTCATGCACGTACTTGCCGATGACGCTCACGGCTGCGGAAGGCGGCGAGAACGTGGTGGCGTTCTCCATGAGCTCGGCCAGCATGTGGGAGATGTCGGCGGCGGCGTTGCCCCGAACCTCCACCGGCTCGAGGGCGGCGATATCGATGCGGTCGTAGGCCTCGATCTCGGATAGGGCGCCGCGGACGATGTCGCCCACGTCAACCGGCTGGGACCAGGTGCGGGTGGCATCGTGACCGGCCAGCACCAGCAGCGACTCGGCATTGCGTCGCATGCGGGTGACCAGGTGGTCCAGGCGGAAGAGGTTGTCGAGGGATTCGGGATCGCGCTCGGACTCTTCCAGCTGGGTGATGAAGTTGAGCGTCCGGTTCAGCAGGTTCTGATTGCGCCGACCGAGGTTCACGAACATCGAGGACACGCTCTGACGGATCTGCGCTTCTCCCGCGGCCAGCTGGATGGCGGTGGCTCGCAGGGAGTCGAAGCTGGCGGCCAGCTTGCGCAGCTCGGGTCCGCCACCGGCTTGCAGCGGCGTGACCTCCGGCGGAGCGGCACCGGGCGGAAGCTCCCGCACCGCTTGCACCAGCTCGGCCAGACCGGAGGTGGCGGCCTGCTCGACCTCGGCGTTGATCAACTGCATCGGGCGGCCGATGGAGCGGGCCATCAGCATGGCGATGGCGGTGACCACCAAGACGATGGCGCCACCGAACACCATCAGCAACATCACCTGATCGCGGGTCAGGTCGTTGGCCGCTTTTTCCTGGTTGGCCAGGTCGGTGCGGGCCATGGCCACCAACTGCTCCACCTGGGCTTCGTGGGCGGCGTAGGCGTCGTTGAGGACGTGCAGCTGGTCGGAGGCGGGATCGAGCGCGGCGCGTAGGGCGACCTCATCGGCCGTGCCGCCGAACGCCGCAAGGTCGGTCTGGGCCTTCATCCAGGTGGGCAGGAACTGCTCCCGGAACACCCGCCAGAACTCCTGGCCGGAGGTGTCGACCTGCTCAAAGAGCTGCTTGGTGACCGGATCATTGGGGTCGAGCCGGGCTTTCCATTCCGCCAGCGCGTCGTTGTAGATCGTCTCTTGGGTGGCCAGCTCGGTGATGACCGCCTGGGGGCCACCTTCGGGCGCCAGCGTGGGGTCGAGCGCGATGGCCTCGAGCCGGTGGGCGTCGAGGTTGGCCTGCACCAGGAACAGGCGAGGGTGCTCGACGTCGGCGATGAGCTGTTCACGGTCGATGATCCGGCCGTATGCCGCTCCGCCGATGCGGACCTGTTGCAGGGTCTGGCCGGCGATGAGGCCCAGCAGGACCAGGGATACCAGTGGGATTGCGGCCAACACCGTCAACTTGGTGCTGACTTTCAGTCGCCCGAGCACGGTGCCTCCTCCATCAGGGTTGTCATCGGGAACGCCTCCATCGGTCTCGCCTCCATCGATCGGCCGTCAGATGGCCGCGTGCGCGCCAGCCGGCCTCGCCGACGATTGACTGTGAACTCAATACCACTCAGAGTGGTTCTGTCGCATGGAGCGAATGACGTCCCACATCTCGATGATCCGCGCAGTGATCGATGCAGGGCGCCGTAATCCACGAGGGCTACATCGACATCCGCGCGCCAGAAACTGAGCGCGACTTCGCTGCAGTTCTGCGACGGCTTGGCCCAGCCGGTGGCCGATGGCGAGAATGGGACCCGGCGGCGGTGGCCCGCAACGACCAATGCAGGAAGGCGTCAGACGTGGATTTCACCCCCAACCCCGACCACGAGGCCATCCGAGAGGGTGTGCAGAAGGTGTGCTCGGCGTTCCCGGACACCTACTGGTCGGAAAAGGACGAAAAGCACGAGTTCCCGTGGGACTTCTACCAGGCCATGGCCGATGGCGGCTGGATCGGCATCTGCATCCCTGAGGAGTACGGCGGCGGCGGTCAGGGCATCGCTGAGGCCACCGTGGTGTTGCAGACCGTGGCCCGCTCCGGCGCCGCCATGAACGGCTGCTCGGCCATCCACCTGTCCATCTTCGGGATGAACCCGGTGGTCAAGTTCGGCACCGAGGAGCAGAAGAGGAAGTACCTGCCGCAGGTGGCGGAGGGCTCCTTGCACATCGCGTTCGGGGTCACCGAACCCGACGCCGGGACTGACACCCCCTCCATCAAGACCCGGGCCACGCTGTCCGCTGACGGCAGCCACTACAAGATCCGCGGCCGCAAGGTGTGGACCACCAAGGCCCCGTACTGCCAAAAGGTGCTGCTGCTGACCCGCACCACCCCCCGCGAGGACGTCAAGCGCCGCACCGAGGGCATGACCCTGTTCCTGGCGGACCTGCAGGCCCCCGAGGTCACCATCACCCCCATCCCCAAGGTTGGTCGCAACGCCGTGGTGAGCTGCGAGGTGGTCTATGACGATCACATCGTGGACGCTGGGGACCGCATCGGCGAGGAGGGCCTGGGCTTCACCGCCATCTTGGACGGGCTCAACCCCGAACGGCTCCTCATCGCCTCCGAAGCGCTGGGCACCGGGCACGCAGCGCTGGACAAGGCGGTGCAGTACGCCAAGGAGCGGATCGTGTTCGGCCGGCCCATCGGCCAGAACCAGGGCCTGGCGTTCCCGCTGGCGGAGGCCTACAACCGGCTGAAGGCGGCCGAGTTGGTCATGCAGCAGGCCGCCTGGCAGTACGACCAGGGCTACCCCGCCAGCACCGTCGGCGAGGGTGCCAACATCGCCAAGTGGCTGTGCGCCGACGCCGGTTTCCAGGCCGCGGACCAGGCCATGCAGACCCTCGGCGGCATGGGGTACGCCCGGGAGTACCACGTGGAGCGGTACTGGCGGGAGGCCCGGCTCATGCGCATCGCCCCCATCAGCCAGGAAATGATCCTCAACTACGTCACCGAACACGTCCTGGGCCTGCCCCGCAGCTACTGACGGTGAGTACCGCAGCGGTGGTCCTGGCGGCGGGCGCCGGCAGTCGTTACCAGGGCAACACCCACAAGTTGCTGGCGTTGTGGAAGGGGCGTTCGGTGGTGCGCCACGCCCTGGACCCGGTGCTGGCAGCCGGTTTCGATGAGGTCATCGTGGTGGACGGAGCGGTGGATCTCAGCGATGTGCTGTCCGGCGCCAGGGTCACCTTGTTGCACAATCCGGCCTGGGCCGATGGCCAGGCGACCTCGTTGCGAGTGGCCATCGCCGCCGCCGATCACGCCGGTCACGAGGCGGTGGTGGTGGGACTGGGTGATCAGCCGTTGATCCCGGCGGAGGTGTGGCGGGCGGTGGCGGCGTCGGATGCACCCCTGGCCGTGGCCAGTTATGGCGGCCGCCGACGCAACCCGGTACGGCTGCACCGCTCGGTGTGGTCGTTGCTGCCCGTGGCCGGGGACGAGGGCGCCCGGACGCTGATGCGGGCCCGGCCGGAGCTGGTCACCGAGGTGGCGTGTGAGGGTGACCCCATGGACGTGGACACCGTTGAGGATCTTCGGGCGTTGGACGCGGACGCTCCACGCCGGGGCCCGTGAGTAGCTTGGCGGGAAGTCCCCGGTGCGCGGGGTTACCGGTGCATTCGAGAAGGCGAGAACGAAGCCATGGAGCTGAACAGCGAGTTCGAGGTCGACCGCCCCATCGATCAGACCTGGGCGTTGCTCACCGATGTCGAACGCATCGCCCCCTGCCTGCCCGGCGCCCAACTCGAGGAGATCGAGGGTGACGAGTACCGGGGATCGGTGAAGGTCAAGGTGGGGCCCATCACCGCCAACTACAAGGGCAAGGCCACCTTCATCGAGAAGGACGACGCCGCCCATCGTGCGGTGCTACGGGCGGAGGGCCGTGATGTCCGTCAGGGCAACGCCAACGCCACCATCACCGCGCAGCTGGTGGCGGTGGGCAGCGGCACCAAGGTCACCGTCACCACGGACCTGGCGGTCACCGGCAAGGTGGCCCAGTTCGGGCGTGGGGTCATGGCCGAGGTCAGCGAGAAGTTGCTGGGTCAGTTCGTCCAGAACCTCGAAACCAAGGTCCTGGCACAAACCGGACCCGGCGCGGTGACCAGCGCTGATGCCGCGTCAACCCCGGACTCGGCATCTTCCGCCGCGGCCGAGTCCGCGGCAGCCGGTCCGGCTGCGGGCACCGCCGCCACCGCTGCGGGCCCGGCAACGTCGGCGGACGCTGACGGGGCTGCGGCGTCCTCCGCTGCCAGCAACGGTGCCGGCCCGGGGGTGCGCAAGATCGTCACCCAGGATCCGGTTGAGCCGGTGGATCTGCTCGGCGCCACCGGTGCCCCCATGCTCAAGCGTCTGGCTCCGGTGCTGGCCGGACTGTTCGGCCTCATGGTGGTCGGACGATGGCTGCGGCGTCGTCGGCGCTGAGCGCCCCCATCCACCCCGACATCGACCCCCACATCGACCCCCACATCCACGCCCGCGAGATGGAACCGGCTCCGGTACCCGCGCCGAACCAGCCACGCTCAGCCCACCTGCAGGCCAGCGCCCAGGATCGTGACGCGGTGGCGGCGCTGTTGGGTCGGCCGCCGATGGCCGCGTTCCGGGTAGCGGCGCGGGACCACAACGGCGCCCCGGTGGTCATCGAGAACGCCCCGCTGCTCGATGACGGCACCCCCATGCCCACCCGCTTCTGGCTGGTCGGCGCCCGGGAGCGGGTGCTGGTGGGTCGATTGGAAGCCGCCGGCGGGGTGAACCGCGCCGAAGCCGAGATCGGCCCGGAGACACTGGCGCAACTGCACCGAGACCACGCCCAGGAGCGGGACCGGCTGCTCCCGGCGGATCATCACGGTCCCCGACCCTTCGGTGGGGTGGGCGGCACCCGCCAGGGTGTGAAATGTCTCCACGCCCACTACGCCAATTACCTGGCGGGCTGCGAGGACCCGGTGGGCCGATGGGTGCACCATCAGCTGGCCGCGGTGGCGCCCGCCGGTGACGCCAAGGACGAGCCGGGCCGTGACTGACCATCCCCGGGACCCCATCGGGCACGGCCCCGCACCGGCAACCCAGCAGCCGGTGGTGGCGGCCATTGACATCGGCACCCAGTCCGTCCGGTTGCTGATCAGCCAGGGGGGCCGAACGCTGCACCGCCAGGCCACCGTCACCCACCTCGGTCGCGGAGTTCGCCAGCACGGGCAGTTCGACGTGGACACGTTGCGGGTCACCTTGGACACGCTCAGCGGTTACGCCGGGCTGCTCCGGGCCCATGGGGTGTCTCGGGCCCGGGCCATTGCCACCGAGGGTGTTCGGCTGGCCCGGGATCCCGAGGTGTTCCTGCAACCCGCGGCGGCGTGTTTGGGCCTGGACATAGACCTGGTGGACGCCAACGAGGAGGGCCGGCTGGCCTTCGCCGGGGCCGCTGCCGGTCTGCGAGACCACCTGGGCGACCGGGGCCAGCAGTCCGAAGACCAGGACGGTCTGCTGGTCACCGTGGATCTGGGCGGGGGATCTTGTGAGTTCGCGGTGGGCCGGGAACAGTGCGAGGCGGTGTGTTCGATTCCGATCGGGGCGTCGGTGCTCACCGAGACCTACCTGCATCGGGACCCGCCCCGCCCCGAGGAGCTCAGCGCCGCCCTGTCCATCGCCGCTGTCCATCTCGATGATGTGAGCCGGGCCCTACCGCAGCTGGGCGCCGATTCCACCCTCACCTTTGTGGGCCTGGGCGGCACGTTCACCACCATGGCGGCCATCGAGATCGGCCTCGAACCCTACGATCGGGACCGGATCAACCGTTTCCGGCTGGACCGCGCTGCCGCCGAGGATGTGTTCCGTACCGTGGTGACCGAACCGCTGTCCGCCCGGCGACACAATCCGGGCCTGCCCGAGTCCCGGACCAGCACCATCCTCGGTGGGAGCTGCGCGGTGGTGGCCATCATGCGTCACTTCAGCCTGGACGCCGTGGTGATCTCCGATGATGACCTGCTCGACGGGATGGTGGCGGCGTTGTCGGACGCGGCCGAGGTGAGGGGTCACTACGATGCCCCCTCGTGGCGCTGACCGATCGAGTTCTCATGGGCCCTGGGCCGTGCAATCCCTACCCCGAGGTGACCCTGGCCCTGGGCCGACCCATGCTGGGCCATCTGGATCCGGACTTCATCGCCGTGCTCGATGAGACCAGTGACCGGCTGCGGCAGGTGTTCCGCACTGCCAACCCACTGACGTTCCCGATCAGCGCCACCGGCTCGGCGGGCATGGAAGCGTCCTTCGTGAACTTCGTGCAGCCGGGCCAACCGGTGGTCATCGGGGTCAACGGGGTGTTCGGGGAGCGCATGGTCGATGTGGCCGGACGCTGCGGGGCGGAGGTCATACGGGTGGACGCCCCTTGGGGCCAGCCCATTGATCCCCAGCAGCTGGCCGCGGCCCACCCGTCACCGGCCATCATCGCCGTGGTCCACGCCGAGACCTCAACCGGGGTCCGCAATGACATCGAGCCCCTCGGGGAGCTCAAGGGTGACGCCTTGCTGCTGGTGGACTGCGTGACCTCTCTGGGTGGGATTCCCCTGGAGATCGACGGTTGGGGGGTGGACATCGCGTACTCGGGAACGCAGAAGTGCCTGGGGTGCCCGCCCGGGTTGTCGCCCCTCACGGTGTCGGATCGGGCCCGGAGCCGGCTGCTGGAGAAGCCGTCGTCGTGGTATCTGGACCTCAACATGATCGCCAAGTACGTGGGCGGTGAGGGGGCCCGGGCGTACCACCACACGGCACCCATCTCCATGGTCTTCGCCCTGCACGCGGCGCTCGGGGTGGTGCTGGAGGAAGGTCTCGAGGCGTCCTGGGAACGGCACGGTTCGCTGGGGACCCGCCTGCAGGAAGGCCTGGTGGAGCAGGGTCTGGAGCTGTTCGCCGCCGAAGGGCACCGTTTGCCGGAGCTCACCACGGTCTGGGTGCCCGAGGCCCACCGTGACGGCGAGGCCGCGTTGCGACGTCGTCTGCTGGTGGAGTACGGGATCGAGATCGGGGGCGGGCTGGGGGCCTTCGCCGGCAAGGTGTGGCGGATCGGGCTCATGGGCCACACCGCTCGGGCCCGGAACGTATCGCTGTTGCTGGGTGCCCTGCGTGAGTTGCTGGGCCGCTGAGGTTCGCAGGGGCCGCTGGATCAGGGTGGAACGGTCGGATCAGTGACGGTGCTCAGCGGTCGCCGGGTGGTGCTGCGTCCCCTCACGGTGGCGGACTTCTCCGCATACCAGGAGGTACGACGCCGTAATGTCGACTGGTTGACCAAGTGGGAACCACGTCGCATGGCCGGCCAGCCCGATCCGGCGGAGAGCTTTGATGCTTTTTCCGCCCGCTGCTCAGCCCGCCAACGTGAGCGACAGTTGGGTACCGGTTACGGCTTCGGCATCTTCGTCGGCGGGGCCTTCAGCGGGGAGATCAACCTGTCGGCGGTGCAGCGGGGGCCGATGCAGGGCGGCAACGTGGGGTATTGGGTGGATATGGCCCAAGCCGGTAACGGCTACTGCCCCGAAGCGGTGGTGCTCATGGTGCGCTTCGCCTTCGAGGACCTGGCGCTGCACCGGCTGCTGATCTCCATCGTGCCCCGCAACGGCGCCAGCCGTCGGGTGGTGGAAAAGCTTGGCATCCGTTGCGAAGGGGTGGCCGTGGGCTACCTGCAGATCAACGGTGAGTGGGAAGACCACATGCAGTTCGCCATCATCGCTGAGGATTGGGCCATGCGGGCCCCCCAACTCATGCGTGACTGGCTGCACTGACCGGTACGGTGCCAGTCGGTACGGTACCGATCAGTAAGTGCGCTGTCCGTTCCCGTTGCGGAAGCTCTCCCGGGTCCATCCGGCTTGGTATGCCAGGGCCACCGCAGCCAGCTGAGAGTTGACCTCCAGCTTGCGCAGGATGGCCTTGATCTGGCTGCGGATGGTGGCGATGGAGACGTAGGACTCCTCGGCGATCTCATTGGCCGCCCGCCCCATCATCAGCGCCCACAGCACCTCGGACTCCCGGTTGGAGAGGTTCTGGAACTTGGCCAGGCGCATGGCGTTGTCCCGGCGGTGCAGTTGCAGCTCGCCCAGCAGGTCCCGCTCGGTGGTCGGTGACAGCAGACGGCGCCCGGCCACGGTCTCGCGGACCGCGTTGAGCAGCGAATCCACCGGATCACTGGTGGCGACGGCGCCGGTCGCGCCGGCCTCGATGCAAGACGCCACCCTGATGCGGTCGCTGCCATCGGTCACCACCACCACCTTGGCCGCAGCCCGGCTCAGGGTCCGCACCGTGTCCGGAGCATCGCCGCCGTTGGCGTTGACCAGCACCAGGTCAGGGTCGAAGGCCCGCACCTGGCGCAGGACCGCCTCCAGGGAGCTGTCACGAATGATCGAGGTGGTGACCTCGGCCATTTGCAACACCAGGGCCAGGCTTTCCGCGATCATCGCTTGCTGATCGACGATGATGACTCGGCCGCCGATCGGTGCGTTGGCGATGCTGGCGGACTGTGGGTCCCGTGCCGTACCGGCCAGGTCCGTCGCTGCGAGGTTTGTCGTTGCCACGTCGAGGATATCGGCGCGCAATCGGTCGACCTTCACTTCGGTCTTTCAGGACCTTGGTCCTAGCTCCCATTGGTGTTGCTGACGTGGGCAAAAGGACCCACAGTGCAGTCGTCTGTGTGTGTCGGCTCCGGACCTTGATCCCGGCAGGGGTCCATCGGAGTGGGCCGTGGGTCACGCTTCGGCCCGGATCCCCAGCCGGGTCGATGACGGATCGGCCCCGGTGTCTCATCGTGGTCTCCGTCCGGTGAACACACCTTGTGGAGGAAAGAAACATGAAGGATCTCGCCATTCGTAGCACGGCTGCAGTGCAGGCCTGGGCCGTGACTCTGAAGAACCGTACCGAGGGTGCCACCGCCGCAGAGTACGCCTTGCTGGTGGCCCTTATCGCTGTGGCCATCATCGTGGCCGTGCGGGCCCTGGGCACCTCGATCTCGGGTGTCTTCACCCGGACTGGGAACACCCTGAACAGCGCCAACACCTGATCTTCTACGGCCCTTGAGCGGGCCGTTCTGGTACCAAACCCGCAACTGATTGTGTTCGAGAGGGACGGCCTGCTACGGGCCGTCCCTCGCGTTCTTTTTCACGTTGGTGCCCATCGTGGTTGCCCCCCCGGACCGAAAAGTGGGACTGCGGTCATGGTCCGCTTGAGATCGCCACGGCGAGCGATGCCGTAGCCCGCGACATCAGACAGGCTGCTTCTATAGATATGTCTGTGTCCGGGAGGAAAGAAATATGAAAGATCTTGCCATTCGTAGCACTGCTGCGGTGCAGGCTTGGGCCGTGGCTCTGAAGAACCGTACCGAGGGTGCCACCGCCGCAGAGTACGCCCTGCTGGTGGCGCTCATCGCAGTGGCCATTATCGTCGCCGTGAGAGTGCTTGGTGAATCCATCTCTGGGGTGTTCACCCGGACGGGGAACACTCTGAACAGCGCCAACACCTGATCTTGCTCGGCCTTTGATCGGGCCGTTCGGGTACCAAATCAGCAACTGATTGTGCACGGAGGGGACGGCCTGTTCGGGTCCGTCCCCTCCGCTCTTTCCCGGCTGGACGCCCCTGCCGCGTAACTCGGGCCCCGCCGAAAGTGGGACTGTAGTCATGGTCCCTCTGAGATCGCCACGGTGAGAGTTGCTGTATATGGGCTTATCGATCACCCTTCGAAGGGACCCCGTTCGACGCTTGTTCGCTCGGTGCTTCTGTGCTGTCTTGCCAGGTGGGGGGTCTCAGAGAGGCCCTGAGGAGGAGGAAGTATGTCTGTGTCATTAGGGCGCGCCGCGGGGGTTGGACGGTGGATCAGGTTGGCGGCGGTCCGCTCCTGGCGTGAGGATCGTGGGTCCACGGCGGCGGAGTACGCGCTGCTGTTGGGTCTGTTGGTCGTGGTGTTGGTGATCTCGGTTTCGATGCTGGGCGGCGCCATCACCGGCCTGTTCCAAACCTTCCCGCAGAACCTCATCAGTAGCTGAGCGCCGGGTGTGCACTAGATAGATAGTCGGCCAGCTGCGGCCGATTCGCTCTGACCGCTTCTCGATCTCAAGGGTCAAGGGTGCGCCGTCGATGTACATGCGGTGCAGGCGGTCTCGGGTGCTCGGCGACGCGTGCGTACGGTCGGCCATCTGCTGGCGTTGTTTGCCGGTCTCGGGATCCTGGCGCTGTGGCTCATGGCCGCATACAAGAACCTGGCGCTGCTCGATCGGGACTGGGTCGCGTTTGACCGTGCCGGTTGGCGGGCACTCAGCGGTGATTGGAGCGGCGTCTATCGAGAGTCCGGCTCCGAGCGCTGGCCCTACCTGTATCCGCCCTTCGCCCTTCCCCTGAGCATGCCGCTCGGTATGCTGCCCTACCAGGCGTCGTACTGGTTGACCGTGGCCATGACGTTGTTCGCACTGCGGTGGTCATGTCGGCGCCTGCGCGAGCTCACCGGATCCCAACAGGGACGGTACCTCGTGTATTGCGGCATGCTGGTGTTCGCCCCCACCACCCTTCAGGTCCTGGTAACCGGGCAGTACAGCGCGCTGTACCTGGTGGCCTTGTGCGCCATGGCGACCGCTGACGGATCGAGGTGGCCCTCTCGGCCGGCCCCGCCGTTGTTGGCGACAGCGCCGCAACTCGCCGATCCGGCGCACGGGAGTGCAGGGAGTCCCACTGGGGTGCTGCAACGGAAGCTGACCGCTGATCCGGCCCTGCTCTCGCCGTCTGTTCGTCGCGCCTCATACTGTTTGGTACTGCTGGCGCTCAAGCCGAACCTGGCGGTCTTCGCAGCCTTGTTCCTGATGCTGTCAGGTCAGTGGCAGTTGCTGCGGCGCTGGGTCGTGAGCGGGCTGGTGGTGGTGGCGGTCACTGCGCCCTTCGCCTGGGCGGCGTGGATGGACTTCGTGCGGGCAGTGGGGGGAGTGGCCCAACGTCAAGAGTCCGGCAAAGCTCCAGTGGACAAACAGGCCACGCTGCTGGCGTTCCTTCGCATCCTCAACGGGGAGCAATCGGGGTCCACGGCCATCTGGGCGCTCTGGCTGGTGTTGGTGCTACCGCTGCTGATCTTGTTCGGCATCACGTGTTATCGGGTTGGTAGCCATCAGCGCTATCGGCTCAGGCTGGTCGGGGTGACGGCCCTGGTGATGGTGGCCGCCAATCCGAGGTTGTACTTCTACGACGCGCTGGTGCTGGCGGTGCCCGCGGCAGCCTGGTACCTGGATCGGGCCAGCTACGCCCGGCCGCGGTGGCGCCGTTGCGGTGGCGCCGCTCTGGCCGGGGTGGTAGTGGTCAGCGGGGTGTTCTTCTGGTTCCCGGCGGTGGCAACATCCATCGGCGGGCTCACCGCCTTGTGGGCGATCGTTGAATGCCTCGATCTGCTGCGGGGGGCTGCCAGCGTCAGCCTGGAGCCGACGTACCAGCGTGCCGATGACGTGCTGCCCGTGGACCCGCAACCGTCAAGTGCCGGTGCTCCCAGCGTCTTCAGCGGATGAGCCGTGCGTACTTCTGGGGAAGGGTGACCGCGTTGGCGCGGGGGTTGAGGCTGATCTGCCCACCGCCGGACACTGCCAGCTGGTAGGTGATGAACTGGGCGTCTTGTTGACCCCAGTTGCTCCCGCCGGCCAAGCTGAACGGCTGGGCCTCTGGAGTGAAGAACGTGCCCTCCAGCTGTGCGCCGGCCCCGCCGTTGATCTGGAACTGACTTGAAGCAAAGTCCGACCACATGGCCAAACCGGCAAGAGGTCCCTCCGTGGAGCCCAGCCACACGGGTGGCGCACCGCCGGTGGCGGCGAAGTAGCCGTTGGGTAGGAACCCGGTGACGCCACGAGCGGTGAGTGCACCACCGGTGATCTTGATAGATCCATCGCGGACATACACGATGGCCGCCTTGCTGCTGGAGCTGCTCAAGCAGGGAGTGGTCACCGACGGCGCCACGCAACTGGACGCCAGAGCGGTACTGGGGTTGCTGGTGTTGAAGCTGAGGCTCCCACCAGTCATATCGAACGGCTTGTCGAACACCACGTTGCCGCTGGCAAAGGTGATATGGGTGCCGTTGCCGATCTTCAGTCCACCGTTGCAGTCCACCCACCAGTTCCCATTGACGGTGGTGGTGCCCGACGGGTTGCAGCTGTAGCTGGAGCTCCACTTCTGGAAGCCGGGCGGAGATCCGCTGGTGCCGATCGCCGTCTTGAGCAGGTCAACGTAGGCGGGTTTCGGATAGGGGCAATCCATGATCGGCAAACTGTGATAGGCGGGGTAGCCGCTCTTGCAGTTGTACGCCCAGTCGACGGGCAGCCGGGACGCCCGGGCATCGAGGTGCAGTGGTTGGGGGGTGATGCGGGCCGCGGCAACGTCGGCAGGATCGCAGGAGGGCATGGTGCAGGTGGTGGCGTTGAGGCCCATCGAGTACAGCTTGATGGTGCCGCGAGAGGGGCCAGACGTCGGTGCCGCGGTGAGGTTGGTACCGGCTCCGGTGGCGGAGATCGTTGACTGGCTGCCAGTACAGCTGGAGCCATCGCTGTCAGCGACGATCACCCCGGGACTGGTGGCCGTTCCGGCGGTCAGCTGGGCGCCACCGGTCACGGCGAGGGAGGTGCAACCCCACGGGTCGAGCAACCACAAGGCTGGAATCTGTGCGCCCGGCACATAGGTGGCCCGCACCGTGGCGCTACGGCTGATCTTGTACGAACTCTTGTTGGCGATGGCCCCAAAGAACGCCGGTTCGGTGGAGGCGATCGACAGTCGCATCCGCTCGCAGGAACTGCCGTCCGCAAGACCAGCGCCATAGTTGGGATCCGCGATGTCCGCGTCGGTAACCGGATAGCGAACGGTGACGGTGAAGCCGTTTACCGTCTGGGAGGACGACGCCGGCGATGTGGGCGCGATCGGGTTGCAGGCAACAACCGGCATCGGGTTGCACAACGTGGTGGTGTTGAGACTGCCAACGCCTTGCATGTTGGTCTTGAGGGTGTTGGCGGCGTCGATGCACGCCGCTTGGGGTCGGCGGGCCGCAAGTTGGGTGCTCGCGGCCAACGCGGAAAGGTCCGCGGCATTTTGATCCACCACCGTACTCTGCCGTACGTAGCCCAGGTCGACCACGACGGCAGTGACCATCAGCAACCCCGTCATCATCATGGCGCTGATTACGGCCACCGCTCCCGACTCGCGGTCAGTACGGTGGTAGCGAGCGAAAAGGCGCCCCATCATGCCTGCGCCCTCGCCGTTGCCTTGGAACTGAGGGTGAGGGGGATGGCGGTGGCAAACAATTGGATCTGGTCGTTGCGGATGACCCTGATCTGAACCCGACGGGAGGAGCTGGCGCTGTTATCGACGTAACAGGCGTTGGTTCCGCCAGCCGTGGTGTGGGAGGCGGCGATGGCCACCGGCGCGGTACCGGGTCCCTCAACCAGAGCCACGCAGACGTTGGCCGTGGCGGCGTCGCCACCGGCGCGCTCCACAGCGATGGCTTGCACCAGTTGTGCCCAGTTCTTGCCGCCGCACACGGCCACCGGATTGCATTCCTCGTCATCCAGAATGGCGCCATAACGGGCTGCTTCACCGCTGGCCTGGGACAGCGACATCTTTCTGTTCAGCACGAAACCGGTGGAGATCATGCCCAACGTGATGAGCAACAGCAGCGGCAGCACCAAGGAAAACTCCACGGCCACCGCGCCCTCGTCCCGGCGGGCGCAACGCCAAGTTCGATCCGGGCGCGTTCGTGCCATCGGACGTGGACGGTTGGGACGGCAGGGACGAGCACGGTGGAGCACGGGCCCAGTTTGGGGAAGCGCCCGTATTGGCGCATCCTCGGGTTAGGCCATTTCGCCCAGAAGGATCTGCGCTCACTGCACCAGGCGCACCGGTGTGCCGATCATGGTCGCCGACCAGGTGGTGGCATCGGTAGGAACAGCCGTCACGTAGGACGGCAATACGTTCACCCAGCAACCCGTCGCACTCGCCGTGTTGCAGCCATACCCGTTGGGGATCGGGATCTCTACGGTCACGATCTTGCCCTGATAGATGCTGGAAACCACTCCCGCCAGTGAACAGTTGCTCGGGTTGGCGCCGGTGAGCGCCACGCCCCCACTGTGGCGGAACACACAGCCGCTGAAGCTGGTCATCGGGCTTCCGTTCAAGGTGACGTCCGGCGATGGGGTGAAGTACAGGACGTCCGAAAGGGACCCGCCGCTAGCGACGTCGCCGATGTCGAACAGGTTGAGTTGCAGCGTGCGGTTGGAGGCTCCGGGAAGGACGCGAGCGGCCTTGAACGTGGTGCCGCTGGCGTTGGCGAAGATCGGTAGGCGACCCCGTGCGTACACGTTGTACCCCGTGGTGGTCACACCGTTGGCGCCGTTCGCCTGACCGACCCGCATCGAAAAGTGATTTTGGCCCTCAAAGCTCACACTGGCGTCATACACGGTGGGATCCAAAGCGGAGGCGTTGGCCCGGATCTGCACGATGTAGTCACCATCCACCGCCGCAGGGATGTCGCACACGGTCGCCCATTGCCGGAAGGTCTCGGCGAAGGTGTAGACCCCGTCGGTGGGGTTGCGTATCGCCTGCGCGTCAGCGACGCCATCTGAGGGGTGGAGATAGCGATAGATGTTGGTGCCCGCCGAAGTTCCTTGGGGAAAGCCGGGAAAGTGCTTCGAGCACGTGCTGATGATGGGGTTGTCATTGTCCGTCCACGGCGTGATATCAGGTGCTCGTACCACCACGCTGGTGCGCGCCAGCAAGGAGGCGGCGGTGGAGGTGCCGAGGAACGCAACGTCACCCGTGCACCACTTGCTCACCGGCGCGGTTCCAGTGGTCGGCTCTCCGGCGTAGCGGGTTGAGGCGTCCGGGTACCAGGTTTGCAGTGTGGTGCGCTCGGCCGCGCTTGGCCAAGGTCCCGCATTGCATCGGAGGCCGCCCGGGTAATACGCCGCGTCCCAGAGCTGTATGCGCAACGTCTGGCCCGCCACCCCGCGTACGCCGAAGAAGTACCCATCGGTGGAGTACTCGGCGTTGTTGGGGGTGGTGGCCGTGGTGCAGAACTCGGTGGCCCCCGAGGCTCCGCACGGCTTCGCTCCGTAGCGTTCGCCCTGGCTCTTATCGGTTTGGGGGCCGGAGATGTTCAGCCAGTACTGCGGCAGAATGTTGTTGTCGGGGTCGTTGCCCAGGTTCGGGTCGGGGCTGCCCATGGCCACCGGCTGCTCGTATTCGGCCAGCGCGGTACGCCGTACCGTGAAGTTCGGTACTCCCAGCAGCTTCACGAAGGACGTGTTGACGGTCAGCGCGGTGGTGACCCGGATCTGGTTGGGGCTGGCCCCGGTGGTGACGGTGGGGGCGCTGAACCCATGATTGGCTGAGATGGTGATGGCGGTGGACCGGGCCTGGGTGAAGTTGGCCGGCATGAACACCACTCCGGCCATGGCTGCGGCGTCCGCTGCGTTCTGGGCCCGGCTGGCGGTCAGATACAGGCGAGCCAGGTCGGTGCCGAATCCTGCCATACCAAGCAGCACGGTGAGGGACAGCGCGAACCATACCGCCACGGCGCCGCGGTCGCGCTTGGAAGCTTCGCCCTCTGTAACAACGGGCGAGTATGCCGGCGATGGGGTGGACGGATGATGGCCGGGATGAGCGGGCGTCATGAGCATGCGGTCTGACCCCCGATCGGCTCGAGGCGCATGATGGTGCGTTCACCCAACGTGCTCTGGGAGCCGAACATCGGCTTGAACAGGCCCGTGACCCACTTGTACCGGGCTTCCACGTAGACCCCGAGGTAGTCCGTGGTTGCCTCGGGGCCGCATGCCCGCTGGGTGTTGGCCGCCCAGCTGGCGCCGCCGATCTGGGTCCAGGTCTTGGTGGTGGTGTTCCACGAGAACCGGTAGCAGGTGGTGCAGGTCTTGTACGTGCCACCATCGAGAGGCAGGCCGGTGTTCTTGTCGGCCCGGTAGATCGACAGGTAGCTGATCTCCTCGGTGGCCAGGGTGTTGCGCAACTGCGCCGCCACCGCGCTGGCCGAATCCGTCTGATAGTTGGTGACCCGGGGCTGCGCCGCAGCGGTACGGGCCCCGGCCCGGGCCGCTTGGCTGACGGTGAGATTGGCCCGGAACAGCATCCCGAACTCAATGGTGCCGAAGACCAGCATGGCCATGATCGGAAGGATGAGCGCGAACTCCACGGCAACCACGCCGTCGGTGTCGCGACGTATCCGCCGCCTGATTTTCATTGGTTGGCCCTCCACGAGCTACCTACCTACGCTGACGATCGTCCAGAGCACCGCCGCGGCCGTGCCAACGCACATTGCCGGACCGTGCGCGACATGGCTTCGAGCGGTGAGCCGTCGAGCTGCCAGCCCGATTCCCACCACAAGTCCCTGCGCCAGGAAACCCGCCACCAGACCCCTTGTCCAGCACGTTAGGCCGAAATACCCAAGATAAGCACCGAGATACGGCGAAAGCTTTACGTCGCCCAGACCCATGGACGCCGGAGCCACCAACCACAGCGCGAAATACGCCAGGAAGGCGGCCACTGCGCCGAGGGCCGCGCCTCGAAGTGAACCGTCGCCACTGAGGCGGGCCAGGCCCAGCAGCGGCAGGCACGACGCCAGCGCCACCGCGTTGGCCTTGTTGGGGATGTGCCGGGTAACGGCATCGCCCGCACCGATCAACGTGCCCAGGACCGACAGGCCCACCATGGCGGGAATCAGTCGAGCGTCCGGTGCCAACGTGCCCAGCGTTAGGGCACTGATGGCCGCTACGGCGCCGGTGACGGCCAGATAGCGGCGGTCACGGCGGGGCAGGAATGCTTCCACCCAACCGGGCGGTATGTAATCCTCGGCGGGGTCTTCAGTCCCGGCCTCGGCTTCGGCTTCGGCTGCCATGGACTTAGGCGCCGCTGGTGAGGCCGCTGTCCATGATGTTCATGACCGCCGGTCCGAGCACCACGATGAACAGCGCCGGAAGGATGCACAGCATGAGCGGTCCCAACATCTTCACCGGGAGCTTCATGGCCTGCTCTTCGGCGTGTTGGCGCCGACGCTCACGGGCATCATCAGCCTGCACCCGAAGGACCCGCACAATGGGGATACCGGTCTTTTCCGCCTGGATCAGGGCCCGGGCGAACAGGCGTACCTCTTGCACGCTGGAGCGTTCAACCAACGAGTTCAGTGCCATGGCCCGGCTGGCGCCGAGACGGATGTCCTGGATGGTACGGCCCAACTCTTCACCCAGCGGTCCACCCGAGCTCTTGGCGGCACGCAACATGGCGGCATCGAAGCCCAGCCCGGCCTCCACGCAGACCGACATCTGGTCCAGTACGTCCGGCAACTTGTTCTGGATGAACTTCTGTCGCTTGGCTCCACGGCCGTTCATCATGATGTTGACGAAGAAGAAGCCGATGAGCGTGGCTCCCAACGTCAGGACCCACCGCAGCGGCCCGCTCATCGTCAAGAATGCGAAGGCCGCGATGGCCAGGCCAATGCCGGTGGTGATGAACTTGGCGGCCAGCAGCGTGGTGACGGACACTCGGCCCTGTAGTCCGCAGAGGTAGATGGCTCGTTCCAGGCTGGTACCAATGTTGCCCGGTGTGAACCGTTGCAACGAGCGACCGAAACGCTCGAACGCTGGCCTTACCAGGCGTGGGACGGTCTGCATCTGGAGCATGACGTCACGGAGGTCCACCGCCCCTGACACGTCGTTGTCGCGTGCCGCCTTTACCCAGGCAGGAACTTCCTCGCCGTTGTCGTCGAGCTCAGGGGTTGTGTTGCGCAACGCGAACCAGAGCAGCGGGAGAGCGGCAGCCAGGACGAGAAGAGCTAGGAGTTGGTTCATGACACGTCCTTCAGAAGGCCGGTTTGGCGATTTTCTTCAACCAGAGGGCACCGAGGAAGAGCAACAATGCTGCCGCTCCCAGCAAGAGATAGCCCAGTGGTTTGCTGAAGAAGGTGGCCATGTATTCGCGGTTGGTCATATACACGAAACAGAAGACACCAGGGGGGAGCAGGCCCACCACCCAGCCCGACAGGCGACCCTCCGCAGAGAGCGAGCGGACCTGACCTCGTAAGCGGGTTCGTTCCCGAATGGTCTCCGTGACCCGGTCGAGGATGACAGCGAGGTCACCACCGGTGGTTCGGTTGATGTCGATGGCACCAACCACCCACTCGAAGTCCTCGCTGTCCATCCGCACCGCGGCGGCGTACAGCGCTTCAGTGAGGTCCCGGCCGAGGCGGTTCTCGGTGAGGATTCGGCGGTATTCCTCTGCCGAGGGGGACGGGGCGTCGGTGGCCACGTTGGCCAGCGCCTGCACCAGGCTCTGCCCCGCCCGAAGGCTGCCGGCGAGGAGCTGGAGGGTTTCGCCGAGCTGGCTGCCGAAGTGTGTTTGCCGCTTACGGACCCGTCGTTTGAGCCACCGATGGTGAAACAACATCGCCACTGGCAGCATTGCCAGACCGGCCAGTATGTTGACCACCAGGGTGGCGACCACCGTGAGCCCAACGGCTGTGGCCAGAGCCATGATGAGCCACTCGCCGGGCTTCATCTGGCTGCCCGCCTGCTCGAGGCGCAACGCCAGACCTTTACGGCGGTTGCTGGCCAGTCGCTTGTCAACCGCGTCGGACAGCAGGCGGTGGATCTCCACCACCGAACTGGCGGTCATGTAACGCTTTTTCGCCTCTTTATCGTTGTCCGGAGACGGCAACGGGGCCTTATCCTGGACCCGCCCGGAGGTGGCGGATCCGCTCTCGGCGCGGGGCGCGCCCGGCGGCGGAGGAGGTGGTGGTGGGGGAGGAGATGTCGCGCCCTTGGCCGGGCCGGCGGGCTTGAAGGCGAAGACCAGCCCGCCGAGCGCCATGAGCACCATCAGACCACCAAGTATTGGTGTCATCACCAGCCTCCCGCTGCAGGTTTGCCCAGGCGCAGACCAAAGGTGTCCCCGAAGAGCTCCTCGGGCACATGGATGCCGTGTTCGGCCAGTCGGTCGGCGAATACCGGACGGATGCCGGTGGGCTTGAGCACCCCGGTAAACAGCCCATCGGCGTCCACCTCGCCGTACTCGCCCAACGTGAACACGTCGTTCATGGTGATGGTGTCGCCCTCCATACCGGTCAGTTCGGTGATGTGGGTAACCCGGCGGGAGCCGTCCCGGAGGCGGGCGATCTGCACGATCATGTCCACGGCGGAGGCCACCTGCTCCCGAATGGCCCGCACCGGCAGATCCATGCCGGCCATGAGGACCATGGTTTCGATACGGGACAGCGCATCGCGAGGGGTGTTGGCGTGCAGGGTGGACAACGAGCCGTCGTGGCCGGTGTTCATGGCCTGCAACATGTCGAGGGTTTCGCCACCACGGCACTCGCCGATGACCACCCGGTCCGGCCGCATACGCAAGGAGTTACGGACCAGGTCCCGGATATGGACCGCGCCCTTGCCCTCCACGTTGGCGGGGCGGCTTTCCAGGCGGATCACGTGGGGCTGACGCAGACGGAGTTCGACCGCGTCTTCAATGGTCACGATTCGCTCATCGAGCGGGATGAACGAGGACAAGATGTTGAGCAACGTGGTCTTGCCCGAGCCGGTACCACCGGAAACCAGAATGTTGAGCCGTCCTCGGACGCAGACCTCGAGCAGCCCGGCCACTTCCGCGCTCAAGCTGCGGCGACGGACCAGATCGTCAATGGTGAACCCATCGGCGGTGAACTTTCGAATGGTGAGGCTGGGTCCATCCACAGCCAGCGGCGGGATGATGGCATTGACACGGGATCCGTCGGGAAGTCGGGCGTCAACCATGGGTGAGGACTCGTCGATGCGGCGCCCGACGCGTCCCACGATGCGCTCGATGACCCGCCGCAGTTGGGCCTCGTCGCGAAATTGGACCTTTGTCTGGATCAACTTGCCCTTGTGCTCGATGTAAATCGATTTGTGGCCGTTGACCATGATTTCGTTGACGCCAGGATCGTTGAGGAACGGTTCGATCGGGCCGTGTCGCAAGAGATCGTCGGTGATTTCTTTGGCCAATCGCTCTCGATCCTCAAGGCTGAAGCTGATGGACTCGGCGGTGAAGAAGCCCTCGAGGTGGGTGGCGACGAGGGCATTCATGGCGTCCTCGGTCAGAGAGGGGTCATAGAGCCGTGCGCCCAGGCCTTCCAGCAGAGAGTTCTGCGCCCGCTCCTTGAGTTCGCTATCGGCGTCGGCCGGTGTGTCGTGCAGGTAGTCGACCAGCGTGTTGGCGCTCGGTCCCGCGGGCGGGGTGGGAGCGTCGGTGGCGGACCGGAAGGGGGGCGGGCTAGGGGTGTTGGGCTGGGCGCGGAACGGCGGCGGCGGGGCGGCGCCGGGTCCTGCGGGTCCTGCGGGGGCCCGACCGGCGCCGGGCGGAGGCAGGGGCAGCTGGCGGACCGGGGCCGGCCCGTTCCCACCGGGTCCACCGGGTCCACCGGGCCCGCTTCGAGGGGGGGCAGGTCGGATCGGGGCCGGCGGGGCTCCGGGGGCTGCTTGGGCGTGGGGACCCCGGGCCTGGTCGGCCGGTGACGCAGCAGGGCCGGCGGGAGCGGCGCGGTTGGGGACCGGCCCCGCCCCGTTCGCGGGCGACGCCGGACCGCCGTTGTGGCCGGGGCTGGGGGCATTACCGGGAGGGGAGGCGTTGTTGGGCCGTCCAGCGGAAGGGCCAGCCGGGCTTGCCGGGTTGGCGTCCACCAAGGCGCTCAGCGCGGCCAGGGTGGGGATCGATGGCGAAGCGCCCGTCGGTGGCCGCCAGCCGGTCTGGGCCGCCGGGCTGGCCGGGCCCGATGGGTCGGCTGGTGCCTGGCCTGGTGCCCACTGTCCCCCGGGAGCGCCGCCGGCAGTTGCAGCCTGCGGAGCCACCTGTGGGGTCGGCAGCGGGATGCCTCGCCCGCCGGCGGGATCTTCCACCACCGCAGCCAGCGCCGAGAGAAGGTCCATGCCGGGGTTGATCATCCCGGGAGGAGCTGGCGGATCCACGCCTCGGCGGTGTTCACCCGGGGGCGTGCTGGCCGGGGGGGTGCTGGCCGGGGGGGTACCAGCCGAGCCTGCCGGTGAGGGAGCGCTCGTCGACTCGCTCATTTGGCCGGCAGCTTGTAGGCCGTGACCGGCTCGGTCATGGTGTCTTCCACGTCCCAGACCTTGGTGTTCTCGCCGTTGGCCGGGTCGGGCTGCTTGGCGAGCCAGATCCTGCCGAACTCCAAGGCGTTGGTCATCCGCTCGGTGTCCGACGCCGACAGCGCCAGGGTCACCATGTAGTTGCCCACCACCAGCGGGGCGGTCTCCTCGCCGGGGGCGCCATCTCCGGCGTTGGCGAGGTTGGCCAGCTGCACGTTGGCCAACAGCGCCTTCTGCACAATGATGTGGGTCTGGCCCATCGGCGTCTGGCCTTCGGCAACTACCGGCGGGGTGTTGGACATCAGCACCGCAACGCGGTCACCGGCACGCAGAGAGCCTCCCAGCACCCGTTGCGGTTCCAGGGAGAAGCTCAGCTGCAGCAGATCCTCAGGGATGTCAACGCCGCCGGCGGCCAGCGTCAACGCCCCGCGGTCCACGAAGGTGGTGGTCAGCAGCGGTGCGTTGAGGGCCATCTCGGTGGCGAACACCTGGCCCTTGTACGGGGTGAGTTCTTCTATTGCGGTGAGCGCGTCGGGGTTGCGGGCCTCCACGTCCACCATCGAGACCGACAGCAGGGTGGCGGCGTTCTCGATCACCTTGTCAACGGAGGTGCCGGCTTTGATGGACTGGATGGCCACCAGCATGGGGACCTGGGCCCGGGCCAACTCCGTTTCTGGCTCCGCGCTGCCGGACTTCAGGACCAAAAAGGCGCCGGCGCTCAGAAAAACCAGAAAGCCGACAATGCCAATGAGCTTCCGCTTGACTCCCATGAAGGGGTTATCGGCCAGCTCCGGCCCGGGCCATAGTGAATCGTGGAACCTACCAAAAACTGAGGAAGGCTTTGGAAGGTACTGCGGTCGCGCGAGATCAGCGGTGGCGACAACCCGCCTGATTCACGTCCTCAGCGGGAGGAGATTCGAGCCCGCAGCTTGGCCAGGTTGGCCTGGAACGCGGGTTGCTCGGTGGACCAGGCCTGATGTTCCAGCTCATAGAGCATGGCGTCTTGCTGGTTGTCGATGTTGGCCATCGCCCGCAATGACTCTTTAAACCGGCTGACCAGTTCCGGCGGGCCGGCGGCGGCTTTGGCGGCGACACTTTGCGCGGTGGCCAGCAACTCGTCGTCTTCCACGCACTTGTAGACCAGACCCACCCGTTCGGCCTCGGTCCCGTCCAGGATCTGGCCGAACAGGTCCATGGCGAAGGCCACCTCGGGACCGGCGAGGCGGCGCAACATCCAGGTGTGCCCGCCGCCGGAGTGGATGCCCAGTTGCAAGAAGCGGGCGTCGAAGGAGGCGCTGCGACCGGCGATGCGCAGATCGGTGATGAGGGCCAGGTTCATGCCGGCGCCCACCGCCGCGCCGTTGACCGCGGAGATGGTGGGTTTGGGGCTGCGACCAACGCGCAGGAACCCCTCGTAGATGGCCAGCAACCCATCCCGGGTGGAAGATCCGAGGTGACTGAGGTCAGCCCCCGAACAAAACGCCGGGGGCGCGCCGGTGATGACCACCGCCCCCACGTTGGGGTCCGCATCCAAGCCGTCGAAGGCCTCTTTGACCTCCTCGCACATGGCCAGGTCAAAGGCGTTGCGACGCTGGGGGTCGTTGATGGTGACCGTGGCCACCCGATCGGTTATGTCCACGAGGAGTCTCGACACGTGCCGCAGCGTAGTCAGCTCGTGGTTATGGGGCCCGGCAGCGCGGGTACCGCCCGGCCCTAGGCTGGTGAGGGTGTCTGGACATGGCTGAGCACGATGGTTGGCGGGCGGCGGTTGACCACCATGACTGAGCGCGCCGGTCCCGAGTTCCGGGTGGCGCTCGATGCGGTCATCGTGGCGGTCACCGATGAGCGGCCCAAAGTCCTCAGCGTGGGGGCGCCGGATCCGGCGGTGGGGTCGGCCGGACCGGGAGCTGACAATGATGACGGGTCCGGATTTCGTCTGCCGTCGGGCCTGTTGGAGTTCGATGACCGCACCTTGGAGCTGTCCCTGCGACGGTTCGTACGCCAAGAGAGCGGCCTGGAGGTGGGTTACGCCGAGCAGCTGTACACCTTCGGCGACGCCGGACGTGATGCCCGCACCCTGTTGGGGCCCGCCGCCGGCGCCGGATCTCGCGGGGCGCGGGTGTTGTCCATCGCCTACCTGGCCCTGGTGCGGGAAGCGCCACCACAGGCCCGGGCGGCGTGGGTGGACTGGTATGACCTCTATCCATGGGAGGACCATCGTGAGGGCCGGCCGCCGGTCATTGACGAGGTGATCGAACCGGCGCTGGGAGCGTGGGTGGCGGCCTCGCCCAACGCGGCGGAGGCGGAGTTACGCGAGGAGCGGGCCGAGGTGGTGTTCGGCCTGGGTGGCGTGCCGTGGGACGGGGTCCGGGTGCTGGAACGCTACGAGTTGCTCTACGAGGTGGGGTTGCTCGAGGAATCCACCGTTCGGACGGGGCCGATTGTGCAGTCCGTGGCGTTGCAGGGTGACCATCGGCGCATCGTGGCCACGGCCTTGGGTCGGTTGCGCGGGAAGCTCACCTACCGCCCGGTGGTGTTTGAGTTGTTGCCGGCCGCGTTCACCCTGTTGGCGCTGCAGCGGTTGGTGGAGGCGCTGTCGGGGGTGCGTCTGCACAAACAGAACTTCCGCCGGCTGGTGGAGGGGGCCGGCCTGGTGGAGGGGACCGGGCTGATGGCACCGAGTGGCGGGCGCCCGGCGGAGCTGTTCCGGTTCCGTCGCGACGTGTTGCGGGAGCGTCCCCGCCCCGGGGTGGGCATGCCCTGGACCCGCAGCTGAGCGTGGTGTTGACGGCCCTCGCCCGGGACCGGTAGCCCCGCTCGCGGCAGCTTCGGACACCTCGGCGTTGAGTCCTGGCCACCTGGCCCTTGCGCAAACGTAACCATCGGTGCATATACTCTCCCAGAGCATAAGTAATGCTCGACATGAGCATTAGAGCCAGGGGCGCAGTCCTCCCGTCGGGTGGTCGGGGCTCCGGAGAGAAGCGGTCATGAGCCGGATGCGATCCAACCTGCTGGTGCACCCCGATTTGGGGGTGGAGGGGATCACGCTGCTCGATCGGGCCCGGCGTTCGCTGCCCGATATCGAGTGGGCCGCGCTGGCGCCCACCATTGAGGCCATCAACGGGTTGAAGGCGCAACGCAACGCCATTGTGCTGGCCCACAACTACATGACCCCGGACATTTACCACGGTGTGGCGGACATTGTGGGGGACTCGCTGGGTCTGGCCCGCGAGGCGGCGCGCACCGATGCTGAGGTGATCGTGTTCGCGGGGGTGCATTTCATGGCCGAGACCGCCAAGATCACCTGCCCCGACAAGGTGGTGCTGATCCCCGATGCGCGCGCCGGCTGTTCCCTGGCGGAGTCCATCACCGGCGCCGACGTGCGGCTGCTGCGTCAGCGTTACCCCGGGGTGCCGGTGGTGGCGTACGTGAACACCTCGGCGGAGGTCAAGGCCGAGGTGGACATCTGCTGCACCAGCGGCAACGCGGTGGAGGTGGTGCGCTCGCTGGGAACGGACCGGGTCATCTTCCTGCCCGACCAGTACCTGGGCCACTGGGTGGCGTCGCAGCTGCCCGAGGTGTCCGTGATCCTGTGGGAAGGCGGCTGCATGGTGCACGAGCGCTTCACCGGGGAAGAGCTGCGCGGCTACCGCGCCCAGACTCCTGGCGTGCAGATCCTGGCTCATCCTGAATGTCCTCCTGAGGTGTTGGCCGAAGCGGACTATGTGGGTTCCACCGCCGGCATGATCGGGTTCGTCAAAGGGCTGCGGTCCGGCCACAAGGTGGTGATGGTGACGGAATGCTCCATGGCGGACAACGTGGCCGTGGAGGCGCCGGGCGTGGAGTTCGTGCGTCCATGCAATCTCTGCCCGCACATGAAGCGCATCACCTTGGACAAGATCCTGCACTCGCTGCAGACCATGACCACGGAGGTCCACATACCGGTCGGTATTGCCGAGCGGGCCCGCCGGTCAGTGGATGCCATGCTCGCCGTTCCCGCAGGGGCGCCCGCACCCACGCCAGCGGGGCCGACGTCATGAGTGCCGATGACGGCGCTTTGGCGGTGCAGCACCACCGGATGTTGGTGGTGGGCGGCGGCGTGGCTGCGTTGTCCGCGGCATTGCAGGCCAGCGAGTGTGCCGGCGCGGTTGCCCCGGGTGAACCCGCGGCGGTGACGGTGTTGGTGGACACCGCACTGGGCGGCGGTTCCAGCCCCTGGGCCCAGGGCGGCCTGGCCGCTGCGGTGGGCGCCGATGATTCGGTGACCTTGCACGCCCAGGACACCGTGACCGTGTCCGGAGGCGTGGGCGATGCCGCAGCCGCCCGAACCCTGGCCGCTGACGGGCCGGACGTGGTGGCCTGGTTGCGCTGCCGCGGTGTTCGCTTTGACCTTGACGGCGCCGGAGCGTTGTCCCTTGGGCGTGAAGCCGGTCATCGCCGCCACCGCATCGTGCACGCCAACGGGGACGCCACCGGCAAGGAGATCATGAGGGCGCTGGTGGCGGCCGTCCGCTCCGATGCCGCCATCGCCGTGCTCGAGGGGATGATGGTGCTTGATCTGCTGCGAGACCCCCTCGATGAACGGGTGGTGGGCGTACTGAGCAAGGACCGGTCCGGTGGATTGACCCTGCATCTGGCCGACGCCGTGATCTTGGGTACTGGTGGGTATGGTCATTTGTTCGCCGCCACCACCAACCCGCCACAAGTTGCAGGGGCGGCCATGGCCATGGCCATACGGGCCGGTATCACCATCGCCGACCCGGAGATGGTGCAGTTCCATCCCACCGCGTTGGCGGCACCAGGGCTGGACCCCAAGCCGCTGCTCACCGAGGCCCTGCGCGGTGAAGGCGCCTGGCTGGTTGATGAGAGCGGTCACCGCTTCATGCCGGAGGTGCACCCCGATGCCGAGTTGGCGCCAAGGGACGTGGTGGCCCGGGCCATTTACTGCCGGGTGACCCAAGGCGGCCAGGTCTTCCTTGACGCCCGGCGTGCGGTTGGTGAGCGGTTCCCGGAGCGGTTCCCCACCGTGTTCGCCCACGCCAGAGCCGCGGGCATTGATCCCCGTCACGAGCTGCTGCCGGTCTCTCCTGCGGCGCACTATTGCATGGGCGGTGTGGCCACCGACATCACCGGGGCCAGTACCCGACCTGGTTTGTGGGTCATCGGCGAGGCCGCCAGCAACGGCGTACACGGCGCCAATCGATTGGCCTCCAATTCGCTGCTCGAAGGGGTGGTGATGGGCCGCGCCGCTGCCCGGGCCGCTCATGTCGCCGGTTCCATGGAGCGACCAGAGCGGGTGATGGTGGCCGCTAGCGCCCTGGGATGTGCCGCCGCTGACCCCGCGGTGCTCACCCGATTGCGGGAATTGTTGTGGCGCGCCGCCGGTGTGGTGCGCGAGCACGACGGACTCGGGAAGGGCTTGGCTGAACTTGATGCGTTGCGGCCCGCCGCCGCTGACGGTGCCGCGGGGCCGGTGGCCCGTAATGGCGTGGTGGTGGCGGATGCGATCCTCACCGCGGCGCGGCGTCGGACCGAAAGCCGCGGGGCGCATTTCCGTTCGGACCATCCGCACAACGATGGGGCCCAGGCCTCCCGCACGTTGATCCATCCCGCGCCGGATCCGGTGGCGATACTGGCATTGGTTGACGGCATGGCACGGCTGGCCATACCGGTAGGAACGGCTGTGACGTGAACCATCCCGAGTTGCACCCCCGCCTGCTGGCGCCGTTGCTGACCCGGGCCTTCGAGGAGGATCTGGGCCAGGCCGGTGATCTCACCACCGACGCCATTGTGAGCCCCGGCCAGCAGGCTACGGCCACCATCGCTGTGCGCTCCCCGGGGGTCATCGCCGGGCTGGGCGTCGCGGCCGCGGCCTTTTCCCACTTTGACCCCGACCTCCGCTTCGAGGCCGTTGTTGCCGATGGCGATGCGGTGGCGGCGGGGACCTGCTTGGCCCGTCTGGACGGCTCCGCCCGCACGTTGCTCACGGTGGAACGCACGGCGTTGAACCTTTTGGGCCGCCTGTCGGGCATTGCCACCGCCACCGCCGTCATGGTGAGCGCGGTGGCCGGCACCGGGGCCAAGATCGTCTGCACCCGCAAGACCACCCCGGGATTGCGTGCACTGGAGAAATACGCGGTCCGGATGGGCGGCGGTTCCAACCATCGTTTCGGGCTGTATGACGCGGTGCTGATCAAGGACAACCACATCGCGGTGGCGGGGGGAGTGGCCCAAGCCGTGGCCCGGGTGGCGGAGCGGGTGGGTCACCTGGTGAAGGTGGAAGTTGAGGTTGATTCCCTCGAGCAGCTTGACGTGGTGCTGGGCTTGGACCGGGTGGACGTGGTCCTGCTGGACAACTTCTCGCCCGCCGATCTTCGCACCGCGGTGCAACGGGTGGGGGGCCGCCTGGTGACGGAGGCTTCCGGCGGCATCACCGCGGCCACGGTTCGGGCGGTTGCGGAAACCGGTGTCGACCTGATCTCCATCGGCTGGTTGACGCACTCCGCTCCCAACCTCGACGTGGGCCTGGATTTCTAAAGGGTGCGGCTCTCGTGGAGTGACGTCAGGCGGCTTGGGGGATGAGACTGTTGGCGTAGTGGGTGGCGTGGATTCGTTGGTGTTCTTGGGTGAGGTGGAAGTGCCAGTATGCAGGGAAGTCTTGGTTGGTGAGCAGGGCCCGGAGTTTGAGGATGGCTTCGGCGCCGTTGACTGACCAGCGGGCTCCGGTGATGTCCATGCGGTCTTTGACGAGGTGTCGGCAGGCACCTTCGATGACGCCGGTGGCGATGGGCCACCCTTTCTGCAGTGCGGTGGGGTAGTCGAGGTAGGGGCGTTTGCGGAGCAGGTAGTCCGCGCAGGTGTCCGCGTTGGCACGTTTGGCGGGGTCAAGGCGCAGGCAGGTGGCTTTGCGCCGGACGGACGCGGCGACGGTGCTTGCTTGGCCGTTGAGCACGGCGGTGGATTTGTCCCGGACCCAGGTTTCCGCGGCGGTGTCGCCTTCGTTGAAGAAGCACCAGGCTGCCCGCCACAGGTACTCAAGGACATGGATGAAATCGATGACGATCGGCACGGTGAGGTTCCTGGCGTCTGCTTCGGCTTTGATCCGGTGGATTTGGTGGTTGTTGCCGTCCACGAGCGCGACCCATGGTCGCTGGTGGGTTGGGTCGCGGGCTTGGGCTTGGTCGAAGACCCGGGCCACCACCGTCGCGGCGGGCAGCGCGACGCTGGCCATGACCCATTTGTTGTTGGCCTTCGGTGCTTGTGCGGGTGGCGGCGCCTCCTCGCTGGTGGAGGTCATGATGTCCGCTGGGGTGCGGGGCACTGGTTTGATCTCGTAGACGGCGCCGACCTCAGCCATGCGTTTACGACCGAGCTTTTCTCCTTTGGATAGTCGGGTGGCGAGTTTCGGTTTGGTCTTCGATGCCGCCTTGGCGGTGGTGGGACGCAGGGCGTCGGGGCGCATGACGATGCCCTTTCCGTCACAGGACAACACGACCACGTCGGCTCTTTCGTCGGGTTCGGTGTCCACCACAACGGCGGCTTTCCCGGCGTCCACCGCGTCCGCGGTGGCGGCTCTGGCGTAGAACGCGTCGAAGTCCACCGCGGCGGCTTGGGCCAGCGCTTCGACCTGGCGTTTGGCGACGTGGGTGCCGGTGCTGCGCCCGATGGCGTCTACGGCGTCTTCGAAAGAACCTCGTGCTGCCTCTATTGCTGCGAGTTCCCGCAGGCCGTGGGAGTGACGTTCCGCTGGCAGGTTCAGCGCCCCATCCGCGGGGTGCAGGTTCGGGTGGCCACGGGCCCGGTAGGCCAAGCGGCGCACCCTCACCTCACCAAAGACAGTGGCGAGCACCCGCTCGTGGCCCGCTTCCACGGACCTGCGGGCCACGCCCCCGGCGTCCGTGACGCACCCGATGCGCACCTCGCTGCCCGCGCGCAGGTCGAGGTGGCCCTGTAAGGCCAGGCGCAGCACTTCACGGCCGTCGAGCCCGACGCGTTGTTCCAACTCGAAATGGGACATCGATGCCGCCACGCCACCCCCCAGGAATCCGATCAGCGCCTCGAGCTGCGCTCGGCACGCGTCGAACACGGTCCCCGGCCCGTCCCCGCCGGCGGCGCTCACTTCTGCGAACCCGGTTTGGAGCCAGACAGGCGGGCGACGAGCTCGTCAAGGCCGGCGCTGCCTTGTTCCTCAACCCGGGCCTTCGCGGCGCGATAGCGCTCCACGGCAGCGCGCACCGCGGCCACCTCGGCGTCAGGCAGCATCAAGAACTTGGTGCGGCCCCCCTGCGAGTAGCTCAACACGACCGACTCGTGCAGGTCCACCCCGTTCGCGCAGCGGCAGTTCGCCTTGCCGCAACGGCGCCGGTGCACCACCACCGACCCACGCACCACCTTGGGCACCGCTGCCCCCCGCTGAGCCATCACCGTCATCATAGAACCTCCAATCTGCTAGCGAACCACTAGCAGATTCTGCCACGCGGAGAACTCAAAGTGGTGGATACCCGAAGCCGCCTCAGCGGCGCGATCAACGCCTACATCACACCCGGACAGCCCAGCGACAACCAGCCCCGAACGTCACTTGAAACGAGCCGCACCCATTTCTAAAGGTCTCGCCCGAGTCACGGTTCATCCCCATCGGCGTCACGGGCCCGTTTGCCATCCGGGCAGTCCACGAAAAGGGCGCACCAACGGCAGGCCGGGCCCGGTGCCCGTCTCGGCGGTCGTTCACCGTGGCGGAGCTCGGCAAACTTGATGGCCCCATCGATCAGTCGTCGGGCGGCTTGGAACAGCAGATCCTCGTTCACCAGCTCCAGGGCGAAGGTGCCGCTGTCGAGGTAATAGCTGGCAATCTTCCATGGTGGCGTGCCCAGGCGCAGGGTTTCGAGCAGGGCGTAGAACCGGAGATCCTCGGCGTGCACGTTCACCACGGTGCCTCCGGTTTTGAGGTCAATGACCACCTTGCCGGCGCGCATCCCGTCGGGGCCGCCGATGGTGAGGTCCACCTTCCCCCGCAGCGCGATCTTGCCGCTGTGCAAATCCTGGGCCCAGCGACTTTCCGCGACGGGGCGCCAACCACTGCGCAGCGGCGGGAAGCACTCGATGAACTTGGCCACCCGATCGGCGGCGGCGATGCGCACCTCGGCCTGGTCCAGCTCATCAGCCCCGCGCAACCAATCCGCGGACCAGTCCTGCCCCTCCCTCATGCGCAGCAGGGCACGATCCACCAACTTGGCCGGGCTGTAGGAGGGCGCGGCGACGGACAGCTCAATTGCCTTGTGGGCCACCGCGCCGCGGACGGTGGCGGCGTTGGCCACAAACGGTTGGTGCAGCTCGTGCAGGAACTTCTCCTCGCACCCGTGCACGGACGCCAGCGTGTGTTTGGAGATGAACAGCGGCTCGGTCAGCCCGGCGGCCATCTCTTGCAACTCCTGCTCCAGGAACGCCCGTAGCTCCGCCCGCAGTTCCACGCGATGCACCGGACGTTGATCACGGGGCTCGCGCAGCAACACCGCCGCCTCAGTCTGGGCAGGGTTGAGGGTCAGCTCATCCGGTTGATCGAGCGGCACGAAACTCATGGGGCGAACCCTACGCAGGGGGTGTGACAGCGAAGGGTCCACCTCATGATCACCCTGCAGCGGGACGGCTTGGAGGACACGCCAGGGGTGGTGGTAACTCAGTGCTTGTCAGGATCGAAGGCTTGCTGGTTTCCGGTAAGCGGTCACGTGACGTTCGCCCGGGCCACCGTGTCGGTCTGCGCTTGGCTGTCATAGGGCCTGAGGATGATGGTGCCCATGCCTCTGCCTGATTCGTGCGTGCCGCCGTTCTCGCCGGTATCGCTGTTGTTTGCGGACGCCATTCGCCTGGTGGGACGGTGGTGTCGCCAAGGTGGCTGGGTGCTGCCGGATTACCGCAGCCCTCCTGCCGTGCCCGGCGTTACCCGTACGGTGCGCCGCCGAGCCGATGGGTCGGTGGTCATCGCGGTCCTGCTGCACGGACGGCCGTGGGAGGAGGTGACCGTCAACCTGATCGAAGGTGTGGTGGTGGCCAACAACCTCCGTGGAGACGCCGCCGCCCGCTGCCGAAGCCAGCTGCACATGGCGCTGGGACACGACGGTGAGGCACCGATAGCCGCCTGAGGGTTGCGTTGCCGCAGCTCGTTGCCGTGGCGCTACCGTGGAGCCCGCGCCCGGATGACGGAATCGGCAGACGTGGAGGGCTTAAACCCCTCTGGTGGCAACACCATACGGGTTCAAATCCCGTTCCGGGCACCGGCCTGACCTGGACTTTTATCTGGCTCGACTGGACTCCGCCTAAAGGAACAGCAGACCTGGAGCCCGTCGCGTCTCCCGGTAGCGCAGCCCGTGCTCACGGCAACAGTCGAATCCTTCACGAAACGCTGCCAATGCCTTGGCCGGGTCGGCCTCGGCGAACACGCGCCCGTATCCGTACAGCACAAAGGCAAGCCAGTATGGATGGCCGTAGCGCCGCGCCTCGGCGAGCATCTCCTCGGCAACACTTATGGCTTCCTCGGCTCGGCCCAGTACCGGGAGCACCACCAGTGAGCCGCAGAGCCCAACAAGCCGAGCGAAACCGGTCGTTGCGCTCAACGCGGTGCAGATTTCCAGGCAGCGCTGCGGCCGTCCGGCGTAGGCATGCGCACCCGCTTCCCAGATGCCGCTCCAGCCGGTGGCGAATGCGTCGTAACGCTCGTCACCGTCGAGGGCCGCGTCCTCCGGTCGACCGGTGAACGCGCAATAGCTCGCGGCAGTCAGCACTCGTGGCAGCAGTCGTAGATTCCGGGCCTGCACCGCGGGAAGGACCTCCTCGGCCCACCGCACCGGTTCAAACCGCTGGAGGACGTGCGCGAGCATGGAGGTATGCGCTGCGATCGCCGCTGCAGTGAGGACGTCGGCTCGTTCGATCGACCAGCGGAACCCAGCCCGCAGGTTGGCGAGTTCGGCATCGACCCAGCCCAGCGGACCGCGGTGGCCTGAGGCGTCCCATGTCCTCCACTGGTCGGTGACTTCAGCGGCGAAGTAGACGGCGTGGCGGTGGCGCACGTTGGCGAGTTCGCCGCTGGCGGCCAGGCGCTCCTCGGCGAACTGTCGGATCGTTTCGAGCATGCCGAACCAGGTGCGGCTGCGGACTCGCCGGGCGGTGAGCAACGATTTGCGTACCAGGGACTCCAACACGTCGAGCAGGGCGTACTCGTCGAGTGCACCGTCGCCGTAGACATGTCTCACGGCGGCCAGATCGAACCCGTCGGCGAATACCGCACCGCCTGGCTGGCTTTCGACACCTTACCTGTCCGCACACTCGGCGATGCCGGTCCCTCTCTGTCAGACCGTCACCGGTCGATGTCGAGCCAGAAGAGCTCGACAGCTCCGGTCGGGGTGAGTTCGACGTAAATGGCGATGCTCCGAATCAGCATGCCGCTGGTGATCAGCACCCGCGTCTGACGCCCCGGGATCGGCGTAGTGACGCCTTCGTAGTCCTCCGCCAGGGTTTCGACGATGCTTGTCAGCTCGTGGAGCACGAAATCCGCCGTCGACGGGGTGCCATCAGCGGCGCGCTCCGCCGGGAGAAGGTCATCGAGGCGGTCGAAGAACTCGGGCAGCACCACAACGTGGCGCCGGGCGCTCACCGCCGGGAGCGCCGCTCTTCGCCGAGACGACGAGCCGTCTCCTGGATGCGCTCACGGAACGCGACTGGCACTTCGTCGAGATCGGTTATGACCCGTGCCTTGAACGCCGCCAAGCGCTCGTCAGGGGTCATGGCATCAAGGTCCTCAGCAGAGAGGAACGGAGGTTCGCCATCCACACGCCCAACCTACAGGCGCGATACAGCGCAGGTCGGCCGATGATCAACTCGCCCCAACGTCCGACGTGCGGGTCCCGGCAAATCGGGGTTCTCGGCGTTCGGTGAAGGCCGCCGCGCCTTCGGCCATGTTCCGACGGATGAGCGCGGCCGCATGCTCTCGTTCGAGGTCCAGCTGTGTCATGAGGGTGTTCCCGCCGGCGGCTTCGATGCTGGTGCGGATGCGGGTCATGGCGTCAGGCGAGCTGCGCCTGAAGACCTCCGCCGTGGCCTGTACCTCGCTGTCCAAGTCGGCGTCGTCGACCACGGACCAGATCAGACCCCACTCGGCGGCCTGCTGGGCGGGGATTCGGCCGCCCAGCAGCGCCACACCCAGGGCACGAGCTCGCCCCAGGCGCAGCAGGTGCCAGGTCGATCCCATGTCGGGCACCAGACCAAGGCGAGGGCCGAAGGTACAGACGAAGGACGCCGACCGGGCGGCGATGGTCACGTCGCAGCTGAGCGCCAGCCCAAAGCCGCCACCAGCGGCCACGCCCTGCACCCGTGCGATCGTGGGCACCGGAACCTCGGAGATCAGACGGGGAACAAGATCAGCGGAAGGCGGCATGCCCGCGTCCCAATCCCACTGTTCCGTTAGATCAGCGCCAGAACAGAACCCCCTTCCGGCTCCGGTGAGGATAACTGCCCTCACAGAAGTGTCTGCTGTCACTCGACGTAACGCATTCACCAGCCCATCGAGGAGGGCCTTGTTCATTGCATTCAATGACGCCGGACGATTCAACGTAATCGTCGCAATTTCGTCCTGTACTTCGTAAAGGACCGCATCGTTCATGCTGGCACACTACCGTTTGCATCCCTCCTCGGCACGGGTGACGTCTCCCTACGCCCTACCGGTCCAGGATGCGGAGCGGCGCGTTGAACAAGTAGCCGCTTCGGGAGAGTCGATGCCGCCGCCTTCCCCGGGTGCGGCGTTGGAATCGAACTAGTGAGTTAGGGTCCTGCGCATGTCAGGTCGCCTCGAGGGCTAGGTCGCAATCGTCACCGGGGCCAGTTCTGGAATCGGGGCTGTCTCTACGGTGACACTGGCCCGCGAGGGGGCGAAGGTCGCGGTAGTTGCGCGTCGGCCAGCGGAAGGCGGTGAGGTGGCCGATGCTGCCAGCCGCGCTGGGGAGGCGAACGGCGGCGAAGGCCGATTCGTGCGGGCCGATGTTACCGATGAGCGGGCGGTGACGGAGATGATCGAGACACGTAGGCGGTGGTCGATTCCCTCGGGAACGGTTGGCGAACTTCGAAGCCACGCTACGTCTTTCGCTCACCTCCGTGTGGCTTGTAACACAGGCATGTTGGGAGGCGCTCTCCAGCGCGGGCGGGTCGAGCATCGTTACCAATTCCACGATCGGGGCTGCGATGGTCCTGCCCTCCGGCCCGCTCGCGGACCCAGCCGGGTACCCGCATTCGGGTTACAACGCGGCTAAGGCTGGAGTTGAGGCGCTCACCCGGTATTTCGCCCAGGAGGGCGCAAAGGAGGGTATCCGGGCCAACTGCATCCGGCCCGGTCAGATCGAGACACCGACTGCGACAGGGCCGGACGGCAAGCACTTCTTCCACGAACTCGTCACGCCGATGCAAGTTATCGTACGCCCGGGTACGTCGAGCGATCTCGCCAACATGGTGCTGTTCCTAGCCAGCGAAGAGTCGAGCTTCATCACCGCCCAGGTGCTGAATGTCGACGGCGGTTTGGCCGCCAAAATCTGACACCGATTCGGAGCATCGCTGTCGGAGGGCGATGAGCCAGCGCAGGTCGCTCTCTCTATATTGACCGCTAAGGTCGCGTCCGCATGTGGGTGCCCCACGCACGGCGGCTACGACGGATCTTGTCCGGCAGAGAAGTCATGTTGAGGATGACGTGCTGCGGCGTGCCGGCGCTTTAATAAACTGCCCGAGGCCAACGTGAACGTGGCCAGGCGCGCCAGATGGCTGGAAACGCAGGGGCCGGAACTGGAGCGCCGCCCCGGGCTGTTTGCCGCGCTCGACCGCGATCTCAACGCCTGCATCCCGCCTCGCGAGTGGTGCGCTCCTCGGTAGGGCGTAGTGTCCGGTGCGTGCTTCGTCCGTCAGGGACAGTGACCTTCTTGTTCACGGATATTCAGGGTTCAACGCGCCGTTGGGAGGCCGACCCCGACGCGATGCGCGCGGCCCTCGGGGCCCACGATGCGGTGCTGCGCTCGGCGATTGAGGCGCATGGGGGTTGGTTGTTCAAACACACCGGCGATGGGGTGTGCGCCGCGTTCTCGGTGGCGGAGGACGCGGTGGCGGCGGCGGTTGATGCGCAGGGCCGGTTGGGTTTGCCGGTACGGATGGGGATCGGGACGGGGTCGGCGGAGTTGCTGGGGGAAGATTACTTTGGCCCGGCACTGAATCGTGCGGCCCGCGTGATGGCGGCGGGCCATGGCGGGCAGATCCTGGTGGCGGCAGCGACCGCGGCGTTGGTGTCTGGTGACGCGTTGGTTGATCTGGGTGAGCGTCGGCTGCGGGACCTCTCCGGAGCGGAGCACCTCTATCAGGTGGTCGCGGAGGGGTTGCGGGTGGAGTTCCCTGCGCTGGACGCTGGACGCTGGACGCGGTGCCGGGGAACCTGCCGGTACGGTCGACAAGCTTTGTTGGCCGTGAGATCGAGGTGAGAAAACTGTGTGAGCTGATCCGCGCTCATCGGATGGTGACCTTGACCGGCGTGGGGGGGTCGGCAAGACGCGTCTGGCGGTGCAGGTCGCAGCGGAGCTAACAGGGGAGTTCCCTGATGGGGTCTGGCTGGTGGAGTTCGCCCCGGTTGGTGACCCGGCGGCGGTCCCCGATGTGGTGGCGACGGCATTGGGGGTGACTCCTCACGCGGGGATGTCGGTGACGGCGAGTGTCGCGCAAGCCGTTGTGGGCCGCCGCGTGTTGTTGGTGTTGGACAACTGTGAACACGTCTTGGACGCGGCAGCCGATGTGGTGGAGGCGATCCTGGCTCGTGGGTCCACGGTGCAGGTGCTCGCAACGAGTCGGGAGGGGCTACGAGTTCAAGCGGAGCAGTTGTGGCCGGTCCCGTCGCTCGATGTCAGCGACGGTGCCGATTCCGCAGCGGTGGAGTTGTTCATGGAACGCGCCCGGGCGGTGAACCCCGGGTTTGGGATGCGCAGCGAGGCTGACGCCGCGGCGGTCATGGAGATCTGCGGCCGGCTGGATGGGATTGCGTTGGCGATCGAGTTGGCCGCCGCCCGAATGGTTGCCATGAGCGCCCAAGATGTCCGGGACCGTCTCGGCGACCGGTTCCGGTTACTGGCTGGTGTTCGGCGGGGTCTGGAACGTCATCAAACACTGCGACACGCGGTGGGCTGGTCCTTTGACCTACTTGAGGACACCGAACGTGCGGTGTTGCAGCGATGTTGGTGTTCGCGGGCGGATTCGACCTCGCCGGCGCCGTAGCGCTCAACGACAATCTCGACAGCTATGCCGTGTTGGACGCATTGGAGTCTTTGGTCCGCAAATCCCTCATCACCGTGGACTCAGCCGGGGCGCACGCCCGTTACGGGATGTTGGAGACGATCCGCCAGTTCGCCGAGGACCAACTCGCCGCCACCGCGACAATTGCGGGGGTCCGCGATTGTCACGCTGGGTACTACGCCCGCCAGGCGGTCAGGCAGTGGGAAGTATGGGACGGACACGATCAGCGTGCCGCGCTGGACTGGTTCGATTTCGAGTTCGCCAACCTACGCGCCGGGTTCCGCTGGGCCGCCGAGCAATCCGATCTCGCCACCGCACGCGACCATGTTGGGGTGGCCGTTGCTCCGTTTCGAACCGGTCGGTTGGGCCGAAGAGCTCCTCCTTGCCGCTGCCGCCGCAGAAGTGGCGCAGCTTCCGCGGCTTTACGTCGCGGCCAGCTTCTGCATGTACAGCGGCCGTCCTGACGACGGTGTGGTCTACAACGAAACCGCGGTCGCGTTGGAGGCCGATCCTCGCTACGACCCCTTCCCGAAAGGGTGGAGCCGCTTTTGGGAAGGCGTCGGGCACCTCTTCGCCGGTCGGACCGAGCGGGCGTTGGCGATCTTCGTCGAGCAATCCATGCAACCCGGGCCCGCCGGTGTGTGGGGCCGATGCGGGCAAGGCCAGACACTGGCGGTGCTGGGCAGGCGCGAGGAGGTAGCCGCCATCGCCGAGGAGAGCCTGGCTGCCGCTCGGGCCGAAGCCAACCCGGTCTTTGTCGGCTCCGCGCTCCTGAACCACGCGCTGGCGTACGAACTGACGGACCCAGTGCGGGCTTTGCACATGTCCCGGCATGGCCTCGAGTTCGCCATCGAACACCGCTTGGCGTACTGGGAGGCGAACTTCGCGATCTTGGCTCCCCGCCTTGAAGCCATTCACGGTGACCTCGACCAGTCCCTGCGCCTCTACGACAGCACCATCGCCTCGCTGCACCAGGCCGGTAACCTCGTCGAACTCCCAGTCACGCTGATCAGCCTCGCCTCAACGTTCCATCGGCTCCAACGCGCCGAAATCGCCGCCATCCTCCACGGTGCCGCCACACAACTCAGATCACCATCGCGTGGCTCGCTCCAGGACCGGCTACAGGCTGAGCTAGGACCGATCCTGTTTGACAAATCCGTCGCCGCCGGTGCGGCCATGGAGCTTTCCGAGGTCGTGCACTACGCCCGAACGCAAATTCAACTTGTCGGCCGCGAACTCGCAAACGAGACACGGCCATAGCGCCCCGGATGAGGGGGCGGGCGTGGGAGACTGGGGGGTGTGGTAGCGCTTCCTGCTGGAACGGTGACGTTCATGTTCACCGACATCGAAGGGTCGAGCGTGTTGTGGGAGGCGGATGCGACGTTGATGGCGGGCGTGTTGGCCCGGCACGACGAGATTCTGCGGGGGCAGATCGCGCACTGGGGTGGGAGTGTGTTCAAGCACACCGGGGACGGGATGTGCGCCGCGTTCGCTGCTGCTCCTGACGCGGTTTCCGCGGCGATGGGCGCTCAGGCCGACTTTGAGCGCGAAGCGTGGCCGTCGGGGATGGTGTTGCGTGTCCGCATGGGTCTGCACAGCGGGACTGCCACGGAAGTTGAGGGTGACTACTTTGGTCCGACCTTGAACCGGGCGGCGAGGGTCATGAACGCCGGGAACGGCGGCCAGATCGTGTGTTCAGCGGCGACTGCGGCCTTGTGCCCCGGTGTTGCGATGCGTGATGCGGGCCTGCATCTTCTCCCAGGGGTGGGCCCGGAGCGCCTTCATGTGGTGCGCGACGGAGCGGAGGGGGTTGCGTTGCGGTCCCGGTCGGTGGCGCCGACGAATCTGAGCGCGGCGGTCTCGAGCTTTATCGGTCGGGCAGACGCGCTGAAGGAGGTTGCTGCCCTGCTCGGCGGGGCCCGGCTGGTGACGCTGCTCGTGTAGTGTCTCGCAATTAGTTGGTGATTGTGGTAGTGTCTGGACATGCGTGCTGCGAGTCCTGCTCTGAAGATATCTGACGGCCAGCGGGAGATACTGGAGCGTGTGGCGAGGTCCGCAACGGCGGCGCATCGGGAGGTGACCCGGGCTAAAGCGTTGTTGCTCGCCGCTGAGGGGGTGGCGTGCACTGCGATCGGCGCCCGGTTGGAGGTCTCGCCGAGCACTGTGGTCGCCTGGCGGGAGCGTTTCGCGGAGGAGGGAGTAGCAAAGCTCGGGCAGGTGCGACCGGGCCGGGGACGCAAGCCCGCTATCACGTCAGAGAAGATCGATGAGATCGTCCGGTTGACCCAAGAGACGAAGCCGGCGGGGGAGACGCATTGGAGTTGCCGGTCCATGGCCAAAGCTGGCGGGGTGAGCCCGGCGACGGTGCAGCGGATCTGGTCGGCGCGTGGCCTGAAGCCGCATCGGGTCAAGACGTTCAAGCTGTCAAACGATAAACGGTTCGAGGAGAAGCTCGTGGATGTGGTCGGGCTCTATTTGAACCCGCCGGACAAGGCGATCGTGTTGTGCATGGACGAGAAGTCCCAGATCCAGGCGCTCGACCGCACCCAGGCGTCGCTGCCGTTGAAGAAGGGCCGTGCGGCCACGATGACCCATGACTACAAACGCAACGGCACTACCACGCTATTCGCTGCGTTGAATGTGCTCACCGGGGTGGTTATCGGCCAGTGTTTGCCGCGTCATCGTAACGATGAGTTCCTCAAGTTCCTACGCCGCATTGACCGGGAAACACCGAAGGGCTTACAGGTTCACCTCATTTTGGACAACTACGCCACCCACAAGCACCCCAACGTCGAGGCCTGGCTGGCGAAACACCCCCGCTTCCACTTTCACTTCACGCCGACCTCAAGCTCATGGCTCAATCTGGTCGAACGGTGGTTCCGTGAACTCACCGAGAAAACGATCCGCCGAGGTGTGTTCCGTTCGGTACCCGAGCTCATCGCTGCGATCGAGGATTACCTCAAGGCGAACAACGACAATCCTAAGCCGTTCCAGTGGACCGCTACAGCCGAGGCGATCCTCGAGAAGGTGCGGCGGGGCCGAGTCGCCCTCAACACAATCACCGGATAATAATGAGACACTACACTCGGTCCGGGCGGGGTCGGCAAGACAAGGCTCGCGGTCGAGGCTGCGACGGAGGTCGCCGGTGCATTCGAGGATGGGATCTGGTTCTGTGATCTCGCTGCGATCGCTGCGGACGATCCGGTTTTGGGCCTGGTCGCTGACACGATCGGCGCTCGGCAGCAGCCTGGGATGGCTCTCGACAACGCGATCGCTGGGTTCTTGGAGCATCGCAGCGCATTGTTGATTCTCGACAACTGCGAGCACGTAATCGCCGCGGCGCGGGGCCTCGCTCGGAGACTGATTGAGGTGGACGGGCTGGTGGTACTGGCCACCAGTAGGCACGTGCTCGGTGTACGGGGTGAGCACGTTTATCCCGTCGAGCCGCTGGATCGGACCGGGGGGGCGGTTGAGCTCTTTGTCGACCGAGCCCGGGACCGGGATCCGCGTTTCGAACTCAATGACGACACCGAATCCGCGGTGATCGAGATCTGTCATCGTCTTGACGGTATGCCCCTCGCCATCGAGCTCGCCGCAGCCCGCACTGGCGCGCTATCGCCTCGGGCGATCGCGGCGCGCCTCGACGACCGATTCCGGCTGCTGCGCCGCGGCCGTGACGGCGGCCGGGCTCACACACTCCGCGACACCGTGCAATGGTCTTACGAGCTCCTCAGCGCACCGGAGGCAGCGTTGTTCGAGCGGCTCGCCGTCTTCGCTGGCACCTTCGATCTCGCGGCGGTGGAAGCAGTCTGCGCCGACGGGGATGTTGTCGACGAACTCGACGTCCTCGATCCGCTGGCCAACCTGGTCGACCAGTCAATGGTGCAGCGGGTGAGGGGAAGCGACGACCGATTCCGGCTGCTGGAAACCCTGCGCCAGTTCGCGGTCGAACAGCTCGCCGAACGGGGCGGGGCCGACCAGCTACGGGACCACCATGCCGACTACTTCGCCCGTTACGTAGCCGACCTTGACCGTCAGATCTTCGGTCCGGGTGAGACCGAGGCCTGGGCTGCGTTCGATGCCGACTGGGACAACACCCGCGTCGCAGTGTTGCACCACCTACAAGGAGGCCAGCACCAACGCGCCGCTGACATGATCTGCGACGCATTTGTCTATGTTCTACTCATTGCGTTTCGAGATCGGCGATTGGGCGGAGAAGGTGCTCGTCGCTGCCGACCACCTCGAGGAGCTCACCTTGTGGCGGGTCCGCGGCGTGCAAGCGTGGACTGCGTGGACGAGCGGCGACATGGGTACGGCGATCACCCAATTCGAAACCGCGGCCGCAGCGGGAATGGTCGAGCCGGTGTTCTGGTTCCACGCCATTGCGGCGTTCATCCACCACGGCGACCAGGCCAGAGCCGCCAGCGCCGTCGAAGCGCTCGCCTATTCGCCCAGGACGAACGCCCGGGCTGCGGTGTTCGCCGCCATTGCAGGCGCGTTGTCCGCTGCCGCCGCCGGCAGCGACACCGACGGAGCCGTCAGACTGACGCAACGGGTGTGTGAGCTCTCAGCCGCCGCCGGGTACCAGAGCGGCGTCGCCAACGGAGTCCACCTCAAGGCCCTCGCCCTCCGCCGCGCCGACCCGGCAGCGTCGCGCCGAGCGGCCCAGGCGGCCATCGACATCGCCGGCGCGGTGCATCCCGACCACCTCCTCGTTGACGCCGGGCTCAACAGCCTCGCCCAGGTGACCGCCTTCAACAGCGACCCCGTGGAAGCGTTGCGCTGCTGCCAAGATGCCGTCGCTTCCGCCGCCCGGAGCCGATACACCACCAGCCTTGCGGTGGGGCTCCAGTACGTCGCCCTCGCACGCGCCGGCCAGGCTCAGACCGCGGCCGCCCTGGTGAACTGCCTCCGAGCCAACGGCCATCTCTGTCGCCCAGAGCAGCCAGACCGCGATCGACCAATACACCAACCACACGGACAGCGACCCCTTCCCGACGCCGCGCACACTTCTTGACGCCGCTGAATTGGCCATCAAAGCGACATCCCGGGCAGCGACGACACCGCTTCACTTCACTGACCCATGACATGACGGTCACTACGTGAGAGGCTCCATGTGACCGAGCTGAGTCAGGAGTGTGACCAGATCGAAATATGCGGTGACATTCAGGATCTTGCCAGTGGAGTCAAATCTGTACACGTTCGTCCAAGGCAACGAGACGGTACGACCCGTAGGCGGGAAGGACCCGAAGGCGCCGGTGTTCGTACCAACGAGGACACCCTCCATAACGGCAGTGTCCTTGATGGCTCCGACGCACTTGGCGCCCGCGACTCCATCGGGGCAGGCGATAGCCCAAGAGGCATACCAATCCTTCGCGGCAGCCTTGCCTTTTAGCTCCGCTTATCCGGGCGAATGTACCACCACATCGTCGACCATGTTCTCGACGATCGCCGCGAAGTCCCGCTTTCTCCCAGGACTCGAAGACGGCTTCAGCCATTGCGGAATTGTCTGGCATCAAACTTCCCCTGCTACTAGAGAAGTTCACCACAAACCAGCTCGGAATCTGCGGCACTCCCGCCCTGGCTGGACTAGCTGAAGACAACGACACCTTTGTCGGGTTCGTCTGCGGCGCGCACCGTGACATCGAAGCGCAACGGCACAACATAACCAAGATCACCAAAGCAGAGCTGAGCCTCTACGGCTCGGTGGGGATGCTCGGAATCAGCGTGGCAACCCTGGCCCACCCGGTCGCAGATCAGACGGCCGACGCCGCGTTCTGCGCCCATTCCGCCGGCACGTTCAATCCAGGTGGTGCAGCCATCGACTGCACCGCCATCATCGGCTATAACGTAGCTGATGCCGCCCAAGTTGTCCGCAAGGCAGATAACGTCCTCGACGCCGCACGAGCAGTTCGCGGTGTTGTCAACGCCGCTTAAGCCGCCAACCGGCTCGAAAACATCCCGGCTCTCAGCAACCTCACAGAAGGGGTCGCTGAGGCAGCAACCCTCGCCAAGGGCGGCGTCTACACGCTCACCGACGCCGACGGCACCGCGGTAAGAACCGGGCGGACGAACCACTTGGAACGGCGTGAGACGGAACATCTCCGTGAGTTCGGAGACGAGCTCAAGTTCAACGTGGTCCATCGCGTAGACGACTATGCCGCCCAACGTGGCTTGGAGCAGATCATGTACAATAAGAACCCCACGTCGTGGGCGTCTAACGGCGGATTGAATGCGATCAGGCCGATATCAATGAAGAACCCGCTAATCATCGACTACGAGGACGCCGCGGCAAACTTTCTCTACGGGGGGTGACGCTGATGGCTCGGCGCCTACCATATACGGTTGGTGACTGGTTCTGCGTTCCATTGCGCGATGGGCGCTGGGGGGCAGGTCGGATCGTGAGCGTCCATCCTGGGGGTAAGGCGTTGTTGGGCTACTTCTTCGCACCGTTCGCTCAGCCGCCGAGTGCCGATGTTGTAGCCTCCCTTGAGCCGGCTAAAGCGATATTGATTGGCAAGTGCGGCGACTCAGCTATCCGACGCAGCGCATGGCCCTTGGTCCGGTCGGACGTCCAGTTCGATGCTGAGCGTTGGCCGTTGCCGGTCTTTCGGAACCGGGATCCGATCACAGGTGTGCTTCGCCGTGTTGTTTACGGCGACGGCGACTTACTCATGCCGGTCGTGTTCAGCGTGTCGGATGACCCGTCGTTGGCCGATGCACCGGAGGACGGAGCGATGGGTACCGGGTTCGTTGAGGTGCGCCTCACCAGGCTCAGCGAGTCGCTTCCGGCGCCTTGATCGCAGACGGGTCTGGGCGCAGCAACCTTGGCGGCGTCACCCCCGCACGTGCAGGCTCGGGACAGGAGTGGACCTGACCCGGCTGTGTTGTCACTTCTAGTCTGAGAGGGTCTTCTCTCTCGGCCTACGCCTATGACAAAGCCGGGAACCGCACCACCGCCGGAGCCCAGACGTTCGCCTACGACGCCCGTAACCCCCAAACCAGCAACAATGGTGTCGCCCAGACCTATACCCCTAAAGGTGACCTGGCCACCGGCGGGTTGGTGCATGACACGTTCGGGCGTCTCACCGAAGACAACACCGTCCGTTACACCTACGACGGCGCCGACCGGGCCGTCACCCGGGATCTGTCCGCTGGGGTGAACACCGACCGCTTCACGTTCCTCGGCGCCACCCAAGACCTCACCGGGGACAGCAACACCCGCTACGCCCTCACCGCCGGCGGTCAACCAATCGTGTCGGCCTACTCGTCGGGGGGCTGGGCTTTGGATACTGAAGGCGATCACGTCGCGGAGTAGGAAAGCTCTTACAACGGCACCCCGTCCGACCCCTTTCCAAGCACCCTCGTCCAATCTGGAACGAATGTCAAGCAACAGATGGGAAGTACGGCTCAGCGCGTCGCCGGCAGCGGCACTCGGCGTTGTTCGACGCGACGGCCGGGCGCAAGGGCTTGGTAAGGACCCCGTTCTTGTGGAGGAGTGTAACTTGCAAGTGTGTAACTATTCTCCTCCTCCTGCAGCCGTCCATCGTCGTTTACCGGGCGGGTCGGGGCGCTTTGCGAGATGGGGTGTTGCGGGGCGCCGTGTGGCTGTGATTCGTCTGTTTGGAGTTCTGGGCGACGAGTTGAATCTGCTGTCGGGCGTAGAGCACTGCTTCGGCGGGCCCCATGGCCGCCCCGGTGGCGACCCGCTCGTGAAAGACGGTGTCACCGAGTTTTGCTCGAAGGCGATCCACCACGGCGGTCAGGTCGACCACGATCGTCGTGTTGATACCGGCGCTGGTACTGCTGCCGTAGATGGTGGCGGCCACGTCGGGCTGCCCGATGCGCTCGAAGACGACGGTGAGATGGGCCAGGATGGTGGCGAGGTTGGCGATGTTGCCGGTGCGATGCAGCGAGTTGATGGTGCTGTCGAACAGGGACAGACCCCGCTGGAGGTCCCCGTGGAGTGCCTCGACCGGCGCGGCGTCCCGGGCGATGCTGTCGTGTCGGTCCGGGATCTGGAGTTCTTCGGTGTAGAGCAGTCCCTGACGGAAAACGGCCAGGGCTCGTTGGGGATCCGTTTCAGCGAATGCTCGCCCGTAGCCCTGCAGCGCGAACGCAATCCAGAAGGGGTTCCCGTGCTTGCGGGTGGCGGTGAGGGCGTCTTCTGCGATCGCCATGGCCTCCACGCTGCGTCCGATGGCCGGGAGTAGGTAGAGCGTGGCGGCCAGGCCGACCCCGTGACGGAAGCCGTCATGCGTGGTCATGGTGGCAGCGATCTCGAGGTAACGCTCGATCTGACCAGAGTAGAGGAGAGCCGCAAGTTCCCACAGGCTGCTCCAGCCGGTCGGGAACGGGTCGTATCGAGTATCGGTTTCCAATGCCACTGCGGTTTGGGCGTAGCGGGTAGCGGCTTCGAGGTGCCCTGTGAACACGCAGAGTCCCGCCGCGCTGTAGAGACGGGGGAGTTGGCGCACATCGCCGGTGGTGGCCGCCGGCAAGAGCTCCTCGGCCCATCCGACCGCCTCCAGACGTTGCAGGCAGTAGCCCACCACCGCAGTGTGCGCGGCGATCGCCGTTGCGGTGGCGATCTCGTCCCGGTCGCTCGCCCAACGAAAGGCGGTGCGCAGGTTCGCGAACTCGGCGCTGAACCATGCCAGCGCGACGTGTTGGCGGGGGCTGTCCCACACATCCCAGTTAGCGGTGGCCTGGTCGGCGAAGTGGCGGGCATGGCGATCCCGCACCTCGTCGGCGTTGGTGGCGGCGGTGAGTTGGTCCACCGCGAACTGGCGGATGGTTTCCAACATGCCGTAACGGGCGTGGCCGCCGAGCCGCTCCGCGCTGACCAGCGATTTGCGCACCAAAGAATCCAACACGTCCAGCACGGCGTACTCGTCCAGCCCATCACAAACATGGGTGGCCGCGTTCACGTCGAAGCCATCGGAGAACACCGAGCAGCGACTCAACACCGCCTTCTCGTTGTCATCGAGCAGGTCATAGGACCACTGCACCATCTGGCGTAGCGTCTGGTGGCGTTCGAGGCCCCGTCGTGGACCGGCCAGCAGACGGAACCGGTCATCAAGGCGGTCCCGCACATCCTGGGGACTCATCGACATCATCCGCGCCGCCGCCAACTCGATCGCCAACGCGTTGCCGTCCAGCCGCCGGCATATCTCGGTCACCGCCTCCATCTCAGCGTCCTCGAGAACTTCAAACCCAGGATTCACGGCGCGGGCGCGTTCCACAAACAACTCCACAGCCGCGGCCCCGGCGTTGGCCCCGACATTGAGGGAGGGGACGGGCCACAACCACTCCGCCGCCACCCGCAACCCCTCCCGTGATGTCGCCACCACGGTCAACGTTGCGGCACGGGCCAGGATCGTCTCGACGAGCGCGGCCGCCGCGTCCAGCACATGCTCACAGTTGTCCAGCACGATGAGCAGGCGTCGGCCTGAAAGAACGTTCGCAATGCTTTCCGTGATCGTCGAACCTGCCTGGGCGGTGACGCCCAGCACGGTGGCCACCGCGCTTGGCACCGCGGCGGGGTCCCCGATTGGCGCCAGCTCCACCAGCCAGACCCCATCAGGAAAGTCGCCGGCGAGTTCGGCCGCGACCTGCACCGCCAGGCGGGTCTTTCCCACCCCACCCACCCCGGTCAACGTCACCAACCGGTGCGCGGGAATCAGCGCCGCGAGATCCTTCACCGCAAGCTCGCGGCCAACAAGATTCGCGGACTGTACCGGCAGGTTCCCGGGCACCGCGTCCAACGTTCGCAACTCAGGGAACACCTCGGCCAGGCCATCACCACGGACCTGAAACAACCGATGTGCGCCCGAGAGGTCCCGCAGGCGACGCTCCCCCAAATCGAGGAGATCGGCCCCATCGACCAGCGCCGCGGTGGTCGCTGCGACCAGGATCTGGCCGCCATGGCCCACTGCCATCACCCGCGCCGCCCGGTTCAACGCCGGACCGAAATAGTCACCATCACGTTCCTGGGCCTCACCGGTGGCGATACCCATCCGTACCGGCAAACCCAACCGGCGCTGTGCGTCCGTCGCGGCGTCGATCGCGGCTCGTGCCGACCCGAACGCCGCGCACACCCCATCGCCGGTGTGTTTGAACAACCAGCCGCCGTGGGCCTCGATGGCCGAGCGCAGCACCTCGTCATGGGCCGTCAACGCCGACCGCATCGACTCCGCGTCGGTCTCCCAGCGGCGCGTCGAACCCTCGATGTCCGTCAACAGAAAGGTCACCGTCCCCGAGGGGCGTATCACCACCGGAGACTACCGCAGCCGTAGCACGCGCTGACCGTGGGTTCCCATAGCGCGCGTGTATGACCCAGGCCGGACCGCCGCCACGCTTGATAACGGCAAGCCCGTGCTGCCAACTCCCGAGCGGGCGTCTCGACGCAGTTCTGATCAAACGCCTGAGGTGACCGCAACACGGAAGCGCGAACCTCTACGGGTCTGACCGGCGCGCTGCGAACCGATGGTGATGTGCCGGCGGGCTGTCCATTGAGAGTCGCGTCTCATCCGTATGCTGCGCCCACAGTCATTTCCTAGAACCGCATACTTCTCTATGGTTTATTAAAGTACCCGCGCCGACGCTCGCACCGATCCTCCGCTCGGAGGCCCAGGGCCGGATCCTGGCGCGCGTGCTGGGCGACCCCGAGGCGAGCTACAGCCTCACTGACCTCGTGTCGTGGGCGAAAGCGAGCATGCCCACCGTGCAACGACCAGGGGCGGCCACGTCGCGCCGGTAGCCGCCGGACAGGACTGTCGCGAAACTTCTGGTCAGCGACAGTGGGCGGCGGGGTGCGGTGTTGGCCATCATTGCCTGGGCGTGCATCACTCACAACAGCTCGGGTGAAAGCCGGTCAAGGGCACCGGCGAGCTCGCCGCTTGCGCCATACCGCAACGAATGTGTCCTGCAGCGCCTTATCAACGACGTCCAGATCATTTGCAACGGTGGCCCGCGCCCACGGATCAACCGTTCAGAAACGCCAGCGTCGAGGTGGTGGCCCGTTCCGTCTCGTCGATCCAGGGGGCGTGGCCTGCGCCCGGCACCAATTCGAGGGAGCAGTGTGGGAGCCGGGCCACGAACTGCTTTGCTGTTTCGGCACCGCCGTTGGGGTCGTCCTCTCCCCAAAAGCAATGCACCGGGCTGGTTATTTTGGCCAGCAACTCGTCGGTGAACAGCATCTCCTGGTTGATGCCCTTGACCGGTGTGATCACCTTGGGCGTGGCACGGATCTCATTCAGCAATGTCGGCGTGTACCGCAGCAGCGCCACGAACCAGTCGAGCATCTCAGCATTGAATTTGCCCGAGTCAAGGGCGCCCTTCAACCCAACTTGGCGAAGCATCATCTTGGCGCCGGCCCGGCTGATGGGCATTCGCGCCGTGAGCTGACCGATGCCCGCAATGCCAGCGAACCGCATGACAAGCGGGGTGTGGTCCATCGGAACGCCCATCGACCAGCTGTACAAGACAACACGGTGGACGCGCTCGGGAGCGGTAGCCGCGCCCCGCAGCGCGAAGAACCCACCGAAGGAAGTTCCCAACACGTGGGCCTTGGGCAACTCAAGGGCATCGAGCAGGTCGGGGACCAGCAGATCGGCTGCCCGCTTCACCGCGTGGATGTTCGCCTTGCCCGCATCGCCCGCTATGGGATCGCTCAACCCGCAGCCGGGTCGGTCAACCATGATGCACCGGAACCCGCTGAGGCCCTGAACCAGGTTGAGCCAGCTGGTCCCCGCCACGGTCGCTCCGTGAATCAGCAGTATCGGAGGTCCTTCACCGATCTCCTGGACCCGTACCGTGACGTCCAGGTTCTCCAGATGTACCCGCTGCTCGGTGGGTTCCAACCCGAAGGATTGCCACAACCGTCCTTCGGCTGCCCGATACTTCGCCTCGTTCGAACCCATCCCTTAGTTTGGCACCCGCCCTCATTGACAACGGATGCCGACCCCACCAAGAGCGACCGAAGTCCAGAGCAGTCCTGACGGCGCCGTTACTCCGATGCCACGAACGCGCCGAGCGAGATGCGCTGGCGCCGTATCATGGTCGAGTGGCGTTCGAACGCATCACGGCGAGTCCGGATCGCATGGCTGGCGTGCCATGCATTCGCGATCTACGGGTCACGGTGAGCATGGTGTTGGGTCAGCTCGCCGGTGGGCGCACGATCGAGCAACTGCTTGAGGACTATCCCTATCTTGAGCGGGCCGACGTGTACGCCGCGCTGGAGTACGCGTCGGTGGTGGTGAACGAGCGCGAGGCGCCTTTGTCGCGGCCAGCGTGAAGCTGCTGCTGGACGCGAACCTCTCGCCGCGGCTTGCTCCGCTGCTCATCGCTGCGGGCTTCGATACGGTCCATGTCCGAGCGCTCGGGTTGTTGACGGCTAGCGATGAGGAGATCTTCGATCGAGCGGCCGCTGATGGCCGTGTCGTTGTGACCGCCGATAGCGATTTCCCGCGTCTGCTGGCGCTGCGCCGCGCGGTCAGCCCGTCCGTCGTGCACCTTCGTGCCGTCGCCGAACTCGCACCGGAGGCGCACGCCGCGTTGCTCGTGCTGAACCTGCCGACCGTGGCCGACGATCTGGAACGCGGTGCCATCGTCTCGCTTGAGTCGTGGCGCGAGGCACGGTGAGCTTCGAGGTTCGAGAGGGTAAGGCCGTCTGGGATGGCCAGACCCTCGAGCAGTGGATTGCGCCGCTCGTCGCCGGTTTGGTCTCCGAGTTCGATCCGCTCGAGGTGGTCCTGTTCGGTTCGGTCGCTCGTGGCGATGATGACGGCGACAGCGATCTCGATGTCCTCGTCGTGCTCGATGCCTACGACCCGCAGGACGCGATCGCCCTGAAGAAGCGGGCGGCGCGAACAGCGAAGGCGCCAGTGCCCTTCGATGCCTGTTTCACCGACCCCAATCGCCGGACCACACGCGCCCCCATCGCCGGCACTCTCGAACGAGCGGCGCGCACCGAGGGACACGTCATCTATAAGCGGAGCAGGATCTCGCCGTCGCCGTACTCGTCTTGGGCAGCCCCATCGGCGTGATTAGGCAACCGGCTCTCGGCACTGCTGCCCGCCGCCATCTCGTCGTTGCTGGATGCCGAGGCGCTCGACGATCTCGCACCGTGGGCGGTGGCCGGCCGCTACCCGGAGGCTCTCCCGAACCCAACCAAAGCCCTCACGGAGCAACTCGTCGAACACGCAGAACAGGCCACAGCGATGGCCGGCAGGCTCATCGGCGGTGCCTCAGGCCTGAGCGAGAAGCTGGGTACGGCGCACTAACCACGATGCCCGCTGTGCTGGTGGCACGGCCCGGCAACGCCAGCGCCGGCCTGGCCCTCTCATCCCGATTGGCTCGCTGCCACCGAGGGCGAACACGAAGCGTAAGGGCCCTCCACGGCGGGAAAGCAACAGACCGTCGCGACGTCACCGGTCGGCTCTTGGCCGCCGGTCTTGCCGGTAGAATCCGCCCGTGAACAGATTCGTCCCTCCGTGCCGGAAAGCGGTCCGGCCAGCGGGTCGAGCGGAGGGCCGCCGGTGGCCCTGAGCGGGGAGCGGCGCGTGGGGCCGGGGGCGGCGCCGGAGGATCCGACCGTCACCCGCGACCGGCTCCTGCAATTCGTCGAGGTCTGCCCGGTGGGATTGGTCGAGGTCGACCCGACCGGGGTCATTGTCAACCTCAACCCCGCTGCCTTACGGTTGATCGTGGCGGCCGGTTGTTGTGACGCCAGCGCCGTGGCGGTTGGCCGGCAGCATCGGGTCGAGGAGTTGTTCCCCCGGGAGCAGGTGCTGCTGGAGGCGCTTCGTACTGCGCCGGAGGGTCCCGGTGTCCTGCTCGAGGGATGTGCGCTGGGTCGGGGCGGTACCGCCACCTTCGCGGTGGCCTCGGTAATCCGCATCAGCGCTGACCGTTTGATGGTGCTGGTCAGCGATGCCCACGACGCGGCGACCGGTTCGCCTGTTTCGGCCGGGGCCAACACCGACGAACCCACCCGCATGGCCGTAGTGGCCCGCAACCGCCAGATCCTGGCCAACGTGTCCTTCGATCTGTCCCGGGTGGCCAGCGTGGCCGAGGTGGCGGAGGTGGTGGCCCATGGTTGCGTCAATGCCCTCGGGGCTCACCTCGGCGGGCTGTTCCTGGTCAACGCCGCTCGGACCCAGTTGATCATGGCCGACAGTCAGGGAGCGGATGAGCTGGTTGATCCTTGGCGCCTGGTGCCGCTGGAGCCGGAGCTGACGCCCATGTGCCGGGTGGTACGGGAACGCCTCCCACACCTGTTGGGCACCGCTGCTGACATTGCGCGGGAATGGCCTCATCTCGAACAGGAACGGGTCCGTCAGGGGGCGGAGGCGTGGGCCACCCTGCCCCTTGATGATGGCCGGGAGGTGGTGGGGGTGTTGGCCCTGGGCTTTGCCGCCCCGCAACGATTCGATGATGTTCAGCGCGAGCTGATGATGCAGCTGTGCGATCGGGTGACAGAGGCGCTGAAGCGAGCCCAGCTGTATGAAGCGGAACGGCGGGAGCGGCGCCGTTGGGAAGCTGCAGAGACCCGCACCCGCCGGGCCTATCAGATGGCCACCGCACTGGCCGCGGTCACCGGGACCGTTTCGGCTCAGCGGGCGGTGCTCACCGAGTTGGCCAAGGCCACCGAGAGCACCTCCGCCTTTTTCTTCGAGCTCGATCGGGCCACCCGCCAGCTCCGCCTGGTCAGACCCCACGGCAGCCCGCAGCGCGCCCAGGATGGTTGGACCACCTTCGACGCCGGTAGCGGGCTTCCCCTGGTTGAGGCGGTGGAAACGGCGAGCTTGGTGATCTTGCGCAACGCGGAGGAGCTGCGGGCCCGGGTTGGGGATCGGTGGCGGGGCGAGGACGGCCGGATCCAAGCCTGGGCTTGTCTGCCCCTCGAGGGCGATTCGGGCCCCTTGGGTGTGGTGGCCCTGGGCTTTGATCGCCCATTGCATACCGAGGAGGATGTTTTTCTTTCACTGTTGGCCCGCCAGGCGGCGTTGGCGGTGGAACGGGCGCAATTGCACGAGACCGAACACCGCATCGCCATGAGGTTGCAGCGGGCTTTGCTACCGGAACTGCGGGTTGATCATCCCCGTCTGGCGGTGCACGCCTGCTATCAGCCGGGCCAGGAAACACTGGAGGTGGGGGGGGATTGGTATGACGCCTTTGCCCTGCCGGACGGCTCGGTGGCGCTGTCGGTGGGCGATGTGGTGGGTAGCGGTTTGGATGCCGCGGCCAAGATGGGCCGGCTTCGCCACGGCATGGCGGCTCTGGCCCCCCACGCGTCAACCACCGCGGAGTTGCTCACCCACCTCGGGCATTTCGCAGCCACCGGCGACGGTATTGACTTCGCCACGGTGGCTTACGCAGTGGTCAACACCGAAACCGCCACCCTCCGCTACTCCCTGGCCGGTCACCCACCGGGCCTCATCGTGGATCGCACCGGTGCCGTGCGTTGGTTGGATAAGGCCACCGGTCATCCGTTGTTCGGTGAGGAGCTCGGCGTCCGGGTTGAGGCCAACATGCCGTTCCCGGTTGGTTCGCTGCTGGTGCTGTATTCCGACGGTCTGATCGAACGCCGGGGCGAATCCATCACGGTGGGCCTGGCCCGGTTGGAAGAGGCGGTACGGGAGCTCCGCGCTCTGCCGTTGGAGCAACTTTGCGATGAGCTGCTGCGCCGGCTCCGATCAGACGATCAGGGCGATGACACGGTGGTGCTGTGCGCCCGGTTCCTTGATCGGTCGGCGCGGCAGTGGCGTCATTCCTTTTCGGCCCATCCTGCGCAGTTGGGCCCCATGCGATCCAGCCTGCGGTCCTGGCTTGAACAGCAGGACCTGCCCGACGAACTGGTTGCCGACGTGGTGCTGTGCGTCCACGAGGCCTGTTCCAACAGCATCGAGCACGCCTACCGGGGCGGGTCGGGGCCGGTGGACGCGGCTGGCATACTGGCGGAGGGATGGCTCAGCGTGGAGGTTTCCGACAGCGGAACCTGGCTGAGAGTGGTGCCCAGCGTGGAGCGCGGCCGGGGCACGGCCATCATGCAGCAACTGAGCCAGCGTTTCGGTCGCCGGGCCGGAACGGAGGGCACCACCGTCAGCTTGCACTTCGTGGTACCGTCGCCCGAGGGGTTATAACCAAACCAACATGAACAAGCCAGATCGTGGAGATTCCATGGGCACAGTGGAGATCGAGCCGACCGGGAGTGGTGCCGTCAATGCCCGCTTGCTTGGCGAGATCGATATGTCCAATGCGGATGTGATCACCACGGAACTGCTCGGGGCGGTTCGTGCCCAGCAGGACTTCCTGTTGGATTTGCGCCAGCTCACCTTTCTCGACAGCGGAGGCGTGCGCATGCTGAACGTGCTGGCCGCCCGCCTGGGTGAGCACGGACGCCAGTTGGAAATTCTGATCGAACCGGCCTCCCCGGTGAGCGCGCTGTTACGCATCGCCCCGGTGCGCAATACCGTGGTCACGAGTTCCTGATTGGGGTTCGGGGCAGGGACAACGCCAGCATGGTCACCGTGTGGTGGTTGCGGGGGTCCACCTGTCGGCCCACCTCCACAAACCCGAATCGCTGATGAAACCGCAATGATCGCTCGTTGGGCGGTTCGAGGTTGACCTCGGCGCACAACACCGGTTTGGCGGCGTTGGTGGCCGATACCATCACGTGGTGGTAAAGCCGCTGAGCGATCCCCGCGCCGGCGAAATCCGCTCGGACCACGATTCGGTCAATGTAGCTAAAGTGTGGGTAACGGGCCGCGAACCATCCGTAGTTGGGGCTGGTGTAGCCGCAACCATCGGTCATGGCCACCACCATCGCCACCAGCTCCCGTTCGCCGCCGTCACTACCACCATCACCGGTGTTCGGGCCCGTGGTTTCAAGAACGGTGATGGCGGCGTGATCGATGAACCATTGGCCCTGGTCTGGTTGCAGCGGACCCACGTGAGGAACCTCGGCGTTGTTCAACGCCATGATCTGGTCCCAGTCTCCCCGTTGCGTCGGGCGCTGCTGCAACGAGTCTGTCGGCGGCAGGACCTTGGCGAAGAAGTGCTGCGCGTAGGGATTGTCGTTATACCGCTCGATGGCGCAGTAGCCGGCTGATCGATACACCGCCATGGCTTCGCGCAGCTCGCCGTGGGTATCCAGCGTCACCTGCCGGGCTCCACCACGCCGGGCGTGTCCCTCCAGGGTGGCCAACAGACGCCGTCCCAGCCCTTGGCCCCTGACGGTGGGATCCACCCACATCCGTTTGATCTCGGCGAGAACGGCACCATCGGGACCCTGGTGCCACTGCAGCGCCCCGCAGCCCACTGGCTTGTGGTCCACGGTGGCCAGGACGAAAAGGCCCTGCGGAGCGTTGAACAGGGTCCGTGCGTCCTGCAACGCCGAGCCGGACTCGAACCCCTCGGGCAGGCGCCGGCCCAGCTCTTCGAAGTACCGGGCCATGGTCTGACGCGCCGGGGCCGTGCCGGCATCGACAACCTCGAGCAACGGCAGATCGCGGACCATGCCCCAAAAGCTACCGTCCGCCG
>JBJXFH010000063.1:0-3093 GCA_046155365.1 Acidimicrobiales bacterium | reverse complement strand
TTGACCGATTCGGCTCAGCGCAAGCCGAGGGCCCGCAGGGCGGCTCAGGCTACGTCAGGCGTACGGCCAGCACGGGACCTTGGTGGGACTATTTGGCCAGCCCGGCGCGGCGAAGGGCATCGGCCATGGCACCCGTCGGTGCGTTGTCGGTGGGGTCGGAACGGGGCCGGCGGCTGGCGCTGGGGTTTCGCTCAGCCCGTTCGCCCTTGCTCGTTTGCTGGCCGGGGTCGCCGGCGCCGGCGGCAGGGGAGCGGCTGTCGTTGATCTCGTCGTCCAAGCGCAAGGTCAGCGAGATCCGCCGCCGGGTGAGGTCCACGTCCAGCACCTTGACCTTGACCACGTCGCCCGGTTTGACGATGTCACGAGGATTGCTCACGAAGCTGCGGGACATGGCGGAGATGTGCAACAGGCCATCCTGATGCACCCCCACGTCCACAAAGGCCCCGAACGCCGCGACGTTGGTCACCGTACCTTCAAGTACCATACCGGGAAGTAGGTCGCCGATCTTGTCGACCCCGTCGGCGAAGGTGGCGGTGGTGAAGGTGGGGCGAGGATCTCGGCCGGGCTTGTGCAGTTCGGCCAGGATGTCGGTGATGGTGGGTAACCCGAAGCGGTCCTGCACATCAGCCGGACGAATGGTGGCCAGCAACGCGGTGTTGCCGATCAAAGACGGCACCTTGCCCCCCGCCGCGGCTGCCATCTGCCGTACCACTGGGTAGGTCTCGGGGTGCACGGCGGAGGCGTCGAGAGGGTCCTCGCCGTCGGTGATGCGCAAGAATCCGGCGCATTGTTCAAAGGCCCGATCGCCTAGCCGGGGAACCTTCTTCAACATCGTGCGTTTCGTGTAACGCCCGTTGGCGTCACGGTAGGCAACGATGTTGGTGGCCAGCAGCGGGGTGATGCCCGATACCCGGCTCAGCAGCGGTACCGAGGCGGTGTTGACATCCACCCCCACCGCGTTGACGGCATCCTCCACTACCGCGTCGAGCGATCGGGAAAGCTTCAGGTCTGACAGATCGTGTTGATATTGCCCCACCCCGATGGACTTGGGATCGATCTTGACCAGCTCCGCCAACGGATCCTGCAGCCGCCGGGCGATGGATACCGCGCCGCGCAGGGTCACGTCCAGCTCCGGCAGCTCCTGAGAGGCGTAGGCGGACGCCGAGTACACCGACGCCCCGGCCTCGGACACGGTGACCTTGGTCAGACCCAGCTGCGGGGCCGATGCCAACAGCTCCGCCGCCAGCTTGTCCGTCTCCCGGGAGGCGGTGCCGTTGCCGATGGCCACCAGTTGCACGCGATGCTGTTCGGCCAGGCGCGCTAACAGGTCCCGGGCCTCCTGCCAGCGATTTTGGGGCTGGTGCGGGTAGACCGTGGCGGTGGCCACCACCTTGCCGGTGCCGTCGATCACCGCCACTTTGGTGCCGCTGCGATAGCCGGGGTCCAGCCCCATGGTGACGCGCGGCCCCGCTGGTGCCGCCAGCAGCACGTCTTTGAGGTTGGCGGCGAAAACCCGCACCGCCTCTTCCTCGGCCTGCTCCCGGAGCCGGACCCGCAAATCAATCGTCAGCCGCTGCTTGATCCGGTAGCGCCACCCCAAGCGAACGGTTTCCGCCAGCCAGCCATCCGCCGGACGATTGCGCTGCGCCAACCCGAAGCGGGCCGCGATGGACTGTTCGTAGCTGCTGGGTGCGTCGGGGTCGGCACTGGCCGTGGGCGGTTCGGGGTCCAGGTCCAGATCGATGATGTCCTCGCTCTCGGCCCGGAATAGCGCCAGTATCCGGTGCGAGGGCAGCTTGGTGAGCGGCTCCCGAAAGGCGAAATAATCGGAGAACTTGGCGCCCACCTCTTCTTTGCCCCGACGCACCTTGGCCACCGCGGCGCCCTGGGACCACATGCGTTGACGAAGCTCGCCCACCAGGTCAGCGTCCTCCCCGAAGCGCTCGATGAGGATGGCCCGGGCACCCTCCAACGCCGCCGCCGGGTCCGGCACCCCTCGCTCGTCGGAAACGAACCCCGCCGCGGTGGTCTCCGGATGGCGGCCCGGATCGCTGAGCAGGGCGTCAGCCAGCGGTTCCAGCCCCGCCTCCCGGGCCGTTTGGGCCTTGGTGCGTCGCTTCGGCTTGAACGGCAGGTAGATGTCCTCGAGGCGGGACTTGGAGTCAGCCTCGGCGATCAGCGCCGCCAGGGACTCCGTCAGCTTGCCCTGGGCCGTGATGGACTCCAGCACCACCGCCCGGCGGTCCTCCAGCTCACGCAGATAGCCCAGACGTTCGTGCAGGGTCCTCAGTTGGGCGTCGTCGAGGCCGCCAGTCGCCTCCTTGCGGTAACGGGCCACGAACGGCACGGTGGCGCCGCCGTCGAGCAGGTCCACCACAGCGCGGACCTGGCTCTCGCGCACCGCCAGCTCCCGGGCCAGCGTTTGTTCGATCGACATGGTCATCACAGCCGCCTTCAGATGGTTCCGTTGGTGACCGACGGTAGCAACCACGCCCCCCTCAGCGGTGCCGCAGCCGGCGAGTGGGACGGACCTTCCGCGTCAACGGCGACGGCTCAGTTTTCCACGCAGCGACCGACTGGGCGGTGGCGATGAGCGTGCGTCGCTGCGCGTTGACGCGTCGCGGCTGGGAGGACCACCACACCGGTGGCAATCCGGTGGCAGTATGGCGACGACAAGGAGAGCGCCGTGAGCATCGAATCCAGCCTCAACTTCCGCCGGGTGAGCGACTCGGTCACCACGTCGGGCAGCGTCCCGGCGGAGGATCTGGGCCAGCTACGGTCCCACGGTTACGACGTGGTGGTGAACCTGCTGCCCGACCGCAGCGGTTACGCCGTGGAAGGGGAGGAGACCATCGTTGGTGACCAAGATCTGGAGTATGTCTACATTCCGATTGATTTCGCCACTCCCACCCACAAGCAATTTGAAGAATTCGTTGCCGCCATGGACGCCCATGCCGGGAAGACCATTCACGTGCATTGCGCCGCCAACTATCGGGTCAGCGCATTCTACAGTCTGTACGCCATGGCAAAAGGGTGGTGGAGCGAAGGGCAAGCCGATGAGCACCTCCGCGGCATCTGGACACAAGGTGAATA
>JBJXFH010000051.1:0-27920 GCA_046155365.1 Acidimicrobiales bacterium | reverse complement strand
TGCGCCTGGCGGTGGACAGCTGGCGTTGGGCCGACGTGCCCTTCGTGCTGCGAGCCGGCAAAGCCCTGGCCGCCACCGCCACCGAGGCCCTGGTGGAGTTCCGGGCCCCACCGCGATTGCTGTTCGCTGAACCAGATTACGTGCCCCACGCCAACCTCATCCGCTTCCGGCTGGGCAGCAACGACGGGGTGTCCATCCACATGCTGGCCAAGGAACCGGGACCGCGCATGATCGGGCGGGAGGTGGAACTGGAGGTGGACTTCGCCGCGGCGTTCGGTCGACGTCAGGACGCCTACGAACGCCTACTCGATGATGCTCTTGATGGTTTGCCCATGCGATTTGCCGGCGCGGAGACCATTGAGCAGCAATGGCGGATCGTGTCGGAGGTGCTGCATCCCGGCGTTTCCCCGTTGTACCGCTACAGCGCCGGCACCTGGGGCCCCGAACAAGCGGCCCGCCTGCTGCCCGGCCACGGCTGGCACGAACCGCTCAGCAAGTAGCCACCCGCCCGCCGACCGCACCCGCCGACCGCACCCGCCGACCGCCCCAGCCACCACGGCCTCGGTAGCGTACGGGGATGATCGTGGGCGGGATACTCCTCGGCATTGACATCGGGGGTTCCGCCATCAAGGGCAGCCCGGTTGATGTACACGCGGGGCGCCTCACCGAACAGCGGGTGCGTCACCCCACACCGGAACCGGCCACCCCCGACGCAGTGGCGGACACCGTGACCGCGCTGGTGGGTCGGTTCCCGCTCAAGGGGCCCATCGGCTGCACCTTTCCGGGGGTCATCAAGCACGGCTCGGTGTGCACCGCCGTGAACTTGGACCCGGCGTGGGTGGGGATGGACATCGACGGGTTGCTGACCGAACGCACCGGCCGCCCGGTCACGGTGATGAACGATGCCGACGCCGCCGGGCTGGCCGAGGTGACCTTCGGCGCCGGGCGGGATCGGCGGGATCTGGTGTTGATGTTGACCCTCGGCACCGGCATCGGCTCGGCGTTGTTCCACGATGGCCGCTTGGTGCCCAACACCGAGCTGGGCCACCTGTCCCTGCGCGGCCAGGACGCCGAAACCTTGGCCGCAGCCCGTATCAAAGACGAGCAGGACCTCACCTGGGAGGCCTACGCCGAGTTGGTCAACGGGTACTTGCAACTGGTTGAGACCGTGTTGTGGCCCGACCTGATCATCATCGGCGGCGGGATCTCGGCGGACCACGCGCAGTGGTTTCACCTGTTACGAACCCGGGCGGAGCTGCGGCCGGCGCAATTGGCCAACAACGCCGGCATCATCGGGGCGGCCCGCTGGGTGGCGGAGCAGCGACCATGAGCACCACGCTGGACGCGGTGGTGGTGGGTGCGGGCACCAACGGGCTGACCGCCGCCGCCATCCTGGCCCGGCGGGGGCTGCGGGTACAGGTCCTCGAGGCTGGGGCCACCCCCGGCGGCGGCTGTCGATCAGCCGAGCTCACCCTGGCGGGCTACATGCATGACCACTGCGCTGCGATCCACGCTCTGGGCGCCATCTCACCGGCGTTTCAGGAGTTGCGCCTGCACGAGCACGGGGTTCGATGGCTGAAACCGCCCGTGGCGCTGGCCCACCCCCTCGATGGCGGCCGGGTCGGCGTGTTGCAGCAGGACCTTGATGCCAGCGCCGCGGACCTCGGCCTGGACGGAGACCGCTACCGCCGGCTGGTGGGACCGCTGGTGCGGCACTGGCCCGAGCTGTCCGGAGACATCCTGGGGCCCATGGTGAAAGTCCCGAGCCATCCGATCAAGCTCGCGGCGTTCGGGATAGGGGCCCTGCCGCCGGCCAGTTGGATCATCCTCCACTGGCTGCGCACCCCCGAGGCCAAAGCGTTGTGGGCGGGATCCGCGGCCCACGCCGTGTTACCGCTGAACCGGCCGTTGACCAACAGCTTCGGCCTGCTGCTCAACAGCGCGGTGCATCTGGGTGGGTGGCCGGTGGCGGAAGGCGGTTCCGGGCGCATCGTGGACGCCCTGGTGGCGGTGCTGCGCCACGCCGGCGGGGAGGTGGCGTGCAACCAGCGCATCGACCGGCTGGGGCAACTGCCGCCAAGCCGGCTGGTGCTGTTCGACCTGGCCGCCAGCCAGGTGCTGCGCCTGGCCGGAGATGCCATGCCTGCCCCGGTGCGGCGAGCGTTCAGCCGGTTCCGCCACGGGCCGGGGGTCTTCAAGGTCGATTACGCCCTCGATGGACCCATTCCGTGGACCAACGAGCACTGCCGCCGGGCCGGCACCGTGCACGTCGGGGGTGACGCCGCCGAGATCATGGCCGCCGAGGCCGAGGTGGCTGCCGGTCGCCATCCCGAGCGTCCGTTCGTGTTGGTGGCCCAGCAGGACGTGGCCGATCCCGGCCGGGTCCCGCCGGGCAAGGCCGCGCTGTGGGCCTATTGCCACGTGCCGGCCGGTTCCACGCTGGACCGCAGCGCCGCCATCGAGGCGCAGATCGAACGTTTCGCCCCTGGGTTCAAGGATCTGATCTTGGCCCGCCACCACACCAACTCCGTGCAAATGGAGGCCTACAACCCCTCTTTCGTGGGCGGTGACATCTCCGGCGGTTCCCACGGCGGTTTGCAGCTGCTGGCCCGACCCCGGCTCAGCCCCCGCCCATACCATCTGGGATGGAATGGTGCGTTCCTGTGCTCGGCGTCCGCGGCCCCCGGCGGCGGGGTGCACGGCATGGCCGGTTACCACGCCGCGCACGCCGCGCTGGACTCCATCGGGGCCTGAGCCGGTACGGTCTGGGCCATGCCCGAGCGTTACACCCATGGCCACCACGCCGCAGTGCTGGCAGCGCACTCGGCCCGTACCGCGCAGAACTCGGCGGCGTTTCTGTTGCCCCACCTTCGCCCCGATCATCAGCTGCTCGATGTGGGCTGTGGTCCGGGCTCCATCACCGTGGATCTGGCCGAGCTGGTGCCGCAGGGCCATGTCACGGGGATCGACGCCGTGGCCGCGGTCCTGGACCAGGGCCGGTCGGCTGCGGCAGCCAGGGGGGTCACCAACATCACCTTTGAGCCGGCGGACACCTACGCCCTGCCCTATCCCGAGGCCAGCTTCGATGTGGTGTACGCCCATCAGGTGTTGCAGCACGTGGCCCGCCCGGTGGAGGCGCTGCGGGAGATGCACCGCGTGCTGCGCCCCGGCGGCCTGGTGGCGGTGCGGGACTCCGATTACACCACCATGGTCCACGCACCCCACGACCCGCGGCTGGACCGGTGGCTGCAGCTGTACTTCCAGGTGGCCCGCAGCAACGGCGGCGAACCCAACGCCGGACGATTCCTGCGGGGTTGGGTGCAACAAGCCGGTTTCGTGGAGGAGGTCACCACCGCCACTGCCTGGTGTCACGCCAACGCCGAGGCCGCCACCGCCTGGGGTCACACCTGGGCGGCCCGGGTCACCGAAAGCGCCTTCGCCGAACAAGCCGTGACCATGGGCGCCGCCACCGCGGCCGAACTGGCCGACATTGCCGACGCCTGGCGCTCCTGGGCCGCCGAACCCGACGCCTTCTTCGCCTTCGTCCACGGCGAGGTCATCGCCACCAAGGCGTAACCGACGCGCACTGTTCCCTCGCCGAGAGCGGTCAGTCGAACAGCACACAGAGCGTGGCCAACGCCGGTAGGAACGCCGAGCACAGCACCGTTGCGGACCTTGCTCGGAACCGTCAAGCATCGTTATGGACAGCACCCAGAGGAAACGCCCACCTCGTTGACATGCACGATGCAAGAAACAGCGCCGAACTGACCGCTTGAGGGGCCGTTCGGACTACCCGGCGGACTCCAGCGCAGCGATCAACTCTTCCAGAGCGGCGGAGGCGAAGGCCACCATGTTGGCGGGACGATCACTGGAACCGGTTGCCACCTTGCGGGCCCGGGAAACCGGCCCTTCCACGGCAACCCAGGCGTGACCGTTGGGGTCCCCGTAACGGTTGGGGGTGGGGCCGGTGGCGCCGGTCTCCCCGGTCCCCCACACCGCACCCAGCCGGCCCCTGATGGCCTGGGCCTGGTAGCGGGCGAAGTCCTCGGTGGCGCCCCGCAAGCCTTCGGGCGGCTGCACCACGCCCGCCAGCAACGCCTTGGACGCCGCCAACGTGTACACCACGGTGCCGCCCAGGTAGTACGCCGACGCCCCCGGGACAGACAGCAACGATGCTGACACCAAACCCCCGGCGGCGGATTCGCACACCGCCACGGTCTCACCCCGGGCCACCAGCAGCGCCGCCGCCCGTGCCGCCAGTTGCTGCAGTTCCTCGTCCACCCGCATCTCCCCTGTTCGACCGGCGACGCTAGCCCGGCCACCATCCACGGCGGGGGCCGGGCTCAGGTGGACGGTTGGCGCGGCCCGGCGGGTCGGCGACGCCCGCTCGTGGCAGCCCCCACCCGGCCGGTCAGCAGGGCCACATCGATGCCGCCGGCAGAGAACCGCAACCGCTCCTGCAGGCTCAACCCGCTGTGCGCCGCCAGGTGCCGATCGGCGCAGAGCAGGCCCACCGACCACGTGGGCACCGCGGTCCGCAACACATCACCGAACCGGGCGTAGAGGTTGCGCAGGTCCCGGCTGGCGGACACCCGGGTGCCCCACGGCGGGTTGGTCAGCACCCAGCCCCGATCACCGCCACCCGGCCACGGCGGCAGATCCGACACCGACCGTTGCTCAAACGTGACCCACTCCGCCACCGCAGCCCGTTCGGCGTTGGCGGCAGCGGCCACCACCACCCCGGCGTCGCGGTCCGATCCCACCAGTTGCAGTCCCAGCCCCTCGGGATCGCGTTCGGCGTCCACCGCCTGACCGATCACGCTGGCCCACGTGCCCGGCTCGAAAATCGGCCAGTCGAAGAAGGCGAACCCCCGCAGGAAACCGGGCGGGCGACCCAACGCCGCCAAGGCCGCTTCGATCACGATGGTGCCCGAGCCACAGAACGGATCCAGCAACGGCTGCGGTGCCTGCCATCCAACGGCGGCCAGCATGGCAGCGGCGGCGTTCTCCCGCAGCGGTGCCTTGCCCACCTCCTGGCGCCAACCCCGCTGGTACAACGGCGCGCCGGATAAATCCACGGACACGGTGAAGCGATTGGCCACGTTGCGCACCACCAGTAGCTGTCCCGCCGGCCCGTCCCCGAGCTCGTCACCGTCGGGTGTAGGGGCAGGCCTACCGTCGGGCTTACCGTCTGCCGTACCGCTTTCGACGCGGTCGGTACCGGCCACCCCGACCCGGCGCGTCACCGGCTCCGGCGGTTCCGGCGGCGGGCCCCACACGCCATGGAGCCGTTCGGCGATGGCGTCGGTGTGGTACAACGCCGACCGCTGGGACGATACCCGTAGGTATGGTGGGCGGTCCCCCAACCAGCGTTCCAGGTCCAGCTCGGTGGCGTGTCGTTGCAGTTCGGCGAAGGTGTTCGCTTCGAAGGTGCCGACCCGTACCAACACTCGGGTGGCCAGGCGGGACCACAGGTTGGCGGCGTACAGCTGCCGGGTGGTGGCCCGGAAGGACACCCCGCCCCGCTCCCCTTTGATGGCCCGCACGCCCAGCGGGGCCAGCTCGGCGGCCAGCAACGGCTCCACCCCCGGCGCGCACACCGCATAACCCTCATGTAACGCTTTTCCGGGTTTGGACGCCCCTCGTGCGCGCTCCACGGCGGGGCTCACAACAGCGCCGGCCCCGCCGGGACACCCAGCGGTTGCGGTGGCAACGCCAGCACCGCGTCCAGCGCCACCGACACCATGTCACCCAAAGAACGTTCGCGGTCCTCGGCGCTGAGGTGGGTGCCGTCCACCAGCTGATCGCTCACCATGCACAACGCCAACGCCTCCGCCCGGTGCTGCGCCGCCACCCCGTAGAGCGCCGCGGCCTCCATCTCCACCGCCAACACCCCCATCCGTCGGGCCGGGGCGTACAGCTCCATCGGCGACCAATCCGATACCGGCGGGTAGAACAGGTCCGAGGAGATCACGTTGCCCACATGCGCCGGCACCGAACGCGCCGTGGCGGCGCGCACCGCGGCCTCCAAGAGCGGGTACGCCGCCACCGCAGCGAAATCGAACCCGCCGAATCGTTGTCGGTTGATGTTGGAGTCGGTGCAGGCGCCCAACGCCACCACCAACGCCCGCAGGCCCACCTCGGCCTGGATGGCGCCGCAGCTGCCCACTCGGATGAGCCGTCGGCAACCGAAGTGGGTGATCAGCTCGGTGGCGTAGATGCTGATGGACGGCATCCCCATGCCCGATCCCATCACCGACACGTCCCGGCCCTGATACCGACCGGTATAGCCCAACATGTTGCGCACCTCGGTCACCTGACGGGGCGCTTCCAGGAACGTCTCGGCGATCCAACGGGCCCGCAGCGGGTCTCCCGGCAGCAACACATCGGCGGCAAACTCGCCCGGTTCCGCAGCGATATGGGGCGTCGACACCCCGTCACGCTACCGGCCGGGCGTCACGCAGCCCGCGCCGGCCACCACCAACACCGTGCGCGCGGCACCCACTCAGTCGGCGGTGACCGCGCTGGGCTTCAGCAGCGCCTCGAACTGGTCGGCCACGAACGGCCCGATGTGGGCGCTGTCGATCTCGCTGCGTTTGATGGCTTGGCCGCCCAGCACCACCGCCCCCTTGCGTTCCAGCACCTTGCCCAGCCCGGCCACGGTGGCACCGGGGTTGACGGCGTAGGTGCAGAACACGCTGACCGCCTTGCCCTCCAGCACCGGCAGCTTCTTGAACCGTCCCACCCGACCGGGTCGTTGGCCGAAGAAGAACAGCCCGTCGGTCCATGACCCCATGAACACCAGGTCGGCTTGGGATAGGGCGTGCAGATCGACGTCGGTGACGGGGCACACGGTGGTGTCAGCCCCCAGGAACGTGGCCGTTCCCCCGATCAGCTCGGCCGCACGCCTCGTGTTGCCACCCAGGGACTCGTAGACCACCATCGCCTTCACGCCGTCTTCTCTAGCAGAAATCGGGCGGGCCGCCGGACACCCGGGCCGATCCCCGCCATCCGCCGAGTGAAGCTGCGTGTGAAAGGCAATGAAAAGCATCGAACGGGCGAGGACGTGGACACATCTCGCAGCGCTCCATCCGGCTGGTGCCCCCGAGCTCGACGGACAGCGTCGAGAGGTTCACAGACCGTCGACGAAATCTGCCAACTGTTCGTCGTGCCGGGCGAAAAGTGTCCACAATCGCGTCGGCGATTCGACGTCGATTCGCCGCACCACGAAGCGTGTGACAGCTACGTCAGCGAGTGGTCATCTACGGTCGTTTCCGTTGCTGGTGGGGCGGAATGGGGAACGTCATCGGGGCCAGCGAGCCCATGTCGATGTCCAGCAGCGTGGGGCCGGGGCGTTCCAGGGCCCGGGCGAACGCCGGCTCGAACTGGGCCACACCTACCACCTTCTCCGATGCCAGCCCCATGGCCGCACCGAGCGCCGCGAAGTCCGGCGTGTGCAGATCCACCCCGGAGCGCCGTTCCAGCACCCGGTCCTGGATGGAGCGCAGCACCCCGTATCCGCCGTCGTTGAACACGCAGATCACGATGGGTAGCTGGTACTCAACGGCGGTGGCCAGCTCCCCCAGAGACAGCATGAGCCCGCCGTCGCCTTGGATCAGCAGGGTCCGCTGCCCGCTGCCCAGCGCCGCCCCCACCGCCAGCGGCACCCCCGGCCCGATCGCCAGTGACGAGGGCCGGATGGAGGTGCGGGGCCTCCGGATGGGCAGAATCCGGTTGCCCCACAGGTAGGACGGCACCGTGGAATCGCGCACCACCGGGGAGGCGTCGGGCAGCAGGCGGCGAATGGTCTCACAGATCTGCCAGTGGTCCACGCCCACCTCCTCGGCGGACTTTTCCAGGTCGGCCTGCACCGACTTGCGGGCCCGGTCCACGTAGCCCTCGTCGATGCCGCCGCCGCGGACCCGTTCCGCCAACGCCCACAACCCGTCGGCGGCGTCGGCCACGATGGGGATGGCCGCGGGGTAGTTCCGGCCGATCACACCGGGGTCGGCATCCAGGTGGATCAGTTGGCCCGGCATACGCAGTTGCCACACCCGGGTGGCGTAGTTCTGGAAACGGGTTCCCACGGCCAGCACCACGTCGGCCTCGGCGATGATGGGGGACAGCGCACCTCGCTCCGTACGGGGGCCCAGGCACAGCGGATGGTCCTCGGGCAGCGCTCCCCGGCCTTCGATGGTGGTGATCACCGGCGCCCCCAACTTGGCCACCAGCGCGGCCAGGGCGTCGCTGGCGTTGGCCGAGATCACCCCGCCACCGGCCCAGATCAACGGTCGCTCGGCGTCGCTGAGGGCCGCCGCCGCCCGGTCCAGCGCATCGATGTCCAGCTCAGGGTGGGAGGACGGCTGCCACTGCGGGATCGTGATGTCCGCTTCCCGGTACTGCAGATCGATGGGGATCTCCACCGCTCCCGGCTGCGGTCGGCCGGTCAGGATGTCAGTGGCCACGGCCATCACGGTGGCGGCGATGTCCTCGGTGCGACGCACGCTCTCGGCCCGCCGGGTGACGCAGCGCAGCATGTCGAGCTGCTTTTCGGCCTCATGCAGGAACCCTTTGCCCTTGCCGTAGAAGCGGGTTTCGATCTGTCCGGTGATCATCAGCAGCGGCGAGGACCCGAACTGCGCCTCGTACAGCCCGGCCATGGCGTTCACCGCCCCCGGCCCCGTCGAGGTCAGCACCACCCCCAACCGGCCCGTGGCCCGGGCGAAGGCGTCCGCGGCGTGGGCCGCGCCCTGCTCGTGACGGCTGCGCACCACGGTGATGACGCCCCCGTGCACCAGCGCGTCGTAGATCGGCAGGTTGTGGACGCTGACAATGCCGAAGACGTGGGTTACGCCGAGGGCGGCCAGGGTGGCAGCGACGGCTTCGCCACCGGACATGCGGGAGGCATTCATGGGCGGGGAACCTACCGTCCCGCACGCAAACGCTGGACAACGGTGCGAGAATAGAGGGGTCCGTCTCCGTGAGACACCCCTGAGGGGAACACATGTCCCAGCCCACGTTCACCACCGGCATCCCGGTAGCCCGGCAAGCGGCCAACGTCCGTGCCGAGTTCCTGAAGAAGGTTTACATCCACCTGTTGGGGGCCATCGGGGCGTTCATCGCCATCGAGATCGCCCTGTTCATGGGCGGTGCCGCCGAGGGCCTGTACAACTTCCTGACCGGCGGGCGTGGTGGTTGGTTGCTGATCCTGGGCGGGTTCATGGTGGTCAACTGGATCGCCTCCCAGGCGGCGCACAACATCAACAACCGCCAGGCGCAGTACCTGGGGCTGGTGGCATTGGCCGCCGCCGAAGCGGTGATCTTTGCCCCGTTCTTGTACTACGTGTTCAACACCGACGGCGCCGGCACCGTGGCCAGCGCGGCGCTGATCACCGGCGTAGGTTTCCTGGCCCTGACCGCGGTGGGCTTGCTGACCAGCAAGGACCTGTCTGTGCTGCGCCCGCTGATCATGTGGGGTTCCATCGTGGCCCTACTGGCCATCGTCGGCGCCGTGCTCTTCGGGGCCACCCTGGGCGTGTGGTTCAGCGTGGCCATGGTGGGCCTGGCCGGCGCCGCCATCCTGTACCAGACCCAGTCCATCATGAAGCACTACCCCGAGTGGGCCTACGTGGGCGCCGCGGTGTCCTTGTTCGGGTCGCTCATGACCATGTTCTTCTACATCTTGCGGATCATGTCCCGCCGCTGATCTCTCCGAAAAGCGCTGAAGGCGACCATCCCGGTTGGGGTGGTCGCCTTCTTCGCGTCAGCGTCAGAGATGGAGGTTCAGGCGGCGTCGATCAGGCGGCGTCGAGCAGGGCCCGGGCAAAGGCGGCCTGCTCCGGGCCACGCAGTTTGGCCAGGGCCTGACGTTCGATCTGACGGATGCGATCCGCCGACAGGCCCAGCTCAGCGCCGATATCGGCCTGGGTGGCGGGGGGCCCATCAAACCCGTAGCGCTTGCGCAGCACGAACCGCTCCCGCTCCTCCAGGCTGGACAACAGCCGGTCCAGCTCCGAAGGCACCAGGTTGGCGATAGCGGTGTCAGAGGGGTTGTCGGCCTGTTGATCAGCGACCAGGTCTCCTCGCACGGCATCACCGTCACCCACCGGTTCGTCCAACGAGGACGGTTCGGTCAAGTACCGGCGCAGCAGCGAGACCTGCTCCACAGTGACCAGGGCCTCTCGGGCCAGTTCCTCAATGGTGGGCTCACGGCCGAAGCGGGCTTCGAGCTCCAAGCGGGCCCGTTGCAGGCGCAGCGCATCGTCACGGACCGGGGCGGGCAGGCGAACCAGACGGCTCCCGGCCACCACCCCGCGCTGGATGGCCTGGCGGATCCACCAGGTGGCGTAGGTGGAGAACTTGAAGCCCTTGCGCCAATCGAACTTGTCCACGGCGTGGATCAGGCCCAGGTTGCCCTCTTGGATCAGGTCCAGGAGCGGCATGCCCGAGGACTGGTAGGCCTTGGCGATGGACACCACCAGGCGCAGGTTGGAAGTCACGAAGCGCTGGTGGGCGTCATGACCTTCTCGAACGGCCCGACGCAGGGTGCGCCGCCGGCCGGGGGTAATGGTCACGCCCGATGCCAGTTCGGCTTCGGCGTCACGACCAGCCTCGATACAACGGGCCAGCGTGGCCTCGTCAGTCTTGGTCAGCAGCGGGTAGCCGCCGATCTCGTTGAGGTAGACCCGGACGAGGTCTTCCGTCATTTGTTCAGTTGAAGGCACGTTTCAAACTCTCGGGGGTTAGGCGGCCCGGTAGTGGGGGGAACCGGAGTACCGTTCGTAAACCTCGTCAACATCTGTTGGGCTGAAGGTGTTCCCACCGGGGGATTTGTTCCCTGACCGTGCCAAACCCAAACCGGGTTCGCCACGCCATTTCTGATCTGGTGCAGGGCTTCTTTGGGGATCCGGGGAACGGGTCACCGTTGCAGGTGTAACGAGCGGGAAAAGGGCAGACGTCTTGTGGGGGAACGGACGTCTAGTATGGCTGCTGCGGACCGGTTTGACCAGCACTTTCTCGCGCCTGGGCTAAGGTTGCGACAGGAGTCACAGCGGCGCGGCCACTGTGCGTGTCAGAAATGGGCCGCCGGGGGCCCTCAGCGGCCGGAGAACACCGGCTCCTGCTTGTTCACGAAGGCCTGGGCGGCGTTGCGATGGTCCTCGGTCTGGCCGCAGTGCTGGTGATGGGTGACCTCGAGGTCCATGCAGTCCCCCACGTCCACCCCGGCCGCGGCCCGGTTGATGTTCTCCTTCATGAACCGGTAGGCGATGGACGGCCCGCTGGCCAGCCGGGCGGCGACACCGCGCCAACCCGCCTCCAGCTCGGCGGCGAGGAACACCTGGTTGACCAGGCCCAACCGCTCGGCGGTGGCCATGTCGATCTTGTCGGACAGGTAGTACAGCTCCTTGGCCTTGGCCGGGCCCACCAGTTGGGTCAGGAACCAGGTGCCGCCGTAGTCCCCGGAGAAGCCCACCCGGGCGAAGGCGGTGGTCATCACGGCGTTGTCCGCCGCAATGCGCAGATCACACGCCAGCGCCAGGGACAGCCCGGCTCCGGCAGCGGCACCGGGCAGCACGGCGATGGTGGGCTTGGGCATGGACCACAACACCCCCGACGTGGCCCGCTGATCCAGCCGTTGCTGATGGACCCGCTCATCGAAGCTGGCCTGGCGGCCGCCGGCGTTGCCCTCGGCCATGCTCTTGACGTCCCCGCCGGCGCAGAACGCCCCTCCGGCCCCGGTGACCACCACGCAGCGCACGTCCGCCGCGGTGGCGAACTCCTCCAGTGCCCGGCGCATACCGGCCAGCATGTCCCCGGAGAGGGCGTTGCGGCGATCGGGGCGGTTGAGGGTGAGCGTGGCGATGCCGTTGCTGACCTCGGCCAGCAGGTGGTCAGTGCCGGTGTCGATGCTGCGGGAACTCCCATGGTCGCTCATGGGTGGAAACGTAGTGCCCGCCGCCGGGCCCGGGGCGGTTCCACCCTGGCCGCCAGCGCGGTGGCCACCACGGCCAGCACCACCAACAGCACCAGCACCCGGCCATAGTCACCGGCCAGGTCGAACATCACTCCGGCCACCAGCGGTCCGGCGGCGGTGGCCACCGTGGTGCAACCGGCCAGGATGCCGCTGAGGGTGCCGTAGTGGCTGGCGCCGAACAGATCCGCCACCAGCGTGGCCCGCAGCAGCGTGCTCATGCCCCGGCCCATGCCGTACAGCGCCACGAAAACCCACACCACCGCGACGTTGGTGGCGGCACCCAGCAACGCCACGCCCGCCGCCAGGGATCCGAACACCACCACGATCATGGCCCGGCGCGACACCCGTGCCTCCAGCGGGGCGAACAGCAGCCGGCCCGGCAGTTGCATGGCCCCCAGCGTTCCGGTGGCCGCCGCCGCGAAGGCCGCCGAGTGGCCGTCACGCACCAGCAGGGCGATCTGGTGCAGCGCCAAGCCCGAGGTCACGAAGGAACTGGCCACGAAAGCACCGGTGAGATACCAAAACGGTGCCCCCCGCAACGCCAGCCGCACCGGCGACTCGGCGGGATCAGCAGGATCAGCAGGATCAGCAGGGTCTCCGGCGTCGGACACGCCCGGCGATGCCAACCCAACGACCGGGGAGACCATACCGACTGGTCTGGTGGGCGGCGGACGCAGCACGATGGCGTGCAACGGAATGGTAATACCGCCCAGTATGGCGGCCAGGATAACCAGGGCCCGGCGCCAGCCGTAGGTTTCGATGAGGTGGTTCTCCAACGGCAGGAAGATGGTGGACGCCAGCCCGGCCACCAGCGTGACCGCGGTCAGGGCCGCACGGCGCTGCTGCACGAACCATTTGGTGATCACGGTGAACGCCGGCTCGTAGAGCACCGTGGCCATCACCACGCCCAACGCGGCCCACAACACCACGAACGAGCCCAGATGACGGACCTGGGACCAGGCCAACACGCCGATCGTGGCCAGCACCGACCCCACGGTCATCATGGCCCGGGGACTGTGATGATCGAGCCATCGGCCCACCAACACCGCCGCCGCTCCCTGACACAGCAATGCCACCGAGAACGCTGCGGAGATAGCCCCCACGGACCACCCGAGATCGAGGGAGATGGGCTGCAAAAAGGCGGTGAAGCCATAGAACAACACGCCCCAGGACACGGTTTCCGTCACCGCCAACGTGGCCACCGTGGCCCGGGCCCGCCCCGAGCGTTCGATGTCGGCGGGCTCAGCGGGGTCGCTCATGGGACGGCGATCATGGGACGGCGATCATGGGACGGCGATGGAAGTGGTCCGGGGCGGCCGGGTAGTCCTCACCCGAGAGGGCTCACATGCCGCTGGCGTTGAGGGCATCAACGATGCGGCGCAGGGCTCCCGCCAACTCGGGATGGGCGGTATCGAAGTGCACCGCGGCCTCATTGACCTTGTCTCTCAGGCCTTCGTGATCATCCTCGTCGATCGAACGTTGCACGTGTTCGCCCAGGTCCCGGGCATGGTCGTCCTCGACGAGGTGCAATTTGCGGGCGAGCTCTTCCAGTTGGGCGCGAAGGTCCATGGCGCCGTGATCATAGCGACGGCCGGTGCACCCGGCGTCGGCGCTCCATCGGGCGCGATCACCGTCGGTGCCGTTCCCCAGCCGCGCCCGACCTCATCCTGCGGGCCGGGGCCGGCGGCCGACGTACAGCGCCCGCAACCGGAGATCGCTGCTTTCGGTGTATTCCTCAATGGCGTGTGCCAACCAACCCGCCAGCCGCCCAATGGCAAAGATGGTCTCCGCGGCACCTGCCGGTAACCGCATGCGATGGGTGAGCGCAGCCAGCGCGAAATCCACGTTTGGTGCCGGCAACCCTTGCGTGGCGGCGATGGCCAACACCGCTTCGGCTTCGGGGAGCGACCCCAGCCCCGCAGCCAGCCCGAGCAGTATCGGGCCCCGGGGATCACCATCGGGATAGAGCACCTGGCCAAAACCGGCCACCGGTGGGCCGCTCTGCAACAGGGCGGCGAACTCGGCGTCCGCAGTGGCACCGCCTCCAATGGACCACAGCAACGACTCGACGCGGCGGCTGGCGGCGCCGTGCCAGGAACCGGACACCGCTCCCAGGCCGGCGGACACCGCGGCATAGGGGTCGCTGTGCACGCCAGCGGCGATGCGCACCGCCACCGTTGAGGGCGCCAACTCGTGATCCGCCATGATCACCAGCGCCTGGTTGAGCAGCGCTTCCTGTCGCCGCCGAGATCGGGGGAATCCGGAGGTACCGGCCAGCATGCCGCTCAGCGATGCCGCCACCCCGGTGCCGGTTGACCCACCACGGCGCGGTTGGTCCAATGTCACCGGGTTGGGGCGAACCCGGCCCGAAGCGCCAAACCCACCGCGGGCTCCAAGGGCGGCGACGGTGCCGGCCAGCAGTCGGCGAGCGGTGGCGGCGGCACCACCCGGGCGAAGATCGTGGCGCAACGGATCATGCGCCGCCAGCACCGGCATGATGACGCTGAGCCGCTCGAACGGGCGGGGGTCCGGGCCAAGCGCACGTTGGGCGGCGATGGCGGCGGTGACCGCTTCGGTGTCAGCCATCCACGGCGGCGTGGCGAGGGACGGATCGGCGTCCACCCAGAGCAGTTCGGCCACCTGCTCGAAGGTGCTTGAGCGGGCCAGCGCCGCCGGATCATGACCCCGATACCAGTAGCTCCCGTGCTCGATGAGCGTGATGGCGGAGGTGATGCGGGCGTCGGGGCGTCTTGTCTGGGGCAGACGGGACCGGGAGACCAATCGGTCAATGGCCTCCGGTTCGAAGAAGCTTCCCCGCCGTCCCGGCAGCTGATGGGCCACGATCTGCCCACGGCTGACATAGGCGTAGAGCGTGTCCCGTTTCACCCCCAAGCGGGTGGCGGCCTCGGCGGCGGAGATCAGATTGGACCCGGTCTCAACCATCGGCCCACCTTAGCTTGATCAATGATCAAGATTGATCAACCATTGATGAGGGTGCATGATCGGTGCCATGAGCACCATCCATTCGCAGCCGTTTCAGCACAACACCAGAGGCGACGCCGGACTGGACGTACCGGCCGGTCTGGCGGGGGTGACGGTGGCCACGACCGCGGTGGGAGACGTGCGGGGCGAGGAGGGCTTCTACCAGTACCGCGGTTTGCCGGCACCGGAGTTGGCGTACCGCGCCACCTTCGAAGCGGTATGGCACCTGCTCATCGTGGGCCATCTGCCCGACGCCGAGGAGCTGGCGGCGTTCCGGAGCACCACCAGTGGTCTGCGGGCGTTGCCGGCACAACTGCGGGACGCGCTGCCGTTGCTGGCGGCGAGCGGATCCCCGATGTCCGCCCTGCGCAGTGGGCTGTCCCTGGCCGGCGGCGGGGCCCAACCCTGGCTGGACCTGCACCCCGAGCAGCGTCGCACCGACGTCCAGCGCCTGGTGGCCCTGGCCCCCACCCTGGCCGCCGCGGTGTGGCGGACCTCGCAAGGCCTGGCACCGATCGAACCGGACCCCACGTTGGGCATCGCCGCGGACTACCTGCGCATGACCACCGGCACTCCCCCGAGTTCGGCTCATGCCACTGCCATGGAGCGGTATCTGATCCTCACCGTGGACCACGGACTGAACGCCTCAACCTTTGCCGCACGGGTGGTGACTTCCACCGGGGCCGATCTGCCCGGGGCGTTGGTGGCCGGTCTGGCGGCGCTGGCCGGGCCCTTACATGGCGGGGCGCCCAGCCTGGTGCTGCGCATGTTGCAGGAGATCGGCTCGGTGGATGCCGTACGTCCCTGGGTTGAGCAGGCGCTGGCCAGCAATCGACGCATCATGGGGTTCGGGCATCGGGTCTACCGCACCGAGGATCCCCGCTCGGTGGTGCTCAAAGAGACCGCCCGGCAGCTGGGTGGCCCGCTGGTGGATTTGGCGGTCGAGGTGGAGCGAGTGGTGCTGGAGGTGTTGGCCCGCCGCTATCCGAAGCGAGATCTGCGAACCAACGTGGAGTTCTACGCCGGGGTGGTGCTGCACCTGATCGGCCTGCCCCCGGAGATGTTCACACCCAGCTTCGCGGTGAGCCGGCTGGTGGGCTGGGCCGCTCACGTGCTGGAGCAAACCGAGGCCAACCAGTTGATCCGGCCGCTGTCGCGTTATCGCAGCGATGACGGCGGCGTGGGTGCCAGCCGTTAGGTGGCCGAGCGCGAGATGCCGGCGGCGTCGGCGGCTTGGGCGTAGGACTGGGCCAGGGTGGTGGGCGTGGCGTGGGCGTTGAGGCCGCTGGGGTTGGGCAGCACCCAGAGCTCGCAGCCGGCCAGCGCCTGTGGCTGCGGGCCGATCTTGGTGGCCGGGCGCCCGAACGCCAACCGGTAGGCGCTGATCCCCAGCACCGCCACCACCCGGGGTTGCAGCCGCTCGACCAGGGCCGTGAGCCGCTCGGCGCCGGCGCGCAACTGCTCCCGGGTCAATTCGTCGGCCCGGGCGGTGGCGATGGGCGAGATGTTGGTGATGCCGATGCCCTTGGCGCGCAGCAGCTCCGCGTCCGCCGGTGCCATGCCGGCGCTGGCATCGATGCGATGGGGGGTGATGCCAGCGGCGTGCAGGGCGGGCCAGAAGCGGTTGCCGGGGCGGGCGAAATGAGCGTTGACGGCCGCCGTCCACAATCCCGGGTTGATGCCCACGATGAGCAGGCGGACCTCATCGCCCAGCAGATCATCGACGGAGCTCCCGGCGAAGGCTGCGAGTTGGGCCTTGGTGAAGCGGGTCACCGCAGCAGTCTGGCCCGCAACCGTAGGATCGGGCGGTGTCCACTATCGGGCGGCGCGGTCGCCGTGATCTCGCCGAACGTATGGCTGAGGCGGCGGCGGCGCTGCTTGGCACCCTGGACGAACCGCAACGGTCGGTGGCCTGTTGGCCGTTCGATGATCATCCCGAACGCACGCGCTGGTTCTATACGCCAACCGAACACGGTGGGTTGGCGCTGTCGGCCATGGCGCCCAGCCAGCAGCAGCTGACCATGCGGTTGCTGGCCGCCGGCCTGTCCTCCGCGGGGTACGTCACCGCGGCCACGGTGATGGGCCTGGAGAACGTGCTGGACCTGATCGAGAACTTCGCCGTGACCTGGGGGCGGGAACGGGGTCGGGATCCGGGCCTGTACTACGTGCGGATCTTCGGCGATCCCACCGGCACCGAACCGTGGGCGTGGCGCTTCGGCGGCCATCACGTGTCGGTCCACCATGTGATCGTGGATGGTGAGGTGGTGGGGTCGACGCCGTGTTTCCTCGGGGCGGACCCCGCGTCGTCACCGCTGCTCGGCCCGCATCTGCTGCGCCCGCTGGCCGCCGCCGAGGACCTGGGTCGCGAGCTGGTTCGCTCCCTCGATGACGCCCAGTTGCGCCGAGCGATGCTGTCCCCGGTGGCGCCGACGGATCTGGTGAGCGGCAACCGGACCCACTACGGCAGCGGTGAGGGGGATCTGCCGCTCACCCTGTCAGAGGTGTGGCGGGAGCCGTTCACGGGCGAGTTGGGTGCCAGGGTGACGGATATGCAGGCCGCGATGAACGCCGCGCTGGGGCTGACCCCGGCCCACCTCGAGGCCCTCCGCCTGACCGCCGAGTCCCGTGGTCTGGCCGCGGACGCGTTGCGGGCCGATCAGCGCCAGATCCTGCGGGCCCTGCTGGACACCTACGTGGCCCGTTTGCCCGACGAGCTGGCCGCCGAGGAGACCGAGCGGTATGGCAGCGAGGAGGCGCTGGGGCAGTTGCGTTTCGCCTGGGCCGGGGGAACGGAACCGGGCCAGGCGCATTACTACCGGGTGCAGGGCGCCGAGTTGCTGGCCGAGTACGACAACACCCCCCGGGGCGCCAACCACGTGCACACGGTGTGGCGCAACGCCCGCAGCGATTTCGGCGCCGATGCGTTGGCCGCCCACTATCAGCACCACCATTAAGCCTCGATCCACCGACCGGCGCGCTGGCGGCGGTGGTCCCGCCGGCCTGAAAGACTGTCCGCGTGGACGACATCGCCAGACTGCTCAATCGCCAGGCCATAGAAGAGGTGCTGGCCCGATACTGCCGGGGCGTGGACCGCTGCGACGTGGACACGTTGGCGTCGTGCTATCACCCCGACGGCACCGATGATCACGGCACGTTCGTGGGCAACGGCGGGGACTTCGCGGTATGGGCCACCACCGGTGCCGCCAAAGTGTGGGCGGCGTCCCACCACAGCGTGCACAACGTCATGATCGACTGGGTAAACGATGACGTGGCCGGGGTGGAGAGCTACGTGCTGGGCTTCAACCACCGTCTCCCCCGCGCCCCCAGCGACCCGGGATCCGACGGTGATATCGAGCTGTTCGCCGGCCGTTACCTGGACCGTTTCGAGCGGCGCGACGGCGTCTGGCGCATCGCCCACCGCCTGGCGCTGCGGGATGTGGACACGCTGATCCCCCGCCAACGCTGGGCCGGCAGGATCACCCCCGGCGCCCGCAAACCCCACGACCCGCTCTACCGTACCGGTCGGTAGGACACGGTCGAGAACACGTGACCGCCTACGGGGAAGCGATCTCCCAGCGAGAGGTCAGCGGGATCGACTCACCATGGGCTGGCGAAGGTGAGCTGCAGGCCCACCGTCAGGGTGAGCTGAGCAGCCAGCCAGCGTCTGTCGCTGGCCATACGATTCGGTAGGGCGCTGGCGGCGAGGGCGATCCAGGGAATGAATGGCAACCAGATGCGCTCGACTTCGCCTTTCGAGAGCCCGGTGAAGTTGGCGAACAGCACCCCGGCGACGGCGCACAGGACCAGCGGCGCCACCCGGGGCAGCGGCCGGTGTGCCACCGCCGCCAGCACCGCCGGACCCAGGGCAACCAGGAGCACGGCCATGTTGGCCACCATGAAATAGGTATACGGCCGTTCGCTGGCGATGCCGGATCGATACGCAACACGGGTGTGTTGAAATCCGTCCCACCACCAGAACCCGCTGGCGGCCACCAGCGCGAAGATGGTGGTGCCTCCGAAGGCCGCGGCCAGAGCGGGACCGGGCCGTCGGGCGCGCCAAAGCCGATGGAGCGGAACCAGCGCCGGAAGCAGGAACAACGGCGCGGCATAGGTGAAAAAGCAGGCGACCGCCGCCACCATGCCGGTCCCGACGCCGAGCAACAGTGCCGCCGATGTCGTCTGACGCTCAGCGGCGAACGCCCCCACCACGGCCAGCACGGCCAGCGCGCTGAATGTGGGATCGGTGGAGGTGGCCACCGCCAGCACCGCCGGGGTGAGGCTCATGAACGTGGCGGCGCGGCGCATCGCCATCTCGCCGGCTTCCCAGCGCAGCACCGTCAGCACGCCACCGCTGGCCAGCGCCGCGAACAGCAGGGTTTGGGCGGTTGCCGGCCACGCCCCGCCCAACCCCACCCGATCCAGGGCCCACAACAGCAGCACCTGGCCGGGCGGATGGGCCTGCACGTGCACCGGATAGGTGTCGGCGCGTTCCACGAAGGCGCGCAGAAAGCTGACTGGTGACTGCACCGCGGGCACAGCACGGAGGTAGTCCGCCTGATAGCTGACGCCGTTGTTCAACGAGTTCCAGCCGTTGATTGCTTGCACCGTGGCGGCCCAGCAGATCCCCAGGAGTCCGGTCACCCAGGGCAAGGTCCGGATGGGCGTGGAACGGCAGAGGGCGGGCCACCACCGCACCATGACCACCCCCAGCGCCACGGCAGGCATCAGCCGATGCCACTGGGAGGGTTCGATGGTCCCCATCTCCCAGTTGCCATACCAGGGGCTGCCTCGCCCCACCATGGCCGGGTTGGCCGCGTTGAGCTGTCGGCCCCACCACGCGGTGAGCCCCACCAGGCCGCAGCTAAGGCTCAACAGCACCACGATGTGACGGCTGGCGCGGGCGGGGCGCGTCACCGTCGCCGTGGAGGTCGTCGTTGCAGGGCATGGGCGAACTCAGCCATTCCTTCGGTGAGGGTGACCGCGGCCCGGAAGCCCAAGGCGCCCGCGGCGCGCTCGGTGGATGCGGTCACGTGGCGAACGTCACCCAACCGGTAGCCGCCAACGACCTGAGGTTCGAGCCCGGCCCCGTGGGCGGCGCACAGGGCCCGGGCCATGTCAGCGAGGGTGCAGGGCTGACCGCTGGCGATGTTGAACGCCCCCGGGGCCGGCTGGGTGGCGGTCAGCGCCAGGACGTTGGCGTGGGCCACGTCACGGACATGCACGAAGTCCCGCCGTTGGCCGCCGTCCTCGAGCAGGCGAGGGGGCTGACCGGCGGCCAGCGCGGAGCGAAAGATGCTGGCCACGCCGGCGTAGGGCGTGTTCGAAGGCATACGGGGTCCGTACACGTTGTGGTAGCGCAGCGCGGTGACGGTTACCTCGGGGTGTTCCCGGCCAAAGGCGTTGGCCAGGTGTTCCTGGTGCAGTTTCGTGGCGGCGTACACATTGCGGGGGTCAAGCGGCGCATGTTCGGCCACCAGCCCTGGTTGTAGCTGTTGGTCACAGGCCGGACAGCGCGGCTCGTATCGGCCCGCATCCAAATCGGCCGTGCGCCGGGGTGGGGCCGCCACGGTGCCATGCGCGGCGCAGTCGTAACGCCCTTCGCCGTAAACGACCATGCTGGACGCCAGCACGATTCGTCCCACGAAGCGGACCTGATGAGCCACCGCCAGACCCACCGCCGTTCCCAGATCGTTGCTGGCGGCGTAGGCCGGGGCATCGGCGAAGTCCACGCCGAGCCCCACTTTGGCGGCTTGGTGACAGATGGCGTCGCAGCCGGGCAGGACGGCGCGCCAGTGCTCGGCGTCCGCCACGTCACCCCAGCGGTAGTCGACCTCCGGCAAGAGCCACTCGGGTTCACCGTCGTGGGCGGCTTGGTCGAGGTTGTCCAGCACCACCACGGCGTGGCCGCTGTGTACCAGCTCCTCCACGATGTGTGAGCCGATGAAGCCGGCACCGCCGGTCACAAGAACGCGCATCAGAACGCCATCTTGCCCGTCGGGAGCGGTCTGCGGGGTTGGGGCCGGGCGTGTTTAGGAAATGTTTCGCGAAATGCCCCGCGGCAGTGGCTGGAAGCCGACGACAATGGCCCGGTGATCGATGTGGTGCTGCCGGCTCTGGACGAGGCGGCGGCGTTACCCGAACTTCTCGGCAGGTTCCCGTACGGCTTCCGGGCGGTGGTGGTGGACAACGGATCCCGTGACGGCACCGCTGAAGTGGCCGCAGCGCTGGGCGCAGTGGTGGTGTCGGAGCCCCAACGTGGGTTCGGCGCCGCCTGCTGGGCCGGTCTGGCGGCGGTTGAGACCGAGATCGTCTGTTTCATGGATGCTGACGGCAGCTTCGATCCGCAAGAACTCGAACGGGTGGTGGCCCCGTTGCTCAGCAGTGCGGCGGACCTGGTGCTCGGGGCGCGCCAAGCGGATCGAGGGGCCTGGCCGTTGCACGCCCGGGTTGCCAATCGGGCGTTGGCGTGGGAACTGCGTCGCCGAAGCGGGACGCCGTTGCGGGACCTGGGCCCGATGCGCGCTGCACGTGTACAGCCGTTGCGGGCGTTGGGCATGGTGGACCGGCGTTCGGGATGGCCGCTGGAGATGGTGTTGCGGGCCCAGCGAGCCGGTTGGCGCATTTGCGAGGTGCCGGTGAGTTACCACCCCCGCGTGGGTCGTTCCAAGGTCACCGGCACGGTGCGGGGCACGGCTCGGGCGGTGGGGGACATGGCCCGCATCCTTCGCACGCTCCCTCCCGGCGGGTTGGCGCCATGAGCGGTGACGGTGACAGTGCCCCCGATGTGGTGACCGATGTGGTGACCGATGTGGTGACCGCGCCCTGGCAGCGGTTGTCGCGGCGGTCGGTGTACCGCAACCGGTGGATTGAGGTGGTCGAGGATGTGGTCCGCCTTCCCACCGGTCACGAGACGATCTATGGCGTGGTGCAATGCGGGCCCTGTGTGGGCGTGCTGCCCTTCGTTGACCAGGATCGCGTGCTGTTGGTGCAGCAGTTTCGCTATGTGGCCGGGCACCCCACGTGGGAGATGCCGACCGGCGGGGTCCACGCCGGTGAGTCCATTGAGGACGCCGCCCGACGGGAGCTGGCCGAGGAAGCGGGGGTGGGCACGGCGGAGCTGGTGGCGCTCAACCGCTATCACACCTCCAAAAGCGTGGTGGAGGAGACCGCCCACCTGTTCATCGCCCGTGGCGTTCACGAGGTTGCCGCCCGGCCCGATGCCACGGAGTTGCTGCGCCGGCAGGTGTGGCCCTTCGATGCGGTGCTGGAGATGGTGTTGCGCAGTGAGATCACGGACTCCATGACCGTCATCGCCGTGCTGCTCGCCGATCGCCTGCGTGGCGCGGACACCCGCACCGGCACCGACACCGCCCACCGGGGTGGGATCGAGCCGCTGGAGTCGGGACCATGAACGACGAAACGCTGATCGGCGGGGCGTTGATGGTCATCGCCAAGGCACCGGTCCCGGGGCGGGTAAAAACCCGGCTTTGCCCGCCGCTTGACCGCCACGGCGCCTGTCGCGTGGCCCGGGCCTGTTTGCTCGACACGCTCGATGCGGCCGCGGCGGTGCCGGCCCAGCGTCACGTGCTGGTCTTCGAAGGCGATCCCGCCGGCTGGTGCCCACCGGGTTGGGAATGCATCGCCCAGCGCGGCGATTTGCTGGGGGACCGGTTGGCCAACGCCTTTTGCGATGTGGGCGGCGCCGCGGTGGTGATCGCCATGGACACCCCACAGCTCAACCCGGCCAGCTTGGGTTTGGCGCTGCGCTGGGTGGGCCGGGCGTCAACGGCGGCGTTCGGACCAGCCGAAGACGGTGGGTTCTGGGCCATCGGGCTCCCGCTCGGGGTGGATCCGGTGGCGGTGTTCGAAGACGTACCGATGAGTACGCCCGTCACCGGCGCCCGCCAACGGCAACGGCTGGTGGACCTTGGCCTTGCGGTGCGGTCCCTTGAAACCCTGCGGGACATCGACAACATCGAGGATCTCCGGGCGGTGGCCGCGGACGCTCCCCATGGACGGGTCGCCGCCGTGGCCCGGGCCCTTCTCCCTACCAGCCAGGACAGGACCGCCCTATGACCGTACCCGTTGCCGTTCCCACCATTCCCAACGTTCGCTCTCCCGGCACGCCCGCGGTGCAGCTCATCACCGTGCATGACGCGCCGTTGTTACTGCGTGACCTTTTCGCTGGCGGCGACCCCGGGCCCATCGTGGCCGCGCTGGCGCAGGTGCCAGAACTGTGCCAAGCGACGCTGCCGTTCATCGGCGCCGCGCTGGGGCCTTCCTCGGTGCCGATCCGGCTCAAGGAGATCGCCATCCTGCGCACCTCAGCCTTGCTCGGTTGCCGCTACTGCGTGGAGGCCCACACGGTGGTGGCCCACGACGTTGGTTTCGACACCAGCCAGCTGGGCGTCTTGCGAGCGGAAACCCCTATCGCTCGCACCTTTGAGGATCCCACCGAAGCCGCAGTGCTGCGTTGGGTGGACCTGGTGGCGGGCGGCTCCGGCCCCATTGACCCGGCGGCCGCCGCCGAGCTCAGCCGGTTCCTGCCCGATCACGCCATTGTGGAGCTCACCGTGACCGTGGGCGCCACCATGTTCCTCAACCGGTTCGCCACCGCTCTGCGTCTGCCCAGCGCCCCGGAAACGCTGAACAAATTGGCCGATCTGGGGATGATTCACTGGACGCCGGAAAGGCCGGCCGCATGAGCAGCGCCGTTGCGGACGCCATCGCCTCGGGGGCCTTGCCCGGCCGGGTGTGGTTCTACTCGAACTACCACTGCAACCTCGCCTGTCGCTACTGCCTCACGGAATCCGCACCCGACGCGGCACGACGCGAACTTGACCCGGCGCTTCTTTTGAGCTTGGCCCGTCAGGCTGCGACGCTGGGCTTCACCGATTTCGGCGTCACCGGCGGTGAGCCCTTCCTGCTGCCCGAGATGCCGGCCCTGCTGGCGGAGTTGGCGGCGTTGCGTCCCACCGTGGTGCTCTCCAACGGCACCGTGTTCGGTCCGGCGCGCCTGGAGAGGTTGCGGGCGCTGGCCGGTTTGCCGCTCACCGTGCAGATCTCCCTGGACGCCCCCACGGCGTCGTTGAACGACGAGCTGCGCGGACCCGAGAACTTCGCCCGGGTGGTGGACGCCATCCCCAAGTTGCTGGCGCTCGGCCTGGGGGTGCGGGTGGCGACCACGGTGGAACCGGACCGTCTCGACGAGCAGCAACACGCCGAGCTGTGCGCCCTGCACCGCAGCCTGGGGGTGTCCGATGAGGATCATCTCGTGCGCCCCGTCATCCGGCGCGGTCGCGCTGAGGGCAACGACATGGGCAGGCATTTCGAGCACCACCAGATCCCTGCCGAGTTGACCATCACCGCCGACGGTGCATTCTGGAGCCCCTTTGGTCCCACCGTACTTGATGGTATGGTAGCGACGGATCTGCTCATCACCAGGACCATCGATCCGCTGGAACGTCCGGCGGTGGCCCTGGCCGGCCTGGTCGGTGCGCTCCCGGCGGGCAATGACGCCAACATCGGCATCCGTTGAGCGTGAGCACCGCGGCGCCGGTCGGCGTCAACGAGAGATCCACGCAGAACATGGATTCATTCAGATCTTGAAAGCTCCATTTGGAAGGAACCTCATGGGTGTGGAACAGGAACGGCTCAATGGTTGGTTGCTGGCCTCGGTGCGCATGCTGCTGGGCCTGATGTGGGTGCAGAACGTGGGCTGGAAGCTACCCCCGCAGTTCGGTGCCCTGGGCCGTTTCGTGCAGCGCGGCATCGACGATCCCACCCTGCCGGCGTTCTCGTGGGGGTTGCGGGAGGTGGTGCAGCCCAACCTGGTGGCCTTCGGATGGGTGGTGTTGGTGAGCGAGCTGCTCCTGGGTGTCGGGCTGCTCTTCGGGATCGCCACCCGGTTGTGGGCGGCGTTCGGTGCGCTGCAGAGCCTGTCGATCGGGCTCACCGTGGCCCGGGTTCCCGACGAGTGGGGATGGTCCTACTGGCTGATGGTGGCCGCTCACGTCGCGGTGTTCGCATCGCCGGCCGCCGGGCGGGTGTGGAGCCTCGACGCGGTGCTGCGGGCCCGAGCAGTGGGAACCGGCCGGCTGCACACCGCCTATCTGGGATGGGCCTCATGAAGGGTCACGTCAAGGTCAATCGCTACGCCGTGGTGCTCAACGTGGTGGCCGTTGCCCTGGCCGGCTACTTCCTGGCGCGGGGCGGATCTGGCGTCCGGTTGGGCCCGGCGCGAACCGACGATCTGCCCTACGGGGACCTGATCACCTTGGACCGCAACGGCGCGCTGCTGTGGTTGCTGGCGGCCAGTGTCGGCGTGGCCAACACCGTGGTCGCCGCCCGGGTGCTGCGGGTTCTCGCCGCCGGGAGCTGGTTGGTCCTGGCGGTTGTCGGCGCGGTGGTGGCGACGACGGAAGGCGACACGTTGGGCATGAGCCGCCCAAGCGACATCGCCCTGTGTCTGGGGCTCGGGCTCACGGCGCTGGTTGTTGGTGGGAGACCTGATCGGTGCGCTCAGCCGGTGCGCTAACGGCAGGGTGCCCCCCGACGAACCGCTGCCACGCCGGCAAAGGGCACGGAGCAGCACCTTGAACACCCGCTGTTCCGCTGAGATTCTCTTGGGGGACCGGTTGCACGGTGCGCGGCCTTCGGGTGTCGATGGAGTATGCAGGTTGGTGTGGAGCATGGGGTGGAGGGTCTGTGGCGGGCCTGCCACCCGTGGATGCTGCGCCTGGCCTGGATCATCCTCGGCGATGAGGTCGCCGCCCAAGATGCGGTGAGCGAGACCTGGGTGCGTTGTCTGCCCCGCCTGGCGCCTATCGAACGCCCCGAGGCCTACCTCCGCACCGCGCTGGTTCGTGTGTGTTTCAACGAGCGACGGCGGGCCGGGGTGGCCGAGCGCCACGCCCGCCGCCAGCCCGAGCGGTATGTGGTCCCGGTCGCTGAGGCCGACGTGGGGCTGGTCCACTTCGTCGATGCGCTCGCCGCGCTGGGCCCCCAGCAGCGGGCGGCGCTGGTGCTGCGCTATCTCCATGGCGCGGAGGACGCCGAGATCGCCGAGGCGCTCGGGGTCCGCCGGGCAACCGTCCGCTCCCATGTCCGTCACGGGCTGGCCCGATTGCAGGAGGTCATGACATGACCCGCGAGAGCACCTCTCACGAACCGGCGATTCGCGAACGCTTCCAGCAACTGGCCGCCGCCTTGCCCGCCGTCGAGCGGCCCATGCCGTCCGCCGCGGACGTCGGGTCCCTCGGTCCGCCAGCGCCACACAGTGGGCGGCGGGGTCGCCGGCTCGCCACGGCGGTCGCTTTGGGGGCGGTGATCGTCGCCGGCGCGTTCATCGTCGCCTCGGGCCCCGATCAGCGGCGGGTGGAGACCGTCCGACCGATCGAGGCGGACGAGCAGGAGGAGGAGGCGGCGGCGGAGGCGCTACCCAACGGCGGCGTGCGACCGGCCACCATGGACGATCTCGCCGGTCACGTCTACCTCTTCACTGCGGCGCGGGACCTCAGCACCGGGGCCGACCGGGCGCTCATCGGCGAAGAACGGTTGTGGGTGTCCTTCTTCGACGACGGCACCCTCGGCGGAACCACCGGCTGTCATCAATTCGGTGGCACGTACCGCATCGACGGCGATGGGACGCTGCGCTATCAGCCCGGTTTTTTCGGCGATAGCGACTTGCTGTATGCGTGCGACGACAGCCGCGGCGCCCAAGAGCAGTGGATCACCGGTCTGTTCAGGACCAACCCTGCCCTCACCATCGACAACGGTGTGCTCACCATCGGATCCGCCGACAGCGCCCTGATCGCCACCGGCATCGAGGGTCGATTCGAGGAGGCCACGCTCCACTGCACGGCGTCCGAAGGCCGGGTGCAGGGCGAGAGCGACTACTTCACGCAGCGGAGACCGGAGTGGTCACCGGGCGCCGCGGTGGCGGACTTCCTCGCCGCCCGCCGCACCCCGGCGCTGGCCCTGGCGCCGCTGCATGAGGCACGGACCATACCCGCCGCCGCCGACAGCACATCGATGGTGGGCATAGTGGATGAACGGCCGGTGCTCGTCTTGCGTCTGCGTGCGGCCGGGGGAACATGGACGGTGACCGGTTGGAAGGCGTGCACCCGCCCGGGGGCGATCCTGCCCACCGACGCTCCCGTGGAGGAGAGCAGATTGTTCACCAACGCCGCCATCGAGGCCGACCCACGGCTGCGGATGACCGGGACGCTCATCGTCGATGGTGCCCCGCCCGGTTGCCTGCTGCTCGAAACCGACGGCGGCCGATACCTCATCCGCTGGCCCGACGGCGCCCGTCGCGACTTCTTCAACCCCGACGCCGCGTTGCTGCCCGACGGCGCCTCGTTCAGCGCGGGCAGGACCCTGACGCTGGACGGCGCGCTGCTCAGCTCACCGCATTCCTACCCTTTCACGCAGCTCGTGATGGCGCAGGACTGCGGGACCGAGTCCACCATCGTGCGGCCCCTCCGCATCACCGCGCAGGGCTGAGCGCCGCAGGGGCGCCTATCGTGCTCGCCGCATCCCGAACGGCAACGCTGAAGACCGCGGTGGCCCCGGCGGACCCCATACTGATCGGTAGGTTCACCGGTGGTAGCGGGGGTCGGCGAACTTGGAGAGCCGCAACGCCATCTGCTCATCTCCGGGCCAGACACCGCAAAGGGCCAGCGCCAGTTTCGGATCGGCCCGGGCGGCCAATTCAATGGCATCGGCTTCCGCTGCCGGACACGAACCGGACTCCGCGATGACGTTCGCTCCGTCGGTACGTTGCGATGGCTTGACGCGGCGGCGCGGGGTCACGTCGGGGTGAAGCGGTACAGCGCGCTGCCTTGGCCGGTGTCGTCCCAGACCACGCGGACCCGTTGGCCGATCTGTAGGGTCTCGGGGTCACAGTCCACGATGTTGGTCATCACCCGGGGGCCCTCGTCCAGTTCCACGTAGGCCAACA
>JBJXFH010000047.1:0-28453 GCA_046155365.1 Acidimicrobiales bacterium | reverse complement strand
CTGCGGGGTGGCCTACGATCCCGACCATGGTCACCGCGGAGCCCACAACTTTGGTCCTTCCCGAGATGATCGATCTGCGGGGCGTCTGGGGTCCGGTGCGGGTATCGCCCCCCGTCACCGCGTCGGACATTCGCAAGTGGGCCATCGCCGTGTATTGGCCGGAAACCCCGCCCCGCATCCATTGGGACCAGGACTACGCGGGCGGGACCCGTTGGGGTGGCGTGATCGCCCCGCCGGAATTCAACCCCTTCGCCTGGCCGATCCTGGCCCAATCGGCGGCGGGCGATGCCCCGGGAGGCGAGCCCCGTTGGTATGACGCCGAGGCCGCCATCATGGCCCGCAACGACGGTGAGCCGGCGGTTGGTTGGCGGGGCATGAACGGCGGCCAACGGGAGACCTACGGGGAGCCGATGCGGCCCGGCGACGTGATCAGTACCCGGAGCCGGCTCTCGGAGTGGGAGGAGCGGACCACTCGGCTGGGGCTGACGCTGTTCATGTTCACCGAGACCGAATGGCGCAACCAGGCCGACCAGCTGGTCAAACGGCGGGTCTCCACCCTGATCCGCTACTGAGGCGGCTGCGTCCGTCGGAGGCGGGGCCCGGTGGGAACCGTCGGGTGGGTCCGCTACCGTAGGGGCTTCGGTTGTCGACGGGGCAGGGGAACACCAGGTGCTGATCGGATTGTTCTCGGATGCCCACTGCAATCACGTTGCGGTTCGCGCCGCCATAGAGGCCATGGCGCCGGTGGTGGACGAGATCATCTGCGCCGGTGATTCGGTGTACGAGTACCGGATGTGCAACGAGACCGTGGAGCTGTTGCGGGAGCATCAGGTGCGTTCCATCTTCGGCAATCACGAAGCGGTGCTGCTGGGTCCGCAAGGGGTGCGGGCGCTGGCCCGGCCCGATATCCGTGCGTCAAATGTGGAGTATTTGCGCGGCCTGCCGTGGAGCATTGATGTGGCCGTGGGTGGCAAGCGGCTGAAGGTGATGCACGGCAGCCCCTTCGAGCCGTACAACGACTATCTCGTTGAAGGAAGCCCCAAGTTCAAACGCTGCGCCGAAGTGGACGCCGATTTCCTGGTGTTGGGTCACACCCATGTGCCCATGGCCGAGCGGGCCGGCAACGTGCTGGTCATCAACCCCGGTTCCATCGGCGAATCCCGTGAGGTGAGCGCCCGCACCCAGGTGTCCTACGCCATCTTGGATACCGACGCGGAGACCGTGGAACACATCCGCTTCGATAATCCCCGCCTGAACGCCCCCAGCTGACCCACCCACCCCGCTTGGGACCGCCCTACCCGTGGGTTCCCAGGCGGGCGCTGCGTTTGTCGCCGTGGGATTCCAGCAGCCACACCAGGCTGGCGCCGGGCGGGGCACTGAGCGAGGCGAACATGATCGATTCCGCCAGCGGGCCCCGGCCATCGCGGCGGCTGAAGCCCCGTCGCAAGGTGCCGGCATTGAACGGGTCGGGTGGACCACCGGCGGATCGGCGGCAGCGGCCGACCACCGCGTCCAGCGCCAGCCGCCACCGCAGCGCCGGTTCCACCAGGTTCAGCACCGCCATGGCCCAGCGGTCCTCGGCGCTTTGGAGGCGGTAACGGTCCTCCTCCCCCGGTGGTGCCGAATGGCGAGCGGCCAGCAGGTCATTCCACGCCTTTTGCATCAGTTGCGGCCCACCGGCGCGGGGCAGCGGTCCGGTCCACACCGGCCAGGTGCCAACCGGATCGAAGCGGCTGCGTATCATGCTCAGCACCGCGATGCACGAGGACCACGTTCCCCCCAGCGCGCACAACGCCAGATCGGCCAACGGGTCGGGGTGATCTTCCAGCACCACCGCGCCGCGCTGCCAGCGGATCTGGTGCTCCTCGCCGTCACAGATGACGGTGGTGCGGAGACGGGTCGGTGCCGTCGTTTGTTCAGACACGGGGCACGACGGTGCGCATGAAGGCCCGCACGTTGTCGATGAGGTCATGGACATTGCGGCCGGTGGCGGTCAACATCAGCTCATCGGCACCGGCGTCGGCATAGTCCCGCACGTCCTGGGCCTGCTGCTCGGCGCTGCCGGTGAGCAGACGCCGTCCATCGGATCGCTTCAGTCCACCGGCTTGTACCCGGATGTTGACCGGGCCCGGGGTGCGTCCGAACCGCTCGCATTGGGCCCGGTACGCCGGCACCGTGGCGGCCAGTTTCTCGGGGGTCATGGCCATGGGGTGCCACCCATCACCCAACTCCGCCGCTCGTCGGATGGCGGCTTTGGAGTTACCACCAACGGTGATGGGAATGGTCCGACCCCGCCGTGACGGTCCGGCTTTCGGAAACATCCGCATATCCGTATAGCGCTTGAAGCGACCTTCGAAACTGCAGGTATCGTTTTCCCAGAGATTGCGAAACACCCGCAGCGCCTCATCGGTGCGCGGACCCCGCTCGGCAAAGGGCACGGACACCGCTTCGAATTCCCGTTCCAACCAACCGGCGCCCACGCCCAACTCCAGACGTCCGTCGCACAGCGCGTCCAGGCTGGCAAAATACTTGGCGGTGAAGGTGGCGTCACGGTATGGCAGCACCAGCACGCTGATACCGAGCCGTATGTGGTGGGTGCGGGCCGCCAGCCACGGCAACAACGCCAGCGGTTCGTGCATGAGCTCCGGCACATAGCCCTCACCGACGGGCACCAGGATGTGATCCGCGATCCACAACCCGTCGAAGCCCAGATCCTCAACGGCGTTGGCCATGGCCGCCAGCGAGTCGGGCGAGGCGAAGTGGTTGGCCTGGGGGATGGCAACGGAAAACCGCATGTTGAACTCCTCACCGCGGGCCCGATGATGAGCCACCGGGCGCCGTACTTACCGCACATACTGCCCCAGTTCGTCACCACCGGGGGGAGCCGTCCGCGAGCCGGGCGGGCCGGGGCGGTTCGGTGTCCCGCTGGCGCAACCCACTCCGCGAGACTGGTCCCATGATTGTGGACTGTGCGGTATACGTGGATGGCCGCCGCGGCGATGAACCGGACCACGTGGGCCACGCGCTGATGCACGCCCGGGCTCAGGGCGGGTTCGTGTGGTTGGGCTTGCACGAACCGGGCCAGGCCGAGTTCGACGAGGTGGCGGCGGCGTTCGATCTTCACCCGCTGGCGGTGGAGGACGCGGTCCACGCCCATCAGCGCCCCAAGCTGGAACGGTACGGGGACAGTCTCTTCGTGGTGTTCAAACCGGCCCGTTACGTGGACTCCGAGGAGGTGGTCGACGTGGGTCAGTTGATGGTGTTCGTGGGTGCCGATTTCGTGGTGACCGTGCGCCACGGACAGGCCATGGCACTGTCCGATGTGCGCCGGGGGATCGATGACGAACCCGACCAATTGCCATGGGGTACAGCGTCGGTGCTGTACGCCATCGCTGATCGCATCGTGGACGATTACGCCTTGGTCATGCGGGGCCTTGACGTGGACATCGACGAGATTGAGCAGGACGTGTTCTCCGGCCCCAAACCCTCCCATGCCGAGCGGATCTTCAAGCTCAAACGCGAGGTACTCGACTTCCGCCGGGCGGTGGACCCTTTGGAGCCGGCCCTGGCGGAGTTGGCCACCGGCACCAAACCGCTGGACGAGCGATCTGCGGACTACTTCCGGGACGTGCACGACCATCTGCTGCGGGTGTCGGAACGGTTGCTGACCCTCGATGCGTTGTTGGACAGCGCCTTGAACGCCAACGTGGCCCAGGTGGCCATGCGCCAGAACGAGGACATGCGCAAGATCTCCGCCTGGGTGGCGATCATCGCGCTGCCCACCATGATCGCGGGGGTGTACGGCATGAACTTCGAGCACATGCCCGAGCTGCGCTGGCGTTTCGGTTATCCCTTGGCCCTAGCGGTCATGGCCATCTCCTGCATGGCGCTGCACCGCAACTTCAAGCACCGCGGTTGGCTCTGATCCGCTACCGAGGCTGGTCACGTCGGGTCTGGCTGACCGGGGCACCGCGAACGGTTCACGCTCGGTGCGTCATTGGCGTCACAAGGGCACCCCTCGAGGTCGAGCTGCGCCGCGCATCGCCGGGAGGAACAGCAGCCCGGCGGCGGCGGCCACGGCGCACACCCCGAAACCGAGAGGGAACCCGCCCCAGTCGATGAGTTGGCCCACCCCGTACCCACCGATGGGGGCGCCGATGTCGAAGTACACGTTGAATGACGCCATGGCCACACCCCGCTCACGATCAGGGGCCCGATCGACCACCATCGTCAACAGCGCCGGGAAACCACCGGAGTAGCCCACACCGAAGACCACCAACGAGATGATCGCCGCCATCGGGGAATCGAACAACGCCAGCCCGGCCAGACCGGCCACCACCGCCACGATGGAGGGCACGGCCACCGCCACCCGTCCGAACCGATCGGCCAGGCCACCGCTGAGGAAACGGGTGGCCAACACGCTCACCGACAACGCCAGGAACAGCACATCAGAATTGGACAACCCGATGTCCCGGGCATAGAGGGACAAGAACGAGGCCACCGCGGTCCAGCCGATGCCGATGGAGAAGAACACCATACCCGGCAGTCTGGCGGCGGGGTGGAACAGGCGGTGCACCATCGGCACCTTGGGCGGCGCGCTCAGCGTGGCCGGGCGGGTTTCGCACACAAAGGTGGCCACAACGGCACCCAACGCGGTGAACCCGCCGACCGTCCACCAGACCGAGGAGAACCCGGCGGAACGGATCAACAGCTCAGCGATGAACGGACCCAGGGCGAAACCGACGTAAAAGAACGTGCTGAACAGTGCCAAATACCCGGCCCGTCGTTGCGGCGGGGCCACGTCCGCTACCGAGGCCACCGCGGCGCTATAGGTCAACGCCGAGCCGGCCCCCTGGATCAGCCGCATCACCATCACCGCCAAAACCGACCGCAGCGTGAGCAGACCAACCGCGGACACCGCGCCCAGGATCGGCCCGGCGATGAGCAACGGGCGGCGACCAACCCGGTCTATGAAGCCGCCGGCCCAGGGGCGAATGGCGATGGAGGTGAGCGCCAGCACCGAGACCACCAGCCCGGCCACCGCCTTGGAGGTACCCAGTTCGGTGGTCAGATACAGCGGCAGGGACGGATACAGCAACCCCTGGGCCACGAAGGTCCCCAACGTGGACAGACACACCAGGGCGAAGGTGACCTTCGTGGCCTGCGCGGTGCCTGCGTGCGCCGCGGTCGGGGCCGATAGGTGACGAAGGCGCATTGTGACGCCAGTCTGGTGGTCGGGACCCCTGAGGACAAAGCTTTGCCGACGCGCGGGGTTCACACCGTCCGTTTCGCCGGGTGAGCAACCGGCGGTAGCGTATGTGGATGGGAGCGCACGCCTACTACGACACCACCAGCCGGCCACCGACCTTCGCCAGCATCGAGGAGGAGCGGGCCCATCGCAAGCGGATGTGCGCGCTGGGGTATCGGATCTTCGGGAACCTGGGGTTCGGTCAGACCGGTGACGGTCACATCAGCGCCCGCGATCCGGAACTGACTGATCATTTCTGGTTGCTGCGCTACGGGGTGCCGTTCAAGTTCGCCACCGTTGATGAACTGGTGTTGGTGGCTCCCGATGGGACCGTGGCGCAAGGGACCGGTGGCATCAACATGGCCGCGTACTTCATTCACCACCCCATCCACGAGGCCCGCCCCGAGGTGGTGTCAGCAGCGCATTGTCACTCCCACTACGGCACCCCGTTCGCGGCCCAGGCCCGGCTGTTCGAACCGTTGAGCCAGGAGTCGTGCATGTTCGTGTTCGATCAGGCCCTGTTCGACGACGAGGAGTTGGCCATCCTCAGCACCGACGGCGGCGAGCGAATCGCGCAAGCCATGGGCGGGCACAACCTGTGCGTGCTGCGCAATCACGGTCTGCTCACCGCGGCTGATTCGGTGGAGGGCGCGGTGGCCCGCTTTGTGTTGGCCGAACGGGTGGCCGAGGTGCACGTCAAGGCCGGGGCCGCCGCCAGCCCCATCTCCGAGTCCGGCGCCAAACAAACCGCGCTGGAATACAACAAGGCCAATGTGCCCTGGCACGCGTTTCAATATCTCGTACGGGACGTGATCGAGGACCCCGCGGTGGTGGACCACTGATCGGAGAGAGCAGATGAGCACCTACCGCGCCGACCATGTCGGATCCTTGTTGCGTCCCCCGGCGGTGCTGCACGCCCATGCTCGCCAGGCTGCGGGCGAATTGCATGACGATGCGGTGCGCGCTATCGAGGACGAGGCCATCCTGAGCGCGCTGGCGATGCAACGCGAGGTCGGTCTGGACATCTTGAGCGACGGGGAATATCGCAGGACGGCGTGGTCCATCGCGTTCCCCGATTCGGTCACGGGCTACGTGAGCTCCGAGATGCCCATCGCGCTGGACTGGAAGATCGGCGAAGGCGACGAACGCACCACCGTACCGCGCCGGGTCCGGAAGCTGCCCGCCTTTCTGCCCCTCGATCAACTGGCGCTGAGCCCCCAATGCGGCTTCGCGTCCGTCGATGCCGGCAACCTCTTGAGTTGGGATGAGCAACGCCGCAAGCTGGAGCTGGTGACCACCGTCGCCCGCCGGGTGTGGGGCGACTGCCCTAATCCTGAACGGTATTGGACCTAGTCCGAGTTGTTGGCCCCACCGTGACTCGGTGACGCCGGTGACGCGGTGACCAGCACCACGGCGCCGATGGCGGCGGCCAGTACGGAGCCAACAAGGACCCCGACCTTGGCTTGGTCAGCCAGCGCGGCATCGGTGTACGCCAACCCGGAAACGAAGATGGACACGGTGAAGCCGATCCCGGCGATCGCCGCCATGCCGGTGACGTGACGCCAGCGGATCTCATCGGGCAAGCGGGCTGCACCAAGGCGCACCGCCATCCACATGGCACCGGTGATCCCGATCAGCTTGCCGGCCACCAAACCGGCCACCACCCCCACGGTTATCGCCGACCCGGCCGCGTCCCGTAGCGCTTGGTTGCTGAGCACAATGCCGGCGTTGGCCAGCGCGAACACCGGGATGATCACGTAGCTCGTCCATGGGTGCAGGGCTTGGTCCAGCCGTTCCGCCGGTGAAACGGACTCCCGCAACGCGAAGCCCAGCACGCGCACCTCAGCCGCAGTGACGTCGGTGTCCGAGGAGAGCCAGTCCGCCGTTTGGTCCGCTTCGACCTCGGCCATCAGCGGACGGGCCGGGGTGAGCAACCCCAGCGCCACGCCGGCAATGGTGGCATGAACCCCCGACTGCAAGGTGCACAACCACACGCCCAACCCGGCCACCACGTAGATCGGCGAATACCAAACCCGGACCTGGCGCATCACTGCGATCAGGCCCAGCCCGGCCCCGGCGCCGGCCAACCACGCGAGGTCGATCTGCTCCGTATAGAAAAGTGCGATCACCAAAATGGCCCCGATGTCATCGGCAATGGCGAGGCCCAACAACATGACCTTCAACGATGACGGCACCCGGTCACCGAGCAGCGCCAACACCCCCACGGCGAACGCAATGTCCGTCGCCATCGGGATCCCCCATCCGTCGGCCCCCGCACCACCGGCGTTGAGGGCCAAGAACACGGCGGCAGGCACGATCATGCCGCCCAGGGCACCAATGGCGGGCAGGGCGGCGTCACGAACGGTGCTCAACTGGCCCCGTACCAACTCGAACTTGATCTCCAAACCAACAACGAAGAAAAACAACGCCATCAGCCCGTCGTTCACCCAGTGCCCAAGGTCCTCGCGCACGGCGAAGGAGCCCACCTCGACCCCGATGCTGGTGTGCCACAGAGCCACGTACGAGCCTGACCATGGCGAGTTGGCCCAGACCAGCGCCGCCACCGTGGCTGCCAGCAACAGCAGTCCCCCGGCGGCTTCGATCTGGAGGAACCGGGCCACGGGCCGAGCGACGTAACGGGCCAGACGACGGTCGCTGGTGATCCAGATGGGGAAATCGGACTGGGAATCGGTCACGGGGCTGCTTCCGGGGTCACGAAATGAATCGCCGACCAGACTTCCCGGCACACCAAGGAGCAAGGCTAGCGGCTAGGGACCTGCCCGCCTCACTACGGGGTTGGCACGGCGGTGGATGTTCTGCGCACGTGTAACCCCCGAGAACTTCACGTCACTCAATTATCGACTCAATTAAGAGGTAAACGTGAATCAATCCGGTCTGGATCAATGTACGTGGCCACCGGGTTGGTGAACATCGACGGCGCCATGTCCGTGGTGTTGCCCGCCGCTCGATGGGCCCTGATCCGCTCGACGATCGCCAACTGCCGCCCACGGTCCATGATCGGTGCCTCCCCGGCGCGCACGATAGCCGGGTCGATCGGAGGTCGGTACGGTCAACGATCGAGGCGCTCCACCAACGTGGCCACGCCCAGTCCCCCGCCGATGGCGCAGGTGGCCAGACCGAATCGGGGTCCGCCTTGGCGCACCATGGTGGTGAACAGCCGCACCATGAGCACTGCGCCGGTGGCCCCCCACGGGTGGCCGAGGGCAATGGCGCCCCCATCGGGACAGACGATCTGCTCGTCGATACCCAGTTCGTCGAGACAGGCCAGCACCTGCCCGGCGAAGGCCTCGGTGATCTCCACCACGCCGAGGTCCGCCACGCCCAGCCCACAGCGACGCAGCAGCCGCTCCACGGCGGGGACCACACCGATGCCACAGCGGTTCGGATCCACGCCGGCCACCTCGAAGCCAACCACGCGCAGGCCGGGCAATCCGTGCGCCAGCCGCCAGGCGTTGGTGGTCACCGCCACCACCGCGGCGCCGTCGTTGACCCCACAGGTGTTGCCCGCAGTCACCGTACCGCCCGGTGCGAAGGCGGCGGGGAAGCGCGCCAACTTTGCTTCACTCAGCCCGGCCCGGGGACGCTCGTCATGGCCCAAGCCGGCGATGGCCACCAGCTCCGGTTCGAACACCGCCGCCTCGCGGGCAGCCAGGGCCAGGCGATGACTCCGAGCGGCGAAGGCATCCTGACGCTGGCGGGAGATCCCGTACTCGCGGGCCACCGTCTCCGCCGCCACGCCCATCTCGGGATCGCCGATCTCCGGTGGGGAGAACCGGGCCCGGGCGTAGGGCTGCGGCAGTTCGGCCGGCGTGGTGGGCCGAGCGAAGCGCCACGGGGCTGTGCTCGGGCTCTCGGCCCCACCAGCCAGATACAACGAACCGGCGCCCGATCGCACCAAGGCCGCCGCCAGATTGATGGCCTCCAACCCGCTGCCACACTGGCGATCCACGGTGAACCCGGCCACCCCGACCCCGAACCCGGCCGTCAGCGCCGACAAGCGAGCCACGTTGCCGCCGGGTCCCATCACGTTGCCGAGCACCACGTCCACCGTCGCGTCAACGATCGAAGACCGTTCTACACCGGCGTCGGCCGCCACATCAGCCACCACCGCCTGCAGCACGTCAGCGGCCAACCGCTCCACCGCCACGTTGCGCAACGCGTGACCAGCCACGCCGATCACACTTCGTCTTGCCGCGACAATCACTGCATCTTCCATCGGGCGGCGCACGCTAGCCGTAATCGGCCTCGTCGGTCAGAACCGCGTTCCCCGGTTCGCACGGCTCGCGATGCGTGGCGACCCGGAGGAGCGATGGCCTGTCAACGGCGATTCGGCCGTCCTCTTGATGGCTTATGGGGCAGAATGATGCACGGGCTGCCCCGGCAGGCCGAACCATCCCAGGAGGCCGAATGTCCCGTGAAGAGGTCATCATCAACACCGCTGACGGCGAGTGTCCGACTTCAGTGTTCACGCCAACCAGCCAGAGCGGTCCATGGCCAGCAACCATTTTCTACATGGACGGCCTGGGGATACGGCCGGTGCTGTTCGAGATGGGCCAAAGACTTGCCGATGCCGGTTTCGTGGTGCTGCTGCCTGACCTGTTCTATCGGGCCGGCCGCTACGAGCCCCTCGATCCCAAAGCGGTGTTCGCCTCCGGTGACGTTCGCAAAGCGCTGGGCCCGCTCATGAAATCCACGGACAACCGGCGTGCGGCGCAGGACACCGCGGCCTTCCTGGCCTATTTGGAAAGTCGTCCTGACGTGGCAGGCACGAAGGTGGGAACAACGGGATACTGCATGGGCGGGGCGATCTCGCTCACCGCCGCGGGCACCTATCCCGACAGGATCGCCGCCGCAGCCAGCTTCCACGGCGGTTCACTGGCCACCGATTCCGAACTCAGCCCCCATCTGCTGGCTGCCACCATGAAGGCCCGGGTCTACGTGGGCGCCGCCGACAAGGACGGCTCCTATCCTCCCGAAATGGCTGCCCGGCTCTGCGAGGCGTTGATGGCCGCCAGCGTTGCGCACCGCCACGATCTCTACGCCGGCGCCGCCCACGGCTGGACCATGTCGGATTTCCCTGTTTATGACGCCCCCGCCGGAGAACGCCACTGGAACGAACTCATCGCCCTGTTTAACGACACCCTGCGTTAAGCCGACGTTATTAAGCCCAGTACCGGTGGCGGCAGAGGCGCGTCATACCGCCATCGCAGCACGGACCTCACCGAGGGAGTCCTCGCCGCCTTTACCGGTCCCGGTAATGCGGCCTGACTCCAGCACGTAGTACGTGTCGGTCGATCGCAGCGCGAAGCCGACGTGCTGCTCGACCAGCAGCACGGTCAGATCACCGCGTCGGGTCAGGTTGATGATCACCTGTTCGATCTCCGCCACCACATTGGGCTGGATGCCCTCCGTCGGCTCGTCCAGAATCAACAGTCGCGGCTTGCCCAGCAGGGTTCGCGCGATGGCGAGCTGTTGGCGTTGACCACCCGACAACAGCCCCGCTCGCCGACTCAAAATACCGGTGAGAGCGGGGAACGTGTCAAGCACCTCGTCGATCTCTGCCCTCACGTTCGACACCAACTGGAGATTCTCCATCGTGGTCATCTGTGGAAAGCAGACCTGACCCTGGGGGACGTAGCCGAGTCCGTTCTTGACCCTGCGATTGGGACGCTCCCGGGTGACATCCTCGCCGTTCAGCAACACCTTTCCCGACTTCACCGGGACCAGGCCGACGGCGGCCCGCAGCAGCGTGGTCTTGCCCGCACCGTTGTGGCCCATGATCGCCGCGGCGCCACCCTTGGGCACGGAGAGGGTGACCTCGAACAGCACCATCGTGCGCCCATACCCGGCCGTCACGCCGATCATTTCCAGCATTGGTTCAGCCATGTGCCGCTGCCTCGCTCGCCGTGCCCAGATACACCTCTTGCACCCGCCGGTCCGCCTGTATCTCAGCGACCGTGCCCTCAGCGAGCACGGTGCCGCTGTGCATCACAGTCACAAAATCGGCGTATCGGCGCATGAAATCCATGTCGTGATCGATAATCACGATGATCCGCTCACCAGCGATCCGCTTGAGCACGTCGCCGGTCTCGTCGCGCTCAGCCACGCTCATGCCCGCCACGGTCTCATCGAGGAACATCACCTTGGCGTCCTGCACCAACAACATGCCGATCTCGAGCCACTGCTTCTGCCCGTGTGCAAGCGTTCCCGCTGGACGGTGCGCCAGTGCGCTCAGCCCGACAGTCTCCAACGCTTGCTCCACGCGCTCTGGAGTCTTGCCGCGAGCGAAGATCAGCCCGCGCGCCTTGCGGTGCACGCCGGCGGCGATGTCGAGGTTCTGCAGCACGCTGAGCTTCTCGAACACGGTCGCCGTCTGGAACGTCCGGCCGATGCCGAGGCGCACGATCTGGTGGGATTTCGTGGTGAGCAGGTCACGATCACGAAAGGTCGCGTCTCCGGTGCCCTTCACCAACCCGGTCAGGGCATCAACCAGGGTGGTCTTTCCCGCCCCGTTCGGACCGATGAGAAAATGCAGCCTCCCTTGCAACAACGTGAGGTCAACGCCGTTGATCGCCTTGAAGCCGTCGAAGTCCACGGTCAGATTGCGGATCTCCAGGTAGTCCTGACGCCCGAACGAGAGGTTCATGCGACCGCCTCAGACTTGGCGTGGTCGAGCTCGATGCGTGACGCCTTCCCCGGCCGTAGCCACCCGATCATGGACCCCGGGGACTTGAACTTCGACCCCAACGAGGCGACGCCGCCCGGCAACAGCAGAACCACCACGATGAACAGCGCGCCCAGCGAGTAGGTCCATCGAGTGGGGAACCGCTCCGAGAGGGTGGATTGGCCGTAGCCCACAGCAATTGCGCCGAGCACCGGGCCGAACAACGAGGCCCGACCACCGAGGGCCACACCGGCGAGCAACACGATCGAGGCTGCCGCGTCCACGTTGGTCGGTGAGATAATGCCGGCAATGGGCACGAACATGGAGCCGCCAACACTCGCCATCACCGCCGCCAGCACGAACGCGAACAGCTTGATGTTGGCGGGGTCATAGCCGAGGAACCGGACGCGCTCCTCGGCGTCTCGGGTTGCGATCAACAGTTCTCCATATCGACTGCGGTATAGCTGCCAAAGGATCACCAGGAACACGATCACCAGACCCGCGGTGATCAAGTACACGTTCTTCTTCACATCAGGGTCATAGAGGTTGTGACCGAAGAAGGTGGTGAACGTGTTCAGGCCGTTGAAGCCGCCCGTCTGTTTGATCGTCGCCACCAGCAACGTGGCAAACGCCACCGCCAGCGCCTGGGTCAGGATGGCGAGGTACGCACCCTTCACCCGACGCTTCAGGATCACGAAACCGAGGATATACGACACCAACGCCGGCGCAGCGAGGATCACGAACACGGTGAAGGGCCCGCTGCGGAACGGTTCCCACCACGATGGCATGGTCCCGTCTCCGTACAGCTGCATGAAATCAGGAACCTGGCCCTCTCCGGCGGCCTCGAGCTTCATGTGCATGGCCGTGGCGTACCCGCCGATCCCGAAGAACACCCCCTGGCCCATGACCAGCATCCCTCCCCGACCCCAGGCGAGACCGATGCCCATGGCAGCGAGAGCCAACGCGCTGTACTTGCCGAGGTTGCTGAGCCGGAACGCCGTCATCGAGCCAGGCGCCCACACCAGCAGCACGAACGCCAACACGGCGATGGCGACCAAGGAAAGGTAGGGGCGCAATCTCGCCAGCGACCTCGAGCCAGCCGCCTTGGTGGAAGATCCAGGGCCGTGCCCCACATCGAGGGCCTGGGACTGGGACGGCTCGGGGGCGGTGATCGTCATGCGAGGGACCTCGTCCGGACAGTGAAGAGACCTTGTGGCCGCATCATGAGAAAGACCACCACCAGGGCGAACGTGATGACCTGCGCCATGCTCCCGCTGGTCCAGTCGGTCAGGAACGCAGTGCCCACGCCCACGCCCCACGCCGCCAGCACGGCGCCCTTCAGTTGCCCGACGCCTCCCACCACTACAACCAGGAAGGCCGGGATGATGTAGGACGTCCCCAGATTGGGGTTGGTGCCCGAGATCAACGCGATGGCGACCCCGCCCACGCCGGCCAGCCCGGAGCCCAGAAAGAACGTGATCCGGTCAACGTTGCGCGTCGAGACCCCCAACGATTCCGCCAGATCTCGGTTCTGCACCGTCGCCCGGATCCGCCGTCCGAAGGTGCTGTACTTCAACAAGGCGTTGAGCGCGACGAGCGAACCGACCGCCAACAAGATCGTGAACGGCTGGCGGTGGGGCCACTCATAACCAAACAACGACGTGCGACCATCAAGCCAACTCGGCGCCGTGACCGGGTCGCCCTGGGCACCGAAGATGTCCTTCGCGAGCTGTCGCAGCACCAAGGACACCCCGACGGTCACGAGCAGCGTATCGAGCGGTCGCCGGTACATCCATTGGACGACTGAAAGCTCCAGAAGCAGCCCGAGCAGGCCGGCGAAGAGAAAGGCCACGGGGAGCGCGATCACAATGGACAGGCCGGGGCTGGTGATCACCTGTTGCGTGACGTACGCGAGGTAGGCGCCAACCATCAGGAACTCACCGTTCGCCATGTTGATCACGCCCATCTGCCCGAACGTGAGCGCCAGTCCGAGCGCCGCGAGCAACAGGATGGCGCCAGTCGCCGAACCAGTGAGGAGTGGAGTTGTCAGTACGTCCATGTCGTGGCTTTCAGATCGTCATCCGGAGACGGTCACCGGAAACGCCCGATCAGTCGGGGGTGCCGAGCACACACGCGGCACCCCCGACGATCGATGCAAGGGATTTGAAACCTGGCCTCAGCCTGCGGCGGGATCCCACCAGGTGTAGGTCTTGAGGAACGGATCCGGCTCGATCGGTCCCTCGGAGCTCCACACGATGTCGAACTGGTTGTCGGCGTTGATCTGGCCGATCAGACCGGTCTTGGCGATGTGATGGTTTTCCCCGTTAACGGTGACCTTGCCCTCGGGAGCATCGAAGGTGACCCCACCCGACGCGGCGTTTACCGCATCCACACAGAACGACTTCGCCTTCTCGACGATGTTCTTATAGACGTAGAGCGAGGTATACGCCGCTTCCATCGGGTCCGAGGTGGGCCGGTCCGTTCCGAACTTGGTCTGGAAGGCCTTGATGAACGTGGCGTTGGCGGGGCTGTCGACACTCTGGAAGTAGTTCCAGGCGGCATACTGGCCGGTCAGGTCCACGCCCATGGACGGAGCCTCTTCCTCGGCGATGGACACCGAGATGATCGGAGACTTGTCAGCGCCGAGGCCCGCCTCATCATAGGCCTTGATGAAGCCCACGTTGGAGGAGCCGTTGATGGTGTTGAACACGAAGTCGGGTTTGGCCGAAGCGATCTTGGCAACCTGCGTGGTCCAATCATCGCTGGTGAGCGGCACGTACTCCTCACCGACGATCTGAATGCCGAGCTCCTTGGCGTACTGCTTGATGATCTTGTTCGCGGTACGAGGGAACACGTAATCAGAACCGGCCAGGAACAGGGTCTTCACGCCCTTCGACTTCAAGAAGTCCATGGCGGGAATGATCTGCTGGTTAGTGGTCGCACCCGTGTAATAAATGTTCTTCGAGGCTTCGAGACCCTCATACTGCACCGGGTAGAACAGCAGACCGTTGGCTCCTTCGACCACGGGCAGCATCGCCTTGCGAGAGGCCGAGGTCCAACCACCGAACACGGCAGCAACCTTGTCCTCGGTGAGCAGCTTGCCGATCTTTTCGGCGAAGATCGTGGGCTCGCTCTGCCCGTCCTCTTCAACCATCACGATCTTTTTACCCATGATGCCGCCGGCGGCGTTGATCTCCTCCGCCGCCAGCATGAGCGAATCGCGCACGGTCTGCTCGCTGATGGCCATGACACCCGACGTCGAGTTCAAGAAGCCAAGCTTGACGGCTTCACCGCTGACGCAGGTGTCGCCGGCGGCGCCCCCGCTCGCGCCCGTGGATTCGTCGTCCGATCCGCACGCTGCTGCAAACAGCGACAGGGCAACGAAAGCCGCCCCCGCGAACAAGGGTCGGCGGTGTGGTGTTCTCTCCAACTTGAGGTCTCCCGGTTCTCACGCATACGGACGTGTGCGACGGCGGCAACCTACGGACACCCGATTTCCGGGCGATGACCGCTTTGTTTCCGGCGGATGACCTTCGCATGGACGACGCTATGAAGGGCGTCAGCGCCAGTCCGGAGCGGCCCGGCCGTCGTCCTGCGTCACCGCGAACCATGACTTGAGATCAGAACGCGTCGTCGGGTCTGCTGGGCGGGCTGGAGGAAGGTGGGTAGGGGTGGTGAAGCCGAGTTGGCGGTAGGTGGTATGGCGTTTGCGGGCCATGGCGACAAGGACGGCGACGTGGGGGTCGTGATAGTCATGTACGGCGATGTCGGTCTTGGCGGGGTCGGGGCGCAGGAGCTGGCCGACGTATTGGATGATGCGGCCTTTGAACGACACCGGGAACGCGAGCACGAGGGTGTCGAGGCCAGGGAGGTCAAAGCCCTCGCCGAGGTAGCTCCCCGTGGCCGGGGCGATGACACCTCCACCGCCTTCGATCCTCGCCGAACTGGGAGAGCACCAGGATCCGTCGCCCGCCTCGGGCCAGCGACGCCACGTTGTCAACGATCATCCGGTTGCGAACCTCGTCGTGGGCGAGAGCTCGGAACACGTCTTGGATGTGCGGGCTGTCCTCGTGCAGGGCGAACTCGGTGGTGTGCATGTGCAGTTGGCGGCGGAGCTTGGCGCTGGGTATTGCCGCGGCGGGGATCTCGTGACGGATCGGTCCGCAATAGAACGCGATAAGCGAGTCAAGGCGATCGGCCCGGAACGGCGTGGCCGTGACACCTACGCCACCGGATGTTGAGGCGGATCCGGCAGGCGCGGCATTCGGGTCACCAGCGACTCAGTCCACCCGCTCGGGGACCGACAAACTGCAGCGATCGCACCCTCGGCGGAGCGATCAGGTCCAAGCTGGCTGTCGAGGGCCCCGAAAAACCGGTCGGTCACCCGCACGCTGCGACGCGCGCTGGTTCACGACTCCGGGTGGACGATCCCGCGTTCAGCGAGGAGCGCTCGGCCCTTGGCGCGCACCTTCGCCACGAAATCGGGGGACAACGTGGACAGGTCCGTCACGACCCGCTCGTTGAACAGCCGGTAGCGCTCATCAGGAGCCATCTGCCCAATCTCGTCCGCAGTCCAGACCTTGTCGGTGCTCACATGATCATCGTAGGCCGCCGTTGGCCACGAAGGGCGGGCTCGTCTCGTTCGAGGACGACGACCAGTGGCCGCGACCGGATCTCCTTGATGAAGCTCTCGTTCCGGGCCTCCCATTGTGCACGAGTGCGCACGGTGGCGTGGACGGGGAGCCCGATGCGACGCTCGGCGCGCTCGGCCGCGTCATCGACGGCGTCGTGGTCAGGGCTGCCGATGACGAGCACGTCGATGTCGGTCTGCGGCCTGGTTCACGCAGTAGCGGGCCGCCCAAAATCCGAAGAGCACCTTTCGGTCGTGAAGATCTTTGGCTGATCCCGATGAGACGTGGCACGCAATCAAGGAGCGGAGGGCGGCGGAGCTCCGTCGCGAGTTGCCGGGCCCGGTCTTCGATGCGGGCGTAGAAGTGCGTCGGGAGGTCGTCGAGGTTACGGACGATGCACTCGTCGAGGACCGCCGCGCGCTCGTCGGGCGTCATGTTGTCGAGCTCTTCCGTGTTGACGATCCTCGGTGTAGCGGCCACGATCTCGAACGTACTCGGGCGCGAACGTCCGATCGCCGGGCTGTCGGTCGCGGGGCTCACAGCTCGTCGGCGCCGAAGCTTGGATTTCATGGGTGCAACTCCGTGTCGCCGGTGGGGTTTGGAATGCGCCGGCGTGGTCGGGCCGTCGTTCTGCAGGCCTGATCTGTGGGGCCTGTGCGCAATACCCACCCCAGCCCGAACGACAGTTCGGGGCGGGCTTGGCGACGCGACGGGCTTCGTGCTTGCTCGCGCGAGCGCCCAGGCCATCTCGGTCTCGGCTGCCGGGGAGCGAAGACCCGACTCGCGGGGCGGACCAGTTCGCCGGATATGTGGGTCTCGAGGAGCGAATCGAGCGGAGCGTTACAGCGCACCCCAGCACCGACTGCCCAGGTTGCGCCGAGCGGCAGATCGGTGCCCGCTGTATTACGCGTCGGGGTGCCGTTTGCTCGCCGTCGCGCCTCGTTCGCGCTGTCCGCGTCGACTTTGCATCGGCCGTTCGGCCGTTGGTGGCCGAGGTGGGGGTTAGGGTTCCGACGTGGTGAGGACCGTTGTGTTGTCGGTTGTCTGTGTTGGCGGGCTCGGTCTTGCGGTGTGGATGATCGCGGCGTGGGGTCGCAAGCCGTCGGATCGACAACCGCTGCTGGTCGTGTCGGACGAGTCGCTGGAGGTGGCGGAGCGCACAGTCCGCGCCGCAGTGGTCGGGATCGTCGGGGGGATCTTCGCTGGCGTGCTGGTCGCTGGGCTCGGCGGGCGCCTCATGATGCGGGTTCTCGCGGCGACCTCGGGTGACTCCGCCCAGGGACTCGTAACGGAAGCTCACGAGACCGTCGGTGAGATCACCCTCGGCGGATCCGTTGGGTTCGTCGTTTTCAACGGAATCTTCTTCGGGGCGATCGGCGGTGTCGGGTACGTGCTCTTGCGGAGCTGGCTACCTTCTCGCCCGTGGCTCGGCGGATTGGTCTACGGCGTCGCGCTGTTAGGTCTCGCGCCGCTCGACGCCCTCAATCCGGACAACACGGACTTCTCGATTCTTCGCCCGAGTTGGCTCGCGGTGTTGCTTATCGCAGGCCTGTTTCCGCTCTACGGGATGACGACGGCATCGGTGGTCGAGCGCCTCGACCGCACCTGGCCACGGATCAGCACGAAGCGCCGTACGATCCTCGCCTACTCGCCACTGTTGCTCGCCCTCGTCGTCGCCCCGGTGGGTTTCGGCATCGTTATTGCGGTCGGGCTCGCCGTTCTCTTGCACCGACACCACGGCTTCGTCGAGGCATGGCACGGGCCTGTCGCGGCGAAGGCGCGCCGCATCGTCCTCGTCGTGCTACTGGTCGCTGCGACGTTCTCGGCCGGCTCGGCCGGCCTCGACATCCTCGATGCCTAGCTTCGCGAGGTAACCGCCGGGGCTTGCGTCATGCCGACCGGCTAAAGCGCTGCACCGTCCCCGACCGCCGGGTGAGTGCTTGCGTTCGGCAGGAGCGCCGAATGCCCGGTATGGGCGGCTGACGCAAGTGTCGATCTCAGCCGGAGACCGCCCAATATCCGCACGCGTAATCACTATGAGCTCGACCTCGATGGTGACCGAGTTCGGCCCTTACGGGCGGGTCCGACCAGAGCAACGGGCGGGTCGTTCGTCGCGTGAGCCGTCGCCGTCCTAGGCCTCGCGCGCTTGCTGCCGCGAGCGCTCGTGTTGCCGAAGTGTGCGCAGCGCGTCTCGGCAACGGGGCGCACAGAACAACGGCCGATAGCGCAGAGCCCACCCCGTTCAGGCCGAGTTCCGCTCCGCGAGCGCGCCGAGGTAGCGGGCGGTGGTCCAGCCGGCGGCGTAGGTGAGGTGTCGGAACTCGAGCCATGCGTCGTCGTCTATCGCGATACGGACGAAGAGCAGCCGTCGCTCGCCGTCGGTCGGGCCCGGCGTCGCGAGCGCGTCATGCGCCTGCGCCTTGTCGGCGAGTCGTCCGAGCTGTTCACCGACGGTCGTCCTCGCGCGTTCGGCTTTCCGCTTGAACGCCTCCCATACAGCAGGCTCGACCTCGACGCGTACGGGTCGTTGCGCAGTCCGGCCGGCTTCTCGAGACGCCCAGTAGACCCCGGCTTCCTTGTCGGCCTCGCGTGCTGCGGCGCGCTCCATCGACCGGCGGACCGACTCGATCTGGCGGCGGCTGTGGTACTCGGCGGAGAGCGCGCGGTGGACGGCGTTGGCGAGGAGGCGTCGCTCGCTGCGCTTCGCGGCGGCGTCTTCCTGCATCGAGGGGAGCACGTGGCTGTAGGTGTCGAGGGTGATCGTGATGGACGACTGGCCGAGGCGTTCCGACACGACTTTGGGGTGCACGCCCGCGCCGAGCGTGAGCGTCGCCGCGGTGTGGCGCAGGTCGTGCAGGCGGATGCGCGGCAACCCGCACGCCGTCACTGCGACACCGAAGAGGTGCGTGATCCGGTCGGGGTCGACGGGGCGGCCGTCGTCGCGCACGAAGACATGGCCGGTCTCGGTCCACTTGTCGCCGGCGTAGCGGCGCTCGGCGTCCTGGCGGACTCGGTGGGCGTGCAGCGCGGCGACGGTGCCGGCATCAAGCGACACGGATCGGCGTGATCGGCGGGTCTTCGGTTCGACCACTTGCACGTCGCTGTAGACGAGCACCCGCGTCGAGCGAACCGCGAGTCGCGAGTGGGCGAGGTCGACGTCGATCCAGCGGAGCCCGGCCACCTCGCCGCGGCGCATGCCTGTGGCCACGAACAGCCGCCACATCGTGGCCAGGCGGTCGCCGTCGACATGTGCGAGGAACGCCCGAGCCTGTTTGGCGTCCCATGCCCGCATCTCCACCTCTGCGCGCCTCGGCGCGATCACCGCGTCGCACGGGTTGCGGTCGATGAGCTCCCACCGGAGCGCGTCCTGCAACGCTCGGCGCAGCACCCCGTGGGTCGTGCGCACTGTGGTGGGCGACAGCGGTGCCCCGCCCCAACGTTTGGGCTTGCGCAGCAATATGGCATGCCAGGCGCGGATGTCGGCGGGGGCCAGCGCGGCGAGCGTGACCGCCCCGAGATGGGGAGCGATGTGCTGGCGCACGAGCTTGTCGTAGCTCACCGACGTCGTCGGCCGCCGGGTGGACGCCGACTGCTCGAGCCAGTCCACCGGGAACGTCTCGAGCGTCCGTGACGCCACCGCTGATGGCGCGTCCGGAACTTGGTTCGCGCGATCCTCCGCGTCCACGAGGAACCGTCGTTCTGCCGCGGCCGCCTCGCGCTTGGTGCGATAGCCACCCTTCCAGACCTGGCGCCGGCCTCGTTCGGCGTCTGGCACCCAGGCCGCGAAGGCCCATCCGTTGTTGCGTCGCATCACCGTCATTGCATCCTCCGGCGGGACAAGCGCGGCGAGGACGGGTGACGAGACGGAGCTCCGAACGAAGTTGGTTAGCGCCTGAGGCCCAAACGGCACTCCGAACGTTCCCGAAAACGACAGCAGGTGGGGTGCAAAACCCACCTGAACTGCGGAAACACTCAGCGCGCTCGGAGGGACTCGAACCCCCAACCTTCTGATCCGTAGGTGAGGGACGGGGTCTCGCCACGGTAGACCGGGATCGCCCAGGCGGGCCCGAAACTGCCCGTGCGCTGGGGCGATGAGTTGTTCTGCGAGCCCGACGCTGCCCATCATCTACCTGGATAGCCGACGGGATCTTCTCACGATCTTCTCACGACCCGACCCCGAGAAGCCTGCCACCGACGCAGTCACCACCTTGATCATCGACCGAGCACGCCTCCGATCCGAGGACAAGCAGTAACTCGTCGATGCCCTTCGGGTTATGAGCCCTACTGGCGATCATTCGTTCCCCCTGGTCAGGGCACGTCGTAGCAGATCAGAGGCCATTTCGTCTACCCGTTGTTACCCCCTGGAGACCCTGAGTTGCCGCTGTGCTGTGAGATTTTTGTGAGATTTTCTGTCGTCGTGAGGCGGCCAGAGCACGCCTGCAGCGAGACCACGCTCCGTGAGATCGCGATCGACGTTCATGACCCCGGGACGTCGATCTCCAACTGTGCGCGTAGCGCATCCACGGTGTCGGACATACCGTTGCGAGCAAGCGCATCGAGCACGTCAGATGCGGTCATGGGCGGGCTCGCTAGGGCGGCCGCTTGGCGCTCGATGACGTCCATCACCCCTTCCCAGTCCTGCGCGACGAGCCGGGCGACGAAGCGGTCCGGATCGATCGCCTCGATGCCCAACGGGCCGAGGATGGCGTCGGGGAAGTCCACCAGATTCGCGGTCACGATCACGGTGGCATCCGCGTGGAGCGCGGCGGCGAGCACATGCACGTCATCCGGGTCAGGCAGGGTCAGCTCGTGGGCCCGGTGTTCATAGCCGGTCACTGCTGCGGCCCTGACCGCCCGACCGAGCAGATCGCGAGTACGGGCCAGGGCGACAGCGTTGAGGTCGGGACGGTTGGCCAGCAGGTTGTCGAAGCACTCGTCGAGGATCCGCGCGCTCCATCGAGCCTGGTACTGGCCGTCGATGGCCAGACGGATCAACAGATCCCGCAACGGCGCCGAGTACAAGACGTTCGCGTCCAGAACGGCGATCGGTCGCCACAACGCGCTCAATAGTCGAGCCCGAGGCGCTGCGCTTCCGCCGTCAACTCATCCGCTACAGCAAGGCGGCGAGCGTCGTCGATCTCCTTGAACGCCAGCACATCCGCGAGGCGCAACCGCCGGCGAGGACCGACCTTGCGATGCGCGATCTCGCCGCGCTCGACCAACTCGACCACGTACGGCCGCGACACGTTCAACAGATCCGCCGCCTGCTGGGTCGTGATCTCCGACTCCACCCCCACGATGCTCACCGACTCACCCCGCGCCAGGAGCACGAGCACCTCGGCCAACGCATCAGACGCCGCGTCGGGCAGCTCGACAGCATCCCCATCGACCGCGTCCGCCGCGACGACACGAAGGTGGCGGCCCGAAGGCTGACGATCCCCCAACACCACCGACGCAGCGGCGGCGCGTGCGGTGTCCTCCGCAGTCGGACGAACGATATGCGCCATCAGCAAACCACCTCCTGAACGAAACGAACGAAACTCGGAGGCTAGCGCGTCCAATGCTCCTCGCCGCCCGCGTTCCCGCCTCGGCGGCGGAGTCCCTCGGCGTGCACGACGCGGCGCGTGATGGATCTCGTCGCTGGCCGGCAGCGGTAGCGACTGGGCCATGACGAGCATGTCGTACAGATCCTTGGTGCGGCTCGACAGCCTGGCCTGGGCGCAGATCCGTACATAGGCGTGCAGCTTCTCCGCGAGGTGGAACCGGACCGGGACCCCGGCGATCGTCGGGGGGCGATCCCGCGGAATCCAAGACCGGACGCAGCGTGAGACGGCATCGCTGCGGTGTTTCCGGCGCTCGACCCGACCGGCAACGTCCGTTACCTCCAGGCTCGCTACCTCGAACCCGGCGACGGACCGAAGTACGACAACCCCGCCGCCGCGCTCGGCCCGAACCCACGCCTCCCGTGGACCCGCACCGACCGACCATCGCGACCCGGACTTCTCGTCGTGTGTGAAGGGATCCCCGACGCGCTCACCGCCGCCCAAGCCGGCTACACCGCCGTCGCGATCCTCGGATCCCAAGCACCCGATCACGGCGTCGCCGCGAGCCTCTGCACCCACGCCCAGAACCACGACCTCGACATCGTGGCCGTCATCGACAACGACCCCGCCGGCCGCGCCTGGGGACACCGCCTCGGCGACCTCCTCGCCGAACACGGCCACGACCTCACCATCATCGAACCACCGGGCGAGGGCCTCGACCTCACCGGGTGGGCGCTCTGTGATGCCGATTGGACCGGGAACATGCCGAACCGTCAGGTCCTGGGCGCTGCGTCGGAAATTCCGATCACGACGATCACCCTGACCGTGACGTGATCGGCATGAACACCGGGCGCTGAGCCGCCGGGTCCACGTCCGTTCAGCGACGCCGGGACTCAGTTCCAGATCGCTGGCGGACTGACGAGAGGTTTCCCCTACAGGACTTCAGTTCATCCGACTGTGGCGGTGGTCATGATTCTCGTTCGCGGGGTTCCGACAAGTGCGGGCGAGTTCTCGGGACTGGCCCAGACCGCGGTCGTGAGGAACGTCAGGAACACCTCCGCGGCCTCGGTCGTGTCGAAGTCAAGATCGACGACCACGTAATCGGGGTCATCGATCGGGCGCTGGACGCGTTGCGCACGAACGCCGGCATGGCTACGCGCTTCAGCGAAACGGTCGAACGCTGAAACCCACGTGTCGAAGTCGGTGATCGGGTGCTCGATGTGCAGCGTCGCCATGGTTCCTCCTCGTCGAATGCCTTCCAACGGACGGTACGCAACGAGCGAGCTGCTACCTATCCCAGGTTCCTGGGTTTGTGGACACCCGGGTCGATCGGCTGTGACCGTCGTAACGTCTCCACCGTGGTGAGCCCTGCGACACGCGCCCGAATCGAGCGAGTCGTCCGTGCCTGCGACTCGCATGACGATGATCGGTCCTTGCGGCTCGCCATCCTCGACGAGATCCGGCCAGCCGTCGGCTTCGATGCCTGCGCGTGGTTGCTCACCGACCCCGCGACCGAGGTCGGCGCGGCGGCCCTCGCCGACGTGCCGTGCCTACCAGAGCTGCCGCGCCTGATCCGGCTCAAGTATCTGACGACGCTGAATCGCTGGACCGGGCTCGGCGTCCCCGTCGGCCTCCTCCGCGGGGCCACTGGCGACCATCGGGAGCGCAGCCTCGTCTGGCGGGACCTGCTCGCCGGCTACGACGTGGGCGACGTCGCGTCGGTCGTGTTCCGAGACCGATTCGGCTGCTGGGGTTTCCTGGACCTGTGGCGGATCGGCTCGGACGCCGCGTTCACGATCCAGGAGGCGGAGTTCCTCACAGGTATCGCCGGGCCGGTGACGAAGGCGCTGCGACGCTGCCAGGCCCGCACGTTCAGCCTCGCCGGAACCGAACTGCGCCGGAGCGGACCCGTCGTGCTCGTCCTTTCGCCGCAGATCGAAGTCAGGGCGCAAACACCCGAGACCGAGAAGTACCTACGGCTGCTCATCCCCCCAGACGCAGATCGCCGGCCCATACCGGCCGGGGCCTACAACGTCGCAGCACAGCTGCTCGCCGTCGAGGCCGGCGTCGACGACCACCAACCCTGCGCCCACGTGCACCTGACCGGCGGCACGTGGCTGACCTTGCGGGCAGCTCGCATCGCCGGCCCGGTACCAGTCGACGAGCAGGACATCGCGGTGAGCATCGAGCCGACTTCGCCCACCGAGCGGACATCGCTGTTCACGCAGGCACACGGACTCAGCGCCCGCGAGACGGAACTGCTGAACGAGCTCGCCGCGGGTGCAGACACCCGCCAGATCGCCCAGCGAATGTTCCTCTCCGAGAACACGATCCAGGACCACCTCAAGTCGATCTTCAACAAGACAGCCACCCGCAACCGCCGGACCCTGCTCGCCCGAGCTGTCGGCCGCTGAGGACACACTGTGTTGCGTCTGACTGCGCGGGGCGCGGCGCTGGGGTGAACATGCTCAAGAATTCCGGCGCTACGCCCACCCACGAACCGGTTTCAGTGATCGGCGGCGGTTTGGCCGGCTCGTGTTGCTCGGCTCGCGTTTTGAGTGCTTCGTTCATCATGTGGAAGCCAGCGAGGGTGTGGGCGTCGAGACTTCAGGCGAAGAGCGCGACGAACACAAACCGGCATAATACGAACTGCGCTCGCGCCACGAAGGCGAGCCGACCAAGCATCGGAGGCGCTCATGGCACTCGAACTTCGGCCCAACTGCGAGTATTGCGACGCCGACCTACCCCCTGCCGCGACAGACGCGATGATCTGCACCTTCGAACGCACCTTCTGCGCCGCCTGCGTCGAAGACATTCTCGGCAACGTGTGCCCCAACTGTGGTGGGGGATTCGCTCCACGGCCGATCCGACCCGTGATCGAGTGGCGTCCCGGCTTGTCACTCGCCGAACGGCCAGCATCCACCGAGCGGCACCATCTTTCCTACAGCCACGCAGAAGTCCGCGAACTCCGCGATCGAGTTCAAGACGTGGCGCCCGATCAACGATGATTGGTCGGTACCGCAGCGCGTTGGTTGGTGCGGGCCGTGAACGAGAGGCGGCTGCCTGTCGCGTCGAACACATTGGCGCGGCCCGCTCGATGCAGCCCGAACAGCCCAGGCGAGCCACCGGGCCGGTTCGACGGGTTGGGTGAGGAGGCCTATCTCTTCGTCGGGGAGCAGGCTCACGTCGACCTCGTCGACGATCACGTTTCGGATCGAACGGTCCAGTACCGAGTCCGTCGACAACGACGTCATGCCAGACCTTGAGTGCGAGCAGCCGCCGAACGAGAGGCTCGTCGAGAACGCCTTGACCGAACCAGAAGAGGTCGTACAGGTCGCGCATCTTGCGGCGCCTACGCCACGCGGCGAGCTTCTCCGCGAGGGCCTCGCTCAACGCCGGCACCGGTACTTCGGGGACAGGGAACTCGTAGCCGCGGTGCACCGGCAGCGGCACCGGTCCCCGGAGTTCGACTGGAAGCCACAGGGCCCGCGGCGAGATCTCAACTCGAGCAGGAACATCCGGTCGACCCAACGGTGTATCGATCTCGAGGCGGCCACGAAGCGCTGAGCGTTGCACAACACGGAAACGCACGCCGTGGATCTCGGCACCATCGAGCGTGTCGAGCAGCAACTCCCCGGTGTCGGCGTCCGGCGCAGCGAAGTCCAAATCGGTGGAGAACCGTCCGGCATTGCCGGCCCGGAACTTGCGCAGCGATGTGCCGCCCTTGAGCACCACGCCGAGCTCGAACAGGCCCTGCGCGTGCAGGTACGCGAGCGCGTAGTCCTGGGCGACGTCGAGCAGCGCAGGGCCCTTCATACCTCGCTGGGCTGTGGCGTGGCGGGCTAGGAAACCTTCGGTGATCATCGCAGCGCGAGCATCGAGTCGTAGAGCCGCCACCGTTTCACCCACCGGCCACGGCGGCGCCGCGACCCGAAATAGGTGACCGGCAGCCGTGCGGGGAGCATCCCCTCGATCCGGGCCGCGATGTCGTGACATCCAGACCACTCGGCCAGATACCCGAGTCGGACCAACGCCGCGGTCGGCCGGCCCTCGGCTTCGGTGCACACCGCCTCGGGCGCAGCGGCACGCATCGTGTCCGGGAGCCACTCATCCGCGTTGGACCAATCACCGTGAACGTCGGGACGGTCAGCCGCCGCGACGACCACCGTCGCAGCAGTCCACGTCGGCAGACCGTTGTAGCAAGGTCGACCGCCACATCTTCCCCCGCTCGGCCGGACACCGATTCGTCGTCTGCGGCCCGAGCACCTCGAAGCCCTCTACGACACGATGCTGCACCCCACCGACGGCCGCAAGACGCTCGCACCGAAGACCGTGCTCGAGGTACATCTCATCATCCGGGGTGCACTCGCCGACGCGGTCCGCAAAGGGCTCGTGTCACGCAATCATCCAGTGTTTTCGGGTACTGCTGGAGGCCGCCCCTGCCCGCTGAAGTCTCCTCACGAGGGCACGGCGCATCAAACACGCGACCCCGGGCAGTCCCGTCGAACGCACACGCCAGGGCCGCTTCGATGGTGACCGTCTCAACCCGGACCGACTCGGGATACGCTACCAACGCAGGGAGCGCCCGGTGATGGTCGTCAGGGTTGTGGGCCAGCAGGCGTCGCACCATCCGCAGTTGCCGGCTCACGGCGGCAGATGTTCATGGATCCTCCCGCATCGCCTGATCCAGCCGGTTCATCATGCAGCACAACGGGCAAATCGCCGGCACCTCGTCTGGCCGGCGATTCGTCGTTCGGACTGTTCTCTGGGGGGTGACCGTGCTCCACCCGTTACGAGATCCCGTCGACGCCAACACACATGGGTCACGTCGGGAGCGTGAAACAGCGTCGGGCCCGCCACTTGAGCGGTGCCTCACCCCTTCGACCGGTGTCAGTTGGAGTCTCGCCGCTGCAGCAGCACCGCTCCGAGGGTGACTGCGGTGGCGGCGTAGAGGGTGAAGACGAGGGCGTTCTGGCTCCGGCTGAGCGCCACCGCGATGGCCCCGGCGGAGTCAAAGTCGGAGCCGATGCCGAGGACGCGGTAGCCGGTGACGAAGGGGAGGAAGCGGGTGACCTTGGCGGGAGCGAAGACGGACAGCAGGTTTTCAATGACGAACCACCACACGAGAAACCCGGAGATGGCCCCGGTGCTGTGGCGGGCGGTCATGCCGACTCCCAACCCGATGACGGCTGAGAGCGTGGTGAACAGCAGCGCCCACAGTGCGGTCGGCGCGATCGTGGAGGTGTCGCCCATCTCCAGTCCACCGGCCACGGCCCCGCCGAACCCGGCTGCCAACCCGGCCGTTCCCAAGGCCAGGCCGACCACACCGGCGGTGATGGTCTTGGTTACCGCCATCACCCAGCGTGCCGGTTGGGCGGCCAGTGCAGTAGCGAGCGTGCCGTGCTGAGCTTCAGAGGTGAACAGCAGGATCCCGGCAATGGCCGCCAGTACGGCGGTGAGGGTGGTGGCGTAGACGAACTCCTTGGAGACGGTGAGGACTTCGTCGGTCACCAACGTTGCAGTGGCCCACGAGGCGAAACCACCGATGATGACGGTTAACCCGAGAATGGCTCGGTTGACTCGCAGGGACGAGAGCTTGATCCATTCACTTTTCAGGATCGTGGGTATCGTCGCTGCGTCAGCTCGGATGGATCGAAGGGGTGGGTGATGTGGAACGGGGCCGGCGTTTGCTGTGGCGGTCGGGCTGGTTGCGGTGATGGTCATGGTGCGTCCTTTGTGTGCGTGGGGCGGCGGGATGAATGGGTAGATGGGTAGATCGCGTTTTCAGGGGGAGGCGAACTCGGCGGAGGACCGGGTCATGTCGAGAAGGCTGTCTTCAAGCGATTGAGCGATTTCGGTGAGTTCGAGCACCTGGATATGGTGGTCGTAGGCGATCTGGGCCACGGCAGCCTTGGTCGTTCCTTGAACGAGGAGCCGGGGGCCGGTGACCTCGGCGAGGATTCGGCGGTCGGCAAACAACCTTGCGAGGTCTTGGGGTTGTGTGGTTTCGACCACGACCGTGATTTGGTTTCTTGCGGTGATGGTGTCTACGGATTCCGCAGCGAGCAGCTCGCCGCGTCCAACGACGACGAGGTCATCAGCGAACATCGCTAGCTCGCTGATGAGGTGGCTGGACACGAACACGGTGCCGCCTTGGTGAGCGAAGTTGGTGAGGTAGTTCCGTAGCCAGCGGATGCCATCGGGATCGAGGCCGTTGGATGGCTCGTCGAGCAGCAAGACGTGCGGGTCACCAAGCAGCGCGCCGGCGAGGGCGAGGCGTTGGCGCATGCCGAGGGAGAACTTCCCCGCTCGCTGATCAGCGGCCGTTTCGAGACCGACTTCGGCC
>JBJXFH010000046.1:0-9361 GCA_046155365.1 Acidimicrobiales bacterium | reverse complement strand
CGCGTGAGCCCTAAACTCCGCATCGAACTTCGAAGGCCTACCCATACCCAACGCCTCGATCCGGACTCCGGTTCCTAGGGGGAGCTTCAGTGATCGCCGTTGGGAGGGAGTTGGCGAGCGACTCGAGGCGTCGGGCGAGGTTGGTCTCTGGGGCCGGGTGTGCGTTGGGGCGCGTCCTTCCGCTTCGGCGGGGATTGGCGGTCGGCCCGGTGGGGGGACTGCTTGACTGCTCGATTGTGTACTGGCCGGCGGTGTTGGCCGCGCCGGTGAGGACGCGAAGCCGGTCGGGGTTGGTGATGTGGTGGGCGAGGGTGTCCCACACGACGCGGTCGACATGGTCCGCGGAGGCGCGCCGGCACTCGCATCGCTGGGTGGCTTCCGGTCCGTGACGCTGCGAGCACATGTAAGCGCGCCCGGTGTCGTCGGGTCTGGCGTAGCCGTACATGGGGTGACCGCAGGGTGAGGTGATGCGCCGCGAGAACAGAAACCGGTGCCGACGCGTCCTGGTGGTGGTGAAGCTGGGATGGTTCAATCGTTGGTAGAGAATTCCGAGCCGTTGTTCGGTGATGATCGCGGGGACTGTGACGTGAATGGTTCCGACGTTGGTGTGGTACGGCCAGGAGCGGGTGATGGCTTTGGCGTTGAGGAGCAGTGACCGGATCCGAGCACCGGTCCATATCGTGGTCGGTGCGCCTCTGCGGCTGGTGGCTGGTGTGGGCACGTTGCGGGAGTTGAGGTCAGCGGCGATCTCGCTTGGGGTGTGGTGGTGGTCGATGACGGCGTCGATGATCTCGACGAGCACGGTGGCTTGGTGGGGGTTGATGGCGAGTTGGTTGCGGCGGGTTGGTGTGGTTTGGAGTTGGTATCCGTATGGGGGTGGCCCGCCGGTCCAGTATCCGGCGGTTGCGACGGCTCGAAGCCCGCGTGAGGTTCGTTCGCGGGTTTTGCGTCGTTCTTCTTCGGCGATCACTCCTCGGATTTGGCGTTCGAGGATGCCCATGGCGGGTTGTATCAGGTAGATGACCTGCACGTTGGTGGTGGTGAGATGGCGTTCGATGACGAGCCCGTCGACAAGATCGCGGGATAGGCGGTCGGGGTCCGTGACGATCACCCGGTTGAACCTGTGGGCTGCGGCGTCGGTCATGAGTTGGGAGAGGGCGGGGCGGGCGATTGTCGCCCCGGACACGCCGTCGTCGATGTATCGGGCGACGACGGGCCAGCCTTGGCGTGTGGCGTAGTCGGCGCACCGTGCGGCTTGACCGGTCAGGCTGGTGCCACGGTCGGCTTGTTCATCCGTTGACACCCTGCAATAAATCGCAGCCCGACACCCGATCCCTGGTTCTGTCACAGCGGCCCCGACCGGGGTGAGGATCGGGTCCTGGAGCAAGTCCGGGACCCGGGATCGGCGTGGGAGCGAGACGTGGTGGTCGACGTGGAGGGCGGGGGACTGCTTGGTGGTCATTGGGGGGAATCGGACCCCAGGCAACAACTCTGCAGAGCCCCGGTCATAGAACGCCGTTTCCGGGGACGGCCCACAAGTGGGGGCCGCCGCGCAACGGACGGTGTTGCGGGCCCCAGCACGGACGGGAACGCCAGCGAGCTTCAGGGACCCATCCGGCTGGTTGGATTGTGTTGGCTCCTTGTCGGCCAGGCCGCGTGCGACCTCGCCGACAAGCTGTCTTTCTCGTCGGGATTTGTCGGAGGTCGGTCGGAGCTCAAATCAGGCGTCAGCGCTGTTCCACAGTTGTGGACGCGCTGGTGCTGAAGCGATCCGGCGGTCGCGGCGGCGGATGCGCTTCTGGACGTGCCCACACATCACCTATCACATGAGCGGGCGAGTTCAATTCGGTCTGTTTGGCCGCAGCGTTGGACGATGATGCCAGACGGATCCCAAAGTCTTGGGCGGCGAGTTGGGGGAGCGAATTGGCGATCCCAATCACGACGAGCGTCGGTGGGTGCGCGCTCGGCGGTCGGCACCAGCGCTCTGGCAGCCAGGCGACGCGCGTTTGCGCAGGTCACCGCCCTATGAATGTGTGCAAGGTTGGCACGGGGACACTTCACCGTTGCCGACCTTCGCCGACGTTGAGGTTCGCGTTGAGGCGGGACCGGACCTCAACGCGATCCTCAACAGGGGTTTCGTATTGGAGGGGGGTGGGCCGCTGGCGGACGACGTCTGAAGCCGGGTCTCCTTCGTTGAGGGTCCTTGGTTGTTGAGACTCCATTCGCTCAAGGCGACCTCGTCAACAGCCCTTGGGGGCGGCGCGGGATGAGCCCCAGTAGCTGGCGCTGGGGTTGCTGGTGGCGCGGGTGTTTTTGGCAGCTTGAATGCGGGGCTGGATCGAGGTGTGCAGTGCCCGTGGTGGATAGTCACCGCTCGACGAGCCGCACCCGGTCAGGACGGGAGTGCCTGTTGTCGCCGGCTGCGCAACACGACTTGCCGGGCGCGCAATACGGTCGTCGCGAGGCGCCACAAGCGCCTAAACGCCCCGGTCAAGTCCCACGTCCGAGTATTTGGCACGGACAGGCACGACACGTACAAATAAAGGTACGCGAGCAACCGCGTCGAAGCCGACCATGCCTCGGCTGAAGCGAGGCTTCGCCCGACGCGCGGCCTGAGGCCGATCAACGTCCTCAGTCATCGGGGCCACACGTTCATCCAGATCTGGCCAGGATCTCGGGTGGGGGGTACGTTCAGAATAGTGTGTGGTATGGCTGTCCGGATTCGGTGTAACTGGCTGGTCTGAGACGCTGGGCCGGCTGGGTTAGTGTTAGGAAGAAGGACCGGCAGTGACGGACTATGCTTTGAAGGCGGCTGCGCTCGATGGTGATGCTGCTGGCGACTGATGTGACCCCGGCGGGTGTTGCAGACCGGTTTGGAGGTCGAGATGGAATGAGCTGTTTGTTGTCGTTGGCTTCCGCCCTGTCCAACGCAGGCCTCGTGCGGCATCGGGCTGGTCGTGTACGGAATCGACAGGGCCGGCCGGTTGTCGTCTCACGGGGTTGCTGTCGCCGGCGAGTTCTGGGATGCGACCTTCGCGTTGACGGCCTTCTGCGACTGCCGCTCGAAGCGGCTCCAGACGAAGGCCCCGTATATCACCCACCCGGCGGCGAAGAGCACCGCGGCCGGGATGAACGCGCCCTTGAACGCGTCCGCGATGGTCGCCGCCATCCAGCGGCCAACTTTGTCTTCGCAGACCTCGGGCCCGCCGGGGCATTCGGACGTGATGGGGACGTCGCCCGCTCCCGCGCCGGAGTCGACGACTTCGTCGATGGCGGGCTTGGCCGCGGTCACGGTGGGTCCGGGCGCAGTGCCGGTGAGCGTGGGGATCTCCGCGTTCAGCCATTGCTCGAGCTTGTTCGCCATTAGGCGATGACCTGTTTCGGTCGGGTGGAAGCTGTTGTGTGTCCAATTGGAAGGTAGGAGCCGTTCGGCAAGGGACGCGCCTTCCGTGGGCGCGAGGTTGATGACGTTGATTGACGGATCCTGTTCCGGCGCGGCTGGGTTGCAGAGCTCGTGACCTTCGTAGGCGGCCTGACCGTCCGCGAAGAACTTCACCGGCAACCTCGGCGGGCTCCGGTCCTCGAGCTGGTGGTTGGCTTTGTCGACCGCCGCGGCGACGGTCGTGTTGAGCGCGATGACGAACCCTCGGATGAATGGGAATTCTCGGCTGTCGAGTGGAGCGCTGGCGCAGCCGTCCTCGTCATCGAAGAGCATCAACGGGTAGGGAACGAGAACGATCGGCACCGTGGGATAGTGGTCACGCACCGCGACGAGGGCCTTGACGACTGCGGTCTCGACGCCGGCCAGGTTGCCGGTGAAGGTGTTCTCGAGGTCCTTGCACGATCCAGGTAGCACGCACCCCTTGCCGACGCTGCCGAACAGGGCGTCATTGCCTCCGATGGTGACGAGGAGAAGTTCAGTCCCAGTACCTGGAACGTTGTCCACTTGCGGCTGCCGGCCGACGATTGTGGAGGTGGAGCCGTTGCCGATTTGGCCGACCTCCTTGAGGTGTTTCGACTTGGCGGCTGAGCAGGCGTAGAAATCGAGGCCTTTGCCGAGCCGGTCGGCGACGAGGTAGGCGTAGGCGGTCGGGCTGCGCCGGCAGTTGTTGCCGCCGCTGATGTTCGTTCCGGGGAAGAACGACTCCGCGCCCTCCCCGGCTGCGTAGGAGTCACCGAGCGCGACGATGCGCCCAGCCGCCTCCGGGTGCGGGTCGAGCGGCTGGTTAGCGGTGCGGTCGGAAACCGTCCACACCACTACGGCGCTGAGCAGCGCCGCGATGACGAATCCCTCGCCGCGGGTGATGAACGAAGCCCCGAGGCCGACGCAGGCGACGATGACGGCGATCTTGGCCGGCCCGCTGGCGCCGCCGAGGCGGACCCACAGCCTTGCTGCGGCAGCGAGCGCGACGATTGCCGCGATACCGATCACGGTCCACTGCCGGCCCGACGGGCGGAGCTTCCACAGGGGTTTGGCCTCTCGGGTGACGTCGGGGAAGTCGGGGCTGGACCGTTGGCGCGAGCGGATAGGGCCCGACACGATCGAGACGAGCCCGCCGAGGGCGATGAGCGGTAGGCCGATCAGAAGTGCCAAGCCGGTAAGCGTCCGATCCTTGATCGGCACGACGGCAACGTAGACCGCAACGATGACGGCCACCACGGCGGCGACTCGGGCGACGTGGTCGAACCAGGCGCGCCGGCTGAGCCGGTCGAGCAGGCCGGCTGCCCACCAGGCGAGCGCCGCGGCGGCGGCGACCCAGATCGTCGTTCCCACAATCAGGAGGCCGGGGACGACGGTGACCGTGATCAGGACCAGGTTCAGGAGCTGTCCCGTTGCGAACTCGACGCTCACGACATCGGCGGGGCCGCCGGTGACGGTCGGTGGAGCGGGCGTCGTCGGGTCGGCCTGGCGGCCGGCGACCACCTTGCGCACTGCGTGGGCCACCGGGATGAAGGCCATGACGGCGAGCGACACGCCCACCGTGGCGATAGCGGAGCTGTTGTCCGACGACGCCGTTCGAAGGATGAGTGCCGCACCGGATGCGGCGAGGACGCCGAGCGCAGTTCCGGCTTCTTCACGTAGCCGCCACGCCGTTCGGTTCGCCTCCTGGGAGAGCGCCCAGTCGCCGTAGACCTTGCTGAATCCTCCGAACAGCACGCCGGTCAGCGTCGCCAGGGTCAGCGACAACTTGAGGCGCTCCCCAGCCACGGCCGCCGCGGTGAGGATGACTCCAACGACGGCGGGCACGAGGAATACAGCGCCCTTCTTCCAAGGCGCCTGGCGGTTGAACCATCGCACCAGCTGGCGGAAGCGTGCCGATCCCCTCACCGCATGCCTACCATGCGCCCGAAGGACCTGCGCCCCGATCCATCGGACATCCCGTGCCCAGGGCGGACGTCGCCGCGCCCGCGCCAGCGGTGATCCTCGAACCACTCGCGTCTCGGCATCACCGACACCCCCTGCGGCTTCGGTTTGAATCTACGCCTCCGGCGACCGGCGCGCCGCCAAGATCGGCCTCGGCGGGATCAAAAGGGAAAGACCTACGCGCCGCGTAGCGCGAGACAGCGCCCGAGCCAGCCCAGCATCACGGAGAGCGGAGTGGGCCACGCGGATCTTCATCAGTCACGACAACGACACGGTCGAGAACAGGGTTGCATGATCCCTGAAAGAGACGCTCGAGCAAGGCGGTCACGAGGTCTTCGTGGCCAGCGACGACATCATGGTGGGGATGGCGTTGGAAGATGTGATCGACGTTCCAACCACGCCTACGTCGCATTGGAACGCGACGACCCCTGTGGGTGCCATTTACCCGATCGTGGCCGTTGACCTGGGGGTTCTCGGCGCCAGAATCGGTGGGGTGTGCCGTTTGTTCTACCGTCTGCTCGTCTTGCTTGTGGTGCTCGCCGTCCGTTCCGGTCGTTCGAAGGACCTCGAGATCGTCGTGTTGCGCCATCAGCTCGCTGTGCTACAACGCACGGCGAAGCCTCCAAGCCTGAATGACCGCGACCCGGTCGCTGCTCGCAGCCATCGCCCGTGTGCTTCCGCGTCTCCGCCGGCAGGGGTGGCTGGTCACGCCGGACACGTTGCTGCGCTGGCACCGTCGCCTCATCGCCCGACGGTGGACCCAGCCACCTCGACGGTCTGGCAGGCCATCGACCACGGCGGAGATCCGCACCCTGGTCCTTCGCATGGCTCGGGAGAACCCGACATGGGGATACAGACGCATCGCCGGGGAGCTCTCCCGGGTCGGTCACGGTATCGCCGCGTCGAGCGTGTGGAACATCCTCAAGGCCGCTGGGATCGACCCGGCTCCGACACGTTCGAGCGTGTCGTGGACCGCGTTTCTTCGCTCGCAGGCCGCGGCGGCGTGTGACTTCGCCACGGTGGACAGCGCCGTTGGCCGGCGGTTCTACCTGCTGTTCTTCATCGATGTCCCGACCCGCAGGGTGACCCTCGCCGGGATCACCGCCAATCCCACCGGCCCATGGACCACCCAGGCGGCGAGGAACCTGTTCCTCACCGGCGGTGAAGCGTTCAACGGCTGCAAGATGGTGGTGCGAGACAGGGCGGGTCAGTTCACCGCCGGTTTCGACGAGATCTTCCACACCGAAGGCATCAATGTCGCGAAGACCCCGCCGCGGACGCCGGTGGCGAACTGCTACATCGAGCGATGGATCGGCAGCTTGCGCCGCGAGCTGCTGGACCGGACCGTCATCTGGAACGAGCCACAGCTCCGCCGGCTCGTCGTGGACTACCTCGAGCACTACAACCAGCACCGCCCGCACCGCTCACTGGACCAGCAGCCGCCGTCCCAGACGCCAACCATACCGTTCCGAGCCGGCCACCCAGTCACTGCAACGCGCCGATGCTACGGGCTCATCCACGAATACCAACAGGCCGCCTGACCAGCCACGACGGAGTTCTTGGCACCCACACGGCGTCGAGGACCGGGTGAGCTTCACGCAAGCGTCGGCCAACGACTACAGCGAAGGCGACTTCGACCTGGTCTGTTTCTTTGACTGCCTGCATGACATGGGCGATCCGCTCGGCGCTGCCAAACACGCCCACCAGGCGCTTAAGCCGGACGGGACGGTGCTCCTCGTGGAGCCGTTCGCCTACGACGATCTGAGCGAGAACCTCACACCCGTCGGACGGTTGTTCTATGCGGCTTCTACGTTCGTGTGCACGCCGAATTCGCTCTCCCAGGACGTTGGCGCGGCGCTCGGCGCTCAAGCCGGCCAAGCGCGACTCGCGACTGAGCCAGATCTTCATGGACGCCGGGTTCGCCTCGTTCCGGCGGGCCAGCGAAACACCATTCAACCTCATCCTCGAAGCCCGAAAATAGATCTGTTCACCAACCCACACAGTCCCGCCGGGGCCGCGCTTTTTTGGGTGGGACTTGTTCATAGCGTCGGGGCTTGTAACCGTATTGAGCTCAGGAGGCGCCGCGACACCCAATGGTGGCGTTGTTCGAGAACGCGTTTGGGTCTGTCGGTTCAGGTTGGTTGGTGGAGCCGGACGGTGTGGGCGAGGCGGTGTTGGAGGAGGTCGGCGGCTTGGCGGACCGTTTCGGTCACGACGTCGCTGGCCCACGGTAGATCGTTGATCCGCCCTGCGGACTGGCTGCTCCACAACGGCAGGTGATCGGCGTCCTCGGCTTGTTCGGCCGCGGCGCGGGCCCGTGTTGGTCTGCTGCTCGCCAGCGGCGACCGTCGCGACGCCGAAATCCTCGCTCTGCGTCACCAGCTTGTGGTGTTGCAGCGCCAAGTGCCGAGGCCGACCTTCGATGACATCGACCGAACCGTCCTGGGCGTGCTGTCCCAGGTATTCGATCGTGACCGTCTCGCTCAGGTGTTCCTAATCGTGCAGCCAGCCACGGTAATGGGATGGCACCGCCGACTCGTCGCCCGACACTGGACTCAACCCGCTCGCCGCAAGCCCGGCCGGCCGCCGACAGCCCGAGAGATCCGCCAACTTGTCTTGCGGTTGAACAGCGAGAACCCTACGTGGGGATACCGGAGAATCCACGGCGAACTTAAACCGGCTCGGGCACAAGATCGCCGCGGCAACGGTATGGACGATCTTGCGCGATACAGGCCGAGAGCCGACACCAGCGAGGTCGGGACCGTCGTGGTCCGAGTTCATCCGTTCCCAGGCGAAAGCGGTGATCGCGACCAATTTCTTCACGGTGGACACCGTGCTGCTGCGCCGGTTCTACGTCCTGTTCTGGATCGAGGTCGACACCAGGATCGTGCACCTCGCCGGGATCACCACCAACCCGACAGGGCCGTGGACCACCCAGCAAGCAAGGAATCTGCTGATGCGCCTCGAACGTCGAGTGCGGTTCGTGGTCCACGATGGCGGCGGCCAGTACACCCGCAGCTTCGATGACGTGTTCACCGCTATCGGGGCGGAATCCATCACCACCCCTCCAGGAGCGCCCCGAGCGAACTCGTACGCGGAGCGCTGGGTGAGAAGCGTCCGGCACGAGCTGTTGGACCGCATCATCGTCTGGAACGAACGTCAGCTGCGGGTCCTGCTGGGGGACTACGTGGCGCACTACAACGAGCATCGGCCGCACCGCTCGCTCGGACAACGGGCGCCGGCGGGCGCAGATGTTGCTGCGATTGGGTCGGCCGAACCGATCCAGCGACGCGCCACCTGTGGCGGACTCATCAACGAGGACCACACAGCGGCCTGAACGCCTACATCACGGCCAAGCCGCTCAAACCCCTGGCCCTGACGCGCCCAACCACCGATCTGGCCCGCAGCCGCGCAAACGCACGCGGACTACGAGACCTTCCCGATGCAATTCCGGCACGCTCAGGCTCGACGACGCACGCGTCGATGCGACCCATCGATAGCCAGTCAAGGAATCGAGCCCGATCGATGGTCGTTCGCCCACTGGACCGACCTCGCCCGCATCGACCCCGCAGACGCCGGCCACGTCGCCGCAAACGATGAAGGTATCGGCGACTCGATGCACCTCCTCGTACGGTCGGGTGTGCCGATGCGACATGACCGGGTGATCGTCGGCGAGGTCCGCGGCGCTGAGCGTTCCCGGCGGGACGTTACCCACGGCTGGGTGTCGTCGGCTTGACGACCCCGTGAACCGCCGTGACGACGGCAGACGGCATTCGAGGCACCCAGTGTTAGACGCCGTCGTCGATGACCGCGCGGTGGTGGGGTTGGGCCATCGGGGGTGAGGACGCGATTTGGCCGGCGGGGGTTGGTGGTGGTGATGGGGATGCGCCAGCGTGGGGATGTCTGTACGCGCAAGGACCCCCTCGCTCTTCTTGGCAGTTGGTCGAGGGGGCCCTTCCTGGGTGATGCCGGAGGCATCGGTGCTCATGGTAAGTG
>JBJXFH010000049.1:0-2976 GCA_046155365.1 Acidimicrobiales bacterium | reverse complement strand
AGGACAACCGGTTCACCGGCGAGGATGGTGTGCCGCACCCGACCGCGCAGGGTCCGGCCCCGGAAGGGACTGGTGCGGCTCCGGCTGGCACCGCGGGCCGGGTCCAAGATCCAGGTGGCGGTGGGGTCGATGACCGCCAGGTCGGCCACGGCGCCGGTTTCGATCCGTCCACCGCCCGCCGCTGGCACCGATTGCACAGGACCGAGGTTTCCCAGCAGCACCTCTGTCGGCCGCCACGACAGCGAGGCGATGAGCTGCGCCAAACCCACCGGTTCGTTGTCGCCTTGGCCCTCGCCCAGGGTCAGCTCGCTCAACGCCAGGGCCAGCACCCACTCCAGGGAGGAGGCCCCGGCCTTGGCCTCGTCGAAGGGGACGTCCTTGTCCTCCGCCGAGTGGGGGGTGTGGTCGCTGACCAGGGCGTCAATGTCTCCTGCGGCCAGGGCGGACACCAGCGCCCGACGGTCGGTTTCGGTACGTAGCGGCGGGCTGGTCTTGGTGGCGGGATCGAAGTTGGCGCAGGCGGCGTCGGTGAGGAGCAGGTGGGCCACGGACACCTCGCCGCTGACCCGCAGGCCGCTGCGCCGGGCGCTGGCCACCATGGCCCAGGAAGCGGCGGTGGACAGGGTGCGGAAGTGCAGCGCGGCTCCCGTCAGGCGGGCCAGGGCCAGATCGCGCATGACCACGATCTCCTCGGCCTCCGGTGGGATGCCGGCCAACCCCAGCCGGGAGGACCACTCCCCCTCGTGCAGATGACCCCCGGCGGCCAGGCTCCGGTCCTGGGCAAAGGAACCGATCACCGCCCCGCAGCCGGCGCCGTACTCCAGCGCCCGGCGCAGCAGGCGGGCATCGTGCAGGCCCACCCCGTCGTCGCAGAACAGCCGCACGCCCAGCGCCGCCAGCTCGAACATGGGCACCAGGGCGTCGCCGGCGGCCCCCACGGTGACGGTGGCGGAGGGCAGCACCCGGGCGCAGGCCCCCCGGGCCAGGGCGTGGATCTCTCGGACCATGGCCGCGCTGTCCACCACCGGGTCGGTGTCCGCCCGGGCCACCAGGGTCGTGTAGCCGCCCAGGGCCGCGGCCCGCGCCGCGCTGTGCACGGTTTCGGCCTCCTCCCGGCCGGGTTGACCCAGCCCGCAGTTGAGATCAACCAGCCCGGGGACGATGAGGCAGCCGCTGGCGTCAACCACGGTGGCCCCGCTGCCGGGCAGGTCAGCGGCCACGGCGGCGATCCGGCCGTCACGCACCGCCACGTCGGCCCGGCGCCGACCGGTGGCGTCCAACACCGAGCCACCGCGCAACACGAACTCGGAGGGGAACGGCCCGACGGGGGCGGACACCCCCCGGGAGGAGGTGGTCCGTGCGCTGCCCTCAACCATGGTCCGCTCCTTCCACCCGGGCGGCTTCGACGGAGAAATGGTCCGAGCCGGCCAGCAGCTTGTACAGCACCGCCATGCGCACCGTGACCCCGTTGGCGACCTGATCGAGGACCAGGCAGCGCTCCATATCGGCCACCTCGGGCGCGATTTCCACGCCCCGGTTCATAGGCCCGGGATGCAACACCACCGCGTGGTCCGCCAACCGCTCGGCTCGTTCCACGGTCAGCCCGTAACGGGCGGTGTACTCCCGTAACGAGGGCACCAGCGCCTCGGATTGGCGTTCGCGTTGCATGCGCAGCAGGTAGATGACATCGAAGCTCTCCAAACCGGCGTCCAGGTCGTCCTGCACCGTGACCGGCCACCCATCCAAGCTGGGTGGCAGCAGCGTGCGGGGCGCTACCAGGGTGACGTGGGCGCCGAGGGCGGCGAAGGCCCAGGCATCGGAGCGCGCCACCCGGGAGTGCTTGATGTCCCCGACGATGGCGATGCGCAGCCCGTCCAGGCTCCCGAAGCGATGGCGCAGTGTGTAGCTGTCAAGGAGGGCCTGGGTGGGATGCTCGTGCCAGCCGTCCCCGGCGTTGATGACCGAACAATCCAACCAGCGGGCCAACTGCCAGGGGGCTCCGGAGCTGGAGTGGCGGACCACGATGGCGTCGATGTGCATGGCCTGCAGCGTCAGGGCCGTGTCCCGCAGGGTTTCGCCTTTCTTCACCGAGGACGAACTCACCGAGAAGCTCAGCGTGTCCGCCGAGAGGCGTTTGGCGGCGGTTTCGAAGCTGACCCGGGTGCGGGTGGAGTCCTCGAAGAACAACGTGGCCACGGTCCGGCCCCGCAGCGCCGGGACCTTGGGAATGGGGCGGGCGTTGACCTCGGCGAAGGAGTCCGCCAGCACCAGCAGTTCCTCGATGTCCGCCCGATTCATGCCCATCACCCCCAGCAGGTGCTTCATCGGGGGCCCGCCTGCGGGTTGAAGTGACGGACGATCTCCACCCCATCGAGGCCCACCCGGACCTGCTCGTCGCGGGCGGTGGGCAGGTTCTTACCCACGAAGTCCGGTCTGATGGGCAACTCCCGATGACCGCGATCCACCAACACCGCCAGTTGCACCGCCCGTGGTCGGCCATGGTCGTTGAGGGCGTCAAGGGCGGAACGCACCGTGCGTCCGGTGAACAGCACGTCATCCACCAGCACCACCACCCGGTCGGTGAGATCCACCGGCACCGCGGTGACACCGTGGGGCATCACCGCTCGCAGCCCGAGGTCATCACGGTAGAAGGACACGTCCAGGCGGCCGACCGGGGGGAGCGTGGATTCGATCTCCGCCAACAGTTGCGCCAGCCGTTCGGCCAGGACCACTCCCCCGCTGACCAGCCCGATCAGGACCACGTCATGCAGGCCGTGGTTGCGTTCGATGATCTCATGGGCCATTCGCCGCAGGGCCCGGGCTACGTCGGAGGCCTCCAGCACCCGGTTCGGGGCCGAAAAAAGGCCCCCATCAGGGGGCTGGAGCGGCGCGTCAGGTTGGGCGTTCGAATCAGATGGCGGGGGGGCCATTGTGCTCCTGTCCGTTCGGGCCTCACGGGACCCGCTTCACGGTCAG
>JBJXFH010000045.1:0-16438 GCA_046155365.1 Acidimicrobiales bacterium | reverse complement strand
ACTTGCCGGCCCCGTTGGCGCCGATGATGGCGACGGTCTCGCCGGCCGCGACATGCATGTCGATGCCGAACAGCGCCTGGAAGTCGCCGTAGAAAGCGGTGAGCGCGCGCGTCTCAAGCATCGGCCGCGATCCCGAGATAGATCGCGCGCACCTCGGCACTCGCCATCACTTGGCCCGGCGGGCCGTCGGCGATCTTGCGGCCGAAATTCACCACGATCAGGCGGGAGACCACGGCGACCAGCGCATGCACGATGTGCTCGATCCAGATGATCGACACGCCGGTCGCATGGATCGCGCGGATCGTCGCCACCAGGGCCGTGCATTCATGCTCGGTCAGCCCGCCGCCGATCTCGTCGAGCAGCAGGAGCTGCGGCCCCGTCGAGAGCGCCCGCGCGAGCTCCAGCCGCTTGCGCTCGAGCAAGGTCAGGGCGCCGGCCCGCGTATTCGCCTTCGCGACCAGCCCCGTGAGCTCCAGGATCTCGAGGCAGCGCCGCTCGGCCTTCGCTTCCGAGAGCCCGGCGCCGAACACGGCACCGACCAGGACGTTCTCGTAGACCGTCATGTCGACGAAGGGCTGCGGGATCTGGTAGGTGCGGCCGATGCCGGCCCGGCAGCGCCGGTGCGGCGGCAGCGCCGTGACGTCCCGGCCGTCGAACAGGATGCGGCCGGCGTCGGGCCTGACCCCGCCGCCGACCAGCCCGAACATCGTGGTCTTGCCGGCGCCGTTGGGGCCGATGACGCCCACGATGCCCGCCGGCGGCAGCGAGAACGTGAGGTCATCGATCAGCAGCTTGTCGCCGTACCCCTTGGTCAGGTGGTTGGTCTCCATCACCACATCGCCCAAGCGGTTGCCGCAGGGGATGGAGATCTCCAGTTTTTCGTTGTTCCGCTCGGCCTCTTGGGCTTCCGCCAGCAGCTTGTCGTAGTTGGCCAGGCGGGCCTTGCCTTTGGCCTGACGGGCCCGGGGCGCCATGCGGACCCATTCCAGCTCGCGTTCCAGCATGCGCTTGCGGCCCTCGTTGCCGCGTTCTTCGCGCCGCAACCGTTCCTGTTTCTGCTCCAGCCAGGAGCTGTAGTTGCCCTCGAAGGGGATGCCCCGGCCGTGGTCCAACTCCAAGATCCAGCGGGCCACGTTGTCCAGGAAGTACCGGTCGTGGGTGATGGCCACCACGGTGCCCGGATAGTCCTGCAGGGTGCGTTCCAGCCAGGCCACGGACTCCGCGTCAAGGTGGTTGGTGGGCTCGTCCAACAGCAGCAGGTCCGGTTTGGACAGCAGCAGCCGGCACAGCGCCACCCGGCGACGCTCACCGCCGGAGAGGGTGGTCACCCCGGCGTCGGGTGGGGGCAGCCGCAGGGCGTCCATGGCGATCTCGATGGTGCGGGTGAGATCCCACGCCCCGGCGGCCTCGATGCGGGCCTCCAGCTCGGCCTGTTCGGCGCCGATCTTGTCGTAGTCGGCGTCGGGTTCGGCCCACTTGGCCATGACCGCGTCGTAGTTGGCCAGCAGGTCCCGGACCGGGCCCAGCCCGTCCATGACGTTGCCGTACACGTCCTTGGTCTCATCCAGCTGGGGTTCCTGGGCCAGGAAACCGACGCTGAAGCCGGGGGTCAGGCGGGCCTCACCGGTGAACTCGTCATCGATGCCGGCCATGATTCGCAGCAGCGTCGACTTGCCGGAGCCGTTGTGGCCGATCACGCCGATCTTGGCGCCGGGGTAGAAGGACAGCGAGATGTCCTTGAGCACGTCCCGGTCCGGTGGGTGGAACCGGCCGACGTGACGCATGGTGAAGATGAACTGGGCGTTGTTCATGGGGCTCCAAGATTAGAGGCCCTGACATCAACGTACCGTCGCCTGCGCTGAGGTTGGTTCGGGCCCGGTTGGCGTCAGCAGCGACCCGTATCCTCCGATCGCTCGTCCTCGTCCTCGTCCTCGTCCTCGTCCTCGTCATCCTCAATCAACCAGCCGCTCCCGTGCCGACACCAACACAGAGTTTCTTGACCTTGCCGTCCGGCCGGGGGTGAGTTGGGGCCAACGAGCCGAACTGCGTGCCAGATGGTTCGATCACGCTGGCGAGTTCGAACACTTGGAAGCCCTGCGCTGACGGCCGGCCATTCGCCGTTCGCGCACCCGGGCAGGAAAGTGGGGTGTGAACGTAGCGGACCCGCCGACCGGCCCACGACTGGCGGTTCGGCCGCCACTGCTTCGGCCTCGGCCCGAGCCTCTACGATCCAGCGCCGTGAGCCCATCTGTGAGCCAACCGTCGATCCGTGCCGTGCTGTGGGACTTCGGCGGGGTGATCACGTCGAGCCCCTTTGACGCCTTCAACGCCTACGAAGCCGAGAACGGCCTGCCCAAGGACCTGATCCGCCAGATCAACGCCGCCAACCACCTGGAAAACGCCTGGGCCCTGCTGGAACGCAACGAGGTGGACCCCGACGGGTTCTGCCCGCTGTTCGAGGCGGAGGCGGCGGCGTTGGGTCACACCGTCAGCGGCAAGGCGGTGCTGGCCTGCCTGCACGGACGGGTGCGTCCGGCCATGGCCGCTGCCGTGGCCCGTTGCGCGGAGCGGTTGGCCTGCGCCTGTCTCACCAACAACTTCGCGGGTGGGGGACTGATGGCAGACCCCGAGCGGGCGTCGGAGGTGGCGGCGGTGCATGCCCATTTCACCCACATCATCGAGTCCTCCAAGGTGGGCCTGCGCAAGCCGGACCCGCGGATCTACCAGCTGGCCTGCGAGACGCTGGGGGTGGCGCCGCAGGAGGTGGTGTTCCTGGACGACCTTGGTGTGAACCTGAAGCCGGCGGCGGCCATGGGTATGACCACCATCAAGGTGGTGGACCCTGACGAGGCGCTGGCCCGTCTCACCGAGGTGGTGGGCTTCGCGCTCAGCTGAGCCCGGCGAACAGCTCCTCGTAGAGCAGGTCCCGTTCCTGTTCGTGGATCTGGTGGCTGCCCGAGGCGGGGCTGCCCGACTCCACCCGGCTGATGCGCCGGATGTCGTGGGTGTCCTCATGCGCCCGGAACAAGTCGCCTTTGACCCCGTTCCAGGCGCCCATGTTCTCCGGTTCCTCCTGGAGCCACACCAGCTCCCGGGCGGCGGGGTAACGGGCCAGCACCTCCGCCACCGCTGCTTGGGGCCAGGGGTAGAGCTGCTCCACCCGCACCAGCGCCAGCCCGGAATGGCCGCCGCGACGGTCTCGTTCCTTGAAGGCATCGGCGGCGACCTTGCCTGAACACAGCACCACCCGACGAACCGAGGACACCGCCCCGGCCCCGGCCACCGGATCGTCCAGCACCTCCTGGAACCCGCCCTCGGTGAAGGCCTGCACCGGGGAGCGCGAGAACCGGTCCCGTAGCAGGGACTTGGGGGTGAACACCACCAGCGGCTTGCGGACCGAGCGGACCATCTGACGGCGCAGCAGATGGAAGTACTGGGCCGCGGTGGTGCAGTTGGCGAGCTGTATGTTGTCCTCCGCGGCGAGGGTCATGAACCGCTCGATACGGGCCGAGGAGTGCTCGGGGCCCTGACCCTCATAGCCGTGGGGCAGCAGCAGCACCAGGCCCGAGGTCTGGCCCCACTTATCCTCGGCGGCCACCAGGAACTGGTCGATGATGATCTGGGCGCCGTTCATGAAGTCCCCGAACTGCGCCTCCCAGGCCACCAGCACGTCTTTGTTCTGCACCGAGTAGCCGTATTCGAAGCCCAGGGCGGCGTACTCCGACAGCAGCGAGTCATAGAGCCACAGATGGGATCGACCCTCGGTGGCCATCAGGCTGAGCGGCAGGTGGTCCTCATCGGTCTGGTAGTCGATGAGGGCGGCGTGGCGGTGGGAGAACGTGCCCCGGCGGGTGTCCTGGCCGCTGAGGCGCACCGACACGCCCTCCGCCAGCAGGGTGCCGATGGCGAAGGCCTCACCGAGGGCCCAGTCCACCTCTCCGTCGGCCCACATCTTGTCCCTGGTGGCGAACTGGTTGCGCAGCTTGGGGTGCACGGTGAAGCCCTCGGGCACGGTGGACAGCGCCCGGTAGACCTGATCGAGGGTTGCCGCGGGGACCGCGGTGCGCACCGCGGGCAGCACGCCGACCACCTGGGGGGCGGGGGCCTGGACCTTGGGCGGGGCCGACCCGCGGGTCTCATCGAGCGCTGATTGCAGACGATGCCGGAAGTCCTCCAGCGCCTCCTCGGCCTGTTCCAGCGTTAGATCACCCCGCTTGACCAGGGCTTCGGTGTACAGCTTGCGGACGGATCGCAGCTCGGCGATGCGGCGGTACATGGCCGGCTGGGTGTAGCTGGGGTCGTCGCCCTCGTTGTGACCGTGGCGGCGGTAGCACACCATGTCGATCACCACGTCCTTGTTGAACTGCTGGCGGTAGGCGAAGGCCAGGTGCGCCACCCGCACACAGGCCTCGGGGTCATCGCCGTTGACATGCAGGATGGGGGACTGGACCATCTTGGCCACGTCGGTGCTGTAGTAGCTGCTGCGGGCGGCGGAGGGGTTGGTGGTGAAACCCACCTGGTTGTTGATGACCAGGTGGATGGTGCCGCCCACCCGGTAGCCGCGGATGTTGGACAGGTTCAGCGTTTCCGCCACCACCCCCTGACCGGCGAAGGCGGCGTCCCCGTGCACCAGGATGGGCAGCACCGGATAGTCCCGGCCGCCCTCGATCTGGTCCATGCGGGCCCGGGCCATGCCCAGCACCACTGGGTTCACCGTTTCCAGGTGGGAGGGGTTGGCGGCCAGGCTCAGGTCGATGGTGGCGCCGTGGCGTGAGGTGAACTTGCCGGATTGGCCGAGGTGGTACTTCACGTCACCGGAACCCTGCACGGCGTCGGGGGCCACGTGGTCCTCGAACTCACTGAAGAGTTGCTCGTAGCTCTTGCCCACCAGGTTGACCAGCACGTTGAGCCGACCCCGATGGGCCATGCCCAGCACCGCGCTGTCCAGCGCAGCGTCCGCGGCGTCGCCCAGCACGGCGTCCAGCAGCGGGATGGCGGACTCGGCGCCCTCGATGCCGAAGCGCTTCTGGCCGATGTACTTGGACGCCAGGAACTTCTCCAGGGCCTCGGCGGCGTTGAGCCGGCCCAGGATGTGTTGCTGTTCGTTGAGGTCCGCCCCGGCGGCGGCGCCATGCCCGCGGGCGGCGTTCTCCAGTTGATCTTGGATCCAACGCTTCTCGGCCGGTTCCTGGATGTGCATGTACTCGATGCCGATGCTGCGGCAGTAGGCGTCACGCAGCACGCCCAGGATGTCCCGCAGGGCCATGGTGTGCCGGCCGGCCAGACCGCTGCAGAGGAACTCCCGGTCCAGATCCCAGATGGTCAGCCCGTAGGTGGCGGGGTCCAGCTCGGAGGGGGTCTTGGGTTCTTTGAGCCGCAGCGGATCCAGGTCCGCGATCAGGTGGCCCCGGACCCGGTACATGTTGATGAGGGCGTCCACCTTGGTCTGTTTGTCGATGGCGGATTCGTCGTGGTCGGTGGGGTTGTGATCCCGCCGCCACGATACCGACTGGTATGGAACGCCGATGGCCTGGAAGCAGTCCCGGTAGAAGTCATCGGCGCCGAGCAGCAGCTGATGGAGGTGCTGGAGGAACATGCCGGATTCGGCGCCTTGGATGATGCGATGGTCGTAGGTGGAGGTGACGGTCACCACCTTGGAGATGCCCATCCCGGCGAGGGCCTCGGGGTCCGCGCCCTCGAACGCCGCCGGATAATCGATGCGGCCCACGCCCACGATGACGCCCTGGCCCACCATCAGGCGGGGGACGGATTGCACGGTGCCCAAGGTGCCGGGGTTGGTGAGGCTGACGGTGGCGCCGGCCAGATCGTCAGCGGTGATCTTGCGGGAGCGGACCCGGCGGATCAGGTCCTCGTAGGCGCCCACGAACTCTCGGAAATCCATGGTGTCGGCGTGCCTGATGACCGGGACCATCAGGGTGCGGGTGCCGTCGGCGTTCTCGATGTCCACCGCGATGCCCACGTTGACGTGGGGGTGGCGGGTGACGGTGGGGCCGTCGGGGCCGTCGGCGAAGGTGGCGTTCATGGCCGGTACGTGCTGGGCGATGGCCTGCACCACGGCGTACCCGATGAGGTGGGTGAAGCTGACCTTGCCGCCGCGGGTTCGGCCCAGGTAGCCGTTGATGACCTGGCGGTTGACCTCCAACAGCTTGGCCGGGACCTCCCGGAAGCTGGTGGCGGTGGGTACCTGCAGCGAGGTGACCATGTTGGCGGCGATGCGGGCGGCGGCACCGCGCAGGGCCTTGGGCGGGGGAGCGGCGTTGGCGTCGGCGGCGGGGATGGGGCTGGCGGCGGTGGCGGCTGCCGGGGCCGGCGCGGTGGGGGCAGCGCTCGAAGGGGCAGGCTCGGGGGTTGGCGGGGGGAGGGACGGGGTGGCGGGGCTGGCGGCGCTGGCGGTGGTTTCCTCGGGAGCGGCCGCCAGGTGGGGGGCCTCGGCCCGGTAATCGGCGAAGAAGTCCCGCCAGGCCTCGCTGACCGAGTTGGGGTCGGCGAGGTACTGCTCGTACATCTCATCCACCAGCCAGGCGTTCTGTCCGACGTTGGCGATGTCCTGGCGCAGATCGGTCACCCTGCGATGCTACGCACCGGCCGCGCGTTCCGGTCCGGTGCCGGGTCCGGGGGGTAGCGTCGGGTCCGATGCGGGTTGCCACTTGGAACGTGAACTCCCTCAACGCCCGTATGGAGCGGGTTGAGCAGTGGCTGGCGGAGATGGAACCGGACGTGGTCTGCCTGCAAGAGACCAAGCTGTCCGATGATGCGTTTCCGGCGCTCACGTTCAAGGCTCTTGGCTATGACAGCGCCCATCACGGCTTCGGCCAGTGGAACGGGGTGGCGGTGCTGTCCCGGGTGGGGATCGATGACGTGCACTACGGCTTTCCCGATGATGATGAGGCCGATCGTGATGCCCGGCTGATCTGGGCCACGTGCGGCGGGTTGCGGGTGGCGTCCATGTACGTGCCCAACGGACGTGCGCTGAGCGATGAGCACTATCAGTACAAGCTGGGTTGGTTGGCCCGCTTGCGGCGGGTGCTGGACCGGACCGCTTCGCCCGCTGAGCCGCTGGTGCTGTGCGGCGATTACAACATCGCCCCCGGTGATGACGATGTGTGGGACATGAGCCAGTTCAACGACTCGACGCATGTGTCGGTGCCAGAGCGGGATGCGTATCGATCGCTGCTGGAGTGGGGCATGGTGGACACGTTTCGCCAACGCCGCCCCGAGGATGGTCTCTACACGTATTGGGATTACCGGGCCGGGTCTTTCCACAAACGCATGGGCATGCGCATCGATCACATACTTGCCAGTACGTACCTGTCGGAACGGTTGGAGTTCGTGTTCATTGACCGCAACGCCCGAAAAGGCACCAAGCCCTCCGATCACACCGTGTTGATGGCGGAGTTCGACCTGAGCCCGTCGTGATGACCTGCGCCTGCCCGGACAGCAGTAAGGATCTGCGGGTCCGATGAGTCGGACCAAAGTCGACCGTCAACGCAGCAGCACGTCGAGCAGCCGTTCTTCGTGGACGACCCGCCGATGTTGTTCGAACAACCCTTGCAACGGTGGCGACCAGGGTGTGGGTGGGACCACCCGATCATCGTGCGGGAGGGCTACGCCGGCAAGGTCGGCGGCGGCCAAGGCCCGCTCGTAATCAGCTGCGTCCATCCGCCATGGCTTCGCCCCCGCGGCCTGCATCCGCCCGCAGATGGCCAGCCCGGGGCTATCGAAATCGCCGTGGTAGCGAACCACGGCCCCGCCGGCGAGGAGTTGAGCCACCAGGAGTTGCACGGCCCCCGACGGGTTGCCGGCGCTGCAGGCCACCGCGGCGTGCGACCGGCGCTGGGCCGCTGCTTCCACCACCCGGGGATTCTCCACGACCAGCACCTCGGCGCCGGGCTGAGGCTGCAGGGGGTGGCGGCGCAGGGCGAGCTGGGACAGGTGCACCGGCACGCCGAGTGTGGTGGCCTCGGACACGAGCCGGCCCAGCCCGCTCGACGGAGTGAGCGGCAGGTTCCACACCAGCGCCGGTGCCGACGTGAGATCGAGCTGCGCCCCCGCCGCCGCCCACAGCTCCCGCCGATCGGCCAGCTCGTGACGCAATGCCAGCGCTCGGGTCACCGCAACCTCGAGCCGGGTGCCGCCGTCGAGGCCGTGTGCGTCCCCCAACAGTTCCGCGGCGATCTCGGTGCGGCTCAACGGCGCCGTCGACCCCGGCGACCCCGACGGGCCCGATGACCCCGACGAATCCGGCCCGGGAGACGCCAACCGGTCGAGCACCCGGCGAACCTGGGCCACGAAGGCCACCGCCTCGACCTCGCTGAGCCCGCGCAGCGCGCCCGAGCGGATGACCGCGCTGATCCACTCGTCGGCCCATGGTTCCGCCCACCCCGCGGCCGCTGCTTTGGCGGCGTCGCTGGCTGCGGCGGCGGCCCGGCGTGCTCGGCGCCGGCGTGCAGGCTCGGGCGAGGGTGGGTGGCCGAGACGATGCAGCGATTCCGCCAGCGTCAGGCCCACCCCGAGGCGAAGCAGTGACGCCTCGAGATCGGCGAGATCGACGCTGTGGCGCAGCTGCCGCCCGAGCAGCGCCTCCAACGCCAGGCGGGCCGGTGGGGCCAGATCGCCCGCCGCGACCCGTCCGCGCGTCGGCCCGTCGAGGCGTTCGAGGCGGGCCCGCACCGCTGACCAGAACGGGCCCAGCTCAGCCACCAGCAACGACGCCGGTACCGGCCCCACGCCGTTCAGAACAACGACTCCTGGTCCGGCGCGGTGCCGTCGCTGGGGATGGCGGCGATGCGGAAGCGGGCGGCGGCGGGCAGCAGGCACAACGCCGGCCCGTCGGCGCGGTCGATGATCTGGGCCAGGCGCACTGCCACCAGTAACTCGGCCACGTGGCGGGCCAGCCGATCGGGGGCCTCGACCAGGTCGTTGGACCAGCTCCGAACATGACCGCCAGCCAGCTCGGCGATGATCGCCGTGTAGCGCGGCCACGGCAGCGGTTGCTGCTCGGACCCCGCGGCGTCGATCACCAACAGCGCCGCGTGACCGACGGTGCCCGCCGCCGGGAAACGCCGCTCGCTGAGTGATCCGGAGGGATCCACGGCCGCCAGCCCCTCGGCCCGGGCCTCGATCACCAGCCCGAACATCTCCGCCGCCAGCCGCTCTTCCTCACCGAGCCGCCGGCGCAGCTCTCCCCATTCCTCGTCCGTCACATCATGGCGGTACAGCACCGGCAGCTCCACCAGCATGGCCCGGGCCCATTGACGGAACGGCCCTCGACGCTCGGCCCGCTCCAGCAGTGCTTCGGCGTCAGCGGCACCGATCAACGCCGGCATGGGCAGCAGGGCGATGCGGTCCGGGCGCATCTGCAGCACGGCGTCGGCGGCCTCGTCGGTGGCGTAGGCGTCGACGTGGGCGTAGAGCTCGGTGGCCAGGCCGTAGTCGATCATCCACTGCAGGGCGCTCACCAAGGCCCGTCGTTCGGCGGCGTCGTCAGCGGTGGGGATCTCCGCTTCCGCCGCGGCCGAGCGCACGGCGTCGATGAGGTCGCGCAAGCTGATCACCGCCGGGCCCGCCGCGGTGGCCGCCAGCAACAGCGCCAGCAGCACGCACTCCCGCTGCTGCAACGCTCGACGGCCGGGTCGGCGCAAGGGGCGATGGAGGGTCAGCCCGCTCTTGTACAGGCGCGCCGTGTCGGTGTCCACGTGCAGCCGATAGCCCAGCCGTTGGGTGAACCACCGATCAAGCTCGGCCTCGTGCCGGCGGATCAGCACGAAGGCGTCGCGGTCCTGCTCGGCGCAGATGAGCGGACGTTCCAGCAGCTTGCGGGCGGCAATGCGGCGTTCGGTGTCGACATGCGGATCGCTCATGACGCGTTTTTCATGACGCGTCGCTCATGACCGGTCGCTCATCTGCCAACGGCCGGTCGTTGCCCGACGCGGTGATGGTGACGGTGAGATCAGCCAGCTCGAGCCGTCCGTGTTCGCTGCACAGCGTGGTGTGCCGGCCCGGGGTCCGGACGATGGCGCAGCGCAACCGGCCTTCCACGATGGTGCGCTCGTTGTGTTGCACGCCGATCTGGCGCAGGGCGCTGGCGATGAGGTCTTGGGCCCGGGCCATGGCCGCGCTGCTGAGCACATGGGCATCCAAAGGAAACGCTGCGAGCAGCTCGCGGTCGATGTCGAGGGCGTCGGCCTGCTGGTGAGCCCGGCGCTGCTCGAGCAGTCGCAGCGCGGCCGTACGGTCGGGTATGGGACTGGCCCGGCCCCGGTTGGCGGTATCGCCCCGCTGGCGCAATGACACCGGCACCAGCGCTGGCGGCGCCTCGGCCCACGGGGTGGTGGTGGCCACGGGGTCCTCGCTGTCGGACGCCAGCACACCCCAATGGATCGGGGGGTGCAGCCCGAACGCCGCCACCGCCAGGCGGGACAGGGCGGCGTCGCTTTCGGCGTCGTTGAAAAATGCTGCCAGGCGCAACAGATCCGCCCGCCGGGATGAGGCGGCCACCCCAACCCGTGACAGCCGCGTGAGGTTCATGGTGAGGGTGCGAATGGCGGCCACGGCCTGAGCGGTGAGCTGCTCAATACGGGACGGTATGGTACCTCGTCGCACGAACCAGGCGGCGAGATGGGCCCAGTCGGCGGGGCTGGTACCCGGTTGGCGGCTGACGGAGACCGAACCGCCCAGGCCCGCCTGATCAACGCGCGCCGCCAGCCCACCGGCGGCTCGGGTGGCAATGAGCCCGGTGTTCGGTTCCAGCAGCGCCAAGGTGGCCGCGATGGGCCGGGTCAACCGCTCGATCTCGTCGAGGCGTTCGGCCACGTAGCCCACCAGGACCTCAGCGAAGAAGGCGAATTCTTCGGGGTCGAGGTCATAGCGGTTCTGCCATTGGTTGATGGCCACGAAGAACTGGGCGATCTCGGTGGTGAACGCCTCGTGCGGGTCGAACACGGCGCGGACCAGATCGGCGAGCCGGTGGGGATCGGCACTGGCAGGATCGACCGCGGCCAGGGCGTGCAACGCCTCTGCCAGGGCCCGCAGCCGGCTGGTGGACACGTCACGAACCTCATCGATACGGGCCAGTACCCCTTCGACAACGGTGTGGACCTCCTGACCGGCCCGGGTGATCAGGTAGCGGTTGCGTCGGCGGTAGTAGTCAGCGATGCTGGCCGGGTTGCCGACGGCGGAGGACACGGTCAGGTTGCCCCACCGGCGCAAGCTCTCGAGGCGTTCGGCGAGCAGGTTCAGCTCGATCTTGATGCCCTGTTCTTCGAGTCGGGATGCCACGTCCTCCACCACGAACTCCGAGAAGAACGTGCCGGCGAACACCGTCATGATGGCCCGGTAGTCGCGCCACTCCTCGACCGTTATGTAACGGAAAAGTCGGCGGGCATCGTCTGTGTTCGTGCTTGTGTTCGTGTCAGCCATGGCCGTCGATGCGCAGGGTGTGACCGTCCCAGTGGGCGTGCTGCAGCATGATCACGCCGAGGGAGGCGTCGCGGATGACCTCGCAAATCGCCAGGGAGGGCACCGTGTGGTGGGTGCCCCACAGCCGCTCGCTGGTGGCGATGAAGTCAAGATCGAGATCGACCAGCAAACCGAACAGCTTCGGGTGGTTGTCCTCGGACACTTTGGCGAAGGCGTCGTCGAGCAGCACGAAACGGGGCGCGTCGGCGGCGCCCTCAGCGAGCGCGTCGCAGGAGGCGGCCACCGCGGCGAACAGCGGCAGGTAGGAGACCATCTTCTTTTCGCCCTCGGACAGCGCGGTGCGGCGGCTCAGCCGTTCGGGGTCTCGTCCGGGCCGGTGCAACAACACCGTCATCTGGTGCCATTGGCGATAGTCCAATACCGCGGCGATGAGTTGCCGGTAAGGCACGTCGGGGGTTTCGGCCCGGGCGCGGGTGATCCGCTCGGCCAGGGCACCCAACAGGTGGTGGTCCTCGTCCGGGGTGCGCAGATCCGCCAGCTTGCCCAGCAAACTCAGCAGGGTCCTGGTGGGCGGATCGAGGTCGGCGGAGGGTGTCCAGCGCAGTGAGACGCCGATGCCGTGCGCGGTGCGGATAGTGCCGAGGCGGGCGTTCATGCGGGTCACGAGGTCTCGTGCCGCCAGCAGCTTCTCGGCCACCTCGCGGGCCATCAGCCCCTGCAACAGGTTCCGCAGCGCCTGATCCTGCTGGGCGCTGAGCAACCGTTCGGATCGGCGGAGTTGGGTGCGCACCTCGACCAGTGCGGCTCGCAACGGCATCTGGCCCAGCGGCCCGTTCACCTCCACGTGCAGCGGCAGGGCCGGGTCGGGTTGGCGATCTTCGGCATCCCAGCCGGCGCCGAGTGCGTCGCGTCGCTGGCGCAGCGAGAGGCGAACGCTCTCGGCGCTGGTCGGTCGAGCGGCGGGTGACAACAACGCCACCAGCGCCTCGGCCAGGGCGCGCAGGCCCCGGGCGCTGCGTTCCGTCACCGGCAGCGCGATCGGGGCGCCGGCCGCCGCGGCGTCGCTCGTCGTACCCGGCCCGTCGGGTTCGGCGGGTTCGTCGGGTTCGGCGGGTTCGCCGGGTCCGTCGGGTTCGCCGATCGTGGTTGGGTCACCGGGCCTGGCGGAGTCGAGGTCGGCTGGTTCACTGATGGCGTCGAGCAGGCCGGGCACGTCGAGCACCCGGCGCAACACGTCCACCGTGTTGGCGCAGTGTTCCTCGGCCTGCTGGCGGTCGCGCTCGGCCCGCTCGGCATCGGCGCGCAACGAACCGAGGCGCTCACGGTGCTGCCCTTGGGTTTGGCGCGCCGACTCCAGTCCAGCCACCGCGTCGGCCCGGGCTTCGACGCACAGTTCCAGTGCCGCCACCACCTCAGCGTGTTCCAGCCCGACGGCGTCTTCGAGGGTGGCCAGCCGCATGGCCTGGTCGTGGCGGGCTGCGCTCGCTGCGGAAACGTCGGTTCGGGCGCCACGCTCCTCGGCGTCAGCGTCGCGAGCGGCCCCCGCCCGTTCGAGCCAGGCTTGCATCGATCGGGCCAGCACCCCGACCCCGTCCGCAGCCCGGTCGCAGGCGCCGCCGGTGTCGCGCAGGTCCTGGTCGAGTCGCTCCAGCGGGTCGCGCTCCCGGGGCAGGCCGGCCGAAGCGGCGCGGCGATCGAGCAGGGCGGCGGCGTCGGCCAATGCTTCTTCAGCCGCGCCATACCGATCGGTACTGAGGGCGGTCCGGTCGATGGCCCGGTCGAGCAACTCGCCGGCCCGCTCGAAGGCGGCGACCGCCAGTTGCATCGCCGCTGCGGTGGGCAAGGCGTCGCGCAGGGCGCGGGCGGCCCGTTGCGCGGTTTCGGCGACGCGGTGATCAACTTCGGCTCTGATGACCGCGGCGCGCGCCTCCTCCAACGCTCGGGTTGCTTCGGCCCGTTGGCGTTGCAGGGTGTTGCGCCGGGCGGTGATGCCGAGGTGCTCGGCCGTCGCCTTGGTGTGGCGGCCCCGGGCCACGCCGGTGCGGAAGTCTCCGGCGGTGGTGACCACGGTGCAGGGACCATCGGCCTCGAGCTCATCGGGATCGGTCGAGATGGTGGCCAGCACCGCCGCGGCGAGGTCGCGGTAGGAAGGGTCGCCGCCGTCGGGCAGCACCACCGTCAGCACCTCGGCCAACGACCGGCCCACCGCCATACCGGGGCGTACGATCAGCCGGCCGTCGACCACGAGCGCGCCGGTGGGATCGAGCTCGGCGCTGAGCAGTTGCCCCGCTTCGAGCGCCGCCTCCAGCCCGGCCCGCTCGGCCTCGGTGAGGTGAGGGGCGAAGTCGACGCACTCCGCGAAACGCAGCCGGTCCGATGGACGTTGCCAGCCGACCTGCGGCACCTCGGGCACCTCAATGGCCAGCAGGGCGGCCAGGGCGGTCTCGGCCTCGGTCCGCTCGGCGATGCGCTCGTGCCGTTGCGTCCCCGACACGGCGACACGGCCGGCATGTGCATCGAGGACGGAGTCGATGGCCCGGCGGTGGGTTGCCGTCACGTCCTCGGCGGCGATGAGCAGGGCCCCCGGCGTGGGCAGTTCAGGTGTGACGCGAACCATGCCATACTCATTGGTATGGTCGTTGAGCTCCGTGCCCCATGCCCCCAACCCGTCGTGCCACTGCACCGCTTCGTCATCGCGAACCCGGCGGGCGTCCTCGGCCCGGCCCCGGGCATCGACCTCTTCGGCCCGGGCCCGCTCCAATGCTTCGGCGGCACGCTGCAGAGCCACCTCGGCAACCTCAACGGCGCCGATCAACTGCACGATGTCCCGCACCTGTTGACGGCGGACCATGGCCGCGCTGCGCACCGACGCCAGCGCCGCGTCAAACGCCGCACCGTCGAGCGCGCCAATGGGTTCGGACCGTCCCTCCGGCGCGGGCTGGGCGGCGATGGCCGGCAGATCGGGGATCGTGGCGGTGAGTCGGCAGGCCGCGGTTAGGTCCCGCAGCTCGCCGAGGCGGTGGCGGAGCCGGGTGTGATCCTCCGTGGCCTCCTCCACGGCTCGTCGAAGGGCGGTGGCGGCGCGGGCGGCCCGTTGTCCGCTGGCCTCAAAGTGCTGTCGGGCCGTGCGCTCGGCGGCTTCGGCCATGCGCACCTGCTCGCGCCGTTCGTGCAACTCGATGCCGGCCCGGAACGCCTCCGACGCCCGCAACGCCTCGGCCTCACCGTCGAAACGGACGATGTCATACTGCAGGGTATTGACCGTGGTATCGAGCGCTCCCAGCGTGGTTTCTACCTCGGTCCGCTCGGCGCCCAACCGGCTGGCGGACCGGGCGAGACGGTGGGCATCCCCGGCCAGGGCCTGGGCTTCGGTGACCCGGCGATGCAGTTCGGCCACGGCGTAGTCACGATAGATGGCATCGAGCGCCGCCAGGGTCGAGGCGGTGCGGTGCAGGTTCTCGACGTTGCGGCGGTAATCGTCGAGATCATCGAGCGGTTGCGCGGCGTCATCGAGCGCCGGTTCGGACAGCTGGGGGAGGGCGTCGGTGAGGTAGCCCGGGAGGTCCTGATCGACCCGATCCCCGACGCGGGGGTTGCGCACGATGTGCAGCAGGCGAAGATGCTGATCGAGGGCCGTGGTCCCGTAGAGGCGTCGTTGCAGGTCGGCCCGGTAAGCCGGTCGCTGATCGTTGGCGTAGACGCACGCCCCGCCGATCTCGGTACGCAGGGCGTCCACGCTGATCGGGGTGCGTGCGACCACCAGTGACAGGTCGATGCCGGGGCGGCGATCGGTGATGAACCACCAGGTGGTGATCCGATCGGTGGAGCGGTTGGCCCGGATCCCGCACCCGAACACCAGATACTCATCGGTACGGTTGGCGTGTCGGTCAACGTCTCGGTCAGCGGCGGCGATGTCGGCGGGATTGCACGAGCGTCGCAACTCGAGCCACAGGTAGCCGGCCGGCTGGGGGTCATCACGCCCGGCCAGCATCCACGATCGCAGCACCGCAGACTGTTCGCCGGCGGCGTCGATGCGCCGCACGTCGGCCTCGAGCAGGAACGGCAGCAGCATGTTCATGGCGGTGCTCTTGCCCGACCCGTTCACCCCCCGCAACAGCAACCGACCGTCACCGAAGGGGATCGTCACGTCCCCGTACTGGTACACGTTGGTGATCCCGGCCCGGTTGAGCATCCACCGGCTCATACGGCGACACCAGCGCCGCCGGCCATCACCAGCACCAAAGCCCGACCATCAACGACGGATCCGAACGCCGCTCGAGCTGGCCATGTTCCCGAGTAGCTGTTGGAGGGACCGGAGCGATGCTTGGGACCGCTTTCGTCGTTTCGCATCACGGGTGTGCAGGTCGGCGGTCTTGGTGAGCACGAGCTTGTGGGGGCTGCCCTGCCGGACGGTGCGGTGGGTGACGGGCAGCTCGGCCTGGTCGATGCAATGGTGGATGTGCTGGCGGCGGGGCTTGGCCAGCGGCCACGTGAGCTGTTGCTGCACCGGGTCGGTGAGGAACCCGGCAAGCTTGGTGCAATCCTCGCAACAGGTGCCGGGCTCGAAGTCGGTGATCGACCAGTCGTCATCGGCTCGTTTCGGTAGTGCCAGCTCGGCTTCGAGCGTTGCCACGGCGTGCTGCGCCACGGTGATGACGCCGATCTCCTGCAGCTCATCGGGTGCTAGCACGGCGGCGTTGAGCACGCAGCGGGTCGCGGCGGTGTGCAGCGCCGGATTGCAGACGGTGTCGATGATCTCGTCGCGTCGACGCGGGTCCTGCGCGATGTTGACGGCGCGCAGCAACGCGAGGGTCGCGCCGCCGAGGTCGACCAACGCCGCGTCACGGTGCGACGGTGTGGTGATCGCCGCGGCGTGTGCCAGGGCGGTGGTCAGCCAGTGCCCGACGTGGTTCACCATCAGCCGTGCGCTTCCGGCCCGGAGATCCTCAGGGGCGTGCTCGTCGTTTCTGAAGTTGGCGCAGAGCCCGGGCAGTGTTTC
>JBJXFH010000035.1:0-42859 GCA_046155365.1 Acidimicrobiales bacterium | reverse complement strand
CGAGATCGATCTGCGCTCCGGCGCGGAACCACCAGAACCCGGTCCCAACCTCGGGGCCGGGCACGACACGGTTGATCTTCGCGCCCCTGGTTCAGTCCCCGCTGCCCCCACCAGCGGGGATGGCACCCCACCATCCCCCGACTCGCCCGACGTGGACGACTCGCCCGACGTGGAATACACGGCTGACACCGTTGACACGGCTGACTCGTCCGGCCCGCGTGGCGCGGCGGGTTCTGCGTCCGACCCGGGGTCCGTTGCGGCTGGCGGGCACGCCATTGACGCTCCTGACGCTCCTGACGGTCCGCGCCTGTCCCCGCCACCGTTGGCGTCGAGGCGGGGGCTGACCCCGTTGCAGCAGGCCACGGCCATCACCGCGCTGCGCACCTTGCCCTACGGCGGCAGCGACGACGCCTCGTTGGCACTGCGGCTGTCCCCGCTGGTGCACGCCAACGTGTCACCGGTGATCGCCGCCCTGCGCTGGGGTGCGGTCATGTACGCCATGGCCTCCACCGTCACCCGGGCCAACCAGGGCGAGCTCAGCGTGGTCAGCGCCTTGGCGGTGGTGTTGTTTCTCACCACGTGGCGCACGATGCGACCGGTCCGGCTTGGCACCAGCGAACGTTGGCGACTGGCGGTGGCGCTGGCGGACACCGCCATCATGGGCGCCGCGGCCGGCTGGAGCGGGGGCCTCAGCAGCCCTTTCGTGTTCTGCGTGGTGGCCGCGGCGGTGGTGGCGTCCTTCGGGTGGGGGTTCGCCGCCGGGGCCGGCGCGGCGCTGGGGGGGGTGGCGGCGGGGGCGGTCACCAGCGCCCTCAGCGAGGGACGCCTGACCCTGGCCGGTGGGCAGGGACCGGTGGTGTTGGCCACGTTGTTGCTGGTGGTGGGGGTGGTGTCCTTCAGCCGATCTCGCCTGGTGGAAGCGGAAACTCGCCGGGCCGGCCTGGACGGGCAACTCGAGCTGCTGACCGAAACCAACGATCTGCTCCACGTGCTCAACGAGTTGGCCCGGACCCTGCCCCAATCGCTCGATCTCACCGAGGCCATGGGCGCCGCCCGTTTGGAGTTGCGCCGCACGTTCGACGCGGACGTGGTAGCCCTAGCGGTATTCGATGAGCTCAGCGGCCAATGGATTCCCCACGTGGCAGACGGTTGCGCCTTACGGCCCGCGGCCCGAGACAGCGAGCTGCCCGCGGCCCTGCGCGCCGCCGCTGCTCATGACGGACCGCTGCTGGTCACCCGGATCGAAACCGGTGAGGGCCTGGGCGCCCGTGCCGGGAGCGGCCTGTACGCTGCCGCCCGTGCCGGTGATCGTCTGGTGGCCCTGGTCGGGGTGGAACATCACCGGGCCGGCCACTACGGGCCCCGGCACGTGCGGCTCATGGCTGGGCTGAGTGACGTGCTGGCCCTGACCATCGACAACGCCCGGACCTTCGCCCGGCTGCGGGGCCTGGGAGCGGAAGAGGAACGCTCCCGCATCGCCCGGGACCTGCACGACCGGTTGGGTCAGTGGCTCAGCTACATCAGCTTCGAGCTGGAGCGCATCATTGACACTTCCGGGGTGGCCAGCGACGAGCTGGATCGGCTCCATCTGGACGTGCAGAGCGCCATTGACGAGCTGCGGGACACGCTGCGCCAGCTGCGCACCGAGGTCACCAAGGAACGGGACCTGGTCATGGTGGCCCGGGAGCTGATCACCCGGTTCAACCAGCATGCCGGAGAGGACCTCGTCGCTGAGTTGGTGGTCAGCCACCCCGGCCGGCGGGTGGCAGTGGGAGTGGAGAACGAATTGCTACGAATCCTGCAGGAGGCACTGTCCAACGTGACCAAACATGCCGAGGCCACCTCAGTGGTGGTTCGCTGGGAGGTCGGCGAGCAAGAGGCCACCTTGACCATCACCGATAACGGCAGGGGTTTCAGCACCGACGGCACCGTCCGCGATAGTGCCTATGGGCTGGTCGGGATGCGGGAGCGGGCCGGGGTCATCGGCGCCCGACTGCTGGTGGCATCCCAACCGGGATCGGGAACCACGGTCACCGTGCAGGCCGCCACCGGGGCCAGCAACCTCGCCCACGCCGCCCAGCCGCACGGGCACGACGCCTCCACCGGGCCGTCAGCAGCGCAAGCCACGCTGGCCGGCAGTGCTTCGGGTTCTCGTGCCTTGCGGGAGCGACCGTGACGCTGCGCATCCTGCTGGCCGATGACCACGCCATCTTGCGGGAGGGCATCCGTCGCAGTTTCGAATCCGCCGGTGAGATCATCGTGGGTGAGGCCGCCAACGGGCAGCAGGCGCTGACCCTGGCGTTGAGTACCCGACCCGACATCATCGTGATGGACCTGTCCATGCCGGTGCTTGACGGGATCGACGCCACCAGGGCCATCAAACAGCAACTACCCGAAGCCAAGATCGTGGTGCTCACCATGCACGACGACGTGGACGCCACCCGCCGGGCACTGGAAGCGGGGGCCGCAGGGTTCATGTCCAAGGGGTCCAGCTTCGCGGAGGTGCTGGCCACCGTGCGCGGCGTGGCCTCCGGCGAGATCGGCTTCAGCCCGGAACTGGCCGCGGCCATGCTGGCGGTGGCCCGTGAACAACCGGGCGTGGATCCGCAGCGCTTCGACGCTCCCGCCGCGCTGACCCCCAGAGACGTACCGGACGTCATCGACCTCAACGCCGAGCGGGCGCCGGGGTCCCTGCTGTCGGAACGTCAGGTGGAGATCCTCCAGGCCATCGCCGACGGTGCCACCACCAAGCAGGTGGCCCGCCAGCTCAACATCACCCAGAAGACGGTCCACAACCACCTCAACGCCATCTACCGGCGCCTGGACACCCAGAGCCTGACCCACGCCGTGCTGTCCGCGGTGCGACTGGGCATCATCGAACTCGAATAGCGCGCCCGAACCTCTCGGCGGGGTCGATCAGCACCGTCGGTAGCATTCGACCCATGGATGTGCGCGGCGAAGCGGCCCGGCGACGAACCTTCGCCATCATCTCCCACCCTGACGCCGGCAAGACCACGCTCACGGAGAAGTTCCTGCTCTACGGCGGCGCACTGATGGGCGCGGGCGCGGTCAAGGCTCGTGATGGTCGCCGGGCGGCGGCATCGGACTGGATGGAGCTGGAGCAAAAGCGCGGCATCTCCATCACCTCCACGGCGTTGCAGTTCCCGTACAAGGGATGCCAGGTGAACCTGCTGGACACCCCCGGTCACCGGGACTTTTCCGAGGACACCTACCGGGTGCTGGCCGCCTGTGACGCCGCGGTGATGGTGCTGGACTCCGCCAAAGGGATCGAGCCGCAGACCCTGAAGCTGTTCGAGGTCTGCCGGGAACGCCGCTTGCCGTTGCTCACGTTCTTCAACAAGTGGGACCGCCCCGGACGAGACACGCTGGAACTGCTCGACGAGGTGGAGAAGCTGCTGGGGTTGCCGGCGGTTCCGGTGACCTGGCCGGTGGGCTTCGCCGGTGACTTCCGCGGGGTGGTGGACCGTCGTGACGGTAGCTACACCCGGTACGTGCGGGTGGCCCGTGGCGCCCAGATGGCCCCCGAGGAGCTGATCGACCCCGCCCGGGCCGCCGCCGAGGAGGGCAAGGCCTGGGAGGTGGCCCAGGAGGAACTGGAGCTGCTCACCCAGGTGGGCGCGGATCTGGACACCAAGGCGTTCCTGGCCAATGAGTCAACGCCCACGTTCTTCGGGTCGGCGCTGACCAACTTCGGGGTGGGCAAGCTGCTGGACTGCGTGGTTGAACTGGTGCCGCCGCCCGAACCCCGCGCCGACATCAACGGGGAGGCCCGCAGCCTGGACGATCCGTTCTCGGGGTTCGTGTTCAAGGTGCAGGCCAACATGGATCCCTCTCACCGGGACCGCGTTGCCTTCATCCGGGTGTGTTCGGGGCGCTTCGAGCGGGGCATGATCGTCACCCAGGGCCGTACCGGGAAGCCGTTCAACACCAAGTACGCCGCCACCATGTTCGGGCAGGATCGCGAGACGGTGGAGGAAGCGTTCCCCGGGGACGTGGTGGGCCTGGTCAACGCCACCGATGTGCGGGTGGGGGATTCGCTGTTCGATCCCACCGGTCCGCCGGTGACGTTCCCGCCCATCCCCAGCTTCGCCCCCGAGTTCTTCATGAGCGCCCGGGTGTTGGACACCGGCCGGTTCAAGCAGTTTCGCCGAGGCATCGCCCAGTTGGACGAGGAGGGCGTGGTGCAGGTGCTGCGGGACCCCGAGCTGGGCGATTCCTCCCCGGTGCTGGCGGCGGTGGGACGCTTGCAGTTCGAGGTGGCCAGCTTCCGGCTGGAGAACGAGTTCGGCGCCGCCTCGGAGCTGACCCCCACCAGCTATCGGGTGGCCCGCCGCACCGATGAGGCCTCCGAGCCGGCGTTGCGCCGCATGCGCGGGGTCACCGTGCTGCGCCGGGCCGACGGCACCCGCCTGGCGCTGTTCGAGTCCCCGTACTGGCTGGAACGCGTCGAAGCCGATAACCCCGAACTGCTGCTCGAACGCCTCGTCGCTGAAGGCATGGCCGGCTAGTTGCTAACGAAACCAGCAGAGGCGGCGGAAGGCCTTGAGATGCCAAACCAGGTAGCCACTGGAGCGCCATTGATCGGGCTGCAAGCGGGCGAAGAGGGCATCCGCCCGGCCCAGCTGAGAACCCGGAACCTCAGGCCACGCGTGATGAACCCCGTGGTAGTTGAATCCCATCCCAACAAACCGTACGAACCGGTTCGTGGTTGTGGTGCGGGCTGCGTCGCTCGCGGGTAGACCGGCAACGGAGTTGTTGGACTCGTCAAGATGTTCGGGCGCAAGAAAGAAAAAGATGCCCACGGTCAGGAACAAAGCGAGCGGCACGAGCCAGACCTGGAAAACGGTGTGTGACTTGAACGATCCGACCGAAACGACAAGAAGACCGGCAAACGCAACCAAGCTATCGGCCCGTGCCTTGCGGACGTGATCTCCACTTCGCATGTATTGACAAGGGGTCGGCGTCCACGATCGTAGGCCTCCCCACCACAGCTGGCCCACGAAGGCGGGCCCAGAGAGGAAAATGCCCAATAGGTACTCAAAGCGGTTGCGGATACGATGGACGCCTTCTGGATCCTGAGCGGAGTCAAGATAGACGTGATGGCTCAGATGGTAAGCGGGGTACACCCCTATTGGAATTAGTAGCAGAAGGGAGCTAAGTGCCTGGAACGCCCGGCGGGATGTCGCCCTTTGAAAAATGTGGTTGTGGACGGTCTCATGTACCCCGGCGGCAATTGACAAGATCAGAAAGCTCATGATTGGCCACACGGCAAGCCAAGCAATGTTGTGATCGGCAAGCTCGGCGGCGAGAGCAAGACCACCGTAGGACAAGGCGCATACGAACAAAACAAATTGTCCTTTATAGCGCGCCCCGACGGTCAGGCCCGCGCTCCGCATGGCGCGCCGCAGGACGATCATCTGTTCTGTCCTGGCCAGGTCGAACTGGGAGGGGCCAGAATCCAACTTCATCCGCAGTGTGTCATCCATCGCCCGGGGAGCCTATCGGCTACCGAGCAATGCTTTCCTTCGTTACTGTCGCGTCCAGCTCCCGGTGTCGACCTTGGCATCGGGGATCTGACCTCAATGCGATCCTCAACGGGGTGAATCGAGCTGTAACCAACGGTGCGTCCCCGACCTCGATCGGGTGAGCCGGAACGCCACCGGCAATCGAGAGCAGGTCGCGCCCCTGACCCGAACGTCAGCCCTTGTGCGAATAGCTCACCAGCGGCCCCGCCGCCAGGAACAGGCCGAACGCCATCAGCGAGGACACCGCTCCCACCAGGAAGGCCCCCTGGTAGTCCGCCAGGTCGTGCAACACCCCGAACACGGTGGGTCCGGCACCGACACCGATGGTGGCCACCAGCGAGGACATGGAGTAAATGCGGCTGTACTCTCGCACCCCGAACGCCTCGGCCAGCAACAGCGGCTGCAACATGAGCAGGTTGCCCACCGACAGGCCGAACACCACCAGGGTGGCGGCGATGGACCAGGTTGCATCGGCGAAGGCGAAGGCCACCAGCGCGCATCCCTGCACGGCCATCAGCGCCGCGGTGAAGGTTTTGGGCGCCACCCGGGTGACCAACAGTCCGCCGCCCAATCGGCCGACCACCGAGGACGCCGCCAAGATGGTCACCGACGCTGCCACCAGGCTCTTTTGCCGCTCGCTGACCAGGCTGATCTGCTGGCTCAGTGCCCCGACCTGGCCCAACATCACGAATAGGTACGCCGCGGTGAGCAGTCGGTAGAAGCGGGTGGAGCGGGCTTCGGCGAAGGTCGCCCCCGGCATGGCGGCCAGGCCGGTTGCACCGGGCGGGGTACCGGCGGGCACCGCGGCGGGGGCGTCACCGTCGGGATGCTGGCCCTTGTCCGCCGGCGAGGAGCGCACGAACAGCATGGTCACCGGCACCGCCACCGCCACCCACACCGCCGCCAGCCAAGGGGTGACGGGGGCGATGCCACGGTCCTGCACCAGGGAGGCAACGAACGGGGTGACCACGATGCCCCCCGCCGACAGCCCGGTGGAGGCCACCGACAACGCCACCGAACGGCGCCGGACGAACCAGCGGGCCACGGTGGTGGTGGCCGGCACCAGCCCGCACAGCGCGAAACCCACGCCGAACAAAACGTCAGCGGCGAAGGCCTGCCACACCTCGGTGGACCGCCCCAGCGCCACCAGCCCCAGGGCGGCGATGACCAGGCCTACCACCATGATCCGACGCACATCGATGCGCTGCAGCAGGCCCGACACGGCGAAGCCGGCCAACCCCGACACCACGAAGAACGTGGCGGTGGCGCTGCTGGTCAGCCCGGTGGACCAGCCCCTTTCGTCCACCAGGGCCTTGAGATACACCCCCTGCCCGTAGAACCCGATGCCGGAGGACAACATCAGCACCACGAACAGCCCACCGATCACCACCCAGCCGGAAAACGGTGGTCGAACCCCCACCGGTTGCGGCGGTGGAGTCCGTTGAGGCGGCGGCGTCTCCGCGTCGTGGCGGTTGTGGTCGAAGTGCTGCGTGGTCATTGCCGGGCCCACCCGATCGAGCGTGGTCGCGCCGTGGGCGCACCGAACGGCTGACGCTAGCCCGACGGGCTTGACCGTTCGTCAGCCCCGGTGCCCCGGTGGCGGATCCGGCCGGGGACTACGTTCGGCTCATGGCCGTTCCCACTCTGCATCAGCGCAGCTACAACAAGGGCCTGGTGGAGGTGGCCGACGGTGCCTTCGCCTACCTGCAGCCCGACGGCGGTTGGTGCCTGTCCAACGCCGGTCTGGTGGCCGGCAAAGGCGAATCGCTACTGGTGGACACCCTGACCGACCTGCCCTCCACCCGGACCATGTTGGACGCCATGGCCCCCCTCACCACCGCCTCGCCGATCAAGACGTTGGCCATCACCCACGGCAACTTGGACCATTACTTCGGAAATCAGCTGGTGCAAGGGGCGGAGATCCTGGCCAGCGAGGGCACCGTGCACGAGATGGCCACCGGACCCACTCCGGCGTCAATGGCCGCCATGTTGGAGATCGGGGACCCCACCGTGGGGGCCTACCTGCGTCACGCGTTCGGTCGCTTCGATTGGTCCGGGATTGAGGTCACCATGCCTCATCGCACCATCAGCAGCGGTCACGTGGTGGACGCCGGTGGGCAGCGGGCGGAGCTGATCGTGGTGGGTCCCGCCCACACCGCGGGGGACACCATCTGCCATCTGCCTGACCAGAAGGTGGCCTACACCGGGGACCTGCTGTTCATCTTCGGCACCCCCATCGTGTGGGCCGGTCCGTTCGCCGGCTGGGTGGAGGCCTGTGACCTGATGTTGTCGCTGGACTGTGACGTGTACGTGCCCGGCCACGGTCCCCTCACTGACCGTCGGGGGGTGCAAGGGGTGCGGGATTACCTGAACTTCGTGCACGCCGAGTCAAAGGCCCGCTTCGAGTCCGGCATGAGCGCCTTTGACGCCGCGTTGGACATCGACCTCGGTCCTTACGCCGATTGGGGCGACAGCGAACGCCTGGCCATCAACGTGGTCTCCGCCTACCGGGAGTTCGATCCGGCCGTGGAAATGCCCTCCCGAGCGGAGCTGTTCACCCAGATGGCGAGGTTGGCGGCCCGCTGATCTTGTTGCCGGTGGTGGTCGACCAACAAGATGGGGCGGTGAAGACCCGAAAGCTCAGCACCGTGGACGGCTTCGTCCTGCTCGATTTGGAGAATGCCCCCGGCTCGGTGGGCGTGGTGCGCTCAGCCCCCAAGATCCTGGTGGGTGGGGCGGAGATGCTGGCCCGGTCCGTCACCTACAGCTTCGCGGTGTTCGGCATCCCCGCCGGTGGCGCCTCCGCCGGGGTGAACGCCGCCCCCGGGGACCGGGCCGCGGCGGTGGCCGCGTTTGCCGTCGAGGTGGGTTCCTTCGAGCCCCCGGTGCTGTTCGACGCCGGCCGCGGTGTCCGCCAGGAGGAACTAGCAGGTCTGTCCGCCACCGATCCCCGCTCAGCGGCGCTGCTGGCGGAGCGTGAGGGTATCGCCGTGCGGGACCACCTGACCGCCGCCGGAGCATTGGCCAGCGCGGAAAAGGTGGGCGGAGCGCTGCGCGGGCAACGGGTGGGGATCGAAGGGTTCGGCACTGTGGGCGTGACCCTGGCCCGTCAGGTGGTGGCCGCCGGTGCCACCGTGGTGGCGGTGGGCACCGCAGCCGGCACCGCGTTCCAACCCGACGGCTTCTCCCTCGACGTGCTGGCGGACGCCTGGGCTACTGATGAGGAGGCCATGGTCAAGAAGGTGGGCACCAGCCAGCAGCCGGCGTGGGCCATCTGGAGCTCCCGGGCCGACGTGCTGTTCTGCGGTTCCAAGGCCGGTGCCATGACCCACGAAGGTGCGGGCAGCCTGCAGGCCCGCACGGTGGTCCCCATCGCTCCGGTGCCGATCACGGCCAAGGCACTGGCGGTCATGACCCGGGCCGGGGTCACCTACGTGCCGGACTTCGTGTCCCTCGCCGCACCGCTGCTAGTGGGCGTGGGGGATGGCGAGGATGAGGCCCGAGCCAAGCTCGTGGAGGTCCTCGACCACTGCAGCGGGCACCCCGAGGGGTTGTTTGTGGCCGCCTGCCAACGGGCTGAAACGTTCCTGCGGACCTGGCAGGACACCCTGCCCTTCGGTCGACCCCTGGCCTGAGCCACGCGGGCGACACGAGCGATGCGGGTCAGGGGGTCGTCAGGCCCGCAGCTTGACTACGTAGGCGAAACCGTTGCCGGCGGGACCCGGTTCCACGGTGGTGATCCGGGCGTCGCCCCGCACGCCGATGACCCACACGGCGCTGTCGGACCCCGACGAGGCGCGCTGGATGTCCACCACCTGGGTGCAACCCCCGAAGGCAGGAGCCGAACTCACCCGGTCCAAGACGGGGGAGAGGGTCACCACCACGGTTTTGTCCCCGGCGACGGCCACGGGGCTGGTGCCGTAGGCGGCGTTGGTGTTGACGGCAACCCCGTCCAGCTGGAACACCACCCAGTCACCGTCGTCATGACCCCCGCAGGCCACCGAGCTGAGCGATATCTCCCCTGCTGGCCGCGGGGCCGGTGGCGGCGGGGCCGCTGCGCTGGTGGCGGGCACCGGCGGGATCGTGGCCACCACCCGTGACGTGGTTGGGGACCCGGGTTGGGCGCCGGATGCGACCGTGGCCGATGGTGCCAACGGGCGGCCGGCGCTGTCCGTTGAGCCGCCCCCGCCGGAGGTGACCGGCGCCGCCATGGTCTGGGTTGGGGACAAGGCGGTCACGCTGGTACTGGCGCTCGACGGGGTCGTCGCAGCTGGGCCGCGGGTAGCCCGGGTGGTCACCCGCTCCCGGGGCGCGCTGACGGAATCCTCGGCCTTGGCGCACCCACCGCTCACGCTGAACACCACCGCCAGCGCAGCTGCCACCCCCAGCGTTCTCACCGGCACTGAACGCCGAGACATACTGAGCGGTATCCATCGATTGACCACACTGGCGTACACCATGGTCACGTTACGCGCTCACGTGGCCTCGATCGCGCCACCTCCCACGCCCGACCGGTGATGTAGAGCCACCAGCAGGGCCTCACCGTTGCCCTCACGGTGTTCGAGCACGTCGAGCCCGCAGCGCACGGCCAGCTCCCGCAGTTCACCGGGCCCGGCCAAAAAGGCGGGGTCCGGGCCATGGTCGGGGTCCGGGGCGCGGCCCAGCACGCTGAGACGGGTGGCCACCACCACCCCGTTGGGCGCCAGATGCTCCATGATCGCCTGCTCCAGCACCACGCCTCGGAAGTGCAATGCGCAGATCAGCTGGTAGGGGCCCTGGCACGTCGGCGGCACCCCGTGATCGAGATCGGCGTGCACCAGCCGGACCCGGGGGCTGAGCCCGGCTGCCGCCAGCGCCGCCCGAGCCACAGCCAACCCTGCATCAGCCACATCCACCGCATCCACCAACAGACCCCGTTCAGCCAGCCACAACGCTTCCGCCCCGGTACCGCAGGCGAGATCCAGCGCCCGCCCGGCCAGCGGAATCAACGCCGCCATCTCCACCAGGAACGCCCGGGGCGCTCCCGGCAACGCCGATTGGTAACGGTGGTTCCATCGCTGCTGGTCTTCGATCACCGGCTTCACCATCGCGCCCCGGCCGACGCCGGCACCACCCGCCCCGGACAATCGCGGTGGAGCAACCAACATCGGCCAGGCGCTAGAACACGTCCACAGCTTGTTGGCAGCGTTGGCAGCGCCCCGCCCGGGACTTGCCCGTTGCCGTGCACCCCAGGGAGAACCCGTGACCGAGCCCATCGCGCACCCGCTTCGATCCCGCAGCCTGCAACTGCCCGACGTCCGCTTGCACGTGGTGGAGGCCGGCACCGGCCCCCTGGTGTTGCTGGTCCACGGGTTCCCGGAGTCCTGGTACTCATGGCGCCATCAGCTACCGGCGCTGGCCGCCGCCGGGTACCACGCGGTGGCGGTGGATGTACGGGGCTACGGGCGCTCATCCAAACCGGCGGCTATCGATGCCTACCGGATGATGGCCCTGGTGGCGGACAACGTGGAGTTGGTGGCGGCGCTGGGCCACGACCAGGCGGTCATCGTGGGCCACGACTGGGGCGCCCCCATCGCGTGGAACTCGGCCCTGCTGCGACCTGACGTGTTCCGAGCCGTGGCCGGTCTGTCCGTGCCGTACACCCCCCGGGGCCGAACCCGTCCGTCGGACGCGTTTCGGGTGATGGGCGGCGAGGAGGAGTTCTACATCGGGTACTTCCAGGAGCCGGGCCGGGCCGAAGCAGAGATCGAGGCCGACGTCGCCGGCTGGTTGGCGGGGTTCTACCTGTCCGCCTCCGGGGCCGCGCCGCCCATGGTCCCCGGCAACGGCACCATGGCCACCATTCCCGCCGGCGGCCGGATGCGGGACCGTTTCCATCAGCCCGACACGTCCTCCGGTAACGGTTCGGGCGGCGTGGCGGAGTTCATGACCGCGGAGGATCTGGCGTACTTCGTGGCTGAGTTCGAACGCAGCGGTCTGACCGGTGGCCTCAACCGCTACCGCAACGTGGACCGGGACTTCGAGGATCTCGCGGCGTTCACCGGGCGACCGATTGAGGTGCCGGCGCTGTTCATCGGGGGCAGCAAGGACGGACCCACCCTGTGGGGCGGACGGGCCATCGCCCGCTTCGGGGAGACCCTGCCCAACCTGCACCGTTCGCTGATCCTGCCCGACTGTGGGCACTGGACCCAGCAAGAACGTCCCGCTGAGGTGAACGCGGCGTTGATCGAGTTCCTGTCGTCATTGCCGAAGTAGGCGGGGACCCCGATCAGCGGGCCCGTCGTTCCGCCACCAACCGGAACACCAGCCCATCCGTGGTCTCCTCCACCAACCGCATGGAACCACCGAGCATGGCGATGGTTTCCGCCCGGCCGTACAACACCACACCACCAGGGCGGAGCAGCTGCTGCAGGAGCCGACCGCGGCGCGAGGTTGCCGGCAACAGGCTCATCAGGCACAGCCGACCGCCGGGCCGCAGCACCCGCACCATTTCCGCCACCGCGGCCGGGGCGTCCCCGATCTCGTTGAGGGAGCCGCCCATGACCACCGCGTCGGCGCAGGCATCCACGAACGGCAGCGCCTGGGCCGGGGCCGCCACCACATCGACCAGCTCCCGCAGTCCCTCTTCCCGGCAACGGCGCAAGGCCCGACGCAGAAAAGCCGGGCTGTGATCCACCAGCCAGACCTCGGCCCCCTTGGCGGCCAGGAACCGTCCGTACAGGCCCTCTGAACAGGCCACATCGATCACCAGCCGGCCCGGCCCAGCGTGTGTGGCGTGAGCCAGCCACGCCAGCTCCTCCGCGAGCGGAAAGGGCCGCCCGGCCACCGCTCCCAGCAACCGGTGTCGCCACCAGGCCTCATAGCGGGCCGCCACCGGAGGCAACCGGTTGGCGATCTGCGCCGCCGACCAGCCCGCCCGCCGGCCGGCCATCGCCTGGTAGATCCCCCGGTGGTCGGGCTGCAGTTGCTCCTGCAGCGCAGCGAGGTGGTAGCCCCGCCCGACCGACCGGTGGGCAATATCCTGAGCCGCATCCACCGCACCCTCCCGCACGGTGCTCTGCCTACCCTTGAATTCACCCGCTCACAACCCGATTCGCGCCAAGTTCGACCAATTGATCTGCCCAATTCGACATGATCGGACTATCGCGGCTCACCGCCACGTGGACGATGGCGCAACCAGGGCTGCTGCTAGAAGTGTCAGGGTGATCCGCCGACCGCTGCAAGCCGTGGTGGCGGCGCTGTTGGTGGCCACCGTGGGCATCACGTTCCTGCCCTGGGTGGGGATCGGGCGTTCCCGGCGATCCTCTTACCAGCTGTTGACGGACCTGGACACCCTGGGCGTGCTGCACGGACCGGTGGCCTTTGCCGGCCGTTTGGTCTGGGTGTGCCAACCGGCGTTGGCCTGCCTGGCCCTGCTACTGGCGGTGCTGGGCCGGCTGCGCTGGGCTGCGCTGGTGACCTTGGCGGGGTTTGTTATCACCGGCGCCGGCGCAGTGGTGGTGCAACGGGCCCCGGTGCAGGCCCTGGTGGGCGCCCGGATGGCCCTACCCACGGCGCTGCTGGGCATCGTCTGCCTGGCCGGGCTGCTGGTGGCGCCACTGCAGGGACGCAGCCGCCGGCGTCAACCGGCCTGACCCAGGCTGTTACCCCGGCCACGCTGTTGCCCCGGGCGAGACCGGCTTCCGGCTCAGCGGTGCACCACGGCTTGAGCTTCGCGAACCACCAGTGAGCGGGTTTGCTGCACCGTCAGCGGTGGCTCCACCTCGAACGGGCCCGCCCCGTCCAGGGTGTAGCGCACCGCGAACACCACCTCGGCGGTGATGGGCAGCGCGGCGGCGGCATTGGCGGGGCCGGTGGAGCGGTCCCGGAAGCGGTGGATCACCGTGCTGGGCCCATCGGCTTTGCCCAGGCCAGCAACGCCGTTGACCACCAGCGGATCAGCGCCGAACGCCCAGCGGACCTCGCTCAGATTCAGCCGCACCTCGACCCGGCGGCCGATGACGTCGTGCACCGCCACCACCTCGCTGCCGTCGTAGCCCTCGATCCAGAACCACTGCTGCACCCCCACCAGGCCCGACGGTGGTGAGGTGCCGATGCCCACGTCGGGGGCCACGGTGCGGCCCAGGTAGTCCTCAGCGAAGCTGCGCACGATGGCGTCAACGTCCACGATCTCATCGGCGTATACGAACCCCAAACCACTACTGCCCAAGGGGACCGCGGTGCCCGCCAGCGGCCCGGAGGTGTATCGGCAATCCAGCCAGTAGCGCCACAGGGCCTGCCGGGTGGGGTCCACCGGTGGCCAGCTGAGTCCGGCCCCGGCGCCGTCGCCATCCACCAGGCCGTTGGTGGCCGAGATGAGCTCCCGGCAGTCCATGGCGGACCCCGACGGGCCGCTGGGAGACCATTGAGGGTGGTTCTCCCCGCCGGCCCGGTAGCCGGTGACCGTCACCACCGTTCCGTCACTGGCAACGCTCACCCCGGCCCCTGCCGGCGCCGCCCCCATCACGAACGGGATAGCCACGATCAGGGCTGAAACCAACCGAAACAACATAGAAGGGCATTCTGCAGTGGCTGGTGTCGAGGGGCAAACCCGACTTTGGGCGCACCGTCCGGTCCGGGGCTCACCGCGGCCTAACCGGGCAGGGCGGAGGTTCGTGACCGCAGCACACCGGTGGCGGCGTCAACCTCGCCGATCACACAGCCGCTGGAACGGGTTCCCGCCAGCCAGGAGCCCACGGCGATGCGGATCGTGCTGCCCACCAGCGGATGGCCGGAAGGTCCCACCGCCCCTGGTCCGAAACGGGCTTGGACCGCGCCGGCGCATTCCTGGTCCAAGGTGGCCCACTGGGCGTCTTCTGGGGCGTGGGCGAAGCGGGAGGAGAGGTCGAGGGGGTGGAGCACCTGGAAGTGGTGAGGACCATCACAGGAGATCGATGACGGCAACGCCCTAACCACGTTGCTCTGCACCAGGCACCGACCCTGGGGATAGTCCGGCGCCTGGGCGAGATCTCGCGCCGATCCTCGGACCAGCGGCGTGGCAGGCTCCGCGTCTGGGGCTGGGGCAGCGTCGGGGCGCAGGCTCACCAGGCATTCGCCGGTGCGGTCGCCCTGGCGCCACTCACTGGGGCTCGGTGCCGCCACCCGCAGCTTGAGCCGGCCCCGACGATCCCAGAGTTTGCCCAGGTGTGCTTCCAGCGACGGGCCGCACCGCACATCGAGCAGGGCCAGCCATTCGGCCTGGGTGGGTTCGTCCCTCATCACGGTGGCGGGGTCCACCAGTCCGACCACCTCAATGTGGTGGGCCTCGGCGCAGGGCACCGTGACGAGCTGCTCATCGGGGGACCCCGGCGCCAGCAGCAGGCAATCGCCCACGCGCGGCTGGATCACTGTCGGCTGTTGTCCGGTCATGGGGGTGGTCCCGGTCTCGTTTCTCACGTCAACAGCCTCGGTGCCCGCAGCGCTGGGCCCGGTTGGCGGACTGAGGGCCGGATCAGAGGCGGCGTCGTTCACGCCCACACCCAACCCGACCAACACCCCGAAGACCATCAACCCCACTGCCGCCAGCGCCGCCGTGGCCGCCAGTAGCCAAACGCCGAGCTGCCGGAGTGCCGAAGCCCCAGAAGGCTAATCCGGGGCCGGAGCGTGTCGCACCGCTGCAGGGTATTGCCGGCCTCCTAAGAGCCCGTCTGAGCCATCTGACCTGCGTCTATAGACCGCCGATGCGGTTGACGGGCCACACCCGCAACTCCGCTCGGCCAATGACGGAATCGAAGGTCACCGGGCCGAAACAGCGACCGTCCTTACTGCTGTTTCGATTGTCGCCCATGACCAACAGCGTCCCGGCGGCCACCGTGACCAATTCGCCCTCCCCATAACGGTCACAGCTGCCGGCCATGGTGGTGGAGGACCCCGGCATGAGATAGGGCTCCGGCAGCGCCTTACCGTTGACCAGCAGCTGGCCCTCCACCGTGGTCACCTGGTCCCCGGGCACGCCTACCACCCGCTTGATGAGCTGGGCGTATTCGCAGAAGGACTGCTGGTTGGCGCAGTCGGGGTTGTGGAACACGATCACGTCACCGCGGGAGATGTCCCCGAAGCGATAGGCCAACTTGGAAACCATCACCCGGTCACCCTCCAGCAGGGTGTTGCGCATGGACGCCGAAGGAATCACGAAGGTCTGGGCCACCCAGTTCTTGATGATCACCGCCACCACCACCGCCACCACGATGGCCACCACCCACTCCAGCGCCGCCCGACGTTGGTTCTGGGCTCGGCGGGTGCGACGCACGCTGGCCACCGACGCCGGCGAGTCGGCGCCGGGTTGAGGGCTGTCTTCGGAGGTGTCGAGCACCGGCACGCTGCTTCCGTGGGTTGCGTCAGGCAGTCAGGGGGGAGCGACGGACGCGGGAGCGGGTAAGGCAGAAAATGAGGGCGTCGCCGAGCAGCAACACCGCAAAGGATGCTACCGGCGGACCTGCCGTTGTCGACGCGACCGCCGCCAGCGTGAGCCACCTATCGGCCCGGCGGGGCGCGTTAGCCTGCGGCGGTGAGCTGGGTGTGGAGACGGCAGGCAGCGCGGGTGGTGGCGCTGGATCAGGACCGGCGGATCTTCCTGATCAACGCCAGCGACCCCGGTGATTCGTCCAAGCCGGCTTGGTGGGAGATCCCCGGCGGCGGCATCGACGGCGCGGAGAGCTCGGCCCACGCCGCCAAAAGGGAGTTGTGGGAGGAGGCGGGGATCGGTGACGCCGAGATCGGCCCGGTTATCTGGACCCAACACGTGAACTTCCACTTCGCCGGGTACCACTTCGACCAGGACGAGGTGGTGCACGTGGCGTGGTGCCGCAGCGACACCGCCCACGCCCCTCAGGGATTGGAACTGTTCGAAGCGATGGCCTTCATGGGGTCGAAGTGGTGGACGCTGGAGGAGTTGCTGGCGTCCGATGTGCCCACCCTGCCCGTGCGGCTGCGGGAGTTCCTGCCGGCGATCGTGGCCGGTGAGCTGCCCGATCCGCCCATCAACATCGAAGTCCAAGCGTCCCCCGCCGGCTGACGGGTCCGGTTGGGTCTACGTAGGCTGCGCGGCGTGCCCCGTGACGATGACGCCGCGCCCGCCCCGGAACTGACCCCGGACCTGACCTCGGAACTGATCCCGGAACTGCTCGATCCCCACCGCATCGGCGTGTTCGACCACGTCGAGCATCGGGGCTCATCGCTGCAGCAGCTGTATCAGGAGCGGCTGGCGTACATCAGCCGGCTGGATCAGGCCGGGTTCTGGGCGTACTTCAAGTCCGAGCATCACATGACCCCGCTGGATGTGGCGCCGTGTCAGAGCGTGCTGCTGGCGGCTGCGGCCCAGCGCACCGACCGTTTGCGATTGGTGCCGTTGGTGTACCTGCTCCCCTTCCACCATCCGCTGCGGTTGATGGAGGAGATCTCGATGCTCGACCATCTGTCGGGCGGGCGGATGGAGATCGGGGTAGGCCGGGGGGTGGCGCCGCCGGAGCACGAGATGTGGGGGCTGGACCCGGCGTTGGGCCGGGACCGTTCCGCGGAGACGTTGGAGGTGCTGCTGGCGGCTTTCGCCAACGATCGGCTCAACTTCTCCGGCACGTGGTGGCAGTTCGAGGATGTCCCGGTGGAGTTGCACCCGCTGCAACAACCCCATCCGCCGTTGTGGTACCCCGGCAACGTGGAGACCGCAGCCAAACGGGGGTTTTCCACCATCCTGGGCGGACCGATCCCGGTGGTGGCCCGGGGCGTGGCCCGCTATCGGGAGTTGTTCGAGGAACATGACGCCGGACGCACGGGGGTCAATGCCGGTGTGGTGCCACCAACGGTGGGCGGCGCCACCCGGGTGTTCGTGGCCGCCACCGACGCTGAGGCCGAAGCCCGGGCCCGCCGATCCTGGGCGGCGTACACCCACAACATCACGTTGCTGTGGAAGCGGGCCGGCATCGCGCCCCACCAGATGCCGCTCGATCCCTCCGCCGGCGGGGACTTCGACCGGGCCATGGAGATCGGCGCCGCGGTGGTGGGCAGTCCCGCCAAGCTGGCCGATCACGTGGGTCGTTTCCGGGCCGAGAGCGGCGCCAACCTGCTGATGGTGTCCTTCTCGTGGGGCGATCTCGACCACGCCGAAACCATGCGTTCGGTGGACCTGTTCGTGGACGCCGTCATGGGCTGAAACCCCACGTTCAACCCCCAGATCCGCCAGTCCCTCGCTTTGAGTGAGCCTTGGAGCGTTGAGGGTGGTGGCGCGGGGTGCATTGGGCGACTAACGTCCGTCGCTGCGGTGTTGGGGCCTGCCGTCGCGCGCCCGGTTGTCCGAGTGAGCCGTCGAAGGGGTGTCCAACTGCCTCGTCGTCGGAGTGGAAGGTGCCGCGTGGGGAAAGCCAAAGGGGGCCGGTGGGTCCAAGTCACCGGAGCTGGGACCGTGGTGGCGTTGTCGATCGGAGCGGCGACGTTGATGCGGGAGCTGTCCCCCCAAGCGGCGGGGGAGGCGGTGCGTGTCAAGCCCGTGGCCGTGGCCGGCGTACGGGCCCGAGCCCACCTCGTCTCCCAGCACGGCGTCCTCCGTCCCGGTCCGGCCCCCACCCACAGCAGCGGCGAACCGAAGGCGAAACCCGCCACCGAACCGCCACCGACCGCTGCCGAGTGGGCCGCGCCGGTTGTGCCAGTCCCGCCACCTACCCCGGCTCCACAGATCCGCCATCCCTGGTTGGCGTCACCGCAGGCGCTGCCGGACCCTGCCACCGCCCCCGTGGTTGAGGTGGGTAGCAGTGATCCGGCGGTACTGGTGCTGGAGCAGCGCCTGACCGACCTTGGTTACCGCCCGGGGGACATCGACGAATCCTTCAGTGAGACCACCTGGTCCGCGGTTTTGGCGTTCCAGAAGGCCGAGCTGCTCGAACGCACCGGTGGGATGGACGGCGCCACCTGGGCCCGGCTGGCCGCGCCCCAGGCCTGGCGTCCGAGCCCGTCAGTGACCTACCCCCGGGTGGAGGTGGACTTGGAGCGGCAGGTGGTGCTGGTGCTGTTCAGTCCCACCGACGTGGTCACCCTCAACACCTCCACCGGCGGCGGCTACTTGTACGCCAACAGCTGGGGCGGTTGGTCCTACGCCGAGACCCCCGTGGGCAACTACCAGGTGTATTACACCCACGACGGGACCGAGTACGTACCGCTGGGTACGCTCTATCGCCCGCTGTACTTCTATGAGGGCTATGCCATCCACGGATCACCGTACGTGCCGGAGTATCCCGACAGCCACGGTTGTGTGCGGTTGTCCAACGACGATCAGGACTGGCTGTTCGACCTGGTCAACAGCACCGTGCCGGATGCCGCGCTGGCCGTCACGGTGCATGACACCATGAACCCGGCGGTGCTGCACCCGATGCCCGCCGCCGGGACGTGGCCGCTGTAGGTGCCGATCAGACCTCGGGGCGGGCCACCCCGGCGGTGACCACCATGCCGGTGCCGTGGCGCAGCTGCAAATGGCGGGTCCAGGCCAGATCCGACAGGGCTTCCGCCGGTGAGGGCTCCATGAACAGGTGTCCCTGCACGTTGCCCACGCCCAACCGTCGCAGCATGGCCAACTGCTCGGTGGTCTCCACGCTTTCCGCCACCACCAGGGCGCCCAGCACCCCGGCCAGGTTGACCACGGCCTCAACCATGGCCTGGTCGCTTTGGTCATCGGCCACGTCGGTCACGGCCGAACCGTGGATCTTCACCGCCGCCAGGGGCAGTTCTTTGAGCACACCGAGTGATCCGTGACGCAGACCGAAATCGTCGATTACCAGGCCCACGCCCAGTACAAGCAGTTGGTCCAGCACCCCTGAGGCCCGCACCCTGGCGTCCGCCGCCACCGCCTCGGATAGCTCGACGTGCAGCAAATTGGGGGCCACGCCAGTTTGCTCCAGCGCGGCGGCCACCACGCTGGCGAAGTCCGGGGTGAGCAACTGCCGTTCGGACACGTTGACCGCCACCGGTAGCGGCGCCCCCGCGGCCGGACGGGCATTCCACAGCGCCGCTTGGTGGCACGCGGTGAGCACCACCATGCGACCGATGGCGCCGATCAGGCCGTTCTCCTCGGCCACGGCCAGGAAGGAACCGGGCAGCTGCACCCCGTAACCCGGCCGGTCCCAGCGCACGAAGGCCTCCACCGCCACCACCTGACCGGAGGACATGGCCACCACCGGTTGGTAGTGCAGGATCAGCTCGCCGGCCTCGAGACCCGCCCGGAGCGCGTCGCCGATCACCTGGCGGGTGTCGGCTTCGGCCCGCAATCGTTCATCAAAGAACGCCCAACGCTTGCCGGGGGTGCTCTTGGCCACGTACATGGCGGCGTCGGCCTGTTCCAGTAGGGCGTCCACCGAGAGGGTCTGCCCGTCACCAATGGCCAGGCCCATGCTGAGGCTGGCGTAGAAGGGGCCGGTGCGCAGCTCGACGGGGGCGTCGAAGCCCTGCTGCATACGTTCGGCCAGCTCGGCCAGCTTGTCGCTGTCGGCCACGCCGGGGAACACCACCACGAACTCGTCACCGGCCAGGCGGGCCACCAGATCACCGGCACGAACGGCGGCCCCGAGGCGTCGGGCGACCTCTTTGAGCAGGTCATCACCCACGGCGTGACCCATTGTGTCGTTCACGGTCTTGAAGCGGTCGATGTCGATGAAGACCAGGCCCAAACTGCGGTCCAGCTGCTGACATTCCGTCACCTTGGTTCCCAGCCACTCCATGAGGTGGGGTCGGTTGGCCAGACCAGTGAGGGCGTCATGGCGCGAGGCCCGGTAAGTGTGGGCCAGGTCCTGTTCCACCGCCCGGCGTCGGCGGCCCTGCAGGGACCACACCCCCAAGCCGGCGCTGAGCAACACCGTGGTGGTGAGGCCCACTGCTCCCATGGCCACTGGGAGCGTGGTGTCGTTGTGGGCGGTGGGCGCCAGGGCCACCAACTCCCATTGGTCGGTGCCGTCCAGGGGCATCCGTCCAATCTGCTGGAGCTGCAAGCGGCCGGCGGTGTGCGCCAGCGTCGAGCCCCGCCGTTGGATGGCAAGGCCGACCTCCGCTGGCACCGGTAGCTCCGCCAGCAGCGCTTCGAGGTCGGGGTTCAGCTCACCGGAGGCGTGCGCGTTGAACGCAGTGGCGGGCACCGGGCCCTGTTCGAGACGCGTCAGCAGTTGCTGCGCTGCGACCTGCAGGTCCTTGTCGATTTGCTGGTGGCGCCGCTGTTCGGTGACGGCGGAGGTCGAAGCGACCACGCCGAGGCTGAGCAGCACGCCCACCAGCAATGAAGTTGTCGGGGCTGCATAGGCAGCCGCGGTCGTCCGTAACCGTGATGTCATAACTCCGGTCCCACATCCATGTTGGCCGTCACTGAGCTATCGACTCGCCGACACCATGGGAAAAGCGTCCCAGTAGGGACTTCTGACTTCATCAATTCTCGTTACCGGGAGGCAGCGCACCCTCTTTGCCACGGTGGTCTCGACCTGGGCCGGGGCGGTGGTGGTTTCGACTACGGTCCGCGAGATGAGCAGCACCAAGCCCGTGGCCGTCGTGGTGGGGGCAACGTCCAAGTGGCAGGCCGACGGGCGCAACACCCACCTCGTGCACGGCGGTCCGGTGGACGATCAGGACCTACCGGTAGGTATCCGCTGGGGGGTGGGCGGCGCGCTGGCCCAACGCTTCGCCGCCGAAGGCCACTCGGTGGTGGTGACCACTCGTCACGCCGCCAACGCTGAGGGATTGCAGGCGGCGATCGTGGCGCAGGGGGGCGAGTGTCGCATCGTGGAGCTGGACCTGGTGTCCGAAGCGTCGGTCCAGCGTGCATTCCAACAGGTACGCGACGAGGTGGGAGATCCGGACCTGGTGGTGTACAACGCCGGTTACCTCGAAGGTCGGGACCTGCCCGCTGATCAAGAGCTGATGGAGCACATACCCACCGAGCTGTTCGATACGGCGGTGCACATCGCCTGCCGGGGTCCGTTCCTGGTGGCCAAAGAGGTGCTACCGGCCATGCGGCAGGCCGGGTACGGGTCCTATCTGATCTCGAACAACGCGGCCTCGTTGCGGGGACGAAAGCGCTACACCGGCCAGTCGCTGTACTACCCCCGGGTAATGATGCGGGCGTTGGCCCAGGCGCTCACCGAGGAATACTCCGAACACGGCGTGCACGTGGCCAACGTGGTCATCGACGGCCTCATTGACTCCCCCGGCACCCGTGGCCTGCCGGCGGCGCAACGAAACCCGGCGGTGATCATGGACCCCGAGCAGATCGCGGACGCCTTTTGGTATCTCCACACTCAAAACCGTTCGGTATGGACCCATGAACTACAGCTCACGCCGCACGTGACCAAGCCCAGTTTCTGAGACGTCCCTGTCCACCCTCCCTGTCCACCCTCCCTGGAGCCGAAGGCCGGGTACGGGTGGGCGGGTGGGCCAGACTGCCACCATGGCTCGTCGTAGCGCCCTCCCCACGATTCCCGCGGAGCCAGCGGAGGTCGATCCCCATCACGTCGCCGAGGTCGCAACGTGGTTCGTGCGCAGCGGGCGGGTGACCCCGGGGCTCACCGTCGAAGGTGACGGACGGGCCCGGTCCTGGTGGTGGCCGTTGCCGGCGGCGGGGGATCGGGCGTTGCTGGCCACGTTGCTGCCGGGAACCAATGACCTGGCGGCGCATCAGCGGGCCGCGGATCAACTGGCCCGGGAGGTGGACCGCCAAGCCCGGGCCTGTCTGGTAGCGGCCAAGGTGGATTTGTTGGGCCGCGTCGCGGGTCGGCGCACGGTGCCCGAAGCCTGGTTGCGTTCGCTGGTGGCGCCTGACCCCTGGCTGGCACCGGCGAGCGATGCCGACAAGGCCCGGGCGCTCGCCGTTGAGGTGACCGAGTGGGTACGCGGTGCACTGGCTGGCATCGGCAGCGTCGGGGTGCGGTTGCGGATCATCGAACCGGTACGGCCCAAGGCGCCGTGGGCCATTGAAGCACTGGTCTATGACCTCGACGAGACCAGCATGGAGGTTCCCCTATCCGACGCGCTGGGGCCGAACTCGCCCTTCGCCACCGGCGCGCCCGCAGCGATCCTGGCGCTGTTGGGACGAGCGGTGCGGGTGGCTCCGGAGTTGGCGCCGTTGCTCGACCGCGGTGATGCCGGGCCCGCCATCATCGACGATGCCACGCTGGTGGCGCTGCTCGCTCAACGCATCGGGCCGCTGGCCGAGGTTGGGGTGTCGGTGCTGGTGCCGTCGTGGTGGACGAACCGCAACCCGCTCGGTGTGCGGGCCAAGGCCGCCAAGAGCGCGCCCTCCGTTACCGGCGCCGGTTTCGGGTTCGAGGACATCGTGGCGTTCACGTGGGAAGCGGCGCTCGGTGGGCAACGGCTCTCCAAAGCGGACCTGGCGGCACTGGAACGGGCCGCAGCCGCCAAGCAATCCCTGGTTCGGCTGCGCGGCCAGTGGGTTGAGCTTCGCCCGGAGGAGATCACCGCCCTGCTGGCCACGGTTGGCACCGCCGGGACGGCAACGGTGGGCGAGTTCGTGCGCACCGGGCTGGGACTACCGTCCATGGCAGCACCAAACGGCGTGGGGGTGGTCGGGGTGAGCGCCACCGGCCGGCTCGGGGAGTTGCTCAGCGGTGCCTTGCAGGAGCGCACGGTGCCCGCCGCGGCGCTCGAAGACTTCAACGGCACCCTTCGTCCTTACCAGTTGCGCGGGGTGGGCTGGTTGCGGTTCCTGGGCTCGTTGGGTCTGGGCGCGTGCCTGGCGGACGACATGGGCCTGGGCAAGACGGCGCAACTCATCGCCACGGTCCTGGCCGATCCTGCCGGTGGGCCCACGCTGGTGGTGTGTCCCACCTCGGTGCTGGGGAACTGGGAGCGGGAGTTGGCCAACTTCGCCCCTGATCTGGGTGTGGGTTTGCACTACGGCCGCCAACGCGCCAAATCCATCAAAACCCTGGAGCGATTCTGCGCCGCTCATGACGTGGTGCTCACTACCTACGGTCTGTTGGCCCGGGACATCGAGACCATCGGCGCCATCGACTGGGGTCGTTTCGTGCTAGATGAGGCGCAGCAGGTGAAAAATCCTTACACCTCCCAGGCCAGAGCCGCAGCCCGGGTGCAGGTACGCAGTGGCAGGCGCGTCGCCATGACCGGCACCCCGGTGGAGAATCGTCTGTCGGAACTCTGGTCCATCATGCAGGCGGTCAATCCGGGGTTGATGGGGTCAATGACATCGTTCAAGGAGCGCTTCGCCATCCCCATCGAGCGTGAGGGTGACGATCAGGCCGCCGCCCGTCTGCAACGGCTGACCGGTCCCTTCGTGCTGCGCCGGCTCAAGACCGATCGTTCCATCATCCAGGATCTCCCCGACAAGATCGAGATCACCGAGCGCTGTCCGCTGTCCCGGGAACAGGCCTCGCTGTACCAGGCGGTGGTGGGGGACCTGCTGAGCCGAGCCGAGGAGGCCGAAGGTGCCCAGCGTCGGGGTCTGGTGTTGGCGGCCATCATGCAACTCAAACAGATCTGCAACCATCCGGCGCATTTCTTAAAAGATCGTAGCGGGTTGCACGGTCGATCGGGAAAGCTCCAACGGGTGGAGGAATTGCTCGAGGAGCTGCTCGCCTCCGGTGATCGGGCGTTGTGTTTCACCCAGTTCGCGGAATGGGGCGAGCTGCTCGTTCCCTACCTTGGCGCCCGTTTCGGGGTTCCGGTGCTGTGGCTGCACGGCGGTACATCGCGTCCACGGCGAGAGCAACTGGTGGCAGAGTTCCAAGCAATGACCGGGCCGGGTTTGTTTTTGTTGTCATTGAAGGCCGGCGGTACCGGGTTGAACCTCACCGCGGCGTCTCATGTGATCCACCTCGATCGGTGGTGGAACCCCGCGGTGGAGGACCAGGCCACCGACCGGGCCTTCCGCATCGGTCAGCATCGCAATGTGTTGGTGCACAAACTGGTGAGCACCGGCACTGTGGAGGAACGCATCGACGCCGTGATCGCCAAGAAGCGAGCCCTCGCCGGTAAGGTCGTGGGTACCGGGGAGAAGTGGATCACGGAGCTTTCCAACGACGAGCTGCGGGAACTGTTGGCGTATGACCCCTCACACGAAGAGAGCTGAGATGGCATTCGGGCGCCGATCATGGGATGACCCGTGGCGCAGCTATCCGGCGTCCAAGCCGCTGCCCACCGAGCAGGGCATCGCCACCCGTAAACAACGCGGCGCCATGGCCGGTACCTGGTGGTCCAGCCGTCTGGTGCAACTGCTGGACTCCTACGGTCTCGGGGCCCGGATGCAGCGGGGCCGTCGCTATGCCCGCCAGGGTCAGCTGGTGTCCTTTGACGTGCAACCGGGCCTGGTCATCGCCCAGGTGCAGGGCTCCCGACACACGCCGTATGTGGCCAATGTGCAGTTCAACGCGCTCAGTGAAGGGCAATGGGCGGCGGTGCAACGTCAGATTGAATCTTCTCTCCACTTCGCCGCCCGCTTGTTGGCGGGGGAGGTGCCGCCCGAGCTCGAGCAGGTCTTCGAGGACGCCGGGGTGCCGTTGCTGCCGCGCCGCTGGGCCGATGTGCGGGCGTCGTGTTCGTGCCCCGATGGCGAGGTGCCCTGCAAGCACATCGCCGCCGTGCTCTACGTGCTGGCCGATCGCCTCGATGATGATCCGTGGCTGTTGCTGCAATGGCGGGGCCGCTCCCGCGACGAGGTGCTGGCCCATCTGGGTCCCGGCCAGGACGGGCGCGCCGCGGTGGCTCCCTGGTGGCCCCTGGTGCCCGGCGCGGCGTTGCCGGTGGTGGGCGATGGGAACGACCCGTGGCACGGAGCCGATGCCGCGGCGGTGTTGGCCAGGCTGGGCCCGCTCAATGTGGAGGTGCGGCGCGGGCCGGTGTCCGATCTCCTTCGGCCCGCCTACAACGCCTTCACCATCAGCGAAATCGGCGAAATCGGCGAAATCGGCGAGTGAGGGGGACTGACCGCCCGCTCAGCGTGCGGCGGTGGTGGCGCCGTAGCGGCGGTCGTGTGCTTCGGCCCGCAACATCTCCAGCTCGGCGGCGAGGGCTTGGCGGCCCGCTTCCGCCGCTGGGTCCTCCGGGAAATACGCCAGCTCGCTGACCGGGTCCCCCGCCACTCGGGTGCCGATGAGGTACCGGGGCTTGGTGTAGTCATAGGGGCGGGCCCGGTGCAGCACGAAGCGGTTGTCCCAGAACACCGTGTCCCCGGGGGTCCAGTGCTGGGCTACCACCCGGGCGGGATCGGCCACGATGAACTCGATCAACGTTTTCACCAGCGCCCGGCTCTCATCCCGGGGCAGACCGGGGATGCCGAAGGCGTGACGGCCCACGAACAGGTTCGGGATGGCGGTCTCGGGGTGGATCTTCACCAACGGCCGCAGGTACGCCTCACCGTGATACACCGTGCCGTAGACCCCCTCGCCGTTGGAGACGGGGAAGTCACCCAAGTCGTTGGCCTGGGAGTAATTGGTGGAGTGGTAGGCCGACAGGTTGGCGATGCGGGCTTTGGTTGGTTCGTCCAGCGCGGCGTACGCGGCCCGGGAGTCCGCGAACTCGGTGTCGCCGCCCTCATCGGGAATGATGACCGCGGACAGCATGGCGCACTTGGAGCTGATGGGTTTGTACGTGGAGTCGGTGTGCCAGGTCTCGTTGCCGAGGTTGGTGCGCATCAACTGGGTGTCGATGTCATAGATCTCACCGAAGCTGCCGTCTTTGTGCTTCTTCTGGTTGGCCAAGGCCTGCCCGCCGAACTCCAGCTCACCCCAACGACGCCCGAAGTCGGCGCTCTCGTGCTCGTTGAGGTGCTGGCCCGGGAACACCAACAGGCCGTACGTGAGGAACGCAGCGCGCACCTCGGCGAACGTGCGGTCATCGAGGTTGCGCAGCTCCACGTCGGTAACCGTGGCCCCGAACGTCTTGCCATCGAGCGGTGTAATCGTCACCCCAGCCATGGGCGCGATGGTAGCTGAGCGTTCGGTGGCCGGCGGCGTGAGCTGGTTGCGAGGCCGATCATGTCGGTCGTTCAACGGCGTTTGAAACCTTGGGGCGGCCGGTACCCTTGCATCGTGAGTTCGCTGGTGAACGAGTTCGCGCGCCGCGTCGGCGAGGTATTGCCGCCTGAGTTCCGACGGCGAGGGCGGAAATGGTCCCGCAGTGACGGTGTGCTGCGCCAAGAGGTCCATACCTACCGGTTGATGTGGTCCTACGGCACAAGCCCGTGCTTCCGCCTGGAGCTGACGGTCGGCCTGGCGGCGCACCGGCATTGCGACATTCCGATCATGGGACCGACGGACTGGTGGATCCGCAGCGACCGGGACGCTGAGCTACAGCTGACCGCCGCCGTCGATGAGGCCCATGCGTACTTGCGCGCGGGGGGCATTTCGTGGCTGGAGGAGCATGGCACCAGGGAAGGTTTCGCCGCTTCGTTCGCTCACGTTCGGTACCCACGATGCCCGCTCCTCGTCGCCCTGGCGTTGGACAACCTCGATGGGATTAGAACTCTGCTCACGCAACTCGCGCCGATTGAGATCAAATCCACATGGGATCGCGATCTGGTTCTTGCGGAGGCCATTCTCGACGGCTTCGCCAGGATCGAGGAGCAACCCGCCGGTATGGGTCTTCATACCGTCAATCAGATGGTGCGGGCATACCGGGGCCGCCCACCCAAGAAGGAACGGGTGCTGTACGAGGCGGTGAAGGCCCGGCTGGAAGCGATATCGGCTCGCTAGCGGCCGCGGTCAGATCAGACGTCAAAGGCAACGTGGCGTCTCTGATCTGATCTGAGCAGTCGTGGCACCGGGTCCCCGCTCGATCCGTCCCAATGCCTCGATCCTGAGCCGTTGTTTCGAATCGGACTGCAGCCCACCGTGGAACAATCGTGACCCGGACGGTCTGCCTGCCCAGGCTCTATCGATGTGGGCACGGCCGGGGCTCGTTGGGTAAGACCCATGGGCATGAACCGGATCGCCACCATCGGGATGACGGCGGTGTCGACGGTATTGATCGCAACGGGCGGCATCGCGGACCGTGCGGGACGCCGGCTCCGCCAGACTGCTCTCGAAACGGCCGACGAGCAGCGTTGAAGGTGATGAGGGTCGGCCCCCATCACGGCATCGTGCGGCCTCTCACCCCACACCAGCAGACCATGGTGAACGCTGCCCGAGCTCGGGTCGCAGCAGGCCGGACCATACCGCACACCGGCTGAGCGCCCCAGCCGGTGTCGCCGCTGCGCGATCTCCGGTCGAGCGACGCGCCGGCCCTGTCCCGCTTCGAAAGCAGGTCGTTCGGGGAATCAGGGACCGCGCAGGTTCAGGAAGTAATCCGCGGCGTGCCAGTGGCAGCAACCCGGTAGGAACCGCCCCTAAACTCCTACTAACCCCTAATCACATTTCCGCAGGTCAAAGCTGGTTTTCCATAACCTCAGCTAACACCGACACCCCTAACGGCGGAAGGTGAGGGATTCGAACCCTCGGAGACCTTGCGACCTCAACGGTTTTCGAGACAATCGCCATGGGCTTTCCGCTCCTCCTGCTCAGGGCACGTTCTACCTGGTCAGTGGCGCATTCTGCCAGCCTTTAGATCGACCGCTGTCACCCCTCGATCACCGTTAGAAGCCGATGCCAGTGGTACCAGCGTGGTACGGACCTTCGGATTGCCACTGAACATACCGATGGGTACTCAGTGTTCGCGAGCTCTGCGTGGTCGCATTCCGGGCTGTCGCCGTGGGTCGATTCGACGCGTCGCGGACCGTCGTCCTCGGGCAGAATGGGGGCGTGAGCGCGCCCGCTGCCCACGATCTCCGATTTGCCGTGCCGTTGTATACGGTCGCGGAGGCGGCCCGGGCGCTCGATGTGCCGGCCACGACGTTCGCTACGTGGGTGAAGGGTTACGTCCGCCACCCGGTCGGGCGGAGCGAGGTGCGCGGCGCCCCGGTGGTGACGGCGTTGCCGGCAGCGCCCGGCGAGGCGAGTGTGCCCTTCGTCGGCCTGGCGGAAGGGTTGGTACTCGCCGCGATCCGCCGTGCCGGTGTGCCGTTGCAGCGGGTGCGCCCGGCCCTGGCGGTGTTGCAGCGCGAGCTCGGCGTCGAGCACGCGCTTGCGTCGCGCCGGCTGTACACCGACGGCGCCGAGGTGCTCTTCGACTATGGGGTGAGCTCTGCCGTCGACGCTGGGTTTGTGGCTCAGTTGGTGGTGGTGCGCAACGGTCAACGCGTGTTCGCGGCGGTGGTGGCGAGCTACCTGCAGCGGGTGGACTACGACCCTGCTGATGGCTTTGCCGCCCTGATCCGCCTCCCTGCGTACGCCGGGGAGGTTGTCTGCGACCCGCGACGTTCCTTCGGACGGCCCATCTTCCTGCGCGGCGGTGCGCGGGTCGATGACGTACTTGCTCGATTCCAGACCGGCGAATCCCTCGATGAGTTGAGCGGCGAGTTCGGCGTGCCCTTGGCCGATCTCGAGGACGCGCTGCGGGCCGCATCCCGTCGGGCTGCCTGACCTCTTCCTTGACCGCAGCGTCGGTCGGATCAGAGTCCCGCAACTGCTGCGAGCCGAAGGTCTACGTCTCGTCACGCTCGCCGAGCACTACGGCATCCCCGCCGACGAACAGGTCACCGATGTCCATTGGCTGCGGCTGGTCGGCGAACGTCGGTGGCTGGCGGTGATGAAGGACGATCGCATCCGGTACGTGCCGGCGGAACGGCAAGCGCTGGTGGACTACCGCGTGCGCGCCATTGTGCTCACCAACGCCAACCTCAGCGCCGGGGAAATGGCTGAGAGGATCATCCGATCGCTGCCGTCAACCGTGGACGCCTGCGACCGCGACGACGGGCCATTCCTCTACGCCGTGCACGCGACCCGCCTCGAAGCGATCAGCTTGGCCTGAGCAGGGGCGACGAGGGACTTCCTGCCCGACCCGGTGATCGGGCGCGGGATTCCACGTAGTCCACGGCTTCGGTGACGCTGGCCTCGAACGCTTGTTCGCACAACGCCTGCGCCTCCGCGGCCCCGGTCGCCCAAACGGTAGACAGCGACTTCGCCGTCGAGCACGTCGCTACGTAGCCGATCACCACCTGCGGCTCATTCCGGGCGGCGAGCAACCGCTCGACCTCACCACGTGCGATCCGCCATTCGCTGTGGACCTTCACCGCGTCGAGGAACGCGCCGGTAGGTGCATCGGTGCTGCTCACACCGGCAGTAGATGCGTCGCGGGTGGAGCGGTAGGTGGCCGTCTTTGCGGCGAGGCGCCGGATGTAGGAGACGTCAACCCCGATTGACTGCGCCGTCTGCTCGGCCGTCCGGCCCCGACCGCTCGCCCAGCCACCGGCACGCTCGACCCGAATCCGAGTAGTAGGTGCCTGGCCCCGAGCCTTCGGGCCAGGACAGGCTTACCGTCACCGAGCGATCCAGCACGTCAGATCATTGGTCTGCCGGCCCGCGAGGTACGCCGCTAGGTCACCCGCGGCGGCCCGGCCCGGACGCGCTCAGGTCGGGCGGCAAGAGCGGTGACACTCACGTGCATCATCGCCGCCCCCAGCACTTGTTTCCACGCCCCCAAGGGACGTCGAGGACAACCCGGACCGGACTGCGAGAAGGACAGCACCCGGTGAATCGCACCAGGATGCCCGCACCAGCAAACGGCGTGCACCCCGGGCGTTAGGGTGCGTGGTCGACGGGCGAAATCGACCACTCGGCGTGGCTGAATTCAGCTACTGCTCGGGGAGGTCCCCGGGACCTCCAGTTGTGTCTCGGAGTTTTCCTTGCTGGGTGGAGGATTTGGGGGCGGTCACTGCGCGTGGTTGTGAGCGGGCGGCAGTGGCCCTGCGCGGCGCTGCGGCGCAGGGCCACGCAGATCAGCGCCATCGGCTGACGATCGTCGATTGGCGCCGCGACAGCGGGCGCTGCTTCGGCGCTGGCAAGCGGGAACTCGCCGCCGCAGTTCACGGTAGGCGGGAGTCGTACCTGTTGCGGTACCGCTGAACTAACTCCGGCCCGCGAGCGCTTTGATCCCGGGGAGGCTTCGGCGAACGCCCCGGCCCCCGGCGAGTCGGTGGCGGGTCCTCGCCGTACCCTGGACGTCGTCGTGAGGGCAACTCGTAGTGGAGAATGGTGCCCGGCCGGCCCACGGCGGCGGCGTTCAGGCGGTGGCCATGAGTTGTTCGTAGGCGGTGGCCAGCTCGTGAAGGACTTTTCCGCCGTCGCCGTGGTAGGACGAGCCGTGCATGATGGCCAGGGTCGTCGGTTGGAGTGCGGCCAGCGCCCGGAGCGTGGTTGCGGTGTGGGGGGCCAGGCAGGTGGCGCGGAACATGGCCTCTGCGGTCATCGCCGCATCGAGAATATCGTCACCTGTGACGGCCGGGCCGGCACCCACCTGGGAGAGGAGATCACCGCAGAGCAGGGTGGCGGTGGTCTCCTCGAACAGCACCTGCGCCTCCCAGCCGTGGGGAACGTGCGGGGTGGAGATTTGCCGTAGTCGCCGACCGCCGATGTCGATCACCTCACCCTCTTCCAGCGCTCGCGGGGGGCGGTCGCACAGATCGTTGAGGGACACGTCGCAGCCCAAGGCCCCATGCGCCACCTGGCTGTGGGGCGCGGCGGTGAGCCACATGTTCATCGAGCCGCACTCGTCAGCCTCGACGTGGCCGAAGGTGATCCAACGCAGCGACTCCACTGGTACCAGCGTTGCCACGGCTTCGGCAACGAGTGGAAACATCATCCTCGGGCCGGTGTGGAACAGCAACGGCTCCTCACCTCGCACCAGGAACTGGTTGAAGGTGAACCCCTCGGGGCTCACATCGGGGATCCAGGTTGAGATCCGGAAGATGTCGGCGGCGATCTCATCCACGTTGGCTTGCATCGGTTCCATACTCTTGAGGCGTTCACCGTGGCTTCGCCCCGTTCAGTCAGGACTGAACGATCCAGTGAATATCGCTGTTTGGGAGCTCGTAGGCGCAGTAGAGCCCGGTCCGCACGCCACGATCGAGTGCCGCGCCCGCTTGGGGCAGGGCGTCCATGATCGTTCCCACCGCGGTCCGTAAGGCCCGGGTGACGTTGAGGCGGGCGCGTTCCGCAACGGAGCCCGCCACCCGATGGCGTCCGCCCAGCCCGAAGGCGGCGGCGAGTTGCGCCACCAACGCGTCGAGTTCGGCTTGGAGGGTTTCGGCAGTGTCGAAGCGGGCCTCAGCGAGGGCGTCTTGGACCTCGGCTCGGAGGGCCTCGATGCGGTGGCGGTAGGCGGTGCGGGCCCGCCCGTCGAGCAGCTCGCCGGCATGGCCCAGGCTGCGTCGGTCGGGCCGGCCCGCTGCCACCCCCTCGACGCGATCCACGAGGTCCAGGGCGTGGCGTTCCCGGCCCGGTGTGGCCATCAGCTCCGCCAGGTACCGCATGCCCTTGGAGTCACGTAGCTTGACGCTGATGCCGTTGCAGGACGCCACCCACCACCCGCCGTCGTACGCCAGGGTGGCGACCTGTGCCGGGGATCGGCGTGGCCGGTGTGGGGCCGTCAGCCGTTCGAGGAGCGCCTGGTCCGCAGCCGGCAAGCTCACATCCAGTGCCGCGATCGCCGCTGCGGTTGCCGTCGCCGAACGGGTAGCCGCCGCCGTATCGCCGCCCTGTTCGTACAACGCTGTCAAGGCCAGGGACATGGTGGCGCGCAGCCACGGAAGCCGCACCCCGTCTACTTCGTCAATGGTTGATTCGAGCTCGCTGACCGCGGCGCTCACGTCGCCGGTGACCGCCAGCAGCCGGGCGCGGGCTGCGCTCGATCGGGCTCGTAACGTCGGCACCGTTACCGCGGCGGTGCGTTGGCGGAGGACGTCGCTGGTGGCCGTGGCCGATGCGAGGTCGCCGCCGGCCAACTGGGCGTCGAGCAGCAGTGTGAGCAACTCGGCCGCTCGCAGCTGATCCTGGCCCACCATGCGAAGACCGCGACGGGCGGTAGCGGCGGCGAGCTCATGGTCACCGCGCTCCAGATGCAGACGGCAAAGCGGCAACAGCGCCTGCATGGCCTGGTCTTTGCCGATGAGCAGCGCCTCGGCCTCGGTGAAGCGGCCCTGGCGGGTGCGCAGGTCGGCCAGGGCGATGGCGGGATGCCACGCCGGGACCCCGCCCATGGCGGTCTCGAACTTGGCGATGGCCCGCTCGAGGACCCGCTCTGCGTCGCTCCAGCGTCCCATCTCCATCAACAAGGTGGCCTGCACGCTGTCGCAGTGGCTCGACAGGAAAACCGGGCCCGGCGCCGCGTTCCCGATGAGGCCCTGCCGGCGCAACAGATCCGCCCAGGTGCTCGCTCGGGCGAAGTCCGCGGTGAAGTAGCAGGCGGTGAAGAACGAGCACACTGACTTGGCCGCAGCGCCCATGTCATCAGCAGGTCCGCAGGCCAACGCCATTGCCTCGTCGAGCATGGCCATGCCGTGGGTGACCCGACCGGCTTGCACGTGCGCCAGCCCGCCGTCGGCCAGCGCTTTGGTCTCCAAATTGAGGTCACCGAAGCGGCGGGCCCGCTCCAAAGCCAACTCGGCTCGGGCCAACAGGACCGTCGGATCATCAACGTCGCAACCCATCGCCGCCACCGCCACCCAGCCCTGCTCGATGCACGGCGGGAGCTCCGCCACAAGCCGGGTGGCCCGGGCGAACCAGGCGCAGGCGGCGGTGAGGTTGCCGAGCAGGTTCGCCATGGTCTCGCCGAGGCGGACACAGACCATGGCCGCCTGCCTCGGATGATGAGCAGCGGTGAAGCCACGGATGGCGGCGGAGAAATGCGTGATTGCGCCCTCGACATCTGACCGGGCGATGGCCTCATCAGCCAACCCCAAGGCTCGCTCAGCGTCATGCACGCCCGACATCGTCCCAATCATGGCAGCCGCACCGATATCAGCCTTATCGGACAGGGCGAAGGCAACTCGGTCAGACAGATAGGGAATGGCACCGACACCGATGCCCGAATCGGCTGTCCGCGTCGCCAAAAGCGCCCACGGGGTCACATGGCTGCAGGCAGGTTCTGCGTAACTACAGCCAGGCCGGCCGGCTCAGGCTCGTGGACGAGGACCCTTCCACTGCGCCCTCCTGTGGGTCAACCGACACCGTGACGCCGAGGAGCTGACGGGCGAGGGCCACGGCCGTTGCGACGAGGTCACTGCCCGAGGCCGGCGTCGGCTCGCCGCAGCAGGCGACGGCGGCGGCGTAGCCGAACGCCTCGTGGTTGTTGCGCACTCGGCGGAGCACGCGCCGGATGCCGAGCGCCAGGCCGAGCAGCGACTGCGCCGCTTCGGTGTGACCGCGCGAAGCGGCCCACCAGGCAACGGATTCCATGCAATGCAGGACGCAACCGAGGCTGTCGCCCGCCGTGAGGCCATCAAGCGCAACGGCGAATCGGTCGCGTGCGGCAGCGAGCTGTCCGTTGGCGGTGAGGACAAGCCCATGAACCTCCGCGGCATGCGCCCGCGACACCCCGTTGCCGTTGCGGTCCGCAGCCGTCTCACAGTCCGCTGCGGTTGCCAGGGCATCGATTGGGCTGTGCGACAACTGCCAGTAGGCAAGGTGGAAGAGCAACGAGCTTTCCATCAGTCCGCCAAGGCGGCGGGACTCGGCCAAGAGATCCCTGAGACGCGGGCCAGTGCCGACGTCGGTGAGCTCGAGGGATATCCAGGCGAGCTGGGTGGCCAATCGTAACGCGAGCCGTCGATCGGAGAGCTGGTCGAGTTTCCGTTCCGCCGGCGCGATCAGCTTGGAGATCTCGGATCGGGCAGGATCGCCGGCGAACGTCGCGAACGCGGCCAGGCAGATAACCCCCTCCAACCAGAGTCGTTCTGGTACCGGCTCCCGCTGTGCCCGGTCGAGCAGGTGACGAAGTCGTTCCCAAGCCTCAAAAGTGTGACCCGAGCTCCGCCACCAATCCTCCATTCGGCACATCACGATCACCCCGTCCGCCACTGAGCCGCTCTCGGCGGCCCAGTCGAGTGCGGCCCGGAGGTTTTGCTGCTCCAGATCGCCAAGCTCCATGGCCACCCTGTGCCGACCCTCACTGGCCAATTCCCAGTAGCGGCGGGCCGTTGCGGCCGCCCAGCGCAGCAGCCCGTCATGAGCGGACACCTCCGCCGGAGGCAAACCGGCCAGCCCGGCGCGGGCGTGACGGCGCACCGTGTCGAGCATCCGGAAGCGAACCGAGCCGCCCCGGTAGGCGCTGCTGACCAATGATTTGTCAAGAAGTGACTCGATCACGGGCAGCACTTGCTCGTCGCTGAGCCCGCAGACCCGGCCTGCGGCGCTCAGCCCGAACCCGTCGGGCAGGACTGCAAGTCGGTGGAAGGCAATGCTGAGTTCCGGGGGCAGGGTTTCGGTGCTCCAGCGAAGGGCAGCATCAATCGAGGTGAAGCGCCGACCTCCAGATCTCGGGGACGGCGAGAGTCGGTTGAGCTGAGCGGTCGGCAGGTCGCCCTCCGCCCGTAGCCGCCCGCGCAAGTCCGCCGGGGAGAGCACGTCAACCCACCCCGCCGCCAACTCCAGGGCGAGCGGAAGCCCGTCAAGCGCCTCGCACAGTGCAGTCACGTCCTGCAGGGATGCAACGTGGCACGGGAAGTCGGGGCGACGTGCCTGCGCCCGGGCGAGGAACAGCGCGACGGCGTCGCCATCCGGGCCGCCACTGAGGGGACCGACGGGCCAACGCCGCTCCCCGTCAACAGCGAGGGGCTCGCGAGATGTGACGACCAGCCGCAGGAAGGGGGCTGCCTCAAGGATCTGATCGACGAGGTCTGCCAGACCGCCGAGCAGGTGTTCGGCGTTGTCCAGCACCAGCAACCCGGAGTGCCCGCGCAGCTGGGCACCGAGTTCGGCCGGGTGGGCGTTGCCATAACCCGTGCCCAGCCCGGCCGCCACGGCAACCGCGCCCACCAGTCCGGACGGATCAGCGACTGCGGTGAGATCGGCGAAGCCAACAGGCTCGGCCTGCTGCAAGGCCCAGCGATGGCCCACTTCAATTGCCAACCTCGTCTTGCCGCTCCCGCCGACGCCGACGAGGGTCAACAAGCGTTCACGTCCGATGAGGCCGAGCAGGCGCTCCACCTCAACGGCGCGCCCCACAAAGGAGGACCGTGGCACGGGCAGCGTAATCACTGGCGAGGGGCCCCACCGCGTGGTCGAATCGATCGGCGCCGTCTCGGTGAGGAGTTGGTGGTACTGCGCCTGCAGGGCCGGCCCCGGTTCGGCGCCCAGCGCGCCGATCATGGCCGTGCGGGCCCGCTCGAAGATCGCCAAGGCCTGCGCTGAGCGACCGGCGCGCCTGCTGGCTTCGATCATCAACCACCACCGGCGCTCCCGCAAAGGGGCCCGGGCGACCAGCCCTTCGAGATCACCGAGCAGCGAGTCCGACGGGCAATGCTCCATCCGTAGTTCTGCCATCAGCTCCTCCGCCAAGCAGAATCGTTCCTCCAAGCGGGTCCGCTCGACCAGAACACCGGGCCAGTCGCCGAGGTCGGCGAAAGGGATGCCGCGCCGTTTCTGCAACGCGGCGCCAACGGCGGCCAGCGCGGCTGCTGAATGCCCTGCTGTCTCGAGGGCCTCGGCGTTGGCCAGTTCATGCTCGAACATCGCCACATCAACCTCGATCAGTCGACGCTCGAGCCGATAGCCGTTCGGTACGGTCTTCACCGCGTCCGCCCCCAGGGACCGTCGGAGGCGGTGCACGAAACCCTGCAGGGTCTTGCGGGCGCTCGGCGGCGGTTCATCACCCCACAAAGCGTCGACCAGACGATCAACCTCAATGGCGCCGTCTGCGACAGCGAGGGCTACGGCCAGGCGGCGCACCATGACACCCTCGATCACGATGTCGACGCCGTTGTTGGTGACCTCGAGGGGGCCGAGCACGGCCAGCTGCACGGGCGCGAAGGTACTACGGTGCCGTGACAACCGCTCACAAACCATGCGACAACCGCGTTGCTGGATCATCGCCGCCGGATCGCTGCGAACGGGGAGCTTCGATGATGACGGTTGAGCACCAGAGCTCATGGATACGGACCGACGCCGAGCGCCTGGCGGACATCGGCGCGCGCTCCGGGGCCGCGTCGGTTCCCGCCTGCCCGGACTGGGTCGTGGCCGACTTGGTCAGCCACACGGGCTGGGTGCATCGCTGGATGCGGTACATGGTCTGCCTGCCTGAAGGCGAAGGGCCGTCGCGGGAGACCTCGATGGCCGCCGGCCTTCCAAAGGTGGGCTCCGCGCAGCACCCCGATGGCGACCTGGTGGTGTGGTTCCGGGAGGGCTTGGATCAGTTGCTGCAGGCGTTCGCCGACGTTTCCCCGACCAAGACTGTGAGTTCGTTGTTCGGCACTCACACGCCCTCCTTGATCATTAGGCGAATGGTCCACGAGACGGCGATCCACCGGCGCGACGCGGAAGATGCCATCGGCCAACCGAGCGGGTTCGACACGGAGCTGGCGGCCGATGGGATCGACGAACTGCTCGACCTCTGGATTCCGATGAGGTTCCCCCACAAGGATTTCGGAGCCACGGGCCAGACGATTGCGTTGGCCCCCACTGACCGTGAAAGCGCCTGGTCCATCACCGTCCAGCCTGAGCGCACCGTGTGGCAGCGAAGCGACGTAGTTCCCGCCAAGACCGACGTCATCGCTCGGGGCACCGCCAGCGACCTTTACCTGTTCGTCTGGAACCGGCTCGCCGTCGCTCAGCTCGAGGTCTCCGGCAACGCGGACCTGCTGGCCCGCTGGCAGGCGGCAGCCACCGTTTGACCCAGACGCCGACCCAGATCCGCTTGTGTTCGTCCGCGTCCAACGGCGACGGCGCTGCCGCGTCGGTCACGTGTGCGGTTTCGGCGAGACCGGCACCGCCAATCGCACCGAAGCCGCCTCCAGGGCCCATCAGCACGGCGGCAGCTGAGCGCGACACCCCCGATCGGCGTACCGGGGATGATCCGCATCGGGGACACCAACGCCAGCCCGGGTCGTCAGGCGGGAGCCCCGCTGGTGCTCGGCAGCGCGGCGGCCAGACGCAACACCGGCGCCACCTCGGCGATGATGCGGCCCTGCTGCGCCGTGCGGTGAAAGAGTTCAAGCCTGGCGCGTGCCTGCGTCAACTGCCCAATGATGAAATTCGTGAAGTGGTGGGCCAATTGCGCTAGCACTGGGCGGCTGTCCGCTAGCCTCGATTGGTCATAACGTTGCTCGGTGTAGTTTTCCTGTTGGCCGCTGTGGGTGGTCGAAGCGGCTGGAGGGTTGTGGTGTGGTTGTCGGTATGGTCGGGGCGCGTTGAAGCTGAGCTGAGTGCTCTGTCGGTTGAGGGGCCTGGTCGGTATTCGGGGTGCGCTGGCCGGGCGCTGAGCGGTTATGGGACCGCGAACGCCCGACGGATGGTGTTGTAGGCGTTCACAATGTCGGTGACCCATGGCCAGGTTCGGTCGAGGTGAAGGAAGTGCTGTCGGGCTCGCTTGGCGTTCTGGCCGGCGATATGCAGGATCTTCGTTCGGAACGTGGCTGGTTCAGCGACCTGGAGGGGGCCGGTGAATCCGATGAGTTGGGTCCATGCCAGCAAGGTTTGAGCGATGAGGGTGACGTTTAGCCACGCCTGGTTGGCGGCGAAATCTTTGTAGGGCTGGTGGGCTGCGCCGGTCGCTTTCCAGGTTCGTATTCGGTCCTCGACGCGGGCGTGGCCCCGGTGGCGTCGTTCAAGACCGGCGATGTCGACCTCGGTGCTGTTGGTGAGGAACAGGGTGTGGCGTTGGCCTTGGATCTGATCGAAGATCGACAGGGGCGCCTCGGGATGGGGATCTTCCCTGCGGCAAATCAACCGTGACCGGGCCGGCCACCCGCTTTCGGGGTCCTGAACGCGGATCTGTGCGACCTCGGCGCCTTCCCGGTGGGTGTGGTCGTGATTGATGGCGGGAATCCACGCCTCTTCGGGCAGCGCGACGATGAGATCTCGGATGGTCTGATCGGCTGAGAACCCGACAGAAAACTCGATGTTTCGTTCCACAAGATCCGCGAGGAACGCCTTGGTGGAACCGGCACCGTCGCAGCGGACCAGGATCGGATGAACCACCGTTTCGGCGGGGTCGCCGGGTTGATGACCGATCTGGAAACGCACCGGTAACTGTTCGAGCGAACGGAACAGCACGTCGCTGTGATCCGACGCGGTGTTCGAACCGGCGTTGCCTTTCCGCAGGATCATCGCCAACGGTTCACGGGTTTCGTCCAGCCAGCACCCCAACGGGTGAAATCCGAACCCGGACTTGTAGGTCGGGGCTGCTTGTTCCTTCTCCGAATGGCACGTCAGCAGTGTCGCGTCGAAATCCAACGTCAACGACGCCGGGGCATACCCAGCAGCATCCCAAGCCCGGGTACGGGCATCGCACATCACCGCGTCGAGCCCGGCGGACATCAACTCCTCCCCGAACGTGAACACCGTGCGCCGGGTCGTGGACACCGACGCCGGGTTCACGAACACCGCCCCACGCGACGCAACGAACTGGCCCACCGCGGATACGTTGGTCATCCCATCAGCGACCGACACTGCCGCTTGGACCACGCTGACCCCCGGGTCATGATCCCGCCACACATGACCATGACCGCCGAATAGGCGGCTGATCCCCCCGGTCAGACCCGACAGATCGGCGGTTTCCGCGAGCATCCCCACCCCGGCATGAGACACCAAACGCTCACCCAGCGCGGTCACCACCGGGGCCGTCACCGACCGGCTAACCTTCACCCTCACAGAGCCCTCCTGGACTGCTACTACATGGATCTAGACAATCCGTAGTATCCCAGCTCAGGAGGGCTTTTCCGCGGACCCCAACACCAACCAACCCAAAACTCCACGACCAGCCGAGGCTAAGTACACCGCCTCGAACGCTTCGGCGATGTGGAGATGGAGATCAGCCCGGACACTGGGGGACACGGACCGCGCCACCGTGTCCCGCATGATGGCATGCGCGAACTGGTAGGTGGGCATCACCCCGCCCACCTCCACCAGCAGCTTGGCGTCAAGCAGTTCATCCACCCCGCCGCCGAGGTCAGCTCCCGGGAGTTCCAGCGCCGCCTGCAGCACCCGCAACTCCACGCGTTGACCGGCGGTTGCGGCCGCCTGCAAAACCCGCCGGGCCGGTGCAGACAATCGTGCCACCCGGCCGGCAACGACCTTGCGAACGCTGTCGGGCACGCCGGGTCCGCTGACGGGGCGCGCCACCCAGCGGTCATTGACCCGTTGCACGACGCCGGTGCAGGTGTTGCCACAGCTCACCGACATGGAACGCGTTGCCACCACTGTGGTCCGCCAGCAGCGCCGCCAGCGCTCGAAGGTTTTCATCAAGCTCATGGCCCACCGCCCCGGCTACGAAATGCTCAACCGCGGCAACATTCAGACCTTCCAGGCGCAGTCGACGGGAGTCGGCGGCCGGGCGCAGATCAGCCAGGCACCCGGCCAGCGGTTCGGTGATCTCGTCGCCGGTGTCTCGGAAGGTGCCGATGAGCAGCAGCGCCGAGGGCACCGTGGAACGCACCAGATGGCGCAGAAGGGCCAGGGTTTGGGCCTTGGCCCAGTGGAGATCATCGATCACCACCGCGCCCCGTCAGCACGCCGAGCAACCGCTCGATGGCATGGAACAAACGCTAGCGTGCCTGGCCGAACGGGTTTGGGAGGAGATCGTCGACGAAACCGGCCAGGCCCATGTGGTGATGGGCTGCGTGGTCGCCTTCCTAACGTTGATCCAATACGGTCACACGAAACAATGCGTCACCAATTCGGCGATCCTCGCGCACCGTGAACGCCATACCGTCCGGCACGGTGGCTTCGGGTACCGGCCTCCGTTGAGCACTGAGCCGCATTCGCTCAGAATCGGCCGGCGCCGCGCAGTCATGCCATCGCTCGAAACGGCGATCTGTTCACCACGGCCCGGCTGTTCGCCGCCGTGCTCACCTACGAGGCCGACGCCCTCATTGCGTGCTGGGACGCCAATCGCCACCACCTCCGCTGGCGGCCGTGGTAGTCGGTCCGTTGATCGAACCGGGCTCGGCGCCCCTGCTGGCCACTCCCAACCATCCGGAGTTCCCCTCGTCCCACGGCTGCCTCACGGGTGCCCTGGCCTATTCGGTGGCCACCCTCACGGGATCCGAAGAGATCGACCTCACCATCGACGCCACGACAACGGGCACCACCCGGCACTACGCCACGGTGGCCGAGTTGGCCACGGTGATGGGCGACGCACGGATCTGGGGCGGACTGCATCTGCACCACTCCGTCGATGCCGGTCTGCGCATCGCAGAAGGGGTTACCCGCCACAACCTCAACCGCCATTTCGAACTGGAAGATCGATGACGACGGGGACCGAACGACTCGGAAATGACCCTCTCACATTGCTCGCAGGAGTCGGCGGTGATCGCGCCGCCACCGCAGCCGATGCCGCCCTCGATCCGTGCGATCTATTCGACAAGCAACTCTGCGATCGCATGCGCGCAGACGTCGATCATCATGACGATGCCGAGAGCACGTTTACGGGGGCCGCTCTCGCCATGCTCGCCCTTATCCGCTACGCCCACGCTGACCGACTACGCCAGACGATCGGCAGCTCGTGACGCGTGTTATTACTACACTCGAAAGTGATGTAGGCCCAGACTATTACTCATAGATCGACTGTGGGTCCTCGTCGTGGCCGGGATACCGACCGCTGTGCTGGTGGCCGGGGTGAGAAGCAGGTTGGCGGCGCTGGTGCCTGCCGATCGCGCTGGTTGCCGCGCTCCCGATGAGCGAGCAGGCGACCTTCTGATCACGGAACGGCCACGCGTCGACACGATGTCAGCTCGATCGAGCCCGTCGGGGGAGCCGAGACACACAAGAGACGATCGTCAATGACCGCATCATCACTTCCCGCTCCGCCCAGGCGGCAACAGCCGGGGCTGATTCGGCGCATCCTCTCGGATCCGATGCCGGTGCTCGATGAGATCGCCGGGCGCTACGGGCCGATGTGCGGGGCCGGTGCGGATGGCGGTGGTCGGGGATCCGGCGGCGCTGCGGGAGTTGGTCGCTATGCCCGTCGATCGTTTCCGGTGGCGACACAAGTTCAACGTGTTGGGGTTCGTCGGCGGGAAGGAGTCGATTGTCGTCTCCGACGGCGCCGACCACGCCCGGCGCCGAGCCTCGGTCCAGGCCGCGTTCAGCCGGCGCCGGCTCAACGGGTGGATCCCCACGATCGTGGAGCGAACCGACCGGATGATCGGCGGGCTCGTGGGTACCTCGCCGGTGAGGAACGCAAGATCGATCTGTATCCGTTTGGGCGGGCACTGGTGCTCGACATCGCCGTGCGAGCGTTGTTCGGCGGCGGTCTCGCCGAACAACTGCCCGATCTCGGTCGTTCTCTCGGCGCACCTCGCCGGCCGCGACCCACGGGCCTGGGTCGAGCCGCTGCGGTTCGACCCCGACCGGTTCCTGACACCCTCCGAGGACCAGAAGGCGCTGGCGGACATGGCGTGGGTGCCGTTCGGCCGCGGCGCCCGCAACTGCATCGGGTTCGCGCTCGCCCAAATGGAACTCACACTGATCATCGCCCGCATCTCCCAACGGCTCGACGTCACCTCCACCGCGAGCAGGATTCCACGACCAGTCGGCATGGTCGTCAACCGGCCCGCCAGCGGAGCCCCAATGCGGGTGTCGGCCCGAGGACCTTGACCACACCACGGCCCGCACCCTCAGGGGATAGGCGCGATCAACTGTGGCGTCCGGCGCTGGAACGTGCTGACCCGGTCAGCCGAGGAGGATTTCCGATACGCAGGTGACCTGTGGACCGTGTCCTCAAGGCCCGTTGTCATAGGTTCGGATCGCGGTCACGCATCCCCGGGGGGGCAATCTGGGAAGATGGCGTTGGCGGCGGTGGATGGTTCGTCGAGCGGAGGTCCGCCGGCGTCGATGGCCGCCTGCGCCCCCTCCTTGCTGGCGGCCATTGATGCGAGCGTGTCGATTGAGTCGCCGAGCGTGTCGAGCAACGTCTGATGTTTGTCAGCGAGATCGGTCGGCGGGGCCAGGGCGGTGACGCCGGCGCGAAAGGACTCCAGCACCGGTTTGAGATCGGCACCGAGCTGCATGACCTGTTCGACGGTGGGTTCTCCTGCGAAGTCGGGAAAGGCCACTTCTATGGCGGCGCCTGTTTCGATGCAGAGGGCGTTGCCTGCCTTGATGTAGGCGGCCTTGTCGACGGTTGTTCCCACGGCGGCTGTCGTCGCCGGCTTGTCATCGTCTCCGCACGCGGCGATGGTAAGGGAGACCGCGCTCGCGAGGACGAGGCAGGTCGTTGGCATGACGCGGCGTCGGCGGGCGGTGCGATGAGTG
>JBJXFH010000027.1:0-14422 GCA_046155365.1 Acidimicrobiales bacterium | reverse complement strand
CCCCTGGGAGGCGTGCGGATCGCCCACCGACAACAGACCGCCCGGTACGGCAACGGGGTAGTACATGGTCGCCCCCTTGCCGATGCGCCAGTTATCGATGTTCCCACCGGTGTAGCTGGGCGGGATGGAGTTGACCTCGTCGGTCTCCGCCAGGGCCAGGCCAATCACGCCGAGGTGTGGCCGGATGGGAATCCGAATACCGCTTGGTATGTCATGAACGCACGGTCACGGCTGCAGGTCAGTCGCCGCGTTGGCCCCGGCTGAGCGGCAGACGCTCAGGCAACTTGATGGTAATGACCTTGCTGGCGAGACCGGTGTCGTTGGCCAGGTTGCCGGCGGCGTCGAAGATGGTTTCGTCCCGCAGCCCGAAATCGTTGTCGTTGACCACCACCAACTCATCGGCCTTGGTCAAGGTGATGCCCTCGATCTTGTCGGGCATGCCGGGGATGGCGTCCAGATCAACGATGAGGCGCTTGGGCAACGGGGTCACGCCGGCCCCGGCCAGCGCGGCGTCGGCGCCGAGGCTCTCCAGGACATTGAGCGCCGAGCCTGCCGGTGGGGTCCAGGCCCGCAGGTTGGTGGCGGAGGCCAGATCCACCAGGTACACCTTGGCCACGAAATCGGTGCGCTCCAACACCAGTACCTGGGAACTGTTGAGGGCGTACAAACCGGATAGCTTCATGTCCCGAGCCCGGTTGGGAGGGCTGAGGATGGGGTCAAAGGTGGCGAACTCCTCGAAGCGGTAGAGGAACTCGCCGGTGACCTCGCCCTTGAGGTTCATGCGCAGGATCCGGGTGTTGCGGGAGTCCCGTCCCACGTTGACGCTGGGCGGCAGTTGCAGCGGGCTCTGCAGGGCCACGAACAGGGCGTCACCCTCGGGGGACACGGCCAACCCCTCGAAGCCCCGATTCACCCGCCGGTAGGCATACTCCGCCGGCAAGCTGTCGATCACCGGGTAGCCGGCACCGGCCATCTGCGCCGCCATACCCTTCGGCACGTAGCGAGCCAGGACCCGGCCGTTGGCGGCGATGCGCAACACCGACGGCCGGTACTCATCCACCACCCAGAACTCACCGTTCTTCAGCCGGACGATGTCCTCGGTGTCCAACCCGTTGAGGTCATAGGTGTTGAGAGGGGTGACACCGTCAAAGGCGTAGGGCACCTCGTCGGCCGCGGGCGGCGTGGCCGACAGCGGGCTGGTCACGGTGGCCAGGTTGGGCAGACCACTGATCGGGGCGCCACCCCACGTACGCAACGGTATGCGCTCCACCACCTCCACACGCTCGTCTTTGACCTTCACCTTCACGATCGAGGGCACGAACTCCGGCACCGGGAACGTGCGCAGGCCACCGGGCTGGCCGTTGGGTCCGCGGTCGGTGAGCATCCAGAACTCGTTGGACGAGTTGTTCCCGGAATGGAAAATCCCGCTGCCGATGCCGCCCAGGCGAATGTTTCGTGCGTTGACGATGTTGCGTTGGAAGGTGGACAGCGAACGGTCGGGAAGGTTGGCTTCAGTCACCGTCTGGTCCGCTGCGGCCAAACCGCTTCCCGCAGCAATGACCGCGAGCGCTCCCACCGCCACCGCTGCACATCGACTCTGAAATCGCTTGATCGCCATGGCGGCGCAACGTAGTAACACCGATCAACCGGAGATTGCACAACGGGGGAACGAACGGTGGCCATTGCGTGAACGGACGGGGTGGCACCCGGCGAGGACCCCTGGCACGAGCGCTGCCATCGATGGCCGCAGTAGGTTCCTGCCCAGCTGCCCGGAGGAGAACCAAGGTGCAGAGAAACCACCGGGCGTTTCGGCGTGTTACCCCAGGAATCGACAGATGAGCCAGGACCCGCCATTTCCGGCATCCACCCGCATCCGCCTGGGAGAGGTGCAGTTGGTGGCCATCCACGACGTGGCCGATGAGATTGACCTGGCCCGGCTGGAGCGGGAGGCCCGCGCCGCCGGCGGCCATGCCGCTCCCGACATTCGGCGGCTCACGGTGGAGCGCCAGCCCGGTGCGGTGGCCTTCGCCAACCCTCCGGTCACCGCCCGGTTGGCGGACCGTTCGTTTCGTGTCGATGGCCAGCAGCACGCGGTGCGGGTGCGGGCCCGCTTCTTCGACTTTGGCGCGGTGTCGGTGCAGTGGTCCTTCACCATGCCGCCCGATTTGGCCCTGGGAGCGTTGGTGCAGCTTTCCGTGGCGCTGGAGTCCCCCGAGCTGCGGAGCTGGCTGGCCGTCCAGATGGCGGCGGACGTGGACGCGGCGTTGGCGGCTGCGGGCGACGCGGTCGTCCGCCCGGCCCGCCAAGCGGAGGCGGAGTACCTCACGGTCTACGTGGTGACCGACTTTGACGGTCCGGTGGACATCAGCGAGTTAACCAACAGCGCCGAGGTGGCGCAACTGGTGTTGGGCGAGGCGGCGACACTATCGGAGCAGCTGCGGGCCGACATCCGCAACGCCTCCTATTCCTACACCGATCAGGACCTGGTGGTCATCGGCTATGACCAGGCGTTCATCTTCGACCCCATCAGCGCCGCGGACCTCAGTGCCCTGCTGGAGTTTGCGTTGGCCCAGGTCCTCGAGCTCGGCTTCTACGACAGCCAGCTCGACCGTCGGCTGGCGGAGCTGTCCAGCGCGGTCAGTCGCCCCATGCGACAGGCCCGGCGCTGGGGTCTGGGCGGGTCGAGCTTCGAGGCCTTGCGACGCGACGTGCTGGTGCACCATGTGGAGCTGGTTGAGGTGCTGGAACGGGTCACCGCCGCGGTCAAGATCACCGATGACCTCCACTACGCCAGGATCTACCGCGCTGCCATGCGGGTGTTCCGGGCCGGGGAGCTGATCGAGGCCACCAATCGCAAGCTGGAATTACTGTTTCGGACCTACACCATGTTGGCGGACGAGGTGGATAGCCAGGTGGCCCATCGTCTCGAATGGATCATTATCGCCCTGATCTTCATCGAAATCGTGCTGGCGTTGACCCGCGTGATCTGAGTCGCCATCGGGCTAGCAGCACCGGATGTACGGCTGCTGAAAGCCCGCAACCGCCCGGTACAGTCGACAGCACATCCACGAGGGACACCCCACGAAGGAGGCAGGACCTTGGATTCCAGCAGCCACCTCTCCACCGAGGGGGTCATCGCGCTGGACGAGCTGATCACCTCGTTACGAGAGCGCAGCGTTGAGGATCTCGTGGCCCAGGGCCTGTCGGTTCGGGGCACCTTCGACGACGTGGACGATCCCATCCTGATCGGGCCGGACGGGGTGCCGCTGGAAACCTGGCGGGAGGGCTACCCCTACGACGAGCGCATGACCCGCGCCGACTACGACGCCGCCAAGCGCATGCTGCAGATCGAGCTGCTCAAAGTACAGAGTTGGTTGAAAGATTCCGGTGGCCGCCTGGTGATTCTGTTCGAAGGGCGCGACGCGGCCGGTAAGGGTGGCACCATCAAGCGGTTTATGGAACACCTCGATCCCCGCGGCGCGCGCACGGTGGCGTTGTCGACGCCCTCCGAACGGGAGCGGGGGCAGTGGTTCTTTCAGCGCTACGTAGCCCATCTGCCCACCGCCGGTGAGATCGTGCTGTTCGATCGGTCCTGGTACAACCGAGCGGTGGTGGAGCACGTGATGGGCTACTGCACCGACGAAGAGTACGAGGAGTTCATGATCCAGGCCCCGGCCTTCGAGCAGATGCTGGTGCGTTCCGGGATTGTGCTGGTGAAGCTGTGGTTCTCGGTGTCTCGTCGCGAGCAGCTGACCCGTTTCACCATCCGCCGCATTGACCCGGTCCGGCAGTGGAAGCTGAGCCCCACCGATCTGGCGTCATTGGACAAGTGGGATGAGTACGGCCTGGCCAAAGAGGACATGTTCGTGCGGACCCACAACGCCTTTGCCCCTTGGACCGTGGTGCGCTCCAACGACAAGAAACGGGGCCGGGTTGAGGCGTTGCGCTTCGTGCTGGCGCAACTCGATTACCCCGACAAGGACGTGGTGGCGCTGGGCTGTCCCGATCCGCTCATCGTGGGTCCGCCCGACGTGGTCAGCGCCGAGGTCGGCGAAGGCGAGCCGTTGCGTTTCGCTCCCCCACCTGAACCCGATCTGACACCCACTGACCTCCCCGACCCCCCCGCCGCGGCAAACGGTGCCGAGCGGTGCTTTGCCGGACCACACGGTATGTTGGATCCCGAGCAGTATTTCCGTTAGCGGTGCTCAGGTCAGGCGTTCATCCAGCTGCAGGATGATGCCGTCAGGGTCTTCGAACAAGCAGGTGAGGACCCGCTCGCCCTTTCGGCCGCCGTACCCCCGGGCATCAACCTCGGTGGGTTCCATCACCATGGGCACGCCGTGGCCGCGCAGACGGTTGGCGATACCGGACAGATCGCGGACCCATAACGCCACGTGGTGGATGCCCACCTGATCAAGCCGCAGCGGCTCACCGGTGGCGTCGGGAAAGGTGGACAGCACCAGGAACGCCGCGTCCGGATCATCGGTCCACCGCAGTTGCGCCACCCGACGGCTGCTGGCCCGTTCCGAATCGGCGTACATGGGCGACGGATCGGTGGCCTGGACCCGATCGCTGGTGACCTCCATACCGAGTTGATCCCGATAGAACGCCAGCGACCGGTCCATGTCCCGGACACCGAAGGCCAGATGTGACACTCCCCCAAGGCTCATTGCCGAAGCGTAGTGTTCGCGGCCCCGCTCAGACCCCGAGAGCGGCACGCAAGCGGGCCAGCTCGGATTGGTAGATCTCCACGTTGTCCAACTTGATCTGCTCGTACCCACGGACCAGATCAGGCAGGTTGGCCAGGTCCACCGCGGTGGGCAGCTGCGGCACGGCCAACGCCCCGCTGGCGAACCGACCGGCCAGGCGCTGCACCAACTGGCCATACTCCTTGGCCAGCTGCCGCTCCACCCGCCGTACCTTGGCGTATCCAAAGGGGTCCAGGGCAGTGCCGCGCAGCTTCTTGCCCTTCTGCAGTTGGCCCAGCACCGGGGTGAACCACGGGCCCAGGCGGATCTTGCCGTCCATGCCCAGCGCCCGCAACACCGGGGGGTGCAGGTTGTAGCTGACCACCATCTGGGCACCGACCTCGTTTTCCACATGGATCTTGGCCGCGGTCTCCAGATGCAGGCGGGCTACCTCGTATTCGTCCTTGTAGGCCATCAGCTTGTAGAGGTTGCGGGCCACCGCCTCGGTCAACGCAATCTGCCCGGCGGCGGCCACCGTGGATAGCACCTCGAGATACCGATCGGTATAGCGGTGATCCTGGTAGGCCACCAGGTCCGCCGCCCGCAGCCGCACCAACCGTCCCAGCTCACCGTCGCCCAGGCCTCGACGCACGATGTCCGCTTCCAGCGCGGCGGAAGGCTTCGGCAGGTGATGGGCCGGCAATTGCGAGGCGGCGCGCACCGCGGCGGGGTCGATGGCCCACATGCGGCCCCAGCGGAAGGCGGCCTTGTTGGCCTCCACGGCGGCGCCGTTGAGCTCGATGGCCTGCTCGATGGCCCCCGCCGAGATCGGCACCGCCCCCAACTGGTAGGCCACCCCCAACTGCAGCACGTTGGCCGTGGTGGAGTCCCCGAACAGGCCGAGCGCCACCTCGCCGGCGTCCAGGTACCGGTTGTGATCGGCCCGGGTGACGGCGTCGAGGTCCGCCCGCAGATCAGCATCGGCAGGGTAGGTGGCCCGGGGATCACGCAGCATGGCACCGGTGGGGGATTTGGCCACCGATACCACGGCCACCGTGCGGGCGGGATCGCAGCCGATGATGTTGTTGGCCCCGAGACCCACCAACTGATCAAAAACCAGGTACAGATCAACGCCCCCGGCAGTGGTCTTGTTGGAGCCTTCCACCGCGGCGGTGGCGATCCGCAGGTCCGACACCACCGGGCCGGCCTTTTGGGACAGCCCGGTCTGGTCCAATCCGGTCACGAACTTGCCGTCCAAGGTGGCGGCGGTGCCCAGGATCTGCGAGACGGTCACCACCCCGGTGCCACCGATGCCGGGCATACGAATGGTGGCGTCTGTGGCGGACACCACCAGTGTGGGTTCGATCAGCCGCCCTTCATCAATCGCCGGCCGGCGACGGGCCCCGCCTTCGGATCGCGAGGTCCTACCACCAGCACCGGACGCGCCGGACCCGCTGGAACCGCCGGTGACCTTTCGGCGGGCCGCGCCCAACCGCCCCAGCAGTGAGGACCGTTGGGGGACCACGGACAAAAACGAGGGGCAGTCCCCCGCCAGGCACGAATAGTCCTTGTTACAGGAGGACTGGTGGATGCGGGTCTTTCGGCCGAACTCGGTCTCCACCGGTTGCACCGACAGGCAGTTGGACTGCACCCCACAGTCCCCGCAGCCCTCGCACACCCGTTCATTGATGACGATGCGGGTGGCGGGATCGGCCACCAGGCCCCGCTTGCGGTCCCGACGCTTCTCCGCGGCGCATTGCTGGTCGTGGATCAGCACGGTGACCCCGGACGATCTCTTCAGCGTCTCCTGGGCCTCGATGATCTTCTCGCGCTGCCACACCTCGGTGCCCGGAGCCAGCTCGACCCCCTTGTAGGCACCGGGATCGTCGGTGGTGACGATGGTGCGCGCCACCCCCTCGCTGCGCAGCCAGTAGGTCAACGCCGGCACGGTCATGGCACCGGCGGCGTCCTGCCCACCGGTCATGGCCACCGCGCTGTTGTACAGGATCTTGAACGTGATGTGGGCGCCGGCGGACACCGCCATACGCACCGAGAGCGAACCGGAGTGGGCGAAGGTGCCGTCACCCATGTTCTGGATGTAGTGATCGGTTTTCACGAACGGTTCGATACCGACCCAGTTGCTGCCCTCACCGCCCATCTGGGTGATGCCCATGATGGTGCCCACCCGCTCGGGGTCCATCAGCGTGACCATGCCGTGACAGCCGATGCCCGCACCCACCAACGACCCGTCGGGAACCTTGGTGCCGGTGTTATGCGGGCAGCCGGAGCAGAAGAACGGGGTGCGGGCGGGCAGCAACTCGATGCGGCGCTTGACCCCTTGAGACGGCGCCGCGTGAGGGGCCCGCAGCCGGGCGGCGTCGACACGGGTGCCCAGACGCCGGAAAATCGGTTCTACCAAGGCGTCGGCGTCAAGCGCGCCCCACGCCGGCACCAGCGCGATGCCCGAAGGATCGTGCTTGCCGGTGATCAGCGGCGCGTCGGTGACCCCGTACAACGCCTCTTTCAGGTGCAGCTCCAGGAAGTTGCGCTTTTCCTCCACCACCATGACCTCAGCCAGCCCAGCGGTGAGACGCCGCATGACGGTGGCGTCGAGCGGATACATCATCCCGATCTGGATCAATCTGATGCCCAGACCGGTCAGGTCGGCCTCGCTCAAGCCCAGGGTGTGCAACGCCTCGAGGACCTCGTGATAGACCCGGCCCGAGGCCAACAACCCAATCCAGGCGTCGGGCGCGTCATGGGTGATGGCGTTGAGGTTGTTCTCCACCCCGTATAACCGGGCCACCTGCAGGCGGGCCTCGTACAGCTCGCGCTCCATGTCCGTGGTCATGGGCGGACCCACCTTGCCCGAGACCTGGGCCTGGTACTGCTGGCCCCGATACAGGAACGTGGGCATCACCGGGCGGATCCGATCCGGACCCACCTCCGCAGAAGCAGCGGCGTCCGCCACCGAGGTCACGATCTTGATGGCGCTCCACAAGCCGCTGGCGCGTGAGAGGTACACGCCGTGGCGGGACAGGTCCAACACCTCCTGCACGCTGCCGGGATGCAGCACCGGCAGATGCAGATCCGCCAAGGAGAACTCCGACGATGACGGCAGCGTGGAGGATTTACAGGCCGGATCATCTCCGGTGAGGGCCAGCACCCCGCCGTGGCGCCCGGTGCCGGAATACGCCGCGTGGCGGATGGCGTCCCCGGCCCGATCCAGACCGGGGGCCTTGCCGTACCAAATGCCCAACACCCCGTCATAGAGCGGATCGGGGAAGGTGTTGGCCAGCTGGCTTCCCCACACCGCGGTGGCCCCCAACTCCTCGTTGAGACCGGATCGATGCACGATGTGGTGCTCGTCCATCAACGCCTTGTGGGCGATGATCTCCCGATCGAACCCGCCCAGCGGTGAACCCTGATAGCCGGAGATGAACGACGCCGTGCGAAGGCCAGCCCGCCGATCCGCCCGCATCTGATCCAGCGGGACGCGTACCAGCGCCTGCACGCCGGTGAAGAAGAACTGCCCTTCGGTCTCCCGGTATTTGGCATCAAGGTCCTGCAAAGCCGGTCGGGCGGCGGGGCGGCCCATCACGTCAGTCATCGGCGGTCTCCGGTTCTACGGGGTTTGATTGCGGAGAGATTACCGATGTGGGGCCACAGCGTGCGCTCGCGTGAACCAGCCGTGAACATCGTGTGGATCCGTTCCGTTCGACACCGTAAGGCGCGGATCAGCGACAAGCATGGGGATGTGGCCGACAAACATCGGTGTAGGCCTCACCACAAGGGGGAAGGAGCACCTCGATCACCGCCGATGTGACCACTGTCATCTGCTGCTCAGATGCCCGAGCGTGCTATCATCTGTAAACGCGATGACCCCAGGGTCGTCTTGCTGGTCCGACAATGCCGTCGGGTCAGTGCTCGCCCCCTGGTGAGCATGTTTCCTATACCCGTCATTTCGATCGAAACCCACCTGCCGGCGAAGGCCGCTGGCAACTCGCAGATCGAGCTCGAGGAGCACCTCAACCATGCGCAACGTCACCGATCCTCTAGAAGACTTCCTGGCCTCCGCCACCGACGGGCTGTCGATGGGAACGCTCACCCCGGCCCAACGCACCGCCGCCTCAGCCCATCTCATCAAAGGTCTGGTCACCTCGCCGCTGGCCATGTTGCGAAAGACCGTGGAGCTCACCACCCAGCTCGGTGACATCGCCCTGGGCACCTCTGCCGTGGCCCCCGAGCCCGGTGATCGCCGCTTTACCCACACCGCCTGGCAGGAAAACCCGTTCTACAAACGGCTGGGACAGGGCTACCTGGCTTGGCGCAAGGCGACCTATGACCTGGTCGATGAGATCGAAACCGACGAGGCCGATCGCCTGCGCAGTCGATTCCTCACCGCGCTGATGGTGGAGACGTTGGCACCCACCAACACCTTGGTCGGCAACCCCGCGGCCCTGGAAACAGCGCTGCAAACCGGCGGCAAGAGTCTGCTGGATGGGTTCCGCCACGCCGTTTGGTCCCTGCAGCACAACGGCGGCTTGCCGGCCATGGTGGACACCCGCCCGTTCAAACCCGGCGAAACCGTGGCCGCCACCCCCGGTGCGGTGATCTTCCGCAACGATGTACTGGAACTGATCCAGTATCAGCCCTCCACCAAGCAGGTCCAGCAACGGCCCCTGCTCATCGTGCCCCCGCAGATCAACAAGTTCTACATCCTGGACCTGGCACCGGGCCGCAGCTTGGTGGAATACGCCGTGTCCCAGGGTCAGCAAGTTTTCATGATTTCGTGGCGCAACCCCAACGCCGAGATGCGTGATTGGGATCTTGACAAATACGTCGCTTCCATCCAAGAAGCCATGGAAGCGGCGCTGGAGATCACCGGATCAGCGGATCTCAATCTGATGGGCGTGTGCGCCGGGGGTATCACCACCGCGGCGTTGATGGGTCATCTCACCGCTTTGGGCGATGACCGGGTTCACGCCCTCACGTTCCTGGTCACGGTGCTGGATTGGGATAGTCCCTCCACCGTGGGCTCGCTCACCAACGGGCCCTCCGTAACCGCCTCCATGCAGCAGGTCAAGCGCGCCGGGGTGCTCGACGGCAAGGAACTGTCCCGCTTCTTCGCCTGGATGCGACCCAACGATCTGATTTGGAACTATTGGGTCAACAACGTGCTGATGGGCAAGAACCCGCCGGCGTTCGATGTGCTGTCATGGAACGTGGATGCCACCAACCTCCCCGCCGGACTGCACGCCGATTTCTCCACCATCGCCGCGGACAACGCCATGTGCCGAGCCGGCGCCGTGGTGGTGGGCGGCGAACCCATCAACCTCGGCAAGATCGATCGTGACGCCTACGTGGTGGGAGCCGAAACCGACCACATCACCCCGTGGCAGGCGTGTTATCAAACCATCCAGCTGCTCGGCGGCCGCAGTGAGTTCGTGCTCAGCAACATGGGCCACGTGCAAGTCATGGTCAACCCGCCGGATAACCCCAAAGCCCGGTATTTCACCAATCCCGACGCCCCCAGCGGTCCCGGCACCGAGTTGGATGCCGCCGGGTGGCTGGCCGGTGCCTCCGAGCACAAGGGATCGTGGTGGGAGCATTGGGCGGGGTGGCTCAACGGGCGTTCCGGCGAGTTGCGCCCCGCACCCGAAAAGCTCGGCTCCAAGGTCTTTGCCTCACTTGAGGCCGCACCCGGATCCTATGTGAAACAGGAGGCCTGATTGACCCAGCCTGATCCGGCGGTTTCAGATCCGCAGTTCAGGGGAACACTGCAGCTGAGCACAGCAGGTCCGACAACGGGGTCGGGCCCCCGCTGTGCAAAGCTGCGCGCATGAGGACCGATTCGGAGCCGGTGAGCCCCCAGGCCGTCAGCCAGCTCCGTATCGACGTTCGGAACCATCCTGGCGAGACCGGGCGATTGCCGCTGGTCCTGCTACCGGGCATTGGGGCGTCGCTGGACCTGTACGAGGATTTCCGGGCGGCGTTACCGGGTAGACCCTCGGTGGGTCTGGACCCGCCCGGCGTCGGCGGCTCGCCACTTGGGCGGTACCCCAGCACCATGTCGGGCTACGCCGATGCCTGTGTTGAGGCCCTTGATCAGGCCGGCATCGAGCACTTCGACCTGTTGGGGCTGTCCTGGGGTGGGGCGTTGGCCCAGGAGTTGACCCTGCGCCATCCCCAACGGGTGCGGCGCCTGGTGCTGGTGGCCACCATGTTCGGTATCGGTGCCCTGCCCGGAGATCCCGTGGCCATGAGCATCCTGGCCACCCCATGGCGGTACTACTCGCCCACCTATCTGCGCATGGTGGCCCCGCTGCTCTACGGTGGCGCCATTCGTTCAGATCCGGGGCTGTTGGACCGCCAGGCCTACCTGCGTCACCGCAACGCCCCCGACCCCATGGCGTACTGCGCCCAACTGCAGGCGGTGATGATGTGGAGCAGCGGCCTGCGATTGCGGCACCTGCACCAGTCCACGTTGATCATGGCCGCCAACGATGACCCCATCATCAACACCGGCAACGCCCACATCATGCAGAGACTGTTACCCAACGCCCGTTTGGAAATCGTCCAGGGCGGTGGACACCTGTTTTTGATGACCGCCCCCCAGCAAACCGCAGCTTCGGTGACGCAGTTCCTCGACGAACCCTGAGTCGCCGCCGGCAGGAACCTCAGTTTGTGGATGGGCCCACGAAGCTGGCCAGCACGCCCAACAACGCCGCTTTCTGACTGTCGCTCAGGCGGGGGTCGGCGTTGATGGCAGCTTCGGTGGACGCTAGCGCTGCTTGGGCGGCGTCGTGCTCAGCGGTCTGTTGGGCGTCGGGTCGCTCGGCGTCGGGGTCCGACAGGTCTCCCTCGATGGCCCCGGTAAGGCCGATGAGTTGCTCGGCGCTGACGTTGAGGCCCTTGGCGATGGCCCGTAATGCTCGAAGCGACGGCTCATGCAGGCCCCGCTCCAGTTGGCTCAGGTAGGTGTCGGACAGGCCGGTGGTGCGGGCCAATTGCCGCTGGGACAGGCGCACCAACCGGCGCTGCTCGCGAATGAAGGCGCCCACCGGTGAAAGGTGGGCGCCCCATTCGTTGGTATCGGTCGAGCTCATCGGGGTTCAGTCAATCACGCCGAAGCGCCCGATCAACTCACTTGATCAGTTGATCACTTGATGAGCGGGGACTTGCCGGTCACGGTGGCGGCCACGTTGTCGGTCACCTTGGCGGTGGTCTGCGCCGCCTGGTTGACACCCTCACGAGCGGCGGCAGCGGCCTTGGCCGGCACGGGAGCCCAAATCGACAGCAGCTCGGTGGTGAAGCCGCGCTGGGCCTCGATCAGCTTGGTGGACCAGCTGAACAGGTTGTCCATGACGGCCTTGTTGGCCTCAATGGCATCTTGCACCATAGGCAGGCCGGTCCCGGGCACACCGGGCATGGCTGCCATGCCGGGAAAGGACGTCATGCCGGGGGCCTTCTCCAGACCCTCACCGAAGCGGCCGGCGAGGTCCCGGTTCAGATCCACGATCTTGTTCTGGAAGGAAAGGACCTGATCGAACATGGTGTTCTGCAGGTCGGTCACGGTGTCGGCAATGCTCATGGGGAACTCCTGAGGTTCGGGGGCGACGCTCGGGGCCGCCAAGTCTTCTGCGCAGTATAGTACGCACTCTGCGCACTCAGTAACCCTCCAGCCCGAAAAATCTGCGAGTTCTGCGAGTACGGTCCCCTCATGGACATCGTGATCCGCGACGCGGTGGTGGCTGACGGGGGCCGCGACGGCCACGGGCAGCCGCAAACGGGCATTCACACCGGCATGACTGACATCGGCATCGACGGCGGGTGCATCGTGCAGCTGGGCGGGCCCATGCAGGCCCCCACCGAGATCGACGCCGCCGGCCGTTACGTGCTCCCCGGCGGTATCGACGGGCACGTCCACCTCACCCCCGCCGGGTCCGATCCGCGCTCCTACCGCTGGTGTGACGACTTCGCCGCCGGCACCGCGGCAGCCTTGGCCGGCGGTGTCACCACCGTTGGCAACATGTCCCATCCCGGCCGGGACGAGTCCGTGGCCACCGCCATTGCACGTGACGCCGCCGATGGGTTGGCCAACTCCCGTTGCGATTTCTTCCTGCATCCCATCCTCATGGACCCCACCCGCGCCGAGCTCGATGCGCTGGCCGGGCTGCACGCCGCGGGGCACACCGGGGTCAAGATCTTCCTGTCCTTCCGCCGCTTCGACCGGGCGGTGAACGGTTACGTGGAGGCGTTACGGGAGGTTGGCGCTCGCGGCGGCCTGGCCCTCATCCATTGCGAGGACGTGGCGTTGCTCGATTGCGCCTGCACCATCATGCGGGAGGAGGGCCGCCTCAGCGCCGAGCACTTCCCTGCCGGTCGACCGGTGGCCGCCGAACGGGCCGCCACCGAGCGGGCGGTGGCCATGGCCGAGGTCACCGGTTGCCCGATCTACGTGGTGCACCTGTCCTCGCTACAGGCCCTCGACGCCTGCCGAGCGGCGCAGGCCCGCGGCACCAGGGTGGAGATCGAAACCCGACCCATCTATCTGTTCCTGACCGAGGAGCGCTACGCCGAAGCCGGCGGGGCCCGGTATGCCGGAGCGCCCCCGCTGCGCCGACCCCAGGACGTGGAGGGGCTGTGGGCGGGGTTGGCCCAGGGCAGCATCGCCACCGTGGCCACCGACCACGCCCCCTGGAGGCTGGCGGACAAGCTGGATCCGGCCTTCGACGCCACCGACCTACGCCTCGGTATGTCTGAGCTGGAGACCATGTTGCCGATGCTGTGGTGGGCCGGGGTCCGCACCGGAAAACTGTCCGTCAGCCGTTTCGTGGAGATCACCGCCACCAACCCCGCCAAGCTTTTCGGCATGTACCCCCGCAAGGGCACCATCGCCGTGGGTTCGGACGCTGATCTGGTGATCTGGAACAGCGAGCAGACCCGGATCATCAACGGCGCCGAGGGGTACTCCAACGCCGACTACTCCCCCTACGACGGCTGGTCGGTCACGGGTTGGCCCGACGTGGTGCTGAGTCGGGGTGAGGTGGTGGTTTCCGGCGGGCGCCTGACCGACGCCGCCCGTCCAGGCCGGGGCCGCCTGGCCCAGCGAGGTCCCACCCAGCTGCGCTGACCCCGGCCGATCCCCACTGATCGCCACCCGATGCGCGTTCGTTCCCCGGATGATGCGTGATTCGGCCTCCGGGCGGGCATGATCGAACCAATGGCTCCGCACCCAAGCCCCGTTCTGAACCCGCAGTGGCCGGACACCCCCGCCTGGCGAGGCATCGGGGACCACTACCAGCGGCTGGCCGGGGGGCATCTGCGTGAGCTGTTTGCCGCTGACCCTCGTCGGGCCCGGCGCTACCGCATCCAGACCGACGGGTTGCTGCTGGACTACAGCAAGCACCGCATCGACGATCAGGGGCTGGGCGCCCTGCTTCAACTGGCCACCGAGCGGGACCTGCGCGGCGGCATCGAGGCCATGTTCGGCGGGGAGCGGATCAACCACAGCGAAGATCGGGCGGTCCTGCACACCGCGCTGCGCCGGCCGGTGACGGATCGGCTGATGGTGGGCGACGTGGACGTGGTGTCCGAGGTCCACGCGGTGTTGGATCACATGGACCGTTTCGCCCGGGCGGTGCGGTTGGGTGAATGGGTGGGTCACACCGATCGGCCCTTCAGCGACGTGGTCAACATCGGCATCGGCGGGTCCGACCTGGGCCCGGCCA
>JBJXFH010000026.1:0-36478 GCA_046155365.1 Acidimicrobiales bacterium | reverse complement strand
CGCTCCGGTGGCCGGGACCCACCATCCGAGGTCGTTGGGTGAGCTGCACTCGTGGTTCGTGACCGACGCTGACTGCCTGGACTATCTGGAGTGGCTGCGGTGGCCAGAGGGCTTCGTGTGCCCGGGCTGCGGAGGGCTCGGCGGAGGGCTCGGTGGCTGGCGGTTGGGCGACGGGCGGTTCCGATGCGTGGCGGACGACTCCTTTGCTTTGCTGGGCAGGTGTTGAGCGCCGCGTTGTTTGGGGACGCGCGGGGGTTGTGGCGACAGCGGGCGTGAGGACGAACCGTGATCACGGTGGCGTGGGGCTGGCCGTGACGGATGGGCGTCGGTGCGGCGTTTCGCTCCGGGATGGGTGAGGCTGCAACACGAACTCGCCCTCCCGTCGCCGGCGCTGAACGGTGAGGCTGTGCGGGTGTGGCCAACGATGCTGGTTGTTCTGGACCCCTCCGCCGCCGCCCTCAGGCTCGCCGCTGGCGAACTGGTGTGCTGCGAGAAGGGCTGCGTTGGTGTGTTGGGACCGTGGGGTCACGCCCGTACCCGGTGGCTGCGTCGCGGTCCCGGCCGCACGGAGGCACACACCCCCCGCCGGGCCCGGTGCCGGGCCTGTGGTGACACCCATGTGCTGATCCCCGCCCGGACCTACCCGCGGCGGCCTGACACGGCTGAGACCGTCGGCGCCGCCCTGCTCGCAGCGGTCGAAGGGCTCCGCTACCGCAGGGTCGCTGGGCGGGTCCAGGTCCCGGCTACGACCGTGGGAGGCTGGCTCCAGCGGGCCAGAACCAACAGCGACACGGTCAGGGTCAACGCCACCATCGCCGGCCACGCGCTGGACCCCGTGGCGGACAAGATCAATCCGACCGGCAGCCCGCTCAGCGACATGGTCGAAACCGTCGGCCGGGCCGTCGCCGCTCACATCCGCCGGTTCGGACCGCAACACCCGCCGTGGCAACTCGCGTTGGCCATCACCCGCGCCGCGATCCTCGCCCCCCACGCCCGCCAGATCATCTCGTACCCCTCCACGTGACCCACCGCCTACTTCAACGCGACCAGCCGCAGATCCTGCGCCACGCCCAACGAAGACCAAACCCCACTTCTCATCCCCAACTTCAGTGGCGCCGCCATCCTCATCCAGCGTGGCGCCCAACACACGGCGAGCAGGCCGGTCATGGTTGTCTCCCCACCCCGCCCTTGCTGGCGGCCATCGTGATCGTCGCAGGGACCACGGCCCGGAACGGTAGCCCCCACAGCGGGCACCCCCACACCAGACCGTGGCGCTACGTAGCGTCTACAGCGCAGCTACCTACGGACCTACTCGATGACGCCGCAGGCGTAACGGCCTCCAGCGTCGCCGGTAGCGAGAGTGGTCGCGTTGGGCCCGCCGTATGGCACCGCCGGAATGTTGGCGAAGTTGTCGGCACCGACGTGAAGGACGACCGCCGATCCGTCGGCGTCAAAGAGCTCTGACACATCAAACCGGTCGGTCTCGAACTCGGCGTAAGCCATCCCACCCTTGGTCAGCAGGACACTAGGTAGATCACCGGCGTGGAGACCGTGACCGGTACCTGCTGGGTTCCAGTGCCCCCCGGCGGACGCGAAGGTCGGGCCGGTGCACGCACCCGTCGTGTGGATGTGGATCCCATGGTAGGAGCCAAGGTTCGGGGCCTGGGCAGCATCGATCTCGACCTCGACCTCCGTCGCGAACTTGCCTTCACCCTTGAACGTGACCTCACCGATCTCCTTGCCGGCAGCGTTGTATAGCGTCGCCTCAGCGACGACTTCGGTCGCGGACGCTGGTCCGCCGGTTAAAGCGACACCGATACCGGCTGTTGAAACAAACGCTGCGACACCCACGGTCGCCCATCGCCTCGGGAACTTCGCCATCAGCATCTCCTGCTCTGTCGTCCGCCCTCCGCAGGGCCGCCCGCTCCGGAACTCGGAGCCTTAACAACGTAGACGAGCATCGGATCGCCAGCGGGTGACAGCTGAAACGCCTTTCTTTCGTTCGCGCGTCGGGGATCTCAATAGGTCGCTAGCGGGATATACGTAGCCCGAAGGCGTTGGAGACATGGGGGCGGCTGTGGGTGCGGTCCACGCCGAGGTCGACGAGGAGCTGGGACACGGGCTTGGAGGTCATGGACGTGCCCCGATCCGTGTGCAGGGTGAGGGTGCCCTTGGTGATCTGTTGGTCGAGGTAGACGGCCTCGATGAAGTCCGCGGCGAGGTCGCCGGTCTCGGTGTCAGCGACGGTCCATCCGAGGACGTAGCGGGAGAAGATGTCGATGATGACGTAGAGCTCGTAGTACTTCCCGCGGGTCCCCGATTTCAGTTTCGTTATGTCCCAGGACCACACCTGGTTCGGTCGGGTGGCGAGCAGCTCCGGCTTCTTCTTGGCTGGGTGGGTACGTTGCCGGCGTCGTTCGCGGTTCTCGCCCGCTGCCGCCAACAGGCGGTACATGGTGGAGATCGAGCACAGGTACACGCCGTCATCGAGGAGACGCGCACCCATACCTGCGCTGGGGCCAGGTCGCAGTACTCCTCGGACCGCAACACCGTCAGGATCTGTTGTCGTTCCGCTTCGCACAACGCGTTCGGGGGTGGCAGGCGCCGCGGTGGCGGCCCGAATGCCGGCTGGACGTCATGCCGATAGTGGGTAGCACGCGATTTCCCCAACAACCGGCACGCGGTCGCCGTTGATGTCACCGCGGCGAGCTCGCCGAAACAGGCGTCGATCACGGCATCGACTTCTTGTCGGCGGCCGCGCCCTCGGAGAACATCTCCACGAGCGCGTGTGCTTTTCCCGCGATCTCCAACGCCAGCTTGGTTCGAGCCAGTTCGGCCTCCAGCCTGTCGATGCGCTGCTGAGCGCGGACCAGATCCTTCTGCACCGGGGACTTCTTCGAGCGGCGGAGCTTGGGTTCCAGCCCCGCCACGGTGCCACGCTGGGCGTTGTTCCGCCACTCCGCGATGTGGGAGGAGTTCAAGCCCTCGCGTCGGAGCAACGCCCCGGGGCTGCCAGCACGGCGCGAAGCTGCCAACGGGCGGCCTCAGTCGCAGTGGAGCCCAGGTGTGGGTGACCGCGCTGGTTTGAGCGGGGTGTTGTCCTTGTAGGACACCGGTGTTGGTGCTGGCGACGCGCTGCTGATCGGTTCCCGTTTCTCGGAGGCTCGTGGCGGGGTCCGGTTGATGACCATCCGCGTAACACGCACGGGAGGTTTCTAGGTTCTGGGTTGCGTCTGACTTCGCGCGACAGGATCCGCGTTCTTTCAGACCACAGTTGAGAGGCTATGGGGCCTTCCAGGAAAGTCCTTGACCAGTGGCTCAGTCATGGGGATTGCCGTCGGTGATTTGCGGGTGGCTGGCCAAGATCCGGTCCAGTTCATCGACAAGCGCCACCCCCGCCGTTGCGGTCACCGACGGGTCCACCGGCCCCAACACCACAGCACCACGCGCTACCATCCTCACGCGACAAGGTGCCTTTCACAAGCGACAATCGATGGCTTTAGGAACCCCGATTATCGCCCGTGAACAGGCCCCTTGACGCGTATCGAACACACGTACGCCAAACAGCGCACGGATCTACGTCTGAGCTCCGGGTCGGCGGTTGGAATCCCGCTGGCGTTCTCGCGGAACCGCAGCTCATGCTGCGCGGATGAGTGTTGGGACCTACGCCGTCCCGAACGCCACGGTTCGCCTGGCCGGCGATGACGGTAGGTTGGTGGGCGTGGCTATGGCACAGGTGTCAGCGACGTACACGGTTGAGGACCTCGACTGGGCTCGCGACGCTCTCGGGACGATCCACATTGAGATAGACGAGGACGGACAGCTCATAGTGTCCCCAGCTACCGACGCTCACGAGTGGGCTATACGCGCCCTGACAGGAATTCTGGTCCGGGGGCTTGCCGGGGAGGTTCTGCCGGCCGGCTGGTCGTGGCGGCCCCGTGGTGGCTCGGGAAGGGTCAACGTTCCAGATCTGATGGTCGTCGCCCCAGGCTCGGTGCGGGTCGGGCCTGATGAGCTGGACTGGAGCCCCGTGCCTCTACTGGTGGTCGAGGTCGCCTCACGCTCGACGCGCAGGAACGACCGCAACGCCGGCCCAGGCGGGAAGATGAACGAGTACCGAGTGGGCGGGGCCGGCTGCTACGTGCTGGTAGACCTGCCCGCCCTGGTCAACGTTGCCGAGCCCACCGTCGAGCTACTAACCCTCACGAAGGGTCAGTGGGCCACCTCGGGCCCCCAGCCCGTGGTCACGCTCCCCGAGACCCTAGGCAGCGTGACGGTCATGGCTGCCGAACTGGTGTTCACGGGCCGGGTAGGCTGACGCCGACCCCGGGCTGGTCGACGGTGAGCTCAACGGCGTCGGGTTTGGCGGGAGATCTGTTGTGACTGGTCGGGTGCTGTAGGTACTCGCTGATCAGCCCGTCGCAGCGCGTGTTCTTCACGAGATGATGGGCGGAGCGGAAGACGTCGTAGGACGGGTTCCGCTCGTGGGGTGCCCGATACTGCGTAGTCGCAGGTTAGGACTAAAAGGGGGTGAACCGGGCCGATCGATGTGACCGTGAGCGATTTGTAGTGTGAACCCTCGGGTTCGGTGGCGATGGGCAGAGACGGTGCGATCGGGATATCAGGTGATGAGTCGTACCGTGTAGTCCATGATGTCTGCCCCGGGTCGTACTCGCCGGAACCCCAGATCCGTTCCGTTACTGAAGCCAAGGCTCCAGCAGTTGTCGAAAGCCTGGTTGGGAACCTGGGTGTGGAACTGGCCGGCCCACACGAGACTCATGTCGTCGGACTCCGCGTAGAAGAACCAGGCGTCGCCGCCGGCCCAACCTGACCACACTTTGATCTCCTGGCCGGGCGCTATGCGGTACCAGCCTTTTTTCATGTAGTCGACGTCGAAACCGTCGGCGCGGCAGACGCGGTCCTCGTCCACATACGCGAATGCGACCCACAGGTTCGCCCGAGTGCTGTTGTTGAAATATAGGCCCACGATCATGCCCCCCTTTCGGGGTTCGGGGACGCTACCGGCTCACGTGGGCCGGCGGAGCCGCCACCGGTTTCCACGCCGGGCCGATGGTCGGCCCCATGCGTCTCACTGCGCACTTTCCGCCGGGCTACCGTTCGGGCCTCTGGCACACTTTCACGATCGTGAGTTCCGTGCTGTGCGACCTGCTCGGCGGTCCACTCTTCTGACAACTCCAGTTCCGTCATGGCTTGTTCCCCTTGTGAGTCCGTTCTCGTCAGGGTATCGACCTTGATGGGCAAATCTTCACGGTTGGTTGTTCGTTACCTGTCGCCACCTGCTCGCCGTGCCCGGCGCTCCGTCACCCGCTGCGCCGCCCTGGAGTGCGGCGGACAGCTCGAGGTTCCACTCGTACAGCCCGAGGGCCAACTGCGGGTGCTGGCCGGCCGCGTCGAGGTACGGGTGGAACCGGGGCGCGGAGAGGGCGGCCTGGATTGCGGGGAGCGAAGGGCCTGGTTGAACGGGCGACATCGTGGCCATACTGGCAGGGAACTCCCCGGGGCCCCTGCCGTCAGGTACGCCTCGGGGTTTCATCGTTTTGCGGCTCGCGCCGGCGGGAGCGACTTGGATCCGACCAACGCCGTGTCTGGGCGGGGCCGACTCAAACTTCGAGGTGGCGCTTCTGCAATCGCGAGAAAGCGGCACACTATCCAGGCAGCGAGGGCGGGTTGAATGGCGCACGGTGCGAACCCGTGGCCCGCGAGTGCCTTTATGTGGACAGCACCTCGCTATTGCTGCGCACATCGTCCTCAATGGATGACTAACGAGCTGAACCGTCTTGACGACACGGGTCGTCCGGTGATCGTAGCAACGGAGTGGGGACCTCCCCGACGGCGCGCCCGTCAGAAGGCAAGGCGGCGGCCAGTTCACCGTCGTGAGCGAAGGCCGTGCTTGTTCCCTGCAACCACAGGTGGATGTGACTGCTCAACGGGGTATGCCAGCCGCAGGTCACAGCGCTGACTCATGTCCGCGGTCATCGACACGATGGATTGGCCCAGGTGCTGCTAACCCGATGGGCAGAAGACCACCGCGCTTCTCGCTGCTTACCAGCCAGCGTCGATCATGACCAGTCGACCAATGCCTCGGGCTGCCATCGGGCACTGTGTGTAGCGTGGTCCCCATCGATGGCTCGCCGCTTCGACGAGAACCTGGTCGAGATTGTCGGACTGTACCTCGACCCACGGGCGGTCAAGTTCAGCTTCGACGAGAAAACCCAGGTTTCGGCGTTGGACGGGACCCAGTGGTCGTTACCGTTGAAGCCGGGTCGGGGTCGAACGATGACACCTGGCTACAAGCGGAACGGGACTACCGATCTAGTCGCGGCTCTCAACGTCCCCGCCGGCAAGGTGATCCACCAGACCCGCCAGAGCCCAAAGGGCGCCGGTGTGATAATGTATCGACCTCCACACGGCCGCTGGATATAGATATCTAAAGGCACTAGACAATCTGTCAGATAACACCGCTCCCGAGGTTCGAGAGTGGCCCCCTTAACCTAGTTGACTAGTTGAAGTAGCTCACGCAATCGCCTTGGTTCTTGAACCGGCGCCCAGCGGCGTCGGTGAGTGAAATCCAACCGGAGTTCTTGCAATCCTCCTTGCTCACCGCCTTAATGTTCAAGCTCAGTGAACCCGAGTTGTCGCCATAGGCTGAATCATGGAAGTAGAAGCCAATTGGTTCACCATTTCCGACAACGGTAATTTTGTACTTGTGGTCCGAGCTAAACGAGCCCCAATTCACATCTTGGGAACCCGAAGGACCAGGTGCTGGAATGCCGATGGGAGCTCCGTAGACGGCGAAGAGATCTAGATTGGCATCACCGCCGTCCAAATATGTTGCCCAGCCGTCGCTTGTGAACCACTCGGCGTCGGCTGTTAATCCACAGCAACCGAACGTCAACGTTCCGCTAGCCTCGATCGTGTACTTTCCATCCATCGCTAGAGGAATGTTCGAATAGGTGGGTGATGGTTGGTCTGCTGGGACCGAGAACTGATCCACAATTGTGGCGGCATCGGACCTCGCGGCAGGGCCGGCGCCAACCACACCTAGTCCCAATCCGATTACACTTACCAAGCCGATGATGAAGCCCGAGCGCCTTCGAGTACGGGCTCCAGCCGGCTGACTAAGAATCGTCATCGCAAACCTCCGGGCTTTAATAGCAGGTGAAGCCGCTCTAGCTAGCCCGCCTCAACCTCGGATCGGGGCCGGCTCCCGTTACTAACCTGTGAAGGATGGCAGTCGCAAGTTCAGCGTTCCGGTGAGTTCGAAGCTTGTGGCGCTTGTGTGCGGTGGAGGCCTGGGAGGGTGAACGCTGCGTCCTCGCCATTGGTCACGAGATGCCTATACAACACGGTCAGTCGCGGGTCACGGCGGCGGTGGCTACCTGAATGCCTTCTCGATCTTTCACCCGTCTATAGAAGGGCCGTAACGTCCGCGCGTCCGTGACGCGGCAGATGCTGCCTGGAGAACCACCCATCGGGCTGTGGGCGGTCCGGCCGCATTCACCGTGCGTGGCCATGAGAAAGTCTCCGCTGGTGGCCGGCGGAAGTCCCTGTTCCTCGTTGAAGCCATCCACGTCGAGCGTCCCCCGGGCCGATGACCGAGGGGCGGTGTCTGACAACCCCGACTCCGACCGAGGGACTGCTCAATGATGACAGCAAGGGAGCGTCCGCCGTGGCGTCGCTCGTCCGCCCATAGAACGGTGCCATGCTCCGTATCAACGAAGGCCTCGGCGCCGTAATCGCGCGTGACCCGGAGGAGCCGGGTTACCTCCGTTGTGTCATCGATCCGAAGGACCATGGCGCAGTTGGCGGCTACCCGGAGCGGACATCAAGAGCTTGCCTGGCCCGGCAGATAGAAACCCCGGCGGATTCGCACACGCCGAGGTCCACGGCCGCAGTGATTCCGCTCGTGGCGCTGGCTGTCGCTTCGCCGGTCACGTTGTCCCGTGCCTTGTGGGCGACGTAGTGCGACTCAAACACCCGTTCGTCACCCCAAAGCGCCTCGCTACACGCGTCGCCACGCGGCCCTCATGCGATCTCGGGGGGAAGAACGGTCGGAACGGCCCGAAAAAACGAGGATCATCCAACATCCGGTCGATCTCAGCGAGCTCGCCCGGAACCTGATGTGGGTCGACGGGCGACTTCGCAACCTGCGGTGGGGGAGCGCTTCTCGTCTCATCGTCACGTGGAGTGCCGGTGACGGCGCCCGGCGCGCTTGATGTCGACACCCCAACGGCCGTGTGGTGAGCGTTTGGGCTGGCCAGCGGCCTGCAAATGTGTGCAAGGTCGGCACGGAGACTCTTCACCGTCGCCGACCTTCGCCGACGTTGAGGTTTGCGTCGAGGTGGGACCCTGCCTCAACATCGATCCTCAACGGGGTGGCGTGTTGCAGGGCGCGGGCCCGTTGGCGAACGAGGTCGGGCGCGGCCTTTCCAGCGGCCGATGGTTGCATGCGTGGAGGTTTCTGTTGAGCCAGTTGAGGCCTCAACGATCGTCAAGGTGTTGGCGGCCTGAGTTGTTGGTGAGGTAGTGAATCCCGTTAGGGTCGGAGCGCGCCCGTCACGCTCAGGCGAGCCTGACGGGCCTCGAAGCGGGAGCGAAGTTTGCTCGCACCCGTGCCTCGTGGTGCCGGTCAGCGACGTGGTTCTTGGTGGGGAATCGTCCCGGACACGCGGCCGCGCAACACGGGGAGCTGGCCGCGAAACACGACGATCGCGAGCTGCTGCGAGGGTCCAAAAACCCAGGTCAGGCCCACGTCCGGATAGTCGGCACGGACAAGCCACGCCGATCCCCTACACAGTGTGTTTCGGCCGCGCTCGGGTGTACTCGACCGGCACGACAGTTACATCGTCGCCGCGTTGCTTGCCGGCGCAGCCCGCTGAGCTGCTCCCGCCAAGCCGCTCAGCTGACCTTCAGGTAACGGCGGAGCGCCTCACGAACGATTTCCGACGCGGTCGTGTGATCTGTGGCGGCGCGGTCGTCAAGGGCCCGGCGAAGCTCTGGCTCGAGCCGTACCGGAAACGAGTCGGCTGGGCCGGAGCCCATTGCGGGTCGACCAGGACGCCGACGGAGGTTCGTGAGGTCCAGGCCTTCCTGGGCCTCATCGGCCATCCGCTCAAGAACTTCGTCGGTCAACTCGACTCCGGCCTTCGAGCGGCCGTGCGATTTGCGTTCAGGCATCGCGATCTCCTTCACGGCGGAGGAACGGTTCGTACTTGGCGCGCATGCGCATGGCGTGGATCACGATCTCCGATCCGTCGTCTCGGACCACCGAGATGACTTCGAGCAAGTTCGCCGCCCGATCGGGTCCGAGGTAAAGGACCTTGCCGTCGTCTTGCTCACCAGCCACGAGCGCGTGCTCGACGGCGTGGCGGATGTCGTCATCCGCGATCTTGTGCCTGCGGGCGGACCGGTAGATCTCCACGTACCGAATATTGTATCGCGAAACCTTGGCACGGGCGCTGGTGAACGAGACGGGCCTCTCGTGTTCTCGTTCGCAACTCGACACTCGGCGTTCTGCGGTTTCCGGTAGCCGCCAAGCCGGTCCGCGGGGGTGCCACCCCGTAGCGCCCTGGCTACATCGGTGGCGGACTGCTCCGGATGTCAGCGGCCATGAGATTCTGCCCACTGGCGGCCAGTGGGCTGCCCGGTGGTGGCCACCGTTTCGAGCGACGGCGGTGGGGTGCCAGGCCCCCACGTTTGGCGGTCAGCCCGTCGTCGTTCAGGCCACGGTAGATCGCCCGGATGGAACGGCCGGTCTGGTGTTCGAGGACGATCCTGATCTGCACTGCCTGTTCGGCTGGGTCCGTGCCGAGTTCGCCGTGTTCGGCGCGTCATCTGGTCGATGAGCGCGCTGGGCCGCGAGCATTGTGGGAAGAGCCGGCCCTGCGTCAGCGGTCGTCCGCCGTGGCGACGTTACAGAAGGGCCTGTGCGGGGTATAGACACGGGAGGAATCGAGGATATCCAGGGGTGCCGCCCTCTAGCTGTCGTTTGCGACTGCCGGGCACCCAGTTTCCCGCGCCGTGAAGGGCGGGTCACGCAGGACGAGAGTGGGAGCCGGTCATGCGCAAATCAACTGGGGCGGCACTTGCCGCCGCTGGCGTCCTCGTCGGCTTAGCCGTCGGTGCTGGCGGAGACGCCATGGCTGTAGGTGAAGACACCGCCATCCATGCATGCGTCCAACAGAGCACGGGCGCTCTCCGCGTCCTCGCAAGCGGGACATGCAAACGAGGCGAAAATCTGCTCACCTGGAACCAGGCTGGTCCTGCAGGACCAGCCGGTCCAGCAGGCGCCATCGGTCCAGCCGGCACAGACGGCTCCGCTGTCCTCTGGTGGCGAAGCGCCGCCACCTACCACTTCATGGGCCCTGGCGCCGACTATCTCGTACCTTGTCCCGCTGGCTACTACGCCATCAGTGGCGGCTACACCATCAGCGGCGCCGGCAGAAACGACGTCAACATCAACAGCTCCCAATACGACGTTGTCACCTCAGGCATCACCGCCTGGCGGTTCAGCTTTGAATCCGACGTCCCCGGCCTCGTCTTCGGCCCCGACAGCGTCACCCTCGAACTCTTCGCCAACTGCCTCGGCGGACTCACCCTCGGCGACAACTAGAACGCCAGCGCGCCGACAACGGTGCCGAGGGGCGCTAGTGAACCGTTCACTGTGACCGCGCGCGATCGTCATGCTACTTTGAGTGGTTGTCCGGAGTAGGTCCACGCAAAGGGTTTAGCGTGAGGGTGCCGATTACCCGTCGGCGTGGTCTGGATAGCGACGGGTGCGTTCGCGAGAGCATTCTGAGCGGCACAGTGGGCGCGTCGAGTCCAGGTTCCGGAGGCTTGGCCGTGGTCGCCGTTATCAGGCTGCCGTGCGGTACTCGTTGATGAGCCCGCCGCAGGTGGTGTGTCGCTGGATCGGTTCGGCCAACCCAACACGGGTAGCCGTGTTCCCCGGCGCGCACTGCGCATCTCCGGTCCTCATGGGTGGAGGGGACCAGCCGCCATGTCTCGGGCCCGGCGACTGGACCGTCGGTCCCGTAGGAGGCGAGGAGTATCTGGTTGCGTGCCGAGTAGTCCAACCATGACTGGGTCCCGACCAGGGTGTCACCCCATGTGGCCGGGGTGGTCAGCGATGATGCGGCCCACCGGTCGAGATGGGCGGCCATGTCGGCGAACGACTCGAAGCTGATCCGCTGGGTCCGGCGTGCCATAGCAGCGACGGTGACAACACCCAGTCCTGGAGCTACTCCCGGACTTGCTCCCGGGATGACTCCCGAACGCGAATCGGGACCGGTCCCTGAACCGTGGGTGGATCGTGTTGCCGAGGTGAGCATGGTGTATTCGTGCCCCGAGGGAAAGGATCCGCACGGGCTGTACGCGCCCTGCGGAACCCGTCACACGCTCAGGCGGAACGGCGGGTACTCGTCGGTGACCAGCGCGAAGGCGTAGCCGATGACTCGGTTGTGCCATCGCATGGCACCGACGGTGAAGTTGAACAGCGGGCGCGGGTGACGGCGGGTGACGACGATCGCGAACCAGGTGGCTATTGCGGCGAGCACCACGCCGACGTCGAGAAGGATGAGGACGATGTAGTGGGGGATGGCGAGGAACCACTTCACCAGTGGGAGCCACCGGTTCAGATCGACGCGCGCGTCGGGATACGGCACGTCCAGGTGCACATTCTGCTCTTCGTCGCTTGAGGGGTACTCGTCTCCAAGGAGCAGGAGATAGGCGATCACCCGGTTGTGGAACCGTAGGTACGCGAGGTTGAAGTCGAACCACCAGCGGGGGTACTTCTGGCGGAAGACGATCAGCAGCAGCGCAGGGATGAACAGGACCCCGGGGGCGATGGCGATGCACGCGAACCACGCACCGCCGCTTGCGTCGATGTCGGAGCCGACCGCACCAATCATGACGAGCACGATCAGGATCGGGATGGCCAGGATGAGGCGGAACAAGGTCGTCGCTCGGTTGCGTGGGCGGTCGGGATGGTCGACGTCGAACTGGATCGGATAGCCGGGCGAGGATGGTTGCATGGGTCAGATCCTTTGGTTCTCGTCGTCATCTGCTGACGCGCGCGTGTCGGTTGTTGTCTTGTTGTCCGCCATCTCTGGCTCGTCGATGTCCAACGAATTCCTAATCAGAGGCCAGCGGTTCGGCGATTGCCATCAGGATCAGGACGCGGTGGCGGACAGTGCGTGCACCTCATGAACGACCCGCAAGCCGAGTCCGATCGCCTCGGGTCGTTCTCGTGGCTGATCGCCTATCAGGGCTGATTTGTGGTGTTGTATTCGACGTTGTCGAGGTGGGGCTGCTGGCGGGTGAGGGTGGCCCGAGCCTTGGGGTCGGCGTTGAGTGTGTCGCGAAGGAACGCAGTGGTGTAGTGCGTGACGATGTCGAGGGGTCGTGTGTCCCAGACGGCGTCGATGCAGATCGGGTCGCGGTAGACGGAGTTCTCGACCCACGGAAGGTTCTCGCACGGGTCGAGGAAGAGCATGTGGCCTGCGCCGGGAAAGCTGACGAGCGTCTTGTTCTCGCTCCCTACATGGTCGTAGGTGAGTTTCGCGCCCCACGTGTAGGGAGTGCCTTCGTCGACGGTCCCGCCCATGGCCATGATTGGAACCTTGAGCTCTGCGAGGCCGCGCTGATCGAAGGGGTACGCGTCGCCGGCCAGCGAGATCACGGCCTTGACTCGCGGGTCTCCGAAAGACGGCCACAAACCGGAGGGGACCTCGTCAAGTCCGGCTCGCATGGCCATGTCCGACTCGTTGGGAATGGGAGCGCAGAAGAAGTTGAGAGGATCATCTGCTGCCAGCGCCGCGCAGCGGGTCTTGTAGGCGGCGAAGTCGAGCTGCGCGCCGGCAGCCGCGAGTGCGGTGTACCCGCCATAGGAGTGGCCGACGACGGCGACGTTGTCGAGGTCGATCAGGCCGGCCAAGGCTGCTCCGGGTTCGGTGAGTCGTTCCGCCTCGTCGATGGTTCGATGGATGTCGACAGGCCTGTCGATCAACTCCTCCCAGAATCCGGTGAGTGATCCGTCGAAGCTCTCGTTGTGTTCGGGAGCGAGCACGACATAGCCCTGTGACGCGTAGTGCTCGACCAGCGTGCTGTAGACGATCGGGCTCAGCGAGAAGCCATGGGAGAAGACCACGAGCGGGTACGGCTCATCGGTCGGTTCCGGTTCAGCGTCGGCGAGCGCTCGGCCGACGCTGGTGATCTGCTCGCCGGGGGTGATCTGTTCGTCGAACTTGTTGGGCGCGGTATACGTGATCGGCCCGGGCTCGGCGGTGGCACGAACAGCGGGATACCACGCTCGTACCGTCAGGGGCTGCTCCTGTGCGCCGGTGGTGGTGAAGACGCTATAGCCGACCGCGTGGCTGCCCGGCGCCGCGTAGGTGAGCGCCGGTGTCGTGGTCGTCGGTGTCGAGGTTGCCGGTGTCGAGGTGGTGGACGGTTCCTCCGATGCGCACCCGGCAGCAAGGAGGCCGGCAGCAACGACGGCTGCGAGGCCGCGGAAGCTGGCGACGCGTCGGTCGCGATGGTGATGATTCATGGGTCTTTCTTTCTGTAAACGTGTTGGAGGGGGGTGGGGGTTCAGGACGAATCGACTAGCCGATGTCGCGGCGCAGGGTTCGGACGGCGCCGGCGGCGAGCGGGATCACCACCCAGACCAGGGTCGAGACCGCTACCTGCGGTACGTGACCGCCCCAGTCGTTGTCGAGCACCAAGGTCCAGGTCGTCTCCGTGTCGATCCAGTCCGCGATCAGTGTCGATGCGGTGCCGAGCAGCGCGATGGCGATGTTGAGGGCGAAGTAGGCGGCAATGGCCGTCGCGGAGCTCTGCAGCAGCGTGCCGATCGCCACGCCCCCGAGCATGTTGAGGAGCAGATAGAGCAGATAGCCGGTGATGTCCCCGACGCTCAGAGTTCCCTCCACGGTGCGACCCGATGCCGCCGCCAACACGAGGCCGGCCGCGGTGACCACCCCGCCGAAGACCGCAGCACCACTGCCCAGCATCAGCGATGCCACCACCTTGGCGCTGAGGACTCGGATGCGTCGCGTTTCCTGAGTGAACGTCGTGATGACGCTTCGGTGGCTCCATTCGCCGGTGAGCATCAGGATCCCCACCACGGGCACGAGGATCACCTGTGCGATGGCGGCGACCTCGAGGTAGCCCGTGTAGGTCTGATCGAACCTCTCTGGGGCGAGGATCGGCGCCAGCATCATCCCAGCGGTCGACACGGCGACGAGAGCGAGGAGCCAGCGGGCGGCGCGGGTGTCGGTGGCCTTGGTCCACTCGACCCGGACAAGTCGTGAGAACGGGATCGGTCCTGGGGCCGACCGTGCCGCGTCGATGCCGAGGGTTCGGGGGGAGACCGAGGTGGTCATGCTGCAACCTCCTGGGGCGAAGCCGCCTTGACGGCGGTGAGCGAGAAGAACAGTTGTTCCAACCCGTTTGTCTCGGATTGACGCAACTCGGTGAGCAGCACCTGGTGGTCGCGGGCGACGCCCGCCAGCACCTCGGTCGTGACCCGACCTCCGGAGACGTCAACGGTGAACGCATCTCCCGGCCCGGCGACGTAGTCGATCCCCGCGGCGTGGAGCGCCGCCGCCAGTGCGACGCGGTCGGGGCTGCGCACGAGGATCGTGGCGCTGGCAAGCAGATCATCCAGCCGACCGGCGGCTACCACGGCACCGCCTGAAATGACGACAAGATGATCAGCGGTGGCCTGCACCTCGTGGAGCAGGTGACTGGACAACAGCACCGTGCCGCCATGATCCGCGAAGTCGCGCAGGAGCGTTCGCATCCAGGCGATGCCCTCGGGATCGAGCCCGTTCGCCGGTTCATCGAGGATCAGCGCCCGCGGTTCACCGATGAGGGCCTGGGCGATGCCGAGGCGTTGGCGCATGCCAAGGGAGTAGGCCCCGACCCGCTTCTCCGCCGCATCGGCGAGCCCGACGAGGTCCAACAGGTGCTCGACCCGCCTTGGGTGAACGCCTGCCATCCGCGCTGCGATCGTGAGCGTCGCCCTACCACTGCGCCCGGGATGCATCGCCGACGCGTCGAGCAGCATTCCGACCACGCGCGTCGGGTTGGGCAACTCGACGAACGGTCCCCCGTCGATGGTCGCCGTGCCGCGATCGGGTCGCACCAGCCCGACGATCATCTTCAGCGTGGTGGACTTGCCGGCGCCGTTGGCCCCGAGGAAACCAGTAATGGTCCCGGGTTCGCAGCGCAACGAAACCTCGCGGACGACGGGAACCTTCTTGTAGCTCTTGGTGAGCGCGGTTGTCGTGATCATGTGGCCAGCCTGAACCGGCCGGTGCGCCGCCGCATCGGGCGGACGGCCACGATCCGATGCCCGAAAGGACGGCTGGCCGCCTCCGACGTTTGGTCTTTCGTTGGTTGCAGTGTCGACTTTCGTCGATGTTGCACGGAGGCCCTGAGCCGTATGCTCGAACTATGTCCTGGCTTCGCAGATGGTGGGCTCAGACCGCCCCCACGGCGATGCTGGCACCGACCGACCCGGCTCATCCCGACAAGGTGGCGCCCAGGACTGCACGTGACTGGTCCTTTGACGGCGGTGCCTTCGTCATCGCCGCCGCTCTCGGCGCCCTCATCCTGAGCGTTACCGGGGACGTCACCGCCAATCAGATGACCTCGGGCCAGGTGGTCACCGACGTCGCGTTCGGAGCCCTCTGCTGTCTCTCACTGTGGTGGCGGCGGCGCTGGCCGTTCGGGGTGGCGCTGGTCTGCGTCCTGCTGGGCGCATTCTCGACGTTCGGCACAGTAGCTGGCCTGTTCGCACTGTCCTCGCTGGCCGTGCACCGCCATGTCCGGCCCGCCCTGCTCGTCGCCGCGCTGTTCGTTCCGTCCGCAGTGGTGTGCTCGATCTGGCTCGGGCGGACCAATACCTGGTCAGTGATGCTGCCGACGCTGGCGCTTGCCGCCGCCGCCACCGCATGGGGCATGTTCATCCGCGCCCGACGTCAGCTCCTCTCCACCCTGCGCGACCGTGCCCAGCGGGCCGAGGCCGATCAGCTCGTCCGCGCCGAACGTGCGCGCCTGGCCGAGCGGACCCGCATCGCACGGGAGATGCACGACGTGCTCGCCCACCGCATCTCCCTCGTGGCGCTGCACGCCGGGGCCCTCGAGGTCGCACTCGACCTGCCTCCCGCCCAGGTGCGGGAGAGCGCAGCGCTGTTGCGGTTGACGGCCCACCAAGCGCTGGAAGAACTGCGCGACGTCATCGGCGTGCTGCGCGAGGAACCCGGGCCGCAGCGGCCCTCGACGGTGCCACAACCGACGTTGGCTGACATTCCACGCCTGGTAGAGGAGACTCGCCGCTCCGGCGCAAAGATCGACTTCGACATGCAGGTGGACGGTGCAGCTGCCGCACCCGGCCCCCTGGGTCGCGACGCATACCGCATCGTGCAAGAAGCGCTGACCAACATCACCAAGCACGCTCGCGGCACCCACGCCCAGGTTCGCGTGGCGGGAGCGCCGAACCGCGGCCTGCACATCCGCGTTCGGAACCCACCCCCACTGGGCGCCAAGGACCGTCCGGCGCTGCCGGGTTCCGGCACCGGCCTCCTTGGTCTGCAGGAGCGAGTGACCCTGGCCAATGGCGTCCTGGTGCACGGACCGGACGCTTCCGGTGACTTCGTCGTCCAGGCCGACCTGCCATGGTGAAAAACTCGGTGAAAATCCGGGTGCTTCTGGTCGACGACGACGCGTTGGTGCGTGCCGGTCTCCGGATGATCCTGTCCTCGTCAGAGGAGCTGGAAGTGGTGGGCGAGGCTGCCGACGGCGCCGACGCCGTCGCGGCCGCGCAAGCGCATCGACCCGATGTCGTCTTGATGGACATCCGAATGCCCGGAATGGACGGCATCGCCGCCACCTCGGCCCTCCGCCGCCTTGCGAATCCGCCGCACGTAATCGTCCTGACCACATTCCAGGCCGACGAACATGTCATGAGCGCGCTCCGGGCCGGCGCCGACGGATTCCTGTTGAAAGACACCGCACCCACGGAGATCGTCAACGCAGTGCGCCTCGTCGCTGCAGGAGAAGCGATGCTCTCACCGTCCGTCACCCGCACACTTCTCTCTCACCTCGGCAACGACGAAATGACAGATCGCCGTCGCATCGCTGCCCAACGCCTAACATCGCTCACAGACCGCGAGCGGGACGTCGCAACTGCGGTGGCATCCGGCGCATCCAACGCCGAAATTGCCGCATCCCTGTACATGAGCGAGGCCACCGTCAAAGCGCACGTCTCGCGTCTTCTCACCAAGCTCGCAGTCACCAACCGGGTGCACATCGCGATTCTCGTGCACGACGCGCAATCGTGACTTGACCGCCATCTCCCTGGCCGGGTTCCCAGGCGGGCTATCGGCCCGGGCCGACTCCAGCCGCTCGGAGCCGTGCGATCCGGTGACGCGCGGCGCCCGCCACATAGACGACGAGTTTGTCGGCGGCGACGAGGAGGTTGAACGGGTGCAGATCGCCGTGGCAGATCACGCGCGCGGCCGGTGCGCGGTCTGTGAGCGAGCCGGCAATCCGGGAGAGGTCGTTGCGGCCGATGCTGCGGGCTTGCGCCGCGATCCGCGCAAGGAAGGCTTCAACGCCGGCGTGGCCTCGGTAGGTCGCGAGGTCGGGTCCGTCGATGGGGCAGCGGTGGACGGTTTCGGCTGCCTGCGCAAGGAGGTCGGGGAGCTGGCGGTACAGGGTCGGCGCCTGGCGGATGGCGCTCGTCGCGGTGAGTCCGTCGAGCAGTGGCTGCCCGTCCGCGTGGTCCATGAGCGTCCAGGCGCGGTCGAGTTCGCGGGTCGGGCCGCTGGCGGCGCGGATGGCCGGGACTGGGGTGCCGTGGCGGTGGACGTGTCGTTGGATGGCGGTCTCGAACGCTGCGGTGTCGGGGTCGGGCATGATCCGGGCGACGAGTCGTCCGGCGAGCGCCGGGGGCGGGTCGGCGAGTTCGACGGTGTACATCTCGGCCCAGAACCCACCGTGGAGCGGGGTTGGTGGTGTTGCCCAGTCGAGGTCGTCGACCCCTGTGGTGCTGCGCAGTGCGTTTCTGAGCTGGTCGGTCGTGGTGTTGCTCACGCTGGCTGCGCAGCGTTCGGGAGGTGGGCTGCGAACAGGTGGAGCTCATGACCGGCGGTGTCGACGGGGCGATGGTCGACGCGTGTGAACCCGGCGGTGGTGAGCATCGCGGTGATCCGGGCAGCGGTGGGGATGCGGTAGACGGCAGGGTCCATCCATGCCGGGAGTGCGGTGTCGCTGGTGCGGCAGGCGATCACGAGGGTGCCGCCGGGTCGTAGAACGCGGGTGATCTCGGCGAACGTCGTCGCAGGGTCGGGCATGAAGTAGATGGTGTGGACGGTGAACGCGGTGTCGGCAGCGCCGGCGGGGAACGGGATGGTGGTGCCGTCGCTGTGGCGGAGATCCGCCCGCCCGTTGCGACAGGCGTTGCGGTTGCGGGCGGTGGCCTGGTTGACCATGGTCTGGGACGGGTCGGCGCCGATGACGTGGTGGCCGGCGTCGAGCAGGACGCCGGCGGTGCGGCCCTGTCCGAAGCCGATCTCGAGCACGGTGCGGGGCTCGGTAAGGTCGAGCAGTCCGAGTGCGCGGTCGTTGGCGTCGGCTGTGTCTTTCACCATGGCTCGCCCGAAGACGCGGCCGAGCAGCCCGCTCGGGTGACCGGATTGGCGGGATCGGATCCGTGCGATCAGCCCCGGCGCAGTGGTGGTGGCGGCGGTCATCGGGCCGGTCCGACGAGCAGGTGACGGATCATCATCGCGCAGGCTGCAGCGGTGTCGTCGGGATAAGGGCGCGGTGCTGGGTCCCAGGGCATCTTGACGGCCCAGGTGGTCACGATCTCGACGATGGTGCGAGAGAGGATCGCCGGGTCGACATCGTCGGTCAGGTGAGCCGAGCGCAGGCTGAGGTAGTCGCGCCACAGATCGACGAGGGCGTAGCGGCCATCGCCGAACCAGACTGCGGCGAGGTCGGGGATCTCGGCGCCGCATCGATCGAGGACCATGATCGCCGTTCGCCGGCTCTGCATCACCTGGTGCAGTCCGATCGTGACGCGTTCGATCTCAGCGCCGACGGTATTCGGGGACCGGAGGCGTTTGCGGTCAGCGACGATGGCGGCCAGCTCGAGACCGGCGACCGCATTGGATAGCTCTGCGGCAACCGCTGATGCGACTGCGGCCAGGTTGTGTGTGGAGGCGAGGCCGTCGGCGGGCATTTCGTCTGGTATGTCGGCCCACGCGATCACCGCGGCGAACAAGATCTCCTTGGAATCGACCGCACGGTAGATGGTCCCTTTCGACACGCCGAGCCGCTCGGCAATGTCGTCCATCTGGGTGCGCGCGTATCCGTGCGCGACGAAGGTCGCCGCAGCGGCATCGAGGAGCTTCGCGCTTCGATCAGCTGGTGTGGTCCGAGGCATGCACGGAAGATAACTGACTCAGTCCGTCTCGTCAAGCGAACGGCAAGTCGGGGCTTGGACCGGGCAACTCGACGCCGAGGAGCGACAGCGTCGCGGTCTCAAAGAACGCATCGTCGTTGCCTCCGCATGGAGCTACGTCGTGTCTCCCACCGCGCTGGGCGACGACGGCGCCGATCTAAGCGGGACGGATAGCCTCTCGACCCGACACCTGGTCGCGATCGCGGCTCGCATGGTCCGAGAGGTCGCCGAACTCGCACGCAAGGCCGAACTGGCGAAACAGCCACTGGCCACGCTGGCGATCGACACCGAGCTCCGGTTCGCGTCCGCCGCTGATCGTGCCAGGTTCACTGACGAGCTGAGCCGCGCAGTGACCAAGCTCGCCGCGAAATACCACGACGAATCGACGAGCGGTGGACGCTGGCATCGTCTCATCGTCGCCTCGCACCTGCGTCCACCACCACCGAGCAGGTATGGCAAGCAAGCGCCACCGGACCGGGGATCTCGTCGTGGTACGTGCCCCACGCGATCGAGGAGCGAGAGGGCCCTGTCTGCCATGGCCGCGTCGTTCGGACCTGGCCCCGAGATGCAGGTGACGGGACGAGTCGCAACGTGGGAACCGCCACGTCGAGTGTTGTTCGACGGCGGCGAAGGCACGGGTGGGCTTGCGTTCGAGTGGCTCATCGAATCCCGCGACGGCGGCTCGTGTGTCGTGCGGCTTGTCAACACCGGTTTCGGCGAGGGTGATTCATGGGACGAGCAGTTCGACGGCATGTCCGAAGGCTGGAAGATGTTTCTCATCAACCTGCAATTGCACCTCGAACACTTCGCCGGAAGGCAGGCCACGGCGATGCTCCCGACGGCCATATGGGCCGGACCGAGCTCGGTGTGACCTGGGCGACACTCACGACTGAACTTGGTCTCGTCCTCGTCCACCATGTCGCCGACACCCTGATCCAACGTGTCGGCCAACAGAACACCCCGTGTGCCCGTAGACTCATTGTCCGTCGGGTTGGTACTCCCATATACCAAGCTGGCCTCGGCTGAGGCGATGGGCCACATCGACTCCCACGGCGGCCGTTTCGTCACCATCCTGCCCGCCAACCTCCGTGCGGCCACCCGCTTTGCCGAGTGGATCCAGCACCACCCCCCGGACTGGGCCGAAGCCACCCGCCCGCCCGGGCCGGCGCCTGGGCGACCCTCCCGAAATCTGGCGCACCTTCGAATCCCCCGTCGGCTCCGACAGTGGGTTCCGCCCCTTGTCGACGGTCCGGTACGTACCGCCAGACACCGGCGACTTTGACGTAGGTCTCGTCGAGGAACCAGCGGTCACCAACCAGATATCGGCACGGGCGCGCGGTTTCCTCGAGTAGCGGCGTGAACCACTGGACCCATCGCAACAACGTCACGTGATGGACCGACGATCACGAAGGCCGCGGCGACACCAGCCGCGCTGCCCGACCCAGCGAGACCGACCCCTGATCGCCAGTCCCTACTCGATGCACGCCACCAGCAACGACTGGTGCCGCTCCGTGCTCAAAGCCGACGGGCACAGCGTCTCCTCGCCGGGGTAGCAGCTCGCCGCACCAAAGCTGAGCACATACACGGTTCGCCCGGGTCGTGAGCGAGGCGCCGTGCCCTCGTCGTGCCCTCGTGAGGGGACTTCAGCGGGCACGGGGGGTGTCTAGCGGTCACCGGAATACGGCGATGACCTGCGCTAATGCGGATCTACCCTGGTCAGCCGGGGTGGCCAGTTTGCTCTTGAAGGGCATAGGTCAGGCGCATAAGTGCGCCCTACGCTTCTTGGCCAACTCGCGAGTGCGCCTGGCGGTCTCCGCGAGAGAATGGACACCATGAGCCGTGCGGGCAGCGTAAAGCGGGACGATTCGGGGCGTTGGGGTTTCGTTGTGGACCTGAGCCCGCCGGGCGCCGCAACAAGGAAGCAGGTGCGGCAGCGGGGGTTCCGTACGAAGGCGGAGGCGGTGACCGCCCTGGACGAGGTGAAGGGCACGATTCGTACTGGCCGGTATGCTGGGCCGAGCCGGCTCACCCTCGCTGGCTACCTGGATCAGTGGTTGGATGGCCGGGCGGCTGCTGGGTTGAAGCCGTCCACGGTCGACAGCTATCGGCGGGCAGTCGGCGCTTACGTCAAGGGTCATTCTGCCGGGGAGACGCCGTTGCAGGCGTTTACCGCGGTCGATCTTGACCGGCTGTACAGCGCGCTGCTCTTGGGCGGCGGTCGTAACGGCGCGGCGCTGAGTGCGCGCACCGTCCGCTATCTGCACACCATCCTGCGCAAGGCGTTGGGTGACGCGGTGCGGAAGAAGCTTGTCGGGGTGAACGTGGCCGTTGATGCTGACCCGCCGAGGGCGTCTGCGACGCGGCCTCCCCGGCCGGTGGTGTGGGCGCCGTCGGAGCTCGCACTCTTCTTGCGGCACGTGGAGGGCCATCATCACGGCGTCCTGTTGCGGCTGGCTGGGATGACCGGGCTACGGAGGGCTGAGCTGTGCGGGTTGCGCTGGTCCGCAGTCGACCTGGACGCCGGCCGGCTTACCGTGCTGCATACGGTCACGGCGGTGGCCCATCAACGGGTCGGGGGCACACCGAAGACCGAGCGCGGGGTCAGGACCGTTGACCTCGACCCGCTCACTGTGGCCGCGCTGCGGGGCCATCGGGCGGCGCAGGTCCAGCAGCGTTTGCTGGTCGGGTCCGGTTGGCGGGACGAGGGATGGGTGTTCGCCATGCCTGACGGCAGGTCGTGGCACCCCGATGTGGTGAGCCGGGCGTTTGAGCGGCTGGTGGTGTCCTCTGGGCTGCCGAAGGTGCGATTTCATGATCTCCGCCACGCGCACGCCAGCCACCTGCTCGCCGCCGGCGTGAACGTCAAGGTGGTCTCCGAACGGCTTGGTCACGCCAGCGTCGCCTTCACGCTCGACGTCTACAGCCACGTGATGCCGGGCCAGCAGGCGGATGCGGCGGCTGCGGTGGCGGCGCTCGTGGATCGGCTGTGACCATTCTGTGACCAGAGCGCCTGGGGCGGGTGGTGTTCTGCCGCTTCGATCAGGCATAACCCCAGGTCAGAGCGGTGGGCCCGGTGGGGATCGAACCCACGACCGAGCGATTATGAGTCGCCTGCTCTGACCGCTGAGCTACGGGCCCACGGGGGGCGGGCGGCTGGCGCGGTGCGGGCACACGCGCCACCTTCGCCCGCTGCGGCTCCGGGGGAGAGACTCGAACTCTCAACCAACGGATTAACAGTCCGTTGCTCTGCCGGTTGAGCTACCCCGGATCGGAACGCCTGCGCAGGTTAGCAGCCGCCGTGCCCGATCCGGCACCGATTTCGACCGGGCCCACCGATGGGAGATCTAACGAGGCTAGTTTCAGACTTGGCCGTCTGCCGCCGGTCGCTCCACGCTCACGCCGCGGGGGATGGGCTCAGCCTGAAAAGGTCCCCATGTTCGTCACCCGTGGGGACTAACGTGTCGGCGCTGGTCGGGGTTTATTGCGGCATGTTCGTTGCCGGGCGGCGGAAGGGACAGAGAGGGACCATGAGATCCAAGCGCGTAGGTGCAGTCTTGCTGGCCGGCTTGGCCATGCTGTTCGTGGCGTTCGGTGCCGCCCCCGCGTTTGGGGCTCACGGCGCGCAGAACGCATCGCCTCCAGCGGTCACGGACTACGAGAACTATCCGTTGGGCCTGGGCATCATCCCCGAGGGTTGCACCACGCAGGGCGCAGGGTTGTTGGTGGGTGAGGCGTACTCCGTTAACGGGGCGGCGCCGGTGGCGGACCTGCGGCTCGCGGGTGAGATCCCCGCTGATGCCACCATTGAGATGACCTGGGACGGGTTTGCGCCCGGTTGTGCGGGCATCGGCGTCTCGTTGTCGCGCAAGGTCGCTCCGGCGCCGACCTTCGATGCCAACGTCAACCAGTACGTAAACGTGTGGACCTACTGTGGGCCCGGCGGTGCACCTTGCGCCGGCTCGCTCACCTTGGACCTGTCCGTCTCAACCGGTGTGGCCTGCTACCAGATTGACGCCAACGCCGGACCCCCGCTGAACGTGGTCGGTCCCGCCGGCAGCTTCTATTCGATGAACGAGCGGTTCAACACGCTGATCTCGGCCAACAACGGCGGCACCGCACCCTGTGACGCAGAACCCTGCCTGCAGACCAATGCGCCCGCGGACATGCCCTCCACCGCAGCCGCATGCGCAGACATCGCGGTGACCACCACCACTGCCGCCACCACCACCGCCCCCCCGGTGACCACCTCGGGATCGGCGGTTCCCTCCACCACCGCCCCGCCGCTGGTGGCCACCTCCATTGCCGCCACCCCAACCAGCACCGTGGGCAGCGTGGCGCAGGTCACCTTGCCCCGAACCGGTGCTGAGACCACTGAGATGATCCGCATCGGTGGATCTTTGGTGGCGGCCGGTCTGCTGTTCGCCGCCGCCGCACGACGCTGGCGTGTAGACCCGGCAACCTGAGCGCCGGGGTGTCAACCCTGCCGCCTTCGCCAAGCTCGTGCCGTGTGGGCCAGACTCCCGGGGTGAACGGGGCTTCAGCGAAGGTGGCGGTGCTCGTCGTTCGAGACGCAACGCTGCCCAACGGCGCGGCGGAGCTGGTTGCGGATGCCACCGACGTGGTGCTGGTGGGCGACGGGCTGCGCGAAGCATTCCTCGGATTACCGGGTTTGGACGCGCAGGTGTGGGGCTGGGAGATCGGTAACGGTCCGCTGGCGTCATTGATCCCCGCCCTGTGCCGGTCGCTGATGGGTCTCGATGATGGGGCGGGACCAGCCGTGGTGGTGATGTCCTGCGGGCCTGACGGTCGGTTCATCGGCCCGGGACTGGCGCATCATCTCCGGTGGCCGTTCGTGGCCCAGGCCGTGGAAGCGGAACCGGGACGGGCCACGCAGTTGCTTCCCGACGGGATGCGGGTGCAGGAGCTGGCTATTGACGGGCCATTCGTGGCCACCCTGTTGTGCGGGACGTCCTCGCCCATCATGCCGACCTCCAATGAACACCACGCGGTGACGCTGAGGCAGCTGTTGGAATTGGGCTCGATCGAAAGTGATCAGCCCGAAGCCGTGCTGGCCGGTGAGGTGGTGTCCTTGGGGGAACTGCCCGCCGTGGTGTCCACCATGGATCTGGGTGACGCCGATCGGATCATCGCCGCCGGGGCCGGTCTGGGTGAGAGCGAGCGGTTGGTTCTGCTGGCGGCGGTGGGGGAGCGGATCGGCGCCGCCATGGGAGCCACCCGGGTGCTGGCCGACCGGGGATGGGTGAGCCATCGCCGGCAGATCGGCACCACCGGTGTGGCTGTGAACCCGAAGTTGTATTTGGCCTTTGGCATTTCCGGGGCCTCCCAGCACACAGGCGGTCTGGGTCAGCCCCAGCACGTGGTGAGCGTCAATCGCGATGCCAGTTGTCCGATGATGGCCATGGCTGATCTGGCGGTGGTGGCGGACGCCCCGGAGGTTCTGCAGGAGTTGGCGAAACTGTTGGAAGTTGAGGTCCCATGAGCGAGACCCCGCCCTCGGAGGCGTCCTCGCCGGACTTTGACGTGATCGTGGTGGGCGCCGGGCCGGCCGGCTCGGCGGCGGCGCTGACGTTGGCCCGAGCCGGTCGCAAGGTCTGTCTGATCGAACGCGGTCCGTTCCCGGGATCAAAGAACATGTACGGCGGGGTGGTCTACGGTCGGGTCCTGGACACCTTGATCCCGGGCTGGGCCGATGAGATCCCGGTGCAACGATGGGTGGTGCGCCGAGCCACGGTGTTCATGACCGGCGAGCAAGCGCTCAGCATCGATTACCGCTCCCAACGCTGGGGCGAGGCGCCCTACAACGGCTGCACCACCTTTCGGCCCGAGTTCGATGCCTGGCTGGCCGGTCACGCCACCGCCGCCGGGGCGCAGCTGATCACCTCCACCACAGTCACCGGCTTGGTGCGTGAGGGCGGCGGCACCCACGGTCCAGTGGTGGGCGTTCGCACCGACCGTCCCGATGGGGTGTTGCGGGCGCCTCTGGTCATAGCCTGTGATGGGGTGAATTCATTCTTGGCTAAAGAGGCCGGTCTGTATCATCATGCCGAGGCAGATCATTTCACACTGGGCGTGAAAGAAACGTTGCTCCTGCCTCGTGAAGAGATCGAGAAGCGCTTTTCGTTACGGGACCGGGAGGGCGCCGATTTCGAGATCGTGGGTTGCACCGGGACCATACCGGGCGGTGGGTTCGTCTACACCAACCTTGATTCCATTGCGGTGGGTGTGGTGCTGAACGTCAAGGCCCTGGGCGAGTCGGGCCGGCGCCCGGAATCACTGATCGCCGATCTGAAAGCCCATCCCATGATCGCTCCGTTGGTGGCGGGTGCCGAGGTGAGCGAATACAGCGCCCATCTCATACCCGAAGCCGGTTTGGCCATGATGCCGGACCTGGCTGCTGACGGGTTGCTGGTGGCCGGGGATGCCGCCGCGCTGTGTTTGGCGGCAGGAGTGTTCTTGGAAGGGGTGAACTTCGCCATTGGGTCCGGCGCGGCGGCGGGGGCGGTGGCCGATGAGGCGCTGCGGGCCCGAGACACCTCGGCGTCCTACCTGGGTCGCTATCGCCAGCGTTTGCAAAGCAGCTTCGTGCTGGCCGATCATCAGAAGCTACGGCGGGCTCCTGGCCTCATGCTGTCGGAGCGGATGCAGTTTCGCTATCCGCAGTTGGTGTGCAACCTGGTGGAGAGCTTCTACACCGTGAACAATCCCGCCCCCAAGAGCGGCTTGGCCAAGTTGGCCCGACGTGAGGCCCGCCGCAGCGGCGTCAGGCTGCGTGATCTCGCCGCTGACGGTTGGGCCGCGGTCCGCAGCTTCGGCTGAGACAGCTCCCGAAGCGCGTCGGCGGCGGGTCACCATGGCGGGGGGTTTGGTCCGGTATGGGCCACACCAAGACCGCGCCGAGTACGGCCAGCGTCGGGTGGGCTGGGCTAGGGTGCGACGGTGGCCACTGTTCCGCCGAACCCGCCAACACCGTCCCTGCCGGTATGGTCCGAGGGCTGGGCTGACCTGGCTTTTGAGGACCGGATGTCCACCGTTGAGTTCCGGGTGGGGGAGCGGGCCCACATCACCATCGACGGGGACAGTTGCCGGGGCTGCACCACCCGGGCCTGTGTAAGTGCCTGTCCGGCCAACCTGTTCGCACCGCTGGCGGATGGATCGATCCTGTTCAACTACGAGCAGTGCTTCGAATGCGGCACCTGTTACTTGGTGTGCAATACCGCCGGGGCCATCACCTGGACCTATCCCGATGGGGGCCACGGCGTGGTCTTCCAGAAAAGCTGAACCGGTTTCGATGAATGCCCACGCGGTGGGGCCCGACGTGTTGGCGGTGGCCTGGAACGCAGCCCGCAACCGTCCTGACGCCTCTGATGGTGAGCTCTTCGTGTCCCAAGCGGACCAAGCGGCTCTGGAATGGGCGTTGCGTCTCGCCTCGCGTTGGCACTCGCAAGTCTGTGTGGTGAGCGTTGGTCCCATCGGCGTGGAAGCGCTGTTGCGTGAAGCCCTCGCCGCCGGAGCAGACCGCGCGGTACGGGTGGCACTGGAGCCGTTGGCGTCACAGCAGGCGGTGGCAAGAGCCTTGGCTGACGCCTCCCGGCACATCGGCGCGCAGTGGTGGTGTTGCGGGGAGCGCGGGTTGCAACGGGCTAGCGGCGCGGTCCCCTCGTTGCTGGCCGCGGAGCTGCAATGGTCCGCGGCGCTGGGTTTGGTGGCCGGTGCGCCGCAGGTCGGCCCCGATGCGGACAACGCCGGCCAGGTTGCCGATCCCGTCGCATCCGTTGAACGGGGATCGGTGGAGGTGGTGCGGCGGTTGGAGCGGGGCCGCCGCGATCGGCTGGCAGTGCGTTTCCCGGCGGTGATCTCCGTGGAGGCGGGGTCGGCGACGTTGCGGCGGGCGTCGTTGGGGTCAGTGCTGGCCGCCCAACAGGCAACCATCACGGTGCTGGAACCGTCACGGGGCCGTGAACTGTCCGACAGTCGCGTTCGGGTGGTGGGTCATCGGCCGTACCGTCCCATACCATCTGGTATTGCCGCGCCGGTGGGCAGCAGCGCCCGGGATCGCATCGCGGCGTTGGGCGGGGTCTACGCCGGTCGGGACCACGCCCCCCGGCAGGTGGTGGGCTCCCCGGCGGCAGCAGCAGCGGCCATCATCGACGCGCTCCATACCTGGGGGTATCTCGGGGACCCGTCCCCTGCCGCGGGTCCCGGCGGGCTTGACGCCGCTGGCTTGGCGGAGGGATCTGGCAGCGGGGCCTGAGCCGGTGCTGCATCGTTGTTTCATGGGCCGCCCCGACCATCACCTCGACAACCTGGACAACCTCGGCAACCTCGACAACCTCGACATGGGTGAGCTGACCAGTCCCGGGGCCGCGGCTGGCTCCATAGTGGTGCTGGTGCCGTTGGGATCGCTGGAACAGCACGGTCCGCATCTGCCGCTGGACACCGACACCCGGATCGCGGTGGCGCTGTGTGTTGGCGCCGCTCGGGCCTGGGCGCAGGACCCCCAGCCGCACCGGGCACAGCTCCGGATAGGACCTACCATCGGGTATGGCGCCTCGGGTGAGCATGCCGGATTCGCCGGCACCTTATCGATCGGGACCGAGGCGCTGTCCGCCATGCTGGTTGAACTGACCCGGTCCGCTGGTCCGGAGATTGAAGCTCTGGTGGTGGTCAACGGCCACGGCGGCAATCATGAAGCGGTGCGCCGGGCGGCGGAGGTGGCCCATCGAGAGGGTCGTCGACTCCTGGCATGGTCGCCCCCGTTGCCGCCCGACGGGGACCATCACGCCGGCTGGGTGGAGACCTCCGTGATGTTGGCGCTGCATCCCACGCTGGTGCGGCTGGAGCTGGCCGAAGCGGGCAACGTGGCACCCATCGGCGAACTGGCCGATGCGCTGCGCCGAGGGGGGCTGGCGGCGGTGTCGCCCAACGGCGTGCTGGGCGATCCCGCACCGGCCAACGCGGCGCGGGGCGGGGCACTGCTGGCCGGCTGGGAGCGCGACCTGTCCGTTCACCTGCGCCGGTGGCTCGCAATGGGATAAAAAGTACGGCTGACCTGGGACTTCCGGTGGAGCGCGGTGGCACGGCTAAGGTGGCGCCACCCTGTGCTAGCCGGCACAAAGAGCCGTCGGGAAGGTGTACGCCACCATGAAGATGAAAGCCGCCGTGTTGTGGGAGCCGAACACTGAATGGAGCGTGGAAGAGGTAGAACTCGACCCGCCCAAAGCCGGTGAGGTGCTGGTAAAGCTCATCGGTTCCGGCTTATGCCACTCCGATGAACACCTCCTCACCGGGGACCTGGTGATGGACGAGGCCACCTCCAAGGAGCTCGGCATTCAGCAGTTGCCCTGCATCGGCGGGCATGAGGGTGCCGGGGTGGTCATGGAGGTGGGCCCTGGGGTCACCAACCTGGCCGTTGGAGACCACGTGGTGTTCGGTTTCATCCCCAGCTGCGGTCGCTGTCCGTCCTGCGCCACCGGTCATCAGAACCTATGCGACCTGGGTGCGTTCCTTCTCGCGGGCCGTCAGGTCACGGACTTCACCGCCCGCCACCACGCCCGCGGTCAGGATCTGGGGCTGATGTGCTGCATCGGCACGTTCGGCGAGTACACCGTGGCCTCCGAGGCGTCCTGTATCAAGATCGAAAAGGACATTCCGCTTGATAAGGCGGCGTTGGTGGGTTGCGGAGTAACAACCGGGTGGGGTTCCGCGGTGTATGCCGCGGGGGTCAACACCGGTGAGACGGTGGTGATCTTCGGTTGCGGTGGTGTGGGCATGAACGCCGTGCAGGGCGCGGCCATGTCCGGGGCCCGTCACGTGATTGCGGTGGATCCGGTGGAGTTCAAGCGGGAACAGGCCCAAGTGTTCGGAGCCACCCACACTGCCTCCAATGTGGAAGAGGCCACGGCCCTGGTGATGGATCTCACCTGGGGTCAAATGGCGGACAAGACCATCATTACCATCGGGGTGGGTGATCCGGAGTTGATCCAGCCGGCGTTGGCGCTGACCCGCAAAGGCGGCCGGGTGGTGCACACCTCGGTGGCGCCGATGAACGTGCAGAGCGTGTCTATGGATCTGTTCAGTCTCACGTTGATGGAAAAGCAGTTGGTTGGTTCCATCTTCGGTTCCGCTAACCCCCGCCGGGACATTCCCCGCCTGCTGCGCCTTTACCAAGAAGGCAAGCTCAAGCTCGATGAGTTGGTCACCAAGACCTATCCCATCGAAGGCATCAATGAGGGCTATCAGGACATGCGCGATGGTAAAAACATCCGTGGCATGCTGATCTACTGATCGGATACGGCTGAACCGATGCGGTTGGACCGCTCTACCATCGAAGCGCTCGGCTCGGCCGTGGTGGGCCGACGTCGCGAGATCGAGTTGATCGTCGCGGCGTTGGCCGCCGAACGCCACATCCTGCTGGAAGGCCCTCCAGGCACCGGTAAGTCCACGCTTTTGCGAGCGTTATCGGACGCCTTGGGTTTGGAGTTCACCTTTGTCGAGGGCAACGCCGAGCTCACCCCCGCTCGTCTGGTGGGCCACTTCGATCCCGCCCAGGTGCTCAGTGAGGGGTATCGGCCCGACGTGTTCGTGGACGGACCGCTGGCGTCAGCGTTGCGCAACGGCTCCTTGCTGTACGTCGAGGAAATCAACCGGGTTCCAGAAGAAACGCTGAACCTGCTCATCACCGTGATGTCCGAAGGTGAGCTGCATGTGCCCCGCCTGGGCAAGATCACCGCCGGGGAGGGTTTCCGGTTGGTGGCAGCCATGAACCCCTTTGATGCCGTGGGTACCGCCCGGATCTCCGCCGCCATCTATGACCGGGTCTGCCGGTTGTCGATGGGCTACCAGAGCGATACCGAAGAAGTGGCCATCGTGTTGTCCCAGGCGGGTGACAGCGCGGTGGGAGCCGAAGACGGTGGCCGCGGGGCCGACGCGCCGCCGGCGTCGTTCGTGACCGGCGTGGTGGAGGTGGTGCGGGCCACCCGGAACCATCCCGACATACGGGTGGGTTCCTCGGTGCGCGGTGCCATTGACCTGGTGCGGGTGGCGGCGTCATTGGCCAAACTGCGCGGTACCCATACCGGTGAGTACTGGGTGGGGTTGGACGCGGCGTTGGTGTCGTTGTCGGGGCGCATCCGCCTGCACGAGTCCTGCGGGCGCAGTGCCGAGGAGATCGTGGCTGAGCTGTGGAGCGCCACCTTCCTGCCGCCCCATGACGAGCTGGAGGTTCCGGGAGGCGGTCCACCCAACCCGGGAAAAGCCTGAGCCCTCCGAACCAGGTTGCTCAGCAGGACCGCAGCCGGATCCAGGAGGGCGACGCCGCCCGTGAAGAATTGCAGCAACAGCGCCGCAGCACCACCGCACGCCGCGATCTCTCCAAACATGACAACTTCGAGCAGGTTTCACCCGAAGTCGGTTTGCTGGATGAAAGCGGTTTCGACAAGGCGTTGAGCGAGGACGCTGATGGCGCGCTGAGCCTGCTGGCGGATCTGACCGGGGCCACCGACCAGAAGTTGGCGCAGCTGGCCCGTCGGCTGGCCGGTCGTTTGGCGTTGGACATGACCCGTTCCGGCCCGGCCACCGGTCGGGGCGTGCGACGGTTGCGCCGGGACCGCGCCGATCGCAGCGAAGGTGATATTGACATCGATGAGAGCCTCGACGCGCTCATCACGGCTCGGGCCCAGCGCCGTCCACCGCCACTGGAGGAATTGGTCACCCGACGTTGGGGCCGCCCGGATGTGGCGTTATGTCTGCTGATCGACCGCAGCGGATCCATGGGCGGGGAGCGGCTGGCCACCGCCGCGCTGGCCGCCGCCGCCTGCTCGTGGCGCTGCGGGGATGACTACTCGGTGCTGGCGTTTTCGGACAAGATGCTGGTGGTGAAAGGCCAGAACGAGATCCGCAAACCCGAGGAGGTCATGGATGACCTGTTCAGCCTGCGTGGTTTCGGTCCCACCGACATGTCCCTGGCCTTCCGGGTGGCTCGTGACCAGCTTTCCAGCGCCCGGGCCAGTCGGCGTTTGGCCATCGTGCTGTCCGATTGCCGACCCACCGCTGGCGGAGACCCGGCCCACAGCGCCGGTGCCCTCGATGAGTTGGCGGTGCTGGCCCCCGCCGATGACGCCGAAGATGCGGTTGAGTTGGCCGCTGCGGTTGGCGCCCGCTGCGTGCTCTTACGGGGTGCGGCGGACATCCCCTCGGCGTTCATCCGCCTGATGGAGTCGGTCTGAGCTGTGGCCCGGCCCGACACCGCGAGCGACACCGTGAGCCCGCCACTGCCGAGCGGATGGGGGATCCGCCTCGATTCCGGGGTGCGGCGTTTCGCGGAGGGCACCCAGATGCTGGGCGGGTCACCGTTGCGGTTGCTGCGGCTCAAGGCAGCCGGCGCCGCCGCCGTGGCGGGTTTCGAGCGGGGGGAGCTGATCGGCGGCTCCAAGGGGCGTTCCATCCTGGCCCGGCGCTTGCTCGACGCCGGCATGGCGCATCCCGTACCGGACGGTTCGGGCGCGCCCGATCCGGCAACCGTCACCGTCATCATCCCGGTATGTGACGACCAGGCCGGCCTGGAAGCCACCCTCGCCAGCGTGGCGGGCACCGGAGACGGCCAACAGCCCATCAACGTGGTGGTGGTGGATGACGGTTCAACCCGACCCCTCATCCTCGAGGATCTGCGTCGATTCGTTGGCGTTGATGGCGGGGATGGCGGGGATGGCGGGGATGGCGGGGATGGTGCGGGGCCCGCGCCGGACACGATCGACGGTCCTGCGGTCTCCCCGCCGCTGGTGAGCCCCGAGCGCGAGCGGGATCGGCGCCAGGCGTTGCGGGGTGGGTGGCGGCTGATCCGTCGGCCGGTTCCGGGTGGGCCCGGCATCGCCCGTCAGGTGGGCCTGGCCGGCGTGGACACCGAGCTGGTGGCGTTTGTTGATGCCGGGGTGGTGGTCCCGCCGGACTGGCTGGCCAAGCTCGGCGCGTACTTCGAGGACCCCGCGGTGGTGGCGGTGGCACCGCGCATCGCCTCCCGACCGGGCCCGTCGCTGCTGGAACGCTACGAGGCCACCCAATCCCCGCTTGACCTGGGATCGGAACCGGGCAAGGTGGCACCGCGACATCGGGTGGCCTACGTGCCCACGGCCATGCTCGTGGCCCGCCGTGACGCAGTGGTCGGCGCCGGCGGGTTCGACCCGGGCCTGCGCTTCGGGGAGGACGTGGACCTGGTCTGGCGGTTGGTGCAAGGCGGGGGCACCGTCCGCTACGCCCCCGAGGTGGTGGTCACCCATCGGCCCCGTCGCAGCTGGGGTGGGTGGTGGCGGCAACGGGTGGGGTACGGCTCGGCTGCGGCTCCCTTGGCGTTGCGTCATCCCGGGCAGGTGCCGCCGGTGCAGGTGTCCGCCTGGAGCGCGGCGGCATGGCTGGCGGTCGCTGCTGGTCACCCGCTGGTGGCGTTGGCGGTGGCCGGTGGGTCCGGTGCGATGTTGCCGGCCAAGCTGGGTGACATCGAGGAACCCCGGCGGCGGGCATGGGAACTGGCTGGTCGGGGCCACCTTTTGGCTGGTCGATGGCTGGCCCGGGCGATGCTGCGGCCGTACTGGCCCCTGGCGTTGGTGGCGGCGATCCTGCTGGGTCCGAGGGCTCGGCGGGCGGTGGCGGTGGCCGCGGTGGTGCCTGCCTTGTTGGACTGGCGGGATGGACGCTCAGCGTTGGCGGCGGTGCCGTTCGTGGCGGCCCGCATCGCTGACGACGTGGCTTACGGGACCGGCGTGTGGCTCGGTTCGCTTCGATGGCGGACCGCGGCGGCGCTACGTCCGGACCTGTCCAGCTGGCCCGGCCGAAAACTGAAAGCCGACCGCTGATCGGAGCGCCCGGTCAGGACCCGTCAAGCCAGCTGGGGGCCCGTTCCAACAGGTACAGGCTGACCTGCTTGCACCGCTCAAGCTCCTCGCACAGCAACTGCTGACCCATGAGGATCTTCGCCAGGGACACCTCGGCGCGGGCGGTGATGGTGATGGTGCGCTCGGGGGCGTCGGTCACGGTGGCGGTGGAATCGATCGCCGAAACCTCGATGGGGAGGTCCACTCCGCCGATGCCGGCCAGGTCCGTGGCCAAAACCAGCAGGTCAGGCAGGTGGTGCAGCGGGGGCAGGGACCAGTTGAACAACATGGGCAGGTGAAAGGCGTCGTTGGGCTCTTCCTCATCTGCCAGAGCCAGCACCGCATCTTCGAAGGCCAGCATGGAACGGGGATCCACATCGAGGGACAGGTGCAGGTGCAGCGGCCCGTCACAGGCGTCCTCGGGATGCAACTCCACTTCCCAGGTCTGACGGAGGGAGTAGGTCTCGACGAAGTGCCGTTCCTCGTGGATGTGGAAACCGTGATCCACCGCATGATCCTTGAGATCAGCGACAAAACCCGGCACGTCTATTACCGCCAAGTTGGCGATCTCCTGTGAGCCACAGCAGGAGCCTACTGTCCCGTTCCGCTGCGGGGACCACTGCGCCATTCAGGCAGCGCCGGACGGGGTGCATCCGCCGCCTACGATCGCCGGGTGACCGACGAGGTGCTGGTAGCGGTGTTGCGGGAGGCGGCGGATGCCGTGGCCGCGGCGCTGGCGGGCGGGTCCCGTCAGTTGGTGGAGGGAAGCCGGTCCCAGCACCACAGCGACCTCCGAACCGACGCCGCCGCCTGCTCGGTGCTCCACGGCCACGGTCTGACGGTGCTCAGCGAGGAATCAGGGCTGCGGGGGCCTCTGGGCGACGCCACATCGGAACAGACGATGGTGGCGGTCTTGGACCCGCTCGATGGCTCCACGAACGCATCCTGTGGCATCCCTTGGTACGCGACCTCACTTTGCGTGGTGGATGGGGAGGGGCCCCGGGTGGCGTTGGTCCGCAACCTGGCCACCGACGAGGAGTTCTGCGCCGTGCGGGGCAGCGGCGCCACCCGAAATGGCACCCCGTTCCGTTCCCCCCGGGACCGCACCGAGGTGATGGGTGAGGCCCTGGTACTGCTGTCAGGTCACAGTCATCAACACCTCGGTTGGCGCCAGTACCGGGCGCTGGGGGCCCTGGCGTTGGACCTTTGCGCGGTGGCCACGGGCGAGGTGGACGCCTACCTCGACTGCTCCGTTGATGCTCACGGGGTGTGGGATTACTTGGGCGGGGCCCTGGTTGCCGCCGAGGCCGGGATTGAGGTACGTGACGTGCACGGTCGCCGCCTGGACGAGTTGGACCACGCCGTCCGCCGCACCCCGGTGGCGGGTCCGCCCGGGCTGGTTCGAGCCCTGATCGAGGCCTGGCCGGCCGCGGCCGGGGTTGGAGCGGACCCTTGGTCGGCAGCGGTCGGACCGGCGGTGGTCATGCTGGGGGGGACTGAGGCGGGGGACCGGGTCGATGAGCGATAGTGCTCGGGCATACCTGCCGGAACGACTGTTGCTCGGAGGGGCCTGATGGCCGACTCTCGGGACGGCGGCGGGCTGAGGTGGCGGGGTCAGCGGATGGCGCTGCGCCTGTTCGCCCGCTTGCCGGCGGTAGCTCGCAGAGGCGCAGTGCGAACCCTGAGCCCCACGTTCACCGCCGGGGCCATCGTGGTCATTGAGCGGGAGGACGGCGACATCCTGTTGATCCGCCAGACTTACCGCCGGGGTTGGGGCCTACCCGGGGGACTGCTGGCGAAAGGCGAAAGCCCCTCCCAGGCGGCGCAGCGAGAGGTGTGGGAGGAAGTGGGCCTGCGCATCGCCCCCCGGGAACCGGCCACCCTGGTGATGGACGTCGGGCCGCGCCGGCTGGACTTCGTGTATCGGGCCACGCTCGATCAGCACCAACAGGCCCACACGGTACGGCTCCGTTCCCCCGAGATTGACGCCGCTGAGTGGTTCAGCCTCGACGAGCTGCCGCAACTACAAAAGGAAACCCGCAACGCGCTCGACGCTCTGAACCGCCCAGACATCCTCCCCTTCGTCTCGGGCCGCCACCGCCCGCCCGGCCCGATAGCCTGAGCATCCCTCCGGGCGCGTAGCTCAGTTGGTTAGAGCGCTGCCCTTACAAGGCAGATGTCGGGGGTTCGAGTCCCTCCGCGCCCACCCCTTATTCTACCTGGTCAGCGCCGGTTTCGGGCCTTCCGTGGCGACACGAAATCAGTCACCGTGCCCTCGCCGTGCCCTCCTTGTGCCCTCGTGAGTTCGGCAATGACCGCTTCGGCACGCGCGGACACCTTGCTGTCGGCGGGTACTTCCCCCTCCGTGGCACGGGCGTAGATGTCCAGGATCGTGACGGCGCTGTTGTGCCCGGCGCGCCGCGCCACGGTGACGGGGTCGACGCCTTCTTGTACCCAGCGGGTGACGGCGGTGTGGCGAAGCTGGTGGGGGGTGATCGGCGGGTCGATGCCGGCGGCGCTCATGGCCGGCTTCCAGTAGCGGCGGGTCCAGTTGTTCATGCGCAGTACCTCCCCTTCCGGGGAGGGAAACACGAGCGCCTCTCCGCCGAGGTCGAGTCGCCGCAGATGCCGCTCGAGGTTCTCAGCCACGAGGGCCGGAATCGGCACGGAACGAATGCCGGCGTTGGTCTTGGGTGGGCCGATCACCAAGCGACCGTTGACGTATGCCGCGGTGCGCGCCACCTGGACGGTTCGGCGGAGCAGGTTCACGTCAGAGCAGCGAAGTGCCACCAGCTCGCCGGGCCGCAGCGCGCAGAAGGCGCCCAGGAGCACCATCGCCTGGTAGCGGTGGTCCATGGCAGCGGCAAGGTGGGCGACCTCGTCGTCGGTGAGGGCCCGACGGTTGGGCGTAGGCAGCCGGGGGAGGTTGTTGACCATCGTTGCGGGATTGACCGCGATGAGCCGATCGGCGGCTGCCTGAGCGAGGACCATGCTGACGATCTGATGGGCTTTGACCACCGTGGCTGGCTTCTTGCCCGCTTGTATCAGTTGGGCCAGCCAACGGCGAAGGACCGCGACATCGACATCCCCCAGCGTCATG
>JBJXFH010000010.1:0-3056 GCA_046155365.1 Acidimicrobiales bacterium | reverse complement strand
CCCGCAGAGTTTGCCCAGCGTGGGCAGCAGGTCAAAGAGGTAGCACATCGCATCGGTGCGCCGGTTTGCCGGGATGCCCGGTCCGGCGATGATGAGCGGCACTCGCAGGGAATGCTCATAGACGTTCTGTTTGCCAATGAGTCCGTGACTGCCGCGTGCCACTCCGCTGTCGGCAGTGAAGACCACGATGGTGGTGGTTGCCGCGGGCAATGCCTCCAGCGCTTCCATGACGCGCCCCACCTGCACGTCGAGATAGGAGATGTACCGTGTCCTTTTGGCAAGCGTGCGGAGCCGCCGGCGAGTGGCTGAGCGCGACGGCCAGTCCGGGTCAGTGGGACGGCGGGGATGAACCGGCGGCGGCCAGCGCGTCGCGGTAGTTCCACGGCAGCCACCGTTCGGGAGCCGCGGCCACGGCGGTGGCGTGGCGCACCACCGCCACCAGGTAGTCGAAGGGATTGATCTCGTTGGCGGCACAGGTCTGGACGAGGCTCATGAACGTGTCCCCCACCGCCGCTCCGCGCACGGTCCGATAGTGCAGGCTGTTCTTGCGGTGCAGGATCACCGTTTTCAAAACCCGCTCGGCGAGGTTGTTGTCCAAGGGCGCACCGGCCACCGTCAGGAACCGGGTCAACGGCTCCCACCGGTCCAACATGTAGTTGATGGCCTGCCCCAGCCCGGAGTTGGGCTCCACGCTGCGGGCCTCCGTCTGGGCGGTGAACCACTCCTTGAGTTGGGCCAGCACCGGAGCGCTCCGGGCCTGATGCCGCGCCAGCCGGTCGGCCGGACTCAACCGGTCCCGCCCGCACTCGGCTTCCACCGCATAGACCTGGCCCAAGTCCTGGATCACCCGCGCGTACGCTTCCGGGAAGCTGGTCTCCAGTTCCACAAAATTACGGCGCCCATGCACGAGGCAACTGCACTCCTCCACGACGTGCCCCGGCGGGGCGTTGGCCGCCAGTCCGTCGCACATGTGCAGGGGCGGGGCCAGGTCGGTGGCCCGGCGCTCCAGCACCCGCGCTAGGTTCTCCCCCGCATGCCGGCGGCCGGTGAACACCAGGTGAATGGGGTGTGGGCCGGCGGCGCCCAGGATCGCGGTGGTGAAGATGCCGGTCCGCTTCGGCTTGGGCTCGGCTGCAATCTCCCGCTGCAACTGCCGCACCCGCATGGTGGTGTCATCGCTGTGCAAGAGCGTTCCCTGCGCCACCAGCTGAATGAGGTGGTCCACCACCGGTTCCAGCCCCTGGGCGGCCCGGTCGGCTTCGGCCCACTGAATCGAGGACGGCAGGGGCACACCCACGCTGGTCTGCAAGCGCGCCAGGCGGTGGAACGGCAGCCCGGTGCCATAGCGCAGAAGCCCGACCATCACCCCCACGTTGGCGTCGTACTTCTCCCGGGCCGCGTCCGCAGGCAACGGGGCGGTGAAGACCTCGCCGCAGGCGTCACACCGGAGCCGTTCCAGTTCGTGGATCACCGCGCCCACGGGCGGTTGCGCGTGGACCGTGACCACCGTGGCCGGTTGCGCCTGCGGACGCAGTTTGCCGCGTTGACAGCGCGGACACGGTGAGCCGGGTTGAGATAACGGGTTGGTGATCCGGATCCGCCGGGCGCCCGGATAATCCTGGTGCCCGTGCCGGCCATGCCCCGGCCGGCGCGGCTTGGGTTTGGCGGTCGGGTCCGCCGGCTTCCGGCCACTCCGCCGGGCCTTCTCGGTGCGGGGGCCAAAAAGGAGTTTTTGGAGACGCTGCACCGACAGTTCCTGGGTCGCCAGCACCTGCGCCAGCTCGGGCAAGCGCGCCAACAACTCCCGCAGCCGGGCGACGAGTTCCGGGGCCAGCACGGTGTGGACGACGGCCAGCACCGCCGCCGCTTCCGCTTCGTTGAGCAGCAGTTGCTGCAAAGGGGTCGTGGCCGGCGTTTTCATGGGGCCAGGAGCCGGGCCCGATAATCCGGCGTGAGGGGGTAAACCCACAGTTCCTTGATCGACGTTTTGGGGGCACCCGGTTTGGCCTTGGTGCCGCGGCCCGTCGAGCGGCCCACCCGCTGCCAGTTGGCGGCCTGATAACAGGTGCCGCGAAAGCGGCCGGTGTCCACGAAGCTCTCCAGGAGCACGACCGGATGCTGATAAAGCGCCTGCCAGTCGGCGGCGATCTGACGGCTGACCCGGGCCAGGAGCCGGCTGGCCAGGTGCGGGATCCGCACCCACGGCAGGACCAAGAACCGGGAGTTGTAGGCGATGAGGTGGAGGTGGTGCTGATAGGCCGCCTTGGGGGCGCCCAGGAACTGGTCCCGCAAGTTGAGCCGCAACGGGGCCGAGCTCCAGCTCAGGCAGGCCAGCGGCCGCTCGCCGGTGAAGACCACATACTTCAAGTGTTCCCCCACCGGCCGGCTATAGCCCAGATAATGATGGGCCTGGACAAGGTGGGCGAAGAGATCCTCCCCGGGGGCGCGCCGCACCTGTCGGATCACCAGCGGTTCCAGGTCGGCCAGGGACCCGGTCACCGGCGTGGCGTCCACCGGGGCCACCGCCCGGACCCGCCGATGCCGGATGGCGTTGTTCACCGCCGTCAGCCGGGGCGCCGGCAGGGTGATGAGCCCGGCCCGGTGCAACCGCAGCATCAGGCTGCGACAGAGCTGGTCGCGCCACTGGCCGTTGGGCTGGACCCAGTTCCAGGCCTGGCAGACCCGGACCGAGAGCGCACAGCGGCTGAGGGTGGGGTGGGTGGCGATCAACTCGCGCAGGAACGCCACGTCCGCCGCCCGGATCTCCCGGCCGCGAAAACTTAATAACACGTCCGACACGCCCCGCAGTTTAGGGAGGCGCCTTTCGAACGCTAGCTTTTTCGCTCAATTTTTGGCGGGACTGACGGGCGCCCCGGGCCACACCCCCGGCAGGGGTCGCCAGACCGGGGCGGCGGGGGTGGGATCGCCGTTCCACAAAAGCGCGTGGAGTTGCTGGGCGGTGAGGCGTTGCTGGGGTCCGGAGCCGGTGTTGGGCCAGCTGGCGAAGCGCCCTTGCGAAAGGCGTTTTTGGCAGAGCCAGAAGCCCTGGGAATCGT
>JBJXFH010000007.1:0-28665 GCA_046155365.1 Acidimicrobiales bacterium | reverse complement strand
CACCTGCGCCCGGGTGCGGTCCTCATCGAACACGCTCAGATGGTTGGCCTCGTTGGCCAGCACCCCGTTCTTCCAGTCCCGCCCGATGAGCAGCAGGGCTGTGCGCTCCTCCGGCAGTTCGAAGAAGGCGGAGTAGTCCACCGTGAACACCCGGGGCGGACCACCGGGCAACTCGCCGGTGGTGAAGTGGTACACCACGTAGCTGCCTTGTGACAGCTCCAGGTACTCGAACTCCTCGAACTGCAGCGGTACCTGCCGGTCATCGAATGTCAGTGCCAGATGGTCCCGGGTGTACGTCTCGATAGCTGGTCGTTGGCGCTCGAGTTGGGTCAGGGCCGTGGTCTCGTCGTCCACCAGGTCCAGTTCCAGCGCCTCGTTCAGGTCCTTGACGAGGTACTCCACCCGGCCCTCGAGGCGGTCGGACAGCAGGTCGACGTACACGTAGCTCTGGTTGCCGGTGTGGGCGTGGGCTCGGCTGCTCCCCACCATCAGCAGGGCGGCCGCCATGAACACCGCCACGGTGACGGGACACCCGATCCTCGTCAGCTTCACGTGTCGCCTCGGTTCCTCGTTGTTCGATCTGTCGGGACGTTGTTGGGACGCTGTCGGGTCGGGGTCGGGGTCGGGGTCGCGGTCGGGTCGGCGTTGCGGGGGCGCCATCAGAGTCCGAGCAGCCGGGCGATGATGTTCCGCTGGACCTCTGAGGTGCCGGACGTGAACAGGCCACCCACCGCGTCTCGCGTCATGCGCTCCAGCCCGTACTCGCTGACGTAGCCCCGCGCCCCGTGGATGCGTACTGCGTCCAAGGCGCTGGTCAAGGCGCTCTCGGTGGTGTGCAGCTTGGTCAACGCTGAGGCCAGCGTGATGGACTGCCCGGACTGGGCCAACAGGGCGGTCTTGTACATGAGTGTGCGGGCCGTCTCGTGGCGCAGCTTCATGTCGGCCAGCCGATGGGCCACCGCTTGGAAGTTGCCGATCGGTTGGCCGAACTGCGCTCGGCTGCGGGCGTGGGCCACGCACTGCTGCAGCAGCCGCTCGAGGCCCCCGAGTTCGCCGGCGAACAGGAATGCCCGCTCGTCCTCCAATACCGCGGAGAACATGGAGGCCCCGGCACCGAGAGGACCCAGGAGATTTTCCTCGGGCACGGTGCATCCGTCGAGCACCACGTCAGCGAAAGGAGTGGTACGTAGCCCCATTTTCTCCCGATTCTCGCCGGCGCACACCCCGGGCGTGGACGCGTCTACCAGGAAGGCACTGATCCCCCATTGCCCCGCAGCAGGGTTGGTTGAAGCAAAGACCACAAAGAAGTCCGCCACCGGCGCAAACGTTATCCAACTCTTATGACCGTTGAGCAGATAGCCATCGGCGCAGCGTGCCGCGGTCGTGGTCAGTGAGAAAGCGTCAGATCCGGCATGCGGTTCGCTCATGCAGAACCCGGCCCGTCGCTCACCGTGCAGCAGGGGAATCAGGTAACGCTGCTTTTGGTCGGCGGTGCCGAACCGCTGCAAAACGTTTTGCGTGGAAAGGACCTGCGCCCCAGCAGCGAAGACCAAGCCGTGATCCTCGCAGCCCAGCCCCAAACCCTCCAGGGTGAGCAGCCACTCGCTGAGGCTGCGGGCCTGTCCACCCAGTTCAGTGGGCGCCATCAGGCTGAACACACCGTACTGGGCTATCCGGCTTAAGCCTTCCGACCAGAAGACACTGTTTCGGTCACGATCGGCCAACGTGGGATCGGTCAAATGCTCCGACGCCCACGCGGCCGCGGCCCGTTTGATGGGATGATCGGCATCGAGCAACGCCTCGACAGCCAGCTCGACATTCCCCACGCTCATGTTCCGCCTTTCGAATCTTCGAGGACTGAAGAACGCAGATGGTAATCACTCTTGCTGCTGAACCGAGAAGATATGGGTACAGTTCAAGAGACGTTGGTGACAAGGCGGCGGTGAACGGACAAGTGGCTCAGGATACGAGGGTTCTGACGGCGGCCGACGTAGGCGTCATTGTGAACCGAAGAGGCGTGGAGCGCATCCTCGACGAGCTCATTGAGCGTTTGCGCGACGCGTTGCTCACCTTCGACCCCGAGCGGGTGCGTTCACCGATGCGGGCCGGCTTCCACTACGAGGAGCCGGAGATCGGGCTTCTCGAATGGATGCCGGCCATGGAGGTGGGCCGAGTGGCGGCGATCAAGACCGTCGGCTACCACCCCCGCAACCCAGCCCGCCGTGGCCTTCCCAGCGTGATGGCCACCACCAGCGTCTATGACGTGTCGAGCGGGCAGCTGGTGGCCTTGCTCGACGCCACGTTGCTCACCGCCTTGCGCACCGGAGCCGCATCGGCGGTGGCCACCGACATTCTTGCCGCCGAGGGTCCGTTGTCGGTCGGGGTTATCGGTTGCGGTGCCCAGGCGGTCACCCAGCTCCACGCCCTGAGCCGGGTCCGCGACGTGCAGCACATCATCGCCCTCGATACCGATCCGGCGGTAGCCGCCAGCTTCAGCCGGCGGGTGTCGTTTCTGGATCGGCCGCCCACACTGGTGGCCCCGGGGGCTGACACCGAACTGCTGGCCGCCGTGGACGTGCTGTGCACCTGCACCTCGGTGGACATTGGTAAGGGCCCGGTGCTGCGTGACGGGTCGCATCGGCCGGGGCTGCATATCAACGCCATCGGTGCGGACTTCCCCGGCAAGCAGGAGTTGCCCCAGTCCCTGTTGGAGCGGGCGCTGTTGTGCCCGGACCTGGTTGAACAATGCCGGCTGGAGGGCGAGTCCCAATGGGTGGCACCCGAGCAGCTGGGACCGGATCTGGCAACCTTGGTGCAACACCGCTCCAGCTTCGAACCATACCGATCAGTACTGACGGTGTTCGATTCCACCGGCTGGGCTCTGGAGGACCTGGTGGTGGCCGAGCTGTTCCTCGATTTGGCCGCACGGCTGCGCGTCGGTACCACCATCACGCTGCAACCAGGCGTCGGTGACCCCTTCGACCCCTACGCGCTCCTGGCCCGATGAGCCGCCCGTTTCTGCTGTCGCAGCTCATTGTGCAGGCCGCGGAGCGCAACCCGCAGGCGCCGGCGGTGCGCTCCGACGATGGTGAGCTGTCCTATGGCCAAGCCGCCGCTGCCACCGCGCGGCTGGCGGCCACGTTGCAAGCCGCAGGGGTCCGGCCCGGGGACCGGGTGGGGCTGTATCTGCACAAATCGGTTGCGTCGTTCGTGGCGGTTCACGCGGTCCTGCGCGCCGGTGCCGCCTACGTGCCGATCGACCCGTGGGCCCCGCCGCGCGCCGTGGCGGCGATGGTGGCGGACTGCGGCATAGCGGTCCTGGTGTCGGAGAACCGCCAGCGGCGCTCCCTCTCGGAGTTGGTACCGCTGGCGTCCGGCCTGCGATGCCTCGTGGGAGTGGATGAGGGGCCGGACGGGGTGGGCGGCGTGGAGGGCGGTGCGGGCCAGGTGGAGTTGGTGCCGCCCGGCCGGTTCGCTGATGGCGACGGGTTCGTGGCGCCCAAGGTCCTGTCCGATGATCTGGCCTACGTGATGTACACCTCGGGCTCGACGGGAACGCCGAAAGGCCTGATGCACACCCATCACTCCGGCTTGGCCTACGCCCAGCTGGCGGCGCACACCTACGGGATCGGACCCGATGACCGGCTGGCCAACTCGGCGCCGTTCCACTTCGACATCTCGACATTCGAGCTTTTCGCCGGTCCGTTGGTGGGGGCCATGACGCTGGTCATCCCCGAGCCGTACCTCAAGCTGCCGGCCAGCCTGTCGCAGTTGGTGGCCGACCAACGCTGCACGTTCTGGTACTCGGTGCCGTTCTTGCTGGGGGAGTTGTTCCACCGAGGCGCCCTGAGCCAACGAGATCTCAGCTCGCTGCGTTGGGTGCTCTTCGGCGGCGAGGTGGCGGACCCCGAGGTGATCGCCGGGCTCGGCCGGTATTGGCCCAACGCCCGGTTCTCGAACTCCTACGGGCCGGCCGAGGTCAACCAATGCCTGTTTCATCACCTACCGGGACCACCTCCTCCCGGACATGCCATCCCCATCGGTATGCCCTGGGATGACGCGGAGGTGGTCGTGGTTGACGAGGACCGACAGCCGGTGCCGGAGGGGGTCGTCGGTGAGCTGCTGGTGCGGAGCTCCACCATGATGGCTGGATACTGGGGTCGTCCCGAACTGGACGAAAGGGCCTTCGTGCACACGCCGCTGCCCGGAGGCCGACATGCCAGGTGGTATGCAACGGGGGATCTGGTTCGGTGCGGCCCGGGCGGCGTGTACGAGTTCATCGGCCGGCGGGATCACCAGGTCAAGGTGCGCGGCAACCGGGTGGAGCTGGAGTCGGTGGAGTCGGTGCTGGCATCACTGCCGGGAGTAGCCCACGCCGTGGCAGCGGTGGTGGCGGTGGAAGGCACCACGGCGCTGGTGGCGGGGGTGGCCGCTGAGAGGCCCGGGGCGGTGGTTCTCGAGGAGCTGTTGGGGCAGGTGGCCGAACAGCTGCCGCCCTACGCCGTGCCCTACCGTTTGGTATGGCTGGAGCACCTCCCGCTCACCCCCAGCGGCAAGATTGACCGACGCGCCATCCGACAGCAACTCGCCGAGGGGCATGTAACCGAAGGGAAGAACACGTGACGAACCTGGCGGAGGACCTGTTGACCCTGATCGCCCAAGACGTAGGTCACGGCGACGAGCCGGTGGCGGCGGCCACCGATCTGCTGCTCAGCGGCCGGGTGGATTCCCTCGGGGTGGTCCGCATCGTTCACTGGTTGGAGGAGCGCTTCCAGTTCAGCGTCGATCCCGCCGACGTCACGCTGGAACACTTTCAGACGGTGAACGCCATCGTGGCCTACGTGGTGCAGCGGCAGGGTGACGCGGCATGAGCGCACCGTCGATGAGGGCCCAGCTCGGCCGGTCCGGGGAGCTGATCTGGGCCGCACAACGGCTCTGGCCGCAGGCCCCGGTGGCCAACAACGCCATACTGTACCGTCTGGTAGGTCCGCTTGATCCAGCTCGTTTCGTGGCGGCGTTCGATGCCGTCGTGCGGGCGTCGGACGCCTTGCGAACGGTCATCGCCACCGTCGGCGGGGCCCCGAAACCAGCGGTGTTGGCCGAGCCGCCACGGCCCACGGAGGTCATTGCACTGGCGGCGAACGCGGTTGACGGCTGGGGCGCCAACCGCATTGCCACACCGCTGCCGATAGACCGCTATGGCTATGACTCGGTGCTCCTTCGCCACGGCGAGACCGACTGGTCATGGTGGCTCAATCTGCACCATGTCATCGCCGACGCCTGGGGAGCCACGGTGGCGTTCCGGGCCACCGCCGCCGCCTACTTCGGTGAGCCGCTGCACCTGGCGAGTTTCAACGAGTACCTTGCCGACACCGCCGCCGGGCTCGGCACCACCGCAGCCAACGCCGCGGCGGCACATTGGGCTCAGGAGTTGGCGCCCTCCGATCGCAGCACGTTGTATCGCAGCGGGCCCGAAACCACGGCCAACCACCGCCTGTTCGTACCGATGCACGACGCACGTCGGGAGCATCTGGAGCGCGCATTGACGGGGCCGCTGGGCACCTTCTCCCGTGATCTGGGCGTGCTGGCGGTGCTGGCCACGGTCACCTCGGTGTACCTGCATCGTTTGTCGGGCCAGCCACGGGTGCGCCTGGCGGTGCCGATCCACCACCGGCGCAGCCCCGCCGAGCGGGCCACCATCGGCCTGCTGATGGAGCTGTTCCCCATGACCATCGACATCGATCCCGGTGACACGCTGCGGCAGGTTCACGCCAAGGCCACCGCGGCACTGTTCACCATGTTGAAATGGGCCCATCCCGGCACCAGCCCCCGCAGTGACGTGGATGTGGTGCTCAACGTGATCACGGCCTCCAGCGGCCCGTTCGGTTCATGGCCGTGCACCGCCCGTTGGATCCACAGTGGACACGTGGACCCCACTCACCGGTTACGGGTCCAATACTCCGATTTCACCGGTGGCGGCGGCGCCGAGCTGGCGCTGGACCTGAACGACGCCCTGGCCGACCCCGACCAGCGCCGCCGGGCACCCGATCACCTGGCCGCCGTGCTCGACACACTGCTGCACGATGCCGATACCCCCATTGGCGGGTTCAGCCTCATCGGAGCGGACGAACGTCACCAGCTGGTGGATCGTTACCACGACACCGAGCCGGTGGCGGCGCCCGTGATCGGTGTCAGCGAGCAGTTGCTGATGGCGTTGCGGGCCGCGGGCGAGCAGGTGGCGCTGATCGACGGCGAGCTCGAGCTGAGCGGGTTGGCGCTGGCTGAGCGCATTGGATCGTTGGCGGCGTGGCTGCAAGCACGCGGCGTTGGCCCCGGGACCCGCGTCGGTGTGCGGTTGACTCGCAGCGCGGACGCTGTCATTGCCCTGCATGCGGTGGGGGTGGCCGGTGGGGCCTTCGTTCCCCTCGATCCGGCCTACCCCGAAGCGCGCCTGGCGCACATCGTGCAGGATGCGGCGCTCACCCTGGTGCTGGATACGCTGCCGCACTGCCCGCCGGCCACGCCGCTTCCGGTTGACGTTGCGGCGGAGCACATTGCCTACGTGTTGTACACCTCGGGCTCCACCGGCGCGCCCAAGGGGGTGGAGATCACCCAGCGTGGCCTGGCGGAGTATCTGAGCTTCGCTGCCGGGGAATACCTCAACGCCCCCGGACCGCTGGTGGTGCCGTTGTTCTCCTCGTTGTCGTTCGATCTGACCATCACCAGCCTGTTCTTGCCGTTGCTGCACGGCGGCACCATGATCGTGCACCGCCAGGACGGGCCGGCGGCGCTGCCGGCGTTGGTGCAAGATGGGCGGGCCACGTTTCTCAAGGCCACCCCCAGCCACGTCGAGCTGCTCGTTCGGCTGCCGGGCTCAGCTGCCCTGCCCGTGCAAACCGTGGTGGTGGGCGGCGAGGCGTTCTCCACCGAGTTGGCCCGTCGCCTCAGCAGCATCTGGCCCAATGCTGCGGTCTATAACGAATACGGACCCACCGAGGCCGTGGTTGGCTGCATGGTCCACCGGTTTGACGCCCAACGGGATACCGCGGCGGACGTACCGATCGGTAGGCCGGCTCCGGCAACCCGGTTGTATGTGTTGGATCGTTACCAGCACCTGGCGCCGGTGGGCGTGGCCGGGGAGCTGTACATCACCCGGCCCGGAATGGCCCGGCACTACCGCAACCGGCCCGATCTCACCGCGGAACGCTTCACTGTGATCGATCACCTGGGCCCTGAAACGCTTTATCGCAGCGGTGATCTGGTGCGCTTCGCCGACGCTGACACCATGGAGTTCCTGGGCCGTGTCGACGAGCAGTTGAAGGTGAACGGGATACGGCTGGAGCCAGCAGAGGTGGAGGAGGCGGTGCGATCCCATCCCCGGGTGGCCCACGTTGCGGTCCGGCTGTGGAGCCCTGCCAAACCAGACGGTACGGTACGTCAGCGTTGTGATCGTTGCGGCATCGGTGCGGACGTGCCCGGCATCAGTTTCGGCGCTGACGGGTGGTGTTCGGCCTGCCGGGACTACGACGCGGTGCGGGAGCAGGCGCAGCAGTACTTCGGCACGGTGGAACAACTTTTGGCCATCGGCGCCCGGGCCCGGGCTCGTAGGCGGGGCGGCCATGACGTGCTGCACCTCCTCTCCGGGGGCAAGGATTCCACCTACGCCCTGTATCGCCTGGTCGAGTTGGGCTTCGAGGTGTACGCCTTCACGTTGGACAACGGGTTCATCTCCGAACAGGCCAAGGAGAACATCCGTCGAGTGGTGACCGACCTCGGCGTGACCCACCACTTCGCCACCACCGACGCCATGAACGAGATCTTCCGGGACAGCCTGGAGCGGTACTCCAACGTGTGCAACGGCTGCTACAAGACCATCTACACCTTGGCGGTGAACGAGGCCCATCGCATGGGTATCCCGGTGATCGTGACGGGACTCTCCCGGGGTCAGTTCTTTGAGACCCGGCTGACCCCGGGCCAGTTCGCCCTCGGTCGCTTCGAGGCCGCCGCCATTGACGCCGCGGTGTTGGCGGCCCGCAAGGTGTATCACCGCACCACCGACGCCGTGTCCCGTTTGCTCGACACCTCGTTGTTCGACACCGAGGACATCTTCGAGGAGATCGAGTTCGTTGATTTTTACCGCTATGTGGACGTGGAGTTGAGCGAGGTGCTGGCCTTCCTCGACGCCCGGGCGCCGTGGATCCGACCCACCGACACTGGCCGATCCACCAACTGTCTCATCAACGCCGCCGGGATCCGGGTGCACCAGCTCGAGCGGGGCTTCCACAACTATGCGGTGCCCTACAGCTGGGACGTGCGAGTGGGACACAAGCGCCGAGACGAGGCGTTGCACGAGCTCAACGACCCGGTGAACGAGCTCGAGGTCAACCAGCTCCTGGAGACCGTGGGGTATGTTCCTCGGGCGCGGCAGATCTTGACCGCCTGGTATCGCACCAACGAGGTGCCGTCAGTGGATATCGACCCCGACGAGCTTCGGGACCACGTCGCGGCTCGGGTCCCGGCCCATGCGGTACCGGCGGCGTTTGTACGGGTAGCGGAGTTGCCGTTGTCACCGAACGGGAAACTCGACGTGGCCGCGCTACCGGCCCCCGCCCGCCGTCACCGCGAAGCCGGCACCGGGTACCTGCCCCCGGTCGGCGCGCTGGAAGCAACGGTGTGCGAACTGTGGGCCACCACTTTGGGCTTGAACCGCGTCGGCGCCCTTGACGATTTCTTCGAGCTGGGTGGCACGTCACTCGATGCCCTGGAGATGGTGGTGACGCTCAGCGACACCTATCAGCTCACCATCCCCGAGGAACGGGCCTTCACCCGGCGAACGCCCCGGGAGCTGGCTCGGGAGATCGAAGCGCTGCTGGTGGAGGCCATAGACGCCATGGAGCACGACGACGTCCTTCGGGCGCTGGAGAGCTGAGCGGTGGCCGAGCTCACCGACGCCAAACGGCAGTTGCTCGAAGCAAGAATGGCCACCCGGGTGGTTGCCAGGGCCACGCCGTCGACCATACCGACCCGTCCGCCGGGGCCGGTGCCGCTGTCAGCGGGACAGGCGGCGCTGCTGTACGAACACCAACTGCACCCTGGCGGCGCACGCTACAACGTGGTTCACCGCTACCGCCTTTCCGGCTCCCACGATGGGGCTCGCCTCGCGCGGGCCATCCGCAGCGCGGCGGCCCTTCACGAACCATTCCGGCATGGCTTCGGGCCCGATCGGCGCCGGCTCACGGACACGGAAGCCATTGAGGTGGTTGAGGTCACCGCGGACGATGCCGGCGTTGCGATCCTGGCCCAGCGCCAAGCCACTCAACGCTTCGATGTGGTTCACGGGCCGCTGCTGCGGGCCACGCTGATCAACGCGCCCCCCGCCGGTGACCCGAGCGACGGGCGCGGCACCGGGCCGGTGGAGTTGGTGTTGGCAGCACACCACATCTCCTGCGACGCGGCGTCATGGTCCCAGCTGTGGCGGGATATCGACGGCGCCTACCGGGGCGAGACACTGAGCAGGCCAGCGGTTTCCTACAGCGACCATGCGCTGTGGCAGGCGGCTCGGCGCACCGAGGCCGACACCGCGTTCTGGTTGGAACATCTCGGCGGGGACGCCGCGGCACCTGAACTGGCCTTGGCCGCGCCGTTGACGGCACAGCCCGACGGGTACCGCAGCGCCCCCCTGACCGTTACGCCAGCGGCGCTGACCGAGCTCGGCCTGCGACCGGTCCCGTTCTTCCTGGGCCTTTTCGCGGCGCTCCTGCAGCGCTACACCGACACCGACCACGTGGTGGTGGGATTGACCGCGTCGGTGCGGGACCACCCCGCCGTGGAACATGCCGTGGGGTACTTCCTGAACCTGCTGCCGTTGCGCCTGGCCGTTGATCCCGACGTCGGGATCAGCGAACTGATTCGACGGACCGACACCACCCTGGCCGCCGCCCTGGCCCGCCGTCACGTGCCCTACGCCGAGATCGCCTCGGCGTTGCGCCGCGCCGGGGCCGGAGACACCCACCCCGGCCGGATCATGTTCGTTCTTGATGAACCGCCGCGCCTCAGCCTGGACGGCAGCGACGTCAGCTCGGCCTTGGTCCACAACGAACACGCCGTCACTGAGCTGACGTTGTTTGTGCGCCGGCGGGACCAGCACTACGAGATCGCAGTGGAATGGGACGGGTCGCGCCTCGCCGCCGCCGACGTGGAACACCTGATGGCGGAGTACCAGACCCTGGCGACGTGGGCGCTACGCCATCCCTCCACCCCCATCCGGGCCGCACCGGCGCAGCCCGATCTGGTCGGCCCGGCGCTGATCACGCCGCTGCGGCCCCTTCCCGAACTCATCGCCGGGCAGTGCCGGTCCACTCCGGCAGCGTCGGCGGTGCGCTGCGGCGATGATCAGTTGAACTACGGGGAGTTGGCGGCCCGGGTGGCCGTGCTGGCCGCGGGGCTGGCGGCCCGGGGGGTTCGGGCCGGGGATCGGGTGGGAGTGCAACTGGGGCGATCCACCGATCTGGTGGCGGCGGTCCTGGCGGTGCAATGGATCGGGGCGGCCTACGTCCCCATCGATCCGGACTACCCGCCGTCTCGAGCCCAGCTGATCCTGGAGGCGGCCCGGCCCACCCTCACCATTGTGGCCGGCGGGGGCCGGGCCGCTTCGAGCAACGGTGACGGTAACCCGGCGGGTGCCGGCCGCGGTCGGGTTCTCGATGGCTCCGGCTTGGTGACCGTGGAGGAACTGTGCCGCGAGCAGCCCTCCCGGCCCGATCCCGTGGCCACGTTGGCGGACCCGGCCTACGTGATCTTCACCTCCGGGTCCACCGGCATACCGCGCGGTGTGCCCATCGGACAGCGTCAGTTGGCAGCCAGCACCCAGGCCCGCCTGCAGCATTACGGGGAGCCGGTGGGCCGATACCTGTTGGTATCCAGCTTCGGGTTCGACAGCTCCGTGGCCGGGCTGTTTTGGACTCTGGCCACCGGGGGCGAGGTGGTGTTGCCCACCGAGGCCGAGGCGCACGATGTTGACGCCCTGGTTGCCCTGGCGCAGCGACAGCAGGTGACGCACCTGTTGATGGTGCCAACGTTGTACCGGGCGTTGCTGGGTCGCGCCGCCACCGGGCTGGCGTCACTGCGTTGCGCCATCGTGGCCGGCGAGCCATGCCCGGCGTCGTTGGTGGCCCAACACCATCACGTGGTGCCCGCAGCAACATTGTGGAACGAGTACGGCCCGACGGAGGCCACGGTATGGGCCACCGTGCAACGCTGCCTCCCCGGCACCGACCCCGTACCGATCGGTACGGTCATTCCCGGCGCCAGGGCCCGGGTGGCGGACCGTTGGATGCGGCCCCGGCCCGTTGGCGCCGCCGGTGAGTTGGCCATCGGCGGGCCAGGTCTGGCTGCGGGCTATCTGGATCGCCCCGAGGAAACCACCCGGGTCTTCGTTGATGACCCCGCCGGCCGGTTCTACCGCAGCGGTGATCTGGTCCGCCGGGCCCAGGACGGCACGCTGTTGTTCCTCGGCCGCATCGATCACCAGCTGAACGTGGGCGGCGCCCGGTTCGAACCCGAGGAGATCGAAGCGGTGCTCATGGACGTGGGCGGACGGGCTGCGCTGGTGCGGATGGAACGGCAGATCGACGGTGATGTGCTCAACGCACTGTCGGCGTTGCCGGGCGAGGTGGCCTCGGCGATGTTGCGGCGCGCCGCGGACTCTTCAGACCCGGGCCGGGCTCTGGCGGAGGAGTTGGCCACCCAGGCCGCCGGGCGTGAGGTCCTGGTGGCCTACGTGGAAGGCGAGGGCCTGGATCCCGACAGGTTGCGGGCAGCGATGCGCCGACGCTTGCCGGCTGCGGTGGTGCCTTCCGTGATCACGGTGGTTCCGGGGCTGGCCCGCACCGAGCACGGCAAGATCGACCGCAAGGCGCTACCGCCGCCCCTGCGCGCCGCCACCACACTGACTGGTACGCAGCATGTTGCCGGCGCCGCGCCGCAGAATCACGATGGTGGGGCCGCTGACCTGGAGGCGCCCATCCTCGACGTGTGGCGAGCGGTCCTGGGGCAGCCGAACCTGGATGTCGACAGTGACTTTTTCGAAGCCGGGGGCGATTCGCTGCTGGCGGTGGAGGTGGCGGCCAAGCTCGAGCAGCGCCTGGGCCGGCGGGTGCCGATCTCGGCGTTGGTGCTTGGTCGCACCCCGCGACGATTGCAGTCCCTGATGGAGACCGCATCGCCGGAGCGCACACCCACGGTGGCAACCCGCCGCTCCCATGTGGTGCCGTTGCGCTCCGCCGGCGAGCGGCCGCCGCTGCTGGTCATGCCCCCCGGTGGTGGCAACCTCATCGTGTTCGATTCGTTGGTACAGGCGTTGGACCCGACGTTGCCGGTGATGGGCTTCGAGCTCCCGGGATTCGTGCGCGACGAGGATCTCCCCACCAGCGTCGAATCGCTGTGCGACACCTATCTGCCTCAGCTGCGGGCGGTGCAGCCCTGCGGTCCCTATCGCTTCCTCGGCTGGTCGTTCGGGGGCGTGATCGCGCTTGAGATGGCGCAGCGGTTGCGGGCGCAGGGTGAGGATGTGGACCTGGTAGCCATGATCGATACGCTGGTGCCGGGCCTGCAACGCAGCGGTCGAGGCCGGGCGTACGTAGAGCTGATTCGCCAGCGGGACCTCCTCGGTCTCGCCCGCAAGGTCAGCCATACCATCACGGTGCGGCTGCGGTTGCGGCTGGTGCGCCACAAGGGCCGCCGGGCCCAGCAGCGGGGTGCAGCGCTCGATGCCGTGGACCGCAACACGTGGCTCACCATCAAGGTGGACGAGATCGTGGAGCGCTACCGGCCCCGGCCCTACCTCGGTCGGGTGGTGTTCTTCGCCGCCAATCGCACCCATCCCTGGCGGACCACCGATCCGTGGCGCATGCTGATCCACAATTTCGAGGTGGTGCCCATCGACGGTGCCCACGATGGAGCAAACGGCCTGCTCAGCGGGGACCGGGCCCGCTTCATCGCCCAGGAGGTCGCCGCCCGGTTGCCATGATCGCGGCCTCGGCACCGTCTGAGTGCTGCACCGTGGCCGTTCCGCACCGGCCCACTGGACCCGCCCACGTTCGCCTGGTCTGACGCCGCGTGGGCGCCGTATGGGTCGGCTACGGTCAGGCCATGGCTGTAGCAGACCTGGCAGACATCCTGGCCCACGCCGATCGGCGAACCCTGGCGGCGGTGGTCACCCACCTCGCCGGTGACCCCAACGCCGTGCCCGACCTGCGGGACCGGGCCCACATCGAGGCCAAGGCCACCGAGGTGCTCCCGCCGTACCTCAACGGTGAGAGGACCCCCGAACCACCCACGGACGAGGTGCTCCAAGCCGCCATGAACCTGGCGGTGGGGGCCGAAGTGCCCGCCACCTACCGCGATTACGTGCGTGAGCAGACCGGCATCGGCCCCGTCACCCCGCTGCAGCCCCTCCACGCCCCCGACGGTTATCACGTGCTGATCATCGGCGCCGGGGTGACGGGGGTGCTGGCGGCTCGCACCCTCGATGAGCTGGGTCTGCATAGCTACACCATTGTGGACAAGAACCCCGAGCCCGGTGGGACGTGGTGGGTGAACCAGTACCCCGGTTGCCGGGTGGACACCCCCAGCCTGCTGTATTCCTACACGTTCGATCAGGATCCGGGTTGGCCGGAACACTTCAGTCGCCAGCCGGAATTGCTCAAGTACGTCAAGCGCACCGCTGAGCAGGCCAACATCGGGGACCGTATGCGCTGCAGCACCGAGGTGGCCGCCATGCGCTGGGACGGTGAGCGGACCCAATGGCATGTCGAGCTGCGCAGCGCAGGCGGGGAAAGCTCCACTATGTGGGCCGACGCGGTCATCGCCGCGCTGGGCATCCTGCGGGTGGCGAAATACCCGCAGATTCCCGGTTTGGAAAGCTTCGCCGGGCCGGCCATGCATTCCACCGCCTGGGATAAGAGCGTGGACCTCACCGGCAAGCGGGTGGGCCTCATCGGCACCGGGGCCAGCGCCAACCAGATCCTGCCCTCCATCGCCCCCATCGCCGGGGAGGTGGTGGTGTACCAGCGCACCGGCCATTGGATGATGAGCCATCCCAAGTACGGCAAAGCCCTGGAGGGCATCGAACGCCGCATGTTCGAGGCCATCCCCACCTATCGGGAATGGAACCGTTTCAGTGAGGGCTGGAAGTTCGGTGATGGTGTCACCGACGCGGTGAAGATCGACCCCAGTTGGCACAGCGAGGACGGCCGTTCCATCAGCGAGGCCAACGACAAACTACGGGCCGTGCTCACCGAGTACATCCTTTCCCAAGTGGAGGATCGGCCGGACCTGGCGGACAAGGTCATGCCCAACTTCCCGCCCTACGCCAAGCGTCTGTTGGTGGATAACGGTTGGTTCCAGGCGCTCAAACGAGACAACGTGCGCCTGGAGACCGCTCCCATCAAAGAGATAACTCCAGATGGGATCACCACTGCGGCGGGACACGACCAACTTGACGTGTTGGCGTTGGCCACCGGCTTCAAGGCGGACACCGTGCTGTGGCCCATGCAGGTCACCGGGGTGGGCGGGGTGGACGTCACCCAGCGCCTGGAGGACAACCCCGAGGCCTATCTCGGCATCTCGGTGGCGGACTGCCCCAACCTGTTCGTGACCCCCGGACCGAACGGGGTGCTGGGCCACGCCGGCAGCGGGGTGCTGTTCGCCGAATGCCATGTGCGCTACATCATGGAGTGCCTGCGGGCCACGTTCGACAGCGGCAAGCGCACCATGACCATCAAACCGGAGGCACTACGGGCCTACACCGAGGAGATCTGCGCCGAGCTGCCCAGCTTCGTGCAGAGCATCGAGTCGGTGGACAACTGGTATCGGGGCGGCCGCGATCGGGTTACCACCATCGCCCCCAAGACCGTGTTGCAGTTCTGGACCGACACCCGCCGCCCGAAGCTGGAGGCCTACGACTTCGCCTGACCCGGCGGGCGTTACGGGTTGGGGTGGCGCCAGGGCCAAGATGGGGCCATGACGGTCATCAAGATCAACGCCATCACCGTGCCCGCCGACTCCGGTGATGAGCTGGCCAAGCGTTTCGCGGCCCGCGCCGGGGCCGTGGACGGCCAGGACGGCTTCGAGGGCTTCGAGTTGCTGCGCCCCACCGACGATCGGCACACCTGGCTGGTGGTCACCCGCTGGCGGGATGAGGAGTCCTTCGTGGCGTGGACCTCGTCCCGTTCCTTCGCCCATGGTCACGAGGGGGCCAGCGCCCCTGCCGCCCACGGCGGGCCCATCAGCACGTCTTCGGAGTTGTGGCACTACGAGGTGGCCGGCGGTTCACCGGGTGGGACCGCCAACGCCTGAAGCCGGGTCGATCCCCGGCGTCGGACCGGGGGCGGTGGCGTTGGCGGGTGGCCTCCAGCCTGTTGCGCCACGCAGATCAGCGCGTTGGGTACGCGCTCGCCGATGCCAGCGTCAACCCCAACGGCTTGACCTGCACCGTCTCGTCTTGCCACTGACCCTGCGGGTACCGAACGCGCTGATCCTGGGCCACGCCGGTTCAGTGGGTCGCCGTTCGTGTCGATTACCCACCATGAGCCGTCTCCGCGCCACCCGTCAGGTGCCCGCCGTCGGTCGCCCCGGGAGGACGTCGGCACCGGAGGCCGAGGACCGCCGCCGCGCCATGCAAGCAGCGCCGGTACGGACACCCGACACCGAGGTGGCAACGGGCGCCCTCGGCGTGTTTGGGGGCGCAGCCGTGGATGCCGGTCCCGGCCTGGGGCGTTTGGCGGCGGCGTCGTCATCGCGGCTGGCGTTGGCCCGGGCCGATGCGGTGATCTCCCGGGTCCCCGGGGTGGCCGACCCGTCCCTGGTTGAAAAGGTGCCGGCCCATCTCCGCACCGGGATCGAACCGGCGATGGAACCGATGGTGCTGTTGACGCAACTGTTGGCAAATTTCTTCGCCCGCAGTGACTTCAACTACACCGGCGCCACCAAGAACTCACCGTGGGTCACCGAGGGCGATTGCGCCACCCTCGTGTTCCAGTTCCGTCAGGCGGCCAAGGCCTACGGGCTCGACGTGAAGTCCGAATCCACCGGGGCCGATGACAACATCTACGTTCCGGGCGCCACGCTGATCCACTCCGACAAGTCCAAGACCAGCAACATCCAGGGGGACGGGGGCATCTTCTTCGGCAGCCACACCTGGGCGGTGTATGAGGGCATGCCCATCGACGTGCTGTTCGGTCAGCTCGGGGTGGTCGGTCACGCCATGGCCAAAGAAACCAAGGACCCCAAGGGCCGGCCGGAGTGGAGCGTGGGTGGCCCCCCGTTCTACCTGGCCAAGAACGCCACCAACTTCTTCGACAAGTACACCACCGACCCCGCCAACCGCTCCAACGTCGCCTTCTGACCCAGCCGCAAGAGACCCCGGACACCGCCTTGGGCGAAGGGGTCGCTGCAGCGGGGTATGAAGCCGTCGGTCCGCCAGGTTGGTTGTTAGGCCGGCTACGGTCGGGGCGGGATCGTGCCCATGGCTGAAGAACTCTTGATCGCGCTCAACCCGGACCCCGATTCCCGGCTGCGCTACCTGATGCGACTGCCGCTGTCGGGGGGATTGGTCTTTCGCACCTCGGGAACGTGGCCGCGCACCAACGCCCTGTACTGCCATCCGGTACCGCTGGAGGATTGGCCGGCGGAGCCCGAGGTGGTGGAGCAGGTGCCGTTGCGGTCTTGCGTGCGACGCGGTGGCGCCATTGATCTGGTGCTGGCCCGGGGCCGGGAGAACCGGTCGCAGCTGGTGTTCACCACCGCCCGGGGCCGACAGGTGGTGTTCTGGCAGACCGCCCGGAATCGTCGCCAGGCCCGGCCCAACGTCTCCACCCCCTCCGCCCGGGCCGCTGGTATCACCGAGCTCGAGATCGTGGTCGATACCCGGGAACGTTACGCCTACCGGTTTGCGAATCAGCAGGCCCGCACCGTGTCGAGGGCGCTGCCGTGCGGCGATTATGGCGTGGCCGTGGGGAATCGGACGGTGGCGGCGGTGGAGCGGAAGTCACTCGCCGATCTCGTGTCCAGCCTGTTGAACGGGACGCTCCGTTACGCCCTGGGCGAACTGTCATCGCTGCCGAGGGCGGCGGTGGTGGTGGAGGATCGTTACTCACAGATCTTCAAGCTGGAACGGGTTCGACCGGCGTTGGTGGCGGACGGGCTGGCCGAGCTGCAGGTGCGCTGGCCTTCGGTCCCCATCGTGTTCTGCGAAAGCCGCCAACTGGCCGAGGAGTACACCTACCGTTTCCTGGCGGCGGCATGGCAGTGGGCCAGCCAGGAGCACCTGGCTAGCGTGTTGGCCGGTACCGGGGACAACGAGCTGGCCGAGGCACCCCCCTCGCCGGAGCCCAACGCCGCGGAACTGCGGGCCTGGGCAAACGCCGCCGGGATGGCCGTGTCGGACCGGGGGCGCATCAGCCAGGACATCCGTGACGCCTGGCGGGACGCGCAATCCTCGCCGCCGTCCCCCAGCTGAGTGCACGGCCCGCGATCCAATCGCGCTACGCCGTCGATATGGTCACCGGCATCACCGGCTTCACCGGCGTGCCGTTCTCCGCGCCGAGCCAGGGGAGTGAGCATGACCGTGCGCACCACAAGGAAGTTGTTGGCGGTGTGGCGAATTGCTACATCGAAAGAGGGATTGGAAGCCTGCCCCGCGAACTGCGGGGTGTCAGTCGGCGTCGAGGTTGATGTCGTAGGAAGCGTCCTTATCGTTCCAGCATCGCCCCTCGACGATCTCTAGGACGGACACATCGTTGATGGTGAGTGGCTTGCCTTCGCTGGCTGTTGGTTCGAGTCCCAGCACATACCAGGAGCTACCCTCCTGGCACAAAGGCCGAACCGACAGATCCCGGTCCTCGCTGCTATCCCACTCCGCCGCCCATTCGCTGCCAGGGGAAATCACCCGCAGGCGCCCAGGTATCGCCTAGTCTCCTCAAGGTTTCTTCAAGCCCACGGGAGTCATAAACCAACCGTACGAGTACGTCCTGTTTGGTGTTGTTGGCGAACGTCACCGACGCGAAGTCGGTTTGGTCACCGAAATCGGTGCACCCAGAACTCATAACGGCGGTCATCCCGAGCACCGCTGCGATCTCGGCGACTCTAAAGGCGCTGGTCACTCGCAGGCCACGGGGGTTTCGAGCTGGCATGTGTCGACTCCTTGGCCGCCGTCGCCGTGATCGACGCCGACGCCCCCATCGAGGATATCGTCACAACGGCTTCGTGCTGGCCTACTCACTTGTGGAGTATTTCGGGTGGCGTTGGCGCTGGATGGCGGTCTCACCCGCCTACATGCAGTGCGTGGGACATCGCCCTGACCGCCTGCAAGCGTTGAGCATGGGGTGGCGGCCCCGGCAACTGACCCGGGGCCGCCGGTAGTCCGGAACGGGGGTGCGGTCAGCCGTCCACGAGGCAGGCCCAGCAATGCTCGGCGCCTTCATAGGCGTAGATCACGGGGCTGAGCCGCGGTTCGGGTGGCGTGCGCAGGTAGATGGTGTCCGTCACGTAGCTCGGTTTGGCGTCAAGGGACTGGTGGTCGGTCCAGACCCGCAGACGTTGTGCCGGCTTCGACCGATCGGTGGCCCGGACCCACATCTCCTCGACGTAGCCGCCCACCGGCACCCGGATCACAATCCACGGGAGCCCGGCATCGGTTTGGACGACGCCGGGGAAGTGACCGCGAAAGAACAACGCTCCACTTGACTGTTGGACCCAGACCCCAACCCGGTACTTGTCAGCGGTACGCACCCCGTTCAGTACCTGGTCACCGCAGTCAGTCATCTCGATGTCGACTTTGGTGGCGCCTTCGCTGGTCTGATTCCACCAGACGCGCGCTGGCCACCAGGACCGGGCCGCGCTACGCGCCGGGCCCGGTCGCGATAGCGTGACTGGCGTCACATCAAGGAAGGGCGGTTCGCCCGCCAGTGGTGGGCCGCCCGGACAGGGGAGGTGCGCATGCGCACGACAAGGAAGCTGACCGCCGTGTTGCTCACGGCCGCCATGGTCCTGGCCGCTTGTGGAGGTGATGACGGTTCCGGGGAGGGCACCGACGCCGGTGGCGCCCTGGATACCGGGGTCCGAGACGCGGTGGGCGAGCAACTCGATTCCTCCACCACCGTTGACGCGACCGGCACCACGATGAAGGAGCCGGCCACCTGGGCCGATTGGGAGGCTCAGGGAAAGGTCCAGCGTGACGCCATCGTCAAGCGCATCAAGGACAACAAGTGGGGCGTTGGGGCGGACAACATACTTCGTGGTCCGGAGGGGTGGACAGTTGATCTGAACAAGTGTCCAGCGGGATGGAGCCAAACGGAGGGGCTGACCGACACCTCGATCAAGATCGGCCATACCTTCCCGTATTCCGGCACGCTGGCCGAGTACGGCAACATCGGCCGGGCCATGAACAACTACTTCCGGTACGTGGGCGGCATCACCGATTCCAAGGGGAAGACCCGCACCATCAACTTCATCGAGAAGGACGACGGGTACGATCCGGCCCGCACCATCCCGTTGGTGGATGAGCTGTTGGACTCCGAGAAGGTGTTCGCCCTCACCACCGGCGGTTCGCCCTCGGTGATGAAGACCTACGACAAAGTCAACGGCCGCTGCGTTCCCCAAGCCATTGCGCTCACCGGTCATCCGGCCTGGGGCGATCCGCAGTTCCACCCGTGGACCGCCGGATTCCAGTTGGCCTACAACACCGAAGCCATCCTGTGGGGTAGCTACATTGAACGCACCCTGCCCAAAGGTGCCAAGGTGGCCGCCCTCATCATGAACAACGATTTCGGCAAGGCGTACCAGGCCGGGTTCCAGGCCTTCCTGGCGCAGTCGAAACATGAGATCTCCTTCGACTTCGAACTGATTGAACCCACCGCGCCGACCGTTACCAACGAGATGACCACCATCGCCGCCATGGACCCCGAGGTGTTCATCGTGATGTCGGCGGGGACCTCTTGCACCCAGGCCATCACCGAGGCGGCGCAGAACGGGCTGTTGCAATCAGCGGAGCAGTTGTGGCAACCGTCGGTGTGTAAGGGGAACAACTTCCTCGGCAAGGACAAGGTGGGCGGTGATGGGTCCGCCAGCGATGGTTGGCTGGTCATCGGCGGTGGGGTGATTGACTTCAATGACCCCACCAAACAGTCCCTGCCGCAGATCCAATTCGCCATCGAGCAACTGAAGAAAGACAACTATGACGTCAAGGTGTCCAGCCAGTTCGGCAACGGGTACGTGTTCGGGTATCCGTTCGTGGAGTATGTGCGGGTGGCGTCGGCGCTGGAGGGCGGCCTGACCAGGGCCAACCTGATGCTGGCCATCCGAAGCATGGACATCACCTCACCGTTCATGCTGCCCGGTATCCGGCTCAACATGAACGGCCTCAAGGATGCCTACATGGTGGAGGGTTCAGAGATCGGCAAGTACAGTTCCGCCAAGCAGGCGTTCGAGCAGATCGCGGCGCCAGTGGACCTGTCCGGTAAATCCTCCAACTGTGTCTGGGATCAATCCATCGCCAACTGTAAGAGCTGAGCGACACCGCCGTTACGGTAAGGACGCCACGAAGTCCCGCAGTTCCGTTACCAGTCGATCCTGGAATTCCCGGGCCCCGTGGATCATGTGGTTGGCACCATCGAAGGGAATGACCCGGGCGGTGGGGTTAGAGGTAAGGAACCGTTCACGATCCTCGGGACGGAACGCCGCGCCCAACGCCGGATCGGACTGCAGCACCACGGCGGGGCAGGGCAGGGTGACGTCGGGATGGACATCACCCAGCGCGGTGCCGTCCAGCAGAGCGTCCACCATGGTCATATCCCAGCGGGCCCAGGACCGGCCGGCGCTTTCGATGGCCCCGGTGGTCCAGACTTCGCGGGTCATCCGTCCGTCGGGGGTGGGCAGCCCGGCGATCAGCTCGGCAAACGCCGCCGGGGACGCCCCGCCAACCTGCATGGCGCCGATCTCACGTCGAACCCATCGAAACAGATCGGGGAATCTGGTGGACTCGAAGGCGTGCTGGTCACCGAGGTACAACGGCGGATCCTCGAGGAAAATGCCGCGCACCAACGGATGGCCGGAGCGAGCCACCTCGAAGGCGGTGACCCCACCCAGGGAATGGCCCACCAGCACCGCCGGTTCGCCCACCGCGTTCAGCACGGTCAGGGCGTCACTGGCGAAATCCTTGATGGAGTACGGGTCCGAAGGGCGCCCGGCGTCGCCCTGGCCCCGCATGTCCATGGTCACGCAGCGATAACCCGGCAAGAGCCCGGCGATGACCTCATCCCAGGTCTCGCGGGCGTCCCCGGCGCCGTTGAGAAACAACAGCACCGGCCCGGATCCCACCGCCGAGTACTCCAGCCGCACGCCCTGGTTGTCGATCTGCACCATGTCGTGAAAGTAGTCGACCGCATCAACGAAACGGTGCGAGGGCTCAAGTCCCGCGCCGCCATGCCGATAGGTATGTCATGGCCCTTCGTGACAAGATCCGTGACAAGGCTGCGGCTCACCTCGAGCCCGGCGAACAAATTGAAGCCGTCTTTGCCGGTCAGACCCACTCGCAGTACCTGATCGTGTTCGGCGCGATCATCTTCCTGCTGCTCAACAAGTATCGCTGTGTGGTGGTCACCGATCGACGGGTTGCCGTTTTCGATGCCGGCAAGTTGGGCATGAGCAACCCCCGTCAGCTGATCGCCTCGCTGCCCCGCAACACCCCGCTGGGCGCCCCGAGCGGGCTGTGGCATGTGGTGGAGCTCAACGGTGAAAGCCTGCGGGTACACAAGCGCTTCCACAAGGACATCACCAGCGTGCAGCCGGCGCTGGCCGCAGCGGCCTGATCGATTACCACGCCCGCAACCCCCTTGGGCCCGGTCGGTTGATGCCGGCTGGGCCTCGGCGCGTTCGCCGATCGGGGCGGGACCGTAGTGAGGATTCTGCTTGCGACGCGTCTTGGATGGTGCGGGTCCCGTTCCCTACCCTGCCGTGGACGCAGGGGGTTTCAACGGTGATCGAGATCGTGCAGGGCGTGGTGGTGTTCGCCGTGACCGTGGCCCCTCGGGGGGTGGTCGACGTGGATCTGGTCGGCGGGCCGTCCAACGTCTGTGGCAGTGTCCGATTCCTGTTCAACGACCGTCGTGAGCAGCGCACCAAGGTGCAGCAGTTGCGCCACTGGCAGCGTCGGCGCACCCCGCTGACCTTCGTGTCCAACGGCCACACCGTCACCTTGCAAGACGACGACCTGGTCTTCGGCGCGCAACTGGACCGCACTGCCACCTGACGGCGTGAGGTGGCAGGATGACCCGGTGGAGCAGCTACGAGAAGCCACCGCAGCTGATGGCACCACGCTTCGCTACGAGTACTCGCCTCCGGTAGCGGGGTCCGGGGCCGCCGACAGCGAGTTGGTCCCGGTGTTGTTCCTGCACGGCAGCCTCTCCAACCACCACGCCTTCCGCAAGGTCCGGGTTTCTTTGGGTTCTCGCCCGCTGGTGCTGACCATCCTGCGCGGTCACGACGGCGACGATCCGGTGGTCGGCCCGGACTACAGCCTGGCGGGCACCGAGGTCGTTGATGTGCTGGCAGTGCTGGGCGCGGAGGGAATCCAACAGGTCGACGTGATGGCCCATTCCACCGGTGGTTCCATCGCCCTGGCGCTGGCGGCGCGCCACCCGCAACGGGTCCGGCGGATCGTGCTGATCGAGCCCACGCTGCTACCCCTGCTGGAGGGCCCGGTGGCCGAACGGGTCCGGTCCGACGTGGCGGAGATGGTGGCCACCGCCACCGCCGGGGAGCAGCTGCGGGCGTTGCGGTTGCTGCTGGACTTCGTGGGCGGCGGTGCCTGGCGCAACGCCCCCGAGGAGGCCCGCCAGCGGATCATGGACACCATGGCCGCGCTGGCGCCGCTGGTGGGTCCCCACGTGGCGGCGCTCGCCGAGTTGGCCGTCACCGCTTCTGACCTGCGCCGGTTGGCGGCACCCACCCTGCTGATCTACGGCACCGACAGCGCCTACTTCGAGCCCGCCATCGCCCAGTTACTGGCCCGGCTGCGGCCCGATCTGCGCCAACTGCACGTGGACGGAGCCGGTCACAACGCCCATCTCGAACAGCCCGACCTGGTGGGTCCCGCCGCCGCCGGGTTTCTGGACGCCACCGACTGATCACCGAGCTGACCGGCGCGGGTTGGTGGCCCCGGGGATCAGGCGCAAGCGGGTCTTCCTGGGCGAAGATGAGGGCCCAGGCCCCAAGGGCGCGCCAGCCGCAGCAAAGAGAGCAGGAACCATGAGAGCAGTCGTCTGTAACGCCTTCGGGCCGCCGGAAAACCTGGTGGTGGAGGAGGTCCCCGAACCCAGCGTCGGACCCGGGCAGGTGCTGGTGGACGTGAAGGCCTCGGCCGTGACGTTCCCGGACACGTTGATGTTGGAAGACAAGTACCAGTTCAAGGCCACCCCGCCGTACATCCCCGGGGGCGAGGTGGCCGGGGTGGTGGCCGCGGTGGGATCGGGCGTGAACACCATCAAGGTGGGGGACCGCATCGTGGGCGGGCTGGGGGTGCTCGGTGGGTATGCCGAACGGGCGGTGGTGTCCGCCGCCGGTTCCCGGGTGCTGCCCGACAGCGTGGGTTTCGCCGAATCCACCGGGCTGAATTACGCCTACGGCACCACCCTGTACGGGCTGAAGTACCGAGGTGATCTGAAGCCGGGGGAGACCCTGCTGATTCTCGGCGCCGGCGGCAACGTGGGCTTGTCCGCGGTGGAGTTGGGCAAGATCATGGGCGCCCGGGTCATCGCCGCCGCCTCCTCGGAGGAAAAACTCGATCTGTGCCGTGAGCGCGGCGCTGATGAGACCATCAACTACGCCACCGAAAACCTCAAGGACCGCGCCAAAGAACTTACCGGCGGCCAGGGCGTGGACGTGATCTATGACTGCGTGGGCGGGGCGTATGCCGAGGCTGCGCTGCGGGCAATCGCCTGGGAGGGCCGGTTCCTGGTAATCGGGTTCACCGCCGGCATCCCGGCCATCCCGTTGAACCTCACGCTGCTCAAGAGCTGCCAGATCGTGGGCGTGTTCTACGGCGCCATGACCGCCCGTGACCCCATCACCCGGGACGCGGTGGTGGGCGAGCTGATCGAGCTCACCGCCTCGGGCAAGCTCAACCCCCACGTGTCGGAGCGCTACCCGCTGGAACGGGCCGGTGAGGCGCTGCGATCGTTGATGGACCGCAAGGCCCTCGGCAAGGTGGTCATCGAGCCGTAGTTCGGCATCGTTCGGCCCGGTTCGGCCCGGTTCGGCGCAGTCCGGTGCGGTCCGGCATTGACTTGTGCAGTTTGGTAAGGAAATCTGCCCGGGCGTCTTCCAAACTGCACTAGTCAGGTCGGGCCGGGCTGCGTCAGGACCGGTTGGGCTCACCGCCAAGGGCGCCGGTGGCTCGGAGTTGGGCCAGGCGGGCGTCGTTGTAACCCAGGATCTCCCGCAGCACCTGCTCGGTGTGCTGTCCCATGGCCGGGACGTGGCTGGGGTTGGGCGGGGTGCGGGACAGCTCGATGCGGGTGCGCTCCATGATCCGGTCGGGCTGGCCGGCGTGGGTGATGGTCACCGAGTGACGCAGGTGCTCCAGCTGCGGGTCCGACGCTGACCCGCCATGGGCCACGGCGTGGGCCGGGACGCCCACCGCCTGCAGCGCGTGTTCGGCCTCCGTGGGGGTGCGCGAAGCGGTGAAGGCGCTGATGGCCTGGTCGATCTCCGTGCCGCGGGCCCGACGGGCTTCGGCGTCGGCCAGCTCCGGTCCGGCCCACTGCGGCTGTCCCAGCAGCGTGCACAGCGCGGCCCAGTCCTGTTGGTCCCGCACCGCCAAGGCCACCCATTCGTTGGTGCCGGCGGAGGGGTACACGCCGTGGGGGGAAAGCTCCAGATCATCGTTGCCCAGACGATCCCAGGCCCTCCCGGTGAGCTGATGATCCACCAACGCCGGGGTCATGTATTGCAATGACGCCTCGATCTGGGACTGGTCCAGGTACGCCCCCTCCCCGGTGCGGCGACGATGCTCCAGTGCCGCCATCAACACCGCGGTGGAGATACGGGGCGAGCACACATCGGTGTACGCGCCGTAGGGGCCGGCGGGGGGCTGATCGGGATACCCGGTGGGGGCCACCATCCCGCCGATGGCCGCGCCCATTGTCCCGTACCCCGCCATCAACGAATACGGCCCGTTCTGGCCGAACAGGCACGAGCTCAACATGATCAGATCCGGTTTCACCTTGCGCAGCGATTCGTAATCCATGCCCCAGCCCTTCATGGCCTTGGGCGAGAAGGACTCCGTCACCACGTCAGCCCAGCGGACCAGATCCAACAGCACCTCCCGGGCGGCGGGGATGTTGGGATCCAACGTGACGCTCAGCTTGGCGGCGTTGATGGAGGCGAACGGCAGGGACTTCTCCCGCCCCGCCTTGCCGTCATACCACGGGGCCAACAACCGCACGGTGTCGATGCGGGCGGCGTTTTCCACCCGGACCACGGTGGCGCCGTACTGGGCCAACACCCCGGTGGAGGTGGGCCCGGCCATGACCCACATCATGTCGAGCACCTTGACCCCCGCCAGCGCGCTGCCCGAGAGTCCGTCCCCTGACCCGTCCCCTGACCCGTCCGCGGGAGACGTTCCGGCGGTCAGGGTGGTGGCCAGCGGAAGGCGGGGCTGGGCTTGGATCTGGGCCAGGATCTCCCGGTTGTGTTGACCGGGCCCCGGTGCCGGTGCCAGCTCGGTGGGAACGCCGGGCGTGCCCCGAACCACGTGACCGGGCAGACGCAAGGGCCGACCATCCGCGGTGTGCTCGTCACGCCAGAAGCCCCGCTCGATCAGCTGCGGGCTTTGCAGCAGGTCCTCGAACGTGGACACCGGCACCAAAAGCAGCCGCCGGTCCAGCGCCGCGGCCATGAGATCAGCCTTGGTCCGGGTGGTCAGGAAGGCGCTGATGGTGTCCACCAGGCGTTGCAGGTCGGTGTTGGGTTCAGCCCCGTTGCGGACCGAGCGCACGTGCAGCAACCAGTCGCGGAACACCAGATCCTCATCAATGGCACCCTCCTCGTTCATGTACGCCAGCAGCCGATCCAGGAACGGCTTGTTGCCGGCGTCGATGGCCACGGTCAGGGACACGAAGCCATCGGCGCAGGGGTACACGAAGGGGAACGTCACCCCGCACAGGGCGAACCCGCTCCCGGTGCGGGCCATGCGTTTGGCGCCGATGCGTTCCGATTGCAGATGGAAAAACGCCGAGAGGTTCTTGGCCCGTTGCGCGGACACCTCCACCCGCTGGCCCCGACCGGAGCGTTGGGCCTCGGCCAACGCGATGAGGATGCCGCCGGCGGCTTCGGCTCCGGCGTGGGCGAAGGCGGTGATCCCGGCGGTTCGCAGCGGCGCCCGGTCGATGGGCCCGGCCATGTCCACGGTGCCCGCGGCGGCCTGCACGATGAGGTCGGTGGCGGCGTAATGGGCCTTGGGACCGGTGTTGCCGAAGGCGGTGATCGACGTCCACACCAGCGCCGGGTTGACGTTGGACAGCTCCTCGTAGCCCAGCCCCTTGCCTTCCCAGGTGCCGGGATCGGCGGATTCGATGAGGGCGTCGGCGCTGCGGACCAGATCGAAAAACTGTTCCCGATCCGCCTGCTGGTCCAGATCGAGCACCACGCTGCGACTGCCCCGGCCGTAGGCCAGCCAGGTGGCGGAACGGGCCTGGGCGGCCTGCGCTGGGGACTCGACATGGATCACGTCGGCGCCGAGTTGCGCCAGGACGTGGCCGCACAGCAGGCCCCGATCGTCGGAGAGGTCCAGCACACGATACGAGGAGAGCATTGGGGCCGCCTCAAGGGGCTTGTGCCGATCCTGCCGAGCTGGCGGGTCGACGGTGGTCGGGTGTGAAGCGGAACATTACGGCCAGGAACGGGGTCCGCGCCGGGGAACTATCGTGCGCCCCCATGGATGCTCAACTGAAGAAGGTTTCGCTTCGGGCCATCAACTACGGGTTGTACGTGCTGGCCGCCACCGACGGGGACGAATACGGCGCCGGCGGTGTGAACTGGTTGACCCAGGTCAGCTTCGAACCGCCGCTGGTGGCCGCCGGGGTGAAGGCGGACTCCGGCTCAGCGGCGATCATCGAGAGGACCGGGGTGTTCGCCGTCAGTGTGCTGGCCGATGACCAACTCGATGTGGGCAAGGTGTTCTTCCGCTCCACCGTCACAGGCGGTGATCACACGGTGTACGTGGCCGAGGTGGTCAACGCCGGGGTCCGCGACGGCGCCGATGACCGCACCCCGTTGCTGTTGCGCTCCACCGGCATGAACTACGGCGGTTGAGCTCCCCCGAACCGGCCCGGTCCGCAGCGTTACCCACCGTTCGGACCATACCAAGCCAGACCGTACCAAGCCGGACCGTACCAAACTGGACCGTACCCAACCGGACGGTACGGGTCGTGGACCGGGTGGTGGGGCGATGAGTGTCACCGGGGACTGGTGCGAACAGATTGTGGCCCTCGGTTCTCCTGATGTGGACGATCGGGCCCGGTCCGCGGTCCGTCGACTGGTGCTGGACGGGCTGGCCGTGGCCGTGGCCGGCGCCCCCGAGGACGCGGTGCGGCTGCTGGTGGCCCACCAGGAAACGCAAAACAGTGGGCCCGGCCCGGCCTCGGTGATCGGCCATGCCATACGGTGTGGTACGGTGGCGGCGGCGCGGATCAACGGGGCGGCCATGCACGTGCTGGATTTCGAGCCCATGTGGAGCCCGGCCAACCACGCCCTGTCCACCACGTTGCCAGTGGTGTTGGCGCTCGCCGAATCCATCGGCGCGTCCGGCGAAGCGGCCACGGTGGCGTTACTGAAGGGGATTGAGGTTCAGGGTTGGTTGCGGCAGGCCTCGGGGCAGTGGGCCGCCAAGGATTTGATCTTTCACCCGCCCGGTGTGGTCGGTCCCCTGGGCGCTGCCGCCGCCGCCGGACACCTGCTGGGGCTTGACGCCGGGGAACTGGCCCACGCGTTGGGCATCGCCGCGTCCGGTGCCGGTGGTTTGTTGGGCAATGTGGGCACCATGACCAAGGCGTTGCATTGTGGTGCGGCGGCGGCCGCGGGATGTGAAGCGGCGCTGTTGGCGGCGGCGGGGTTCACCGCCAACCCCGACATCCTCGACGTACCACAAGGTATGGCGGCGGCGTTCTTCCCCGGGTGGGACCCGCAGGTGCTGCGCGGCTTCGGGCCACCGTGGCGGGCAGTCGAACCCGGCTTCGCGCTGAAGCTCTATCCCAGCCAGTACGGCACCCACTTCGGCATCACCGTGGCCCGACGGCTGCACCACGAGATCGGTGCCACGCCCATCACCGCGGTCCGTCTCACCACGCCGGTGATGCCCTACGTGGATCGCCCCCGGCCCGCTCGGGGGTTGGAAGGCAAGTTCAGCCTCCAGTACACCGCCTGCCTGGCCCTACTGGACGGTATGGTCCGCCGGGCGAGCTTCACCGACCAAAGCCTGGCCCGTCCCGAGCTGCAGGCGCTGTTGGCGATGGTGCAACTCCGCCAAGATCGCGCCATACCGCCCAACTTCGAGGCCATGCACGTGGTGGTGGAGGTGGACCTCGCCGACGGTCGCCGGTTGACCCAACG
>JBJXFH010000210.1:0-25092 GCA_046155365.1 Acidimicrobiales bacterium | reverse complement strand
CGCCGCGGTTTCCGCGACACCCGCACTAACTCAACCGCGTGAGCCCTAAACTCCGCATCGAACTTCGAAGGCCTACCCATACCCAACTCCTCGATCAGGACTCCGGTTCCTAGGGGGAGCTTCAGGTGTTAGCCGATGCCTTGACCGCCGCTGGTCATCCCGTCAGCCACGTAGGCGTGGCGGAGATCTTGCATTCGTTGCACTACAGCCTGCAGGGCAACGCCAAGACCACCGAAGGCACGCAGCACCCCGACCGCGACGCCCAGTTCCGCCACATCAACGCCCAAGCCAAGTGCCGCCTGCGCCGCGGTCTGCCAGTGATTTCCGTTGATACCAGGAAGAAGGAACTCGTCAGGGAGGACCCCGGTTACAAGAAAGAACGGCGGGAAGGAGTGGCAACGCAAGGGACACCCGGTCACGGTCGGTGTGCACGACTTTCCCAACCCCGCCCTCGGCAAGGCCGTCCCATACGGGGTCTATGACATCGGCACCAACGCCGGGTGGGTCCTCGTCGGCGCTGACGGGGACGCCGCCGCGTTCGCCGTGCAACCGCTGCGCCGCTGGGGGCAATCAATGGGATCGGAGGCATGCCCCAACGCCGACGAGCTGCTGATGTGAGCGGATGCCGGCGGATTTCGCTACAGGCCCTTACGACGCCGGGAAAATGCCGGGGCGGGTTGGCTGCCGTGCGGCGGTATTCCTCGGAGACAACTCGGAGGTGCCGACCGGTCCCAGCGCGGCCGTTCAGCCCTTGGTCCGCACTCGATCCGACGCCGTGCCATTATCGTGACAATTGGCTGGTCAGCTCCATTGAGACCAGGTTTGGGCCGGCCCCTACTTCAACCCCACCACTGCGAGGATCACCCATGCCCCAACAACAGCCGAGGGGAAAGCTGAACGAGAAGCTTGACATCGGGGTGATGTTCTCGTTCCGTAATCCTGCCGCCTGGCGCCGCCCCTTTCAGGAGGTGTACGCCGACGAGCTGCGCCTGGTGCAAGAGGCGGAGCGGTTGGGTTTCGACACCATCTGGTTGACCGAGCACCACTTTGCCGATGACGGTTATTCGCCGTCCATCATCACCATCGCCGCCGCCATCGCTGCGGTCACCGAGCGGGTGCGCATCGGCTTCAACTTGTTGCTGTTGCCGTTGCACAACGCCATCCGGGTGGCGGAGGACATCGCCACGCTGGACGTGATCGCCAACGGTCGCATCGACCCCGGGTTCGGGCAAGGCTACGCGCCCCACGAGTTCGCCGGCTACGGCATCGACCGCGCCGAGCGACTGTCCCGTTTCCTGGAGGGCCTCAAGGTGCTGCAGGGCCTGTGGTCAAAGGACACGTTCTCCCACCACGGCCGGCACTATCAGATCGACGCAGCCCGCCTGGTGCCCAAGCCGGTGCAGGATCCCATGCCGCTGTGGTTGGGCGCCACCAGCGAGGCCGGGGTGGCACGGGCCGGGCGGATGGGGGCGAACCTGTTGGGTTTGGCCAGCGGCAAGCTGCAAACCATCTACGACGAGGCCCGACAGGCGGCCGGATACAGCCCTGACCGCGCCAAGGTTCTGCAGTTGCACTGGACCCACACCGCCGCCTCCGACGATGAGGCGTGGGAGGAGGCCGGCCCGCACTTCCATCACCTGCTCAGCGTGTACGGGCAATGGGCCGCGGACGCCGGGGGCCACCAGGCCATTCCCATGCCACCCCCGCCGCCGCTGGAGCAATTACGGGACCCGGCTCAGCGGATGATGTTCCGGCCCGGGTTCGGCACCGCGGCCACGGTGGCGGCCACGCTCAACCACGCCGTCACCCGGATGCGTTGCACCCACATCGCCACCGGCGTACTTCCTGGTATGGCACCGGATCGGATCCGGGCCTCGCTGGAACGATTCGCCGGCGAGGTGGCCCCACAGCTCGGATGAGCCCCACCCGTCAGGGGCTGCAACACTGTCCGTTCTATGGCCGCTCTGGACGCCAATCCCACCGCCGACATTCCGGCCGCCCCGGTCCCGCGGCTCAACCGGGTGATCCATGAGGGCCAGGGTCCGTACGCGCTGCTGGTGCACGGCGCCCTCGGCAGTCGCTCGTACTGGGCTGCCAATGTGTGGGCGCTGGCCGAGGTGTGCCGGCCGGTCGTGGTGGAATTGTGGGGTCATGGCCGCTCGCCCAGCCCCACCGAGGCCTCGTGGTATGCACCGCAGGCCTACATCGAGCAATTCGAGTTGTTGCGCCAGGAACTCAACGTGTCGGCGTGGGTGACCATCGGCCAGTCGATGGGGGCGGCGTTGACCTTGCGGTATGGTCTGACCCACCCCGAACGGGTCCTGGCCCAGGTGATCACCAACAGCTCCTCGGCGTTCTCCCAGCCCGACGCCTGGCGCCGCACCCAGCTGGAGACGGCCACCCCCCTGGCGGAGAAAGTGGAACGGCGCGGCGCCCAGATTCTGGTGGATTCCTGGGTGAACCCGGGGCGCTCCAAACGGGTCCCACCGGAGATCCGGGAGCTGTTGGCCGCGGAGTTCGCCGAGCACACCGGGCTGGGCATCGCCAACTCGTTGCGCCACACCAACTCCGGATTGCCGTTGGGTGAGCGATTGGCCGAAGTCTCCCATCCCACGCTGATGACGTTGGGCGTGGACGAGGAGACGTTTCTTCCGCTCATGGAACGGGCCCGGCTGATCCCCGGTTTGGAAGTGGCGGAGATGGCCGCGGCCCATGCCGTCAACGCCCAGGCCCCTGACGCCTGGAACCGGGCCGCGGTCACGTTCCTGCGCCGGGTGTTGGACCCCGCCAGCTAATCTCAGCTGATCCAGGGTTTTCCGGCGCGTCGGCGTCCGGAGTGTCAGAGTGGGCCGGCACCGCTACTGCCAGGGCTGCCCTGGCACACGCCCCGACGCCCCGACGACTGGAGACCCTGATGCCCCGCAAGACCCATGCCGAGCGACGTGAAGCCGGCCAGGACGTACTGCGAACCCTGCGCGGCGGTGACGCGGAGCTGGCCGCAGCGGCTGCCGTTGCCAACGAGGAGCGCCTGGGTTCGTTGGGTTCTTACGTGACGGACTTCTGCCTGGGCGAGATCTGGACCCGGCCCGGGTTGGCCCGCCGGGAGCGCAGCCTGGTGGTGATCACCATCCTCACCACGTTGAATCAGTTGAACCAATTGCGCAGCCATGTACAGGGCGGCATCAACCACGGCCTGACCCGCAGCGAGATCGAGGAGGTCTTCGTACAGTTGGCCGGGTACGCCGGTTTCCCTCGGGCCATTGACGGCATGACCACCGCCCATGAGGCCATCGCCGCCTTGCAGGGCGTGGAACGTCTCGAGCCCAGCCCGCCCGCACCGCGCCTGGATGATGCCGAGCGCAGCGCCGCGGCCCGCGAGACCATGTCCCGTCTCAGCCACAACCAACCGGCGGATCGCATCGGTGTGGACATGGGCGATTTCACTGGTCCCGCCGGGCGCTTCGCCTTCGGTGAACTGTGGGCCCGCCCGGAGCTCACCCGCCGGGAGCGCTCGCTGGTGGTATGCGCCACCCTCACCACCCAGGCCCGTCCCAGCGAACTGCGCTTCCACCTACAGGGCGCATTGAACCACGGCGCCACGCTGGTGGAGTTGGAAGAGCTGATGGTGACCGTCATCGGTTACGTGGGCTTTCCCACCGCGGTGGAAGGCTTCCGGGCGCTGCGAGAGGTCCAGGCCCGTCAACCACAGACGAGCTGACCGGGCTGCTTGACCGTGTCGGGGACGGCGCGCCGCCGCGACTCAGCCCAATACCCTCCGGTACAGGGCGATGAGGCGCTCCCAGTGCCGTTCGGCGGCGGGTTGGTCATAACACCAGCGTGACGGGAAGGCGAAACCGTGATGCACGGCGGGCTGGATCTCCAGTTCACCGCGCACCCCGGACTGGTCGAACAGCCGGCGCAGCTCCACCACCATGTCCGGCGGGGCCAGTTCGTCATGCTCGGCGCAGCTGATGTAGATTTCTCCACTCATCTTTTCGAAACTACGATGCGGGCTCTCCTCCACGTCGTTGACCAACCAGGTGCCGTAGAAGCTGGCGGCAGCGGTGACCCGATCGGGATAGCGGGCGGCGGCCGCCAGGGCGTAGGGCCCGCTCATGCAGTATCCGTGGGCGCCCACCGGCCCGGGGGTGACGAAGTCCTGGGCGTCGCACCAGGCGATCATGTCCCCGATATCCTCCATCACGGGCGGTATGGTCATCTTGGTGCGTACGGCGCGCATCCGTTTGTAGTCATCGCTGCCCTCGGTCAACACGTCCGGTCCGTAAAGGGTGTCGGTGCCGGCCCGGTAGTACAGGTTCGGCAGCAACACCACGTACCCCACGGTGGCCAACCGCCGGGCCATGTCCCGCAGCTCCTCACGGATCCCGGGAGCGTCCATCAACAGCAGCACCGGCGGGTGGTTACCCCGGTCGGGTCGCACCACGAACGTGGGCATGGCCCCGGCCCGGGTGGGAAGGTCCAACTCAGCTTCGATCATGGGACCATCTTTCCATCACCAACCGGGACGGCGGCGCGCGTCGACGCTCGGGCACCCCTATCATCCGGGGCGTGATGCGAACGCTGGTCGTTGGAGGAACGGGACCCACCGGGCCGTTCATCGTGAACGGGCTGAGGGAGCGGGGCCGTAAGGTCACCATCTTCCATCGGGGCAGCCATGAGATTCCCGAGATCGCCGATGACGTGGAGCACATCCACGGGGATCCGCACTTTCTGGAAACCATCAACGACGCGCTGCACGGTCACACCTTCGACGAGGTGATCGCCACCTACGGTCGGATCCGGCTGGTGGCGGAGGCGTTGGCGGGCAAGGTGGGCCGGTTCATCTCCATCGGAGGGGTGGCGGCGTACAAGGGTTTCGGCAATCCTCGCCTGCTCAATCCGCCGGGGCTGACCACCCCGGTACCCGAGGACGCCCCGCTGGCGGACAACGAGGCCGAGGAACGCTTCGGGATGCTCATCGCCCAGACCGAGCAGGCGGTGATGGGCTTCCACCCTGACGCCACCGTGTTCCGTTACCCCTACGTCTACGGTCCATACCAATTGATACCGCGCGAGTGGAGCATTGTGCGGCGGGTGCTGGATGGTCGCCGCCAGATCCTGTTGCCCGACGGCGGGGCCGCCCTGTCCACCCACGGATGGGCCGGCAACCTGGCCCAAGCGGTGCTGTTGGCGTTCGATCAGCCGTCCGTTTCCGCCGGCAAGATCTACAACTGTGGGGATCTGCAGCAACTGTCTATCCGCCAGATCGTGTCGGTCATCGCCGCCGCTCTGGACGCCGAGCTGCAACCGGTGAACATCCCCTGGGAGGTGGCCGGCCCGGCCAAGGGGTTGAGCCTGGGCGGGCGCTACCACCAGGTCATGGATCTCTCCATGTTGCGCCACGATTTGGGCTACACCGATGTGCTACCGGCGGCGGAGGCGTTGGCCCGCACCGCCCGCTGGTACGCCGAGCACCGACCCGACGCCTCCTACGAGGAACGGCTGGGTGACCCGTTCGATTACGCCTGGGAGGACCGTATGATCGCCCACGCCGACCAGTCGCTGCAGGCGTGGCGCGAGGTGGGCCGCCCGGCGCACGACGCGGCGCAGGACGTGGGCCGAACCGACAGTGGTCGCACGTTCCGCCCCCACCCCTACGCCCACCCCAAAGACGCCAACGAAGCCCGGGACCACCGCGGCCGCTGAACCCGGCGGGCCGCGCCTCGGCGTCAACCCGGTCATCAGGCCGCTCACCGTTCCACAGGGAGTCCGGCACCTCCGCGGCACTTGTGGCAGGCTCCTTCCGTGGACGCTTCTGAGCATGGCACGTTCGCCACCAACGGGATCACGATGCGCTACGTGTCCCACGGTAGCGGCCCGCTGGTGCTGTTCTGCCACGGGTTCCCTGAGTCCTGGTACTCGTGGCGCTACCAGCTGCCAGCGGTGGCTGACGCCGGCTACCGGGCGGTGGCGCTGGACATGCGGGGCTACGGCGGCACGTCAAAGCCCAATGATCTAAACGCCTACTCCCTGAGCCACCTCATCGGCGACGTTGTAGGGGCTGTTGGCGCGCTGGGCGAGTCCCAGGCGGTGATCGTCGGCCATGACTGGGGTGGGCCGGTTGCGTGGTACTCGGCGTTGATGCGTCCCGACATCTTCCGGGCGATTGCCGCACTCAGTGCGCCATACCAGCCGCCGGTCGGTGCCCTATCGGACGGGCGGACCCTCGAGGGCATCATGGCTGCCACGTACGCCGGACAGGGCTACTACCGGATGTTCTTCCAGGAGCCTGGAGTCGCCGAAGCCGATTTCGAGGCTGACGTGGCCTGTTCGATGGCCGGTTTCCTCTACGCCATCTCAGGGGACATCGTCGCGGACGGCATTGCCGAGCGTTGCTGGGACGGCACCTTCCCCGCCGACCAAACCGTCAGCCAACAGCTCATCACGCCCAAGCAGCTGCCGGCCTGGTTGAGCCAGACCGATCTCGACTTCTACGTTGCCGAGGCGACCACCAACGGATTCCGGGGCGGACTCAACTGGTACCGCAACATGAACGCGCTCCCAGCCATCCTCAGCCCCTTCGTGGGCGCAACGATCCGCCAACCCGCGTTTTACCAAGCGGGTTCTCTTGACGTGATCGCTGGCAACACCCCCAAAGCCATCGACACCATGCAGCGCTCCGTACCGGATTTACGCCACTGCGAGCTCATCGCCGGCGCCGGCCACTGGCTCCAGCAAGAACGCCATACCGCGGTGAATGACGCGCTCATCACATTCCTTAACGGGCTCTGATCGGATCGGGACCACTGGTCAGCGACTGCGTACCACGATGGTGCCGGCCAGCCGGTCGTGCAATCCCCGGCAGTAGGGGTCCCACAGGATCGGCAGCACGTACGCCACCCCGACCAACCACACCACCGTCCAGACCACCGGCGCCAGCACGGGACGGTCCAGCCACGGGCTCGGCACCTGACCCCAGGCCATCAAGAATGTCCACGGGGCGAACACCCGAATTACCGCCTGACCCCAGCCAATCGGTTCCCCCCCAGCGGCGATCACCTTGATGCCCAGCAGGTACTTGCCGGCGGTTTGACCGAATTCTCCAGTTGCCACAAAGCGATACACCAGCACGGCTGCCCACACCAGTAGCAACACCGGACGTGGCACCGCTTGCCCGCGGCCTCCAAGCACCCACGCCATCAGCACCACCGCCGTCAGCGCCATCGATTCGATGATGGAGTCCAACACCGCCGCGCCCAACCGGGCCCGGCGAGCGGCCAGCACCAGGGTCTCGTCACGCCGGCGGGCCGCACCATCGGGATCCCATTCCGAAGGACGGGCCGGACGCAACTCGCCGCCGCTCGGTGAGGCCCACTCGATGATCTCCGTCACCGTGTCCCCGTGAGCGGTGGGATAGCTCAAGTTGGTGCCACGCCACTCGTGGAAGATCTCCTCGCCCCGCAACATCAGGCTGATGGTGCGACGAGTATCCGGCGTAAGGTCGGCGAGATCGATCACGGTGCTGCCCCGAACCGGCGCCGGCCCGGCCGGCTCCGTCGAGGCGACGTCTTTGGCGGAGGCTGGTGCCGGCGGCGCATCGGTCCGCAACGCCACCTCGCAATCCGGGCAGATCGTCATGTGGGGCTGGAACTCGTCACCGCAGGACGGACACCAGGGATCGACCACACCACTCGGCATGGTCCCAGTGTGCCAGGCCCGCTGGCTCGATCCCCCAGCGGTTGCCCCACCGAATAGGGGACCGCACCGATTCGAGAGGGCCGGATCGTTCGTACCGTTCGTGTTGTCAGCCAACACGGCGCAACGAACCCCGAACAAACCAAGCGGAAACGCACAACAGAGAGAGGCAGCCAGCCATGAAGAACGTAACCATCACCGAGATCTCCGGCAGCGACGTCGACTTCGACCAGACCATTGACAGCGACAGCGTGGTGGCCATGGCCGGCGGGATCGCCGTCAACGGCCCGGTCAGGGACAGCGCCCTGAACACCGGGGTCAACAAGGGCATCATGGCCGGCGACGACGTCGACCTGGACCACTCCGTGGTCGGGGACCGCAACGTGCAGCTGAACGACTCCGACGTCGGGGCCTTCGCCCAGGGCGGCGACGCCACCAACATCCAAGGCGAGAACGTCAACATGGGCAAGGGCGACCTGATCGACGTGGACACCGATGGCGGCGACGCCCAGGTGGTCAACGGCAACGGCAACCAGGTCATGGGCGACATCGACGTGGACGCCTCCGGCGCTGACGGCCCCGCCAACTTCGTGTTCGGCAACGGCAACTCGGCCAACGCCCTCGAAGACAACTCCACCAACATCGAGGACAGCTACAACACCGACATGTCGATCGATGACAGCTACAACACCGCCTACGAGGACAGCTTCAACAAGTCCTTCGAGGACAACGACACCCACAAGAGCACCGTGCAGGACTCCTTCAACACCTCAGTCGAGGACAACGACCTGACCAAGTTCTCCTGGGAAGAGACCTACACCGACAACAGCACCACCGAGGACAACGACACCTTCGAGTGGGATGGCAGCTGGAAAGAGGTCGACGTCGACCTGCACCACGCCGAGGGCAACGAGATCGACCTCCACGCCTGATCACCCCAACGCACCGACGATCCACGATCAACCATCAACCATCCACCATCCACCGCCCCCGACCAGCCCGGATGCCCCAACAGGCACCCGGGCTGGTTCGCGCTGGCGCCACCGTGTCTCAGCGGCGCTTGCGTTTGGGGGCTTTGGGACCGACCCCGGTGCGGGAGGTGGGAGCGGGTCGGTTGCGCACCGCCTGGGTGGGCAGGCTGGCCAGGTAGCGCAGGTACACCTCGGGCGGCGCCGGGCGGCCCCCCATGGCGCTGCGGAGGACATCGGCCATGCCGGCGGCGACCATGTGCAGCGCGTCGTGGCGGGTGTAGCCCTTGGCGACGATGCGTTGCAGGGCGGGCCACACCTCCGGCGGATTGTCGGCCAGCACCTGATTGGCCACCACCAGGTGCATGCTCACGTGCACGTTGGCGGCGCCGATCTCCGTCGTGTGGGCCAACTCTGCCTGGTGCTCTGCTTCCACCAACGCCAACCGGGCGGGTTCGTCGTCGAGCTCCTCGAAACCGTCGAGCTCCTCAGGACCGCCAGGGTCACCGACGTCGCCCGCGGCTTCGTCCCCCGGCTCGTAATGCGGGAACAGAAACGCGATGCGCTCCGCCAGATCAGCCAGCGTCCGGTCGATGGGTGCTTCGGTCACAAGGCCCATCCTGGCATCGCCACGCCCGCTGCGCCTGCTTCGGCGCGCCACCCCGGTTCCGGCGAGCGCCTTCCGAGCAGCGAGACAGCGTGCCGCCATGCCCAGTGCCACCGCCGTGTCCCTCTCCGACGCTGATCTGGCCCGCATCGTGGCCACCGCGGACCGCCGCACCCTGGCCGCGGTGGTGACCCACCTCTCTGGAGACCCGGCGGCGGACGTCCCCAGCGACGAGGTCCTACAACGGGCAATGAACGTGGCCGCCGGAGAGGATGTGCCGGTGGCCTACGCGCCCCTGGTCCGGGAGCAAATGGGCTTCGGCCCCGCTCCCGAGGTCACCGCCTTGCGGGCCGCGGCCGGTTTCCACGTGGCCATCATCGGCGGTGGGATCACGGGCATACTCACTGGTATCATGCTGGACCGTATGGGATTGTCGTCGTTCACCATCTTGGAGACAAACCCCGAGGTGGGCGGGACCTGGTGGCAGAACCGCTCCCCCGGTTGCCGGGTGGGCACCCCCAGCCTGCTGTACTCCTACTCCTTTGACCAGGATCCCGGTTGGCCCGAGCACTTCAGCCACCAACCCGAGCTGCTGGCATACGCCAAACGCTCGGTGGAACGCAACAACCTGGCCGACCGCTTGCGTTGCGGGATCGAGGTGGCATCCATGGTGTGGGACGAGGACGCCGCCCAATGGATCATGACCCTGCGCCGCACCGACGGTTCCTCCGAGGAGGAGCTGCGGGCCAACTTCGTGGTCGGCGCCTCGGGCCTGTTGCGCATCCCCCGCTTCCCCGACATCGCCGGCCTCGAGGACTTCGGTGGCCCGGTGCTGCACACCGCCCAGTGGGACCCCGACACCGATCTCACCCGCAAGCGGATAGCCATCATCGGCACCGGTGCTTGCCCACCTATCGGGAGTGGTACCGCTTCCGTCAGTTCTGGGTGTTCGGTGACTCCATTCTGGACAGCATCAAGATCGACCCTGATTGGCCCCATCCCGAACGCTCGGTGAACGCCGCCAATGACCAGTTCCGGGCCATGCTCACCGAGTACATCGAGGGCCAGCTGTCCGCCAAGCCCGAGCTGATCGACAAGATGCTGCCGGACTACCCGCCCTACGCCAAGCGCATGGTGGTGGACAACGGCTGGTTCAAAGCATTGGTACGGGACAACGTGCAGCTGCGCACCGCCCCCATCGAGCGGCTGACCGCCACCGGCGTGACCAGCGGCGAGGGTCACGACGAGGTGGGCGTGGTCATCCTGGCCACCGGGTTTTACACCAACAAGGTGCTGTCACCCCCGCCAGCTGGTGGACCTCTGATCTGATATGAGGCCAAAAGCCCCGGCTTCAGCGCCTACCGGGGCGCGTGACCGGAGCCCGGACCTTGTCCTCGCCACTTCTCGGGTCGGCATCCGCGACTTTGGCGGATTTTGGACACGAGCACGGTTCAAACCGCCGAAATGTCGACGCGGCGTGGATGCCATCGCGCGCTGGGTCGAACTTTTCGCCCGGTTCCGGTAACACCGTGTCCAAAAACCGCCAGAGTCCCCGCGGTTCCTTGCCGTTCATCCCAAACGGCACCGTGAGGGGGTCAAATGCCGGGCTTCAACCCGCTCGATTCACCCGTTCAGCGGTCCGGGGGGCGGTGGTGGCGGATGGGGCGTTCCATGCGGGCGAAACGGGGCCATTTGGACCACGGGGGTCCGGCCTCGAAACCGCCGTCCACCACGAACTCCCGGCCGGTGATCCACTCGGACTCGTCACTGGCCAAGAACAATGCCATGTTGGCGATATCCAACGGTTCGCCCACCCGGCCCATCACCTGCGAGGACGCCCCGGCCGCCCGCATCTGCTCGATCTGGCTCTCATCGGCGTCGGGGCGGCCGGCAGCCAATGGGGTGGCAATGAACCCCGGGCAGATGGCGTTGACCCGGATCCCGTGCTCGCCCAATTCCAGCGCTACGGTTTTGGTGAGATGGATGACGGCACATTTGGCCACACTGTAGAGATGCGGCGCGTACCCCACCCTGATGCCGGCCACGCTGGCGGTGGAGATGATGGAGCCAGAGCCCTGCGCCTTCATCACCGGCGCCACGTGTTTCATGCCCAGGAACACGGACTTGAGCAACACGTCCATGGTCAGGTCGTAATCGGCCAGGCTGGTGGCCTCGATGGGGCCCAGCGCACCACCGAAACCGGCGTTGTTGTACAACACGTCGATGCGCCCGAAACGGTCGGTGGTCTCCGAGATCATGGCGGCCACGTCTTCCTCTTTGGACACATCGGTGCGCAGGAACGCCGTGGCCGCACCGAGCTCTGCCGCCAACGCCGCGCCCTTCTCGGCGTCGAGATCAGCGATGAGGACCTTGGCGCCCTCCTCCACGAAGCGCCGCACCGTGCCCGCACCAATACCGCTGGCCCCACCGGTGATCGCCGCCACCCTGCCATCAAGTCGACCCATGTTCACTCCCCTGGTTTTCCGCCGAACCTAGCGGCCGCGCCCACTCGCGGGCAGGTCCGCCCGGCTCGGCTCGGCACCCGGCACCACTCGGCTCAACGGAACGCCGGCATGACCTCCTGGGCCAGCAAGCGGGCGTTTTCGTTGATGTAACCGGAAGGGCAGCCCTGGGCGAAGATGATGGTGCGGGCGCCGGCGTCGAGGTACTCCTGGATGCGGGCCCGGCACACCTCGGGCGAACCGGCGATGGCGTACTTGCCCACCAGATCGGTGAAATCCTGGTTGTAGGTGGTGGACAGCACCCGGTTGCACATCTTGAGCGCGGTGTCCCGATCCTCGTGCACGCAGGTGAAGGCGAAGGCCGCGCCCCGCACCGAACCGGCGGGGCGGCCCGCCTCCTCGGTGAAGGTGGCGATCTTGGCCATGGAGTCCGCCAGCATCTCCGGGGTGTACATATACGGCAGCCAGGCGTCACCATACCGGGCGGCACGTTTCATGGCCCCTTCCTTCCGACCGGACACCCAGAATGGCGGCCGTTCCTTCGATTTAGGGCCGATGGTGATGTCGGACATGGAGGTGAACCGGCCCTCGAAGCTGACCTTGTCCTCCGTCAACAGCCGATTGATGATCTCCAGCGCCTCGTTGGTGCGGGCGCCGCGCTGTTTCACCGGCACCCCGACCGCGTCGAACTCCTTGGGGTTCTCCCCGCCGATGCCAATGCCGAAGCAGTACCGACCATGGCTGATCACATCCAGGGTGGCGATGAGCTTGGCCAGCAACGCCGGCGGGTACAACGGCACCAACACGATGCCGCTCAGCAACTTGATGCGCTCGGTCACCGCTGCTGCTGCTGACAACGAGATCAGCGTGTTGGGCGTTGGCCCGTGGAAGCTGATGTGTTCGCCGGTGAGCAGATAGTCGTAACCCAGCTGTTCGGCCAGCTGCGATTCGGCCACCACCTCCTTGAGCAACCGCATCGAGATCCCGAACTCCACCCCGTCTGATTGATCGCGCATCGCATCCTCCTGGCCCGTGAACGACAACAAGCTTCCCACGTGATCGGGCCTGCTGCCCTGCTTCGGGTGCCGGCATCGCGGGGACCGGCAACAAGGTCGACGTGCCCACGCTGTGCATCTACCACTTCGAGGGCAGCGATCTCACCAGCGAGTCGGAGTACTTCGATCACGCCACGATGCTGGCCCAGATCCAGGGGAGCTGACCGCCAGCACCCCGCCGAAGCGACTCCGCACCAAGGCTGACCCGACGCACAGCCCGGCGAAGGCGCAAGCGGCCGCGCGGAGTACGTCGGGCGCCACACCTGCTGGATCAACCATCACCCACATCAAACCGGCGGCGGTGACGGCACCGGCGACGATCCACAGCACGAGATGAGAACGCAGTGACGTTCGCGCCCTCGTCACCCGGGCGGCGCGCTCAGTCATCCAGCGTTGTCGGCCGTAGCGATGCAGCAGGAGGACGCACAGCCCCGAGGCGCCCACGTGGCCGAGGTATTGCATCAATCGGAACGGCGTCCACGGCGCGCCCAGCCAGGTGGCATCACCCAATGGCTGCGCGTACCAAGCGATGTTCCGGGCGAACCAGCCCCAGGGATGGGTGAAAGAATCCAGTGCCACGTGGGACAACGCCCCGGCCAGCGCGCTCAGCCCGCTGCGGACCCCGAACCGGTGGGTGGCCAACCCCCTGAGGTCACGGAGGTGGAACCCGCCGAGGTCGGGCAGATGGTCTGGCACCACCGGCGCCAGGACGCTGACCACGAGCCATGACACCACCAACGTCACCGGCACGCAGAACGTGACCAGCGCGGGAAAGTCGTGAGCCCACACGTCCAGGCGGGACCCCGCCAGCACGTAGGCCATGTCCGGAGCCATGGACCCGATGATCAACGCCACCCCGTCGAACCTGGCGGGCCAGCGTCGGGCCAACGGCAGCAGCGGCGCCTGGTGAGCCAGGAACGTGAAGGGCACCGGGGCATCGTAGGAGGTCACCCGACGGCCTCCCCGCTTGACAGATCGCCAGTTTGAGTGTTCACTCTGATACATCACTCTGGAGGGTCGATGCAGCGGGCGAGGGTCACCACCAAGCGGGACAACCAACGCAGCGCCACCACCCGCGCCGCCATCATCACCGCCACCGCCGAGGTCATCTGTGATCGCGGCTTCCTCGGTGCCACCACCGCGGCCATCGCCGAGCGGGCCAACGTCAACCAGGGCGTGATCTTTTATCATTTCGGCACCCTGGTTGAACTTTTCAGCGAGACGCTCCACACCTCGAGCACCGCCCGTTTGGAGGCCTACCGTCAAGGGTTGGACGGCGTGACCGGCATCGGGGCACTGCTGGCGCGGGCCGCCGAATTGTTCCGTGAAGACCAAGCCTCAGGTCACGTCACGGTTCTGGCCCAACTGGTGGCGGGCGCCGGGTCCATTGCCGAACTGCACGCCACGGTGGTGACCCACGTGGAGCAATGGGTGGGATTCGTGGAAGAAATCATGGTGGCCCACCTGCCCGATGGCGGATTGGCCGCGCTCCTTCCCGCGCCAGCACAGATGGCGGTGCTGGTGGTCTCGCTGTACCTGGGGGCGGAGCTGCTCTTGGACCTGGCACCCGGCCTGGGGGTCCAAGCAGCGCTCGAGGATGTCCAACAACGTCTCGGCGCGTTGGCCGGGCTCGCCGGTGGATTGCTGAAGCCGTGACCACCACCATCGACCTCACGTTGGCCGACGGAGCAGCGCTGCACCGGCTGCACCCGCGCCTACCCACCATCTGGGAGCTGGGAGAGGATCTCCTGAGGCTCACCCCTGGTCGCCGCCGGGCCGAGTTGCTGTGGCCCCCGGCACTGGTGGCGGGCTACTGGTTGTTGGCCGGTAGCGGACGCTGGCTCGGGGCAACGGTGGCGGTGGTGCTGTTCTTTCCCCGCTTCGGTGTCCTCTTCCACGATCTGCTCCATCAATCGCTGCGCCTCTCACCAAGATGGAATGACCTCATGCTCAGCGTTATCGGCTTGACGGCACTGCAGAGCGGCCATGCCATCGCCATCACCCACCTCGAACATCACCGTCACTTCCCCGGGCCCGCAGACCCGGAGGCTTACCTCGGTCCCCTGCTGTGGTGGCGAGCGTTGCTCCATGGCCCGATCTATCAGTATCGGATGTGGGCCCGAGCGCTCAACCGGTGCCCGTCCCCATGGCGCCGGATCGCAGTGGAGGCCGCGGCCCACGTGGGTCTGGTGGCGGGGTCGGTGATGGCGCTGCGGTGGACGGCCGCACCGTTGCTGTACGTCGCGCTGATGATGACGGGCAACAGCATCTTCCCGGCCCTCTCGGTGAAGTTGTTGCACGACCATGGCGGGACGGCTGCACAACATCGAACCCGCACCATTCGGGGCCGGCTGTTCAGCGCCTACTTCCTGGGCTTGGGTTACCACCTCGAGCACCACGCCTATCCCAGGGTCCCCACCAGAAACGCCGCGGAACTGGCCCGACGGCTGGCCGCACCCTTGGCCGCGCTCGGGGTTCAGCAGAAACAGTTGGCATAAGCGTTCATGAACCCAAACACGATGGCCACAGGAGCACCTTTGAGCCGACCTCCAACGTTTCCCGGCCTGGGCGAACTGGGCGGCGATCTCCTCAACGTGTCACGGAGCCGAAGGGCAGGGGTCCTGGCCCGACCGCTCCTCATGATGGCCACCTACGGCACGTTTGCCACGCTGGGCTGGTGGATCCCGGCCATGCTGGTGCTGGTGGCGCTGTTCCCGGTGATGGTGGCGGTCATCCACGATCTGCTGCATCGATCGCTGGGCTTGTCAGCGGCTGCCAACCGGCGATGGCTGTCGGTGCTGGCGGTGGGAGTGTTGCAAAGCGGGCACGCCATTCAGGCCACCCACCTCGAACACCATCGCCGCTTTCCCAACCAGGAAGATCCCGAGGTCTATGTCGCCGCCATGGGGCTGGGCCGGGCGCTGCTGGAAGGTCCGATCTATCCCTATCGCTTGTGGAGCTGGGCCCGACACCACCGCCCGGCGCTGCTGGGCCGCACTGCCGCCGAAGCCGCCGGTCATGGCGCGCTCGGCCTGGGCAGCGTGGCGTTGCTGCCCGTAACTGCGGTGCCGTTCATGTACGCCGCCACCATGTTCGTGGGCTGCTCGCTGTTCCCGGCGATCTCGGTGAACCTGTTGCACCGCAGCACCACAGAGGATCCGCTGGCCGCCACCCGCACGGTTCGCGGCGTGCTGCTACCGCTGTTGACCCTGGGCTCGGGCTACCACCTCGAACATCACCTCTATCCCCGGGTGCCCTCTCCCAACTACAGCCGCCTGGCACGTCGTCTGCGGCCGCTGCTCGATGGCCAGGGGGTGCGCGGCTTCACCTTGACCCCGGCTCGCTCGAACGGCACACCCTCCGGCGAGGATCCACCCGATTCCTCGCCCTACCGGTCCACCGTTCGCGGATCCCCACCCCCGCCGCAACGATTCGGTCGCCCACGGCAGCACTCAAGACTGAACCGGGAACCCTTGCGGCGTCGGTGGTGTAGCTGGGGGCAGGGTGAGCATCGACACGACCACTGATCCCCACGCCGCCGATGCCGCCGACGTGGCTGCGGCGCTGGCCGGTGACCGTTCAGCCGCGGCTGCGCTGGTGGCCCGCCACAGTGCCGCCGCCATCCGGTTGGCCGCCGCCGTGTGTGGTTCACCGGCCGATGCGCAGGACGTGGCCCAGGACGCGTTCGTGAAAGCGCTGGCCGCCCTGGCGCGCTTCGACACCAGCCGACCGTTTCGTCCGTGGCTCAGCCGCATCGTCGTCAACGAGGCCCACAACCGCCGGCGAGGCAACAACCGTCGACGGGCCCGAGAGGACCGCCAGCTGGTGATGGTCGACTCGGAGGACACGGCGGACATCGTGCTCCGACAACTGCAAACCACCAAGGTGCTGGCGGCGGTGGCGGCGTTGGGTCCCCAGGGCCGCGACGTCATCGCCTGTCGTTACTTCGCTGAGCTCAGCGAGGCCGAAACCGCCGAGACCCTGAGCATACCCCTGGGTACGGTGAAGTCACGGCTGTGGCGCGCCCTGCGAACACTTCGAAGCGAGTTGGAGCCCGACGGTGAGTGATCTCGAAGCCCGCTTGCGAGACGCGGCGCACAGCATCACCGTGCCCGACCCGGCCACGTTCGCCAATGCGGTGCTGGCGCGTCAGACGAAGTCCACGGCACCGCGGCGTCGACGCCGGCAGGTCGGGGTGGCGGCGCTGGTGGCAGCGGCGCTGCTGTCGTTGACGCCGCCAGCATGGGCGCTGGGCCGCAAGGTGTTCGGCGTGGGATCCGTGACCATCGCGCGCGACCGTGCCGAGCTATCCACCACCGTACCCACCAGTACTGCACCCCTACTCACCGGGACGGTCACGGTTCCGTCCCCGGCCGACCTGCCACTACCGGACCGTCTGGGCCCGCCAACAGAGGTGACGATCGAGGGCGACCAGATCCTGGCCCGGTGGCCGCCGGGCCCGTCCACGCCACCAACGCCCGCCGATCCTGCGGTGGGGGTGCTGTTCAGCCGGCTCCCGGGCCGCGTGGAACGGCAGTACTTCGCCAAGATCGTCCCCGATCCCGACGCGCTGCGGGACGTCACGGTACGCGGCGAGCCAGGGGTGTGGATCCAGGGAGCTCACCAGTTCTTCGTCATGCAGAGCGGTACGGTCACCCTGGAACGGGTGCGTCTGGCCGCCAACGTCCTGCTGTGGACCGAGGACGGCCATACCTTCCGGTTGGAGCTACAGGGCGACCTGCAAGAGGCCCAAGCGATCGTGGCGTCGATTCCCTGAAACCCTGAAACCAATCAGGGGTTGGTGGTGTACCGACGTCATGCGGATGCTCCCTGCGATACTCATCGGTCTGGCAGCCTGTTCCAGCGAGATTTCCACCGCCTTGCCGGCCCCAACGTCCACACCAACCGCGGTCACCATTGCGACCCCCATCCCGGACATCGCCAACGCCGTCACGGCCATTGCCACCGTCTCCACGCTCGCCGACGTTCCCACCGCGCTCGACAAGGTGGTCATCGACCCGCTCGGCACGGTCCACATGGCGCCCGGGGTCGGTCAGGGCCGATCGAGCACGGCCCTGGTGGTGGAACGAACCGGGCAACCACTTCGCCGCTACGACCTGCACGGCAACTTCGAGCCCGAAGCATTTGCCGTCACCCAGAGCCTGCTGTTCGTTCTGGAGTATCGACCCCCGACAAAGCCCACCCATTATCGGGTCCAGAGCTTGGATCTCGTGACCGGTGAGCTGCGACCGTTGCTGTCCCGGGACAAGCAAGTGGACGGGGAGGAGATGGCCGGTGACCGCAAAGGTCAGATCCGCAGCGACGACGGCACCATGCTCTACACCTTGTACGAACCCCACGCCGCGCCCGGCGAGAACGGTCATCATTTTGTGCATGCCCTATCCTTGGCTGATTCATGGACCCACTGCATCGATCTGCCCCAGGGGCACGAGTGGATTGATCTTCACCTGGCGAAGGGGATGCTGACGGTATCCGCCGCTGACGGCGCAGTGGCCGTGGTTGATCCCGACACCATGGTGGCCACGCTCCAAACGTGAAACATGGCCTGACCGGTCGCACAAACCCGCGTTGGGGGCACCGGGCTATGGTGCGGCGTTGGAGGTTAGGTCGATGGCGACGTTTCTGGTGATGGTGCACAGCAACCCGGTTGAGGGACGCGAGGAGGAGTTCAACCAGTGGTACGAACACGTGCACCTTGACGAGGTGTTGCGTTCGGCCGGTTTTCGTAGCGCCCAGCGGTTCCAGTTGGACGCCCAGGTGGGATTCGCCTCCAGCCATCGATACCTGGCGATGTACGAAACAGAGGGCGAGTCCGCCCAGGAGGTGATCGACCGGTTGAACGCTTCCCGCGACCAGCGGCAACAGTCCAAGGCCATCGACAACCGGGGCGCGGCGTTGTGGGTCTTCTCCCCCACCGGCGAGCGCCACGAACTGCCCGCCTGAAACGGGAACTGTCATGGATTCCTTTGACGTCGTGATCGTCAGAGGCGAGTTCATGGCACCGGGCCAGCCGACGGAGTTCGGCCACGCCCCCTACCCTGCCTTCAGCCGATTGACGTCACGTCGTGAGTGGTTCCCGGGTGAGCGGCGGCCAGCGCCGTTCGGTTCCGAACACCTACTTTCGCGTAGATGTGCGTGAGGTGGGATTTCACCGTCGCTCCGCTCATGAGTAGCGCCGTGGCTATCTCGGCGTTGGTGCTGCCTTGGGCGACCAGCTCGGCCACAAGGCGTTCCGTCGGGGTGAGACTGGCCCAGCCGAATTGGGGTCGGCCGCGCGCTCCCCGGGCGCGCCGGGCATAGGCCACAATGGCGTCCATCGACATTGCCCGCCCCTCGGCCACCGCATGGGGATGGTCACTACAGAACGTTTCGACAAACGCCTGCATCTGGTCGGGCCGCGGCATCAGGCGTTCCCGGTAACCGATCTTTTCACGTTCGGCTGCCGTTGCGCCGAGAAGACGACCGGCCACCTTGTCCTGGCCGGCACGGGCCTTCAGCCAAGCAATGAGCTCCAAGATGTTGACCCGCAGGAGCACAAAACCGTGGGCCTGGGTGATCGCTAGCTAGCGCATCGTACGCCTGCTCAAGGGTCTTGGCGTCAAGACCATCGGCGTCATGGACCAGCGCCGTGGTGAAGGCCAGGGTTGCTTGCGGCAACGGGGGCGAGCCCAGCGTCTCGATCTGTACTGTCGCGAGCTCCACGAACCGGCGGGCTGGTTCAAGGTGGCCGCCCCCCAGGAGAGTGCAGATGGTTCGACGATGGCGAAACGATATCCGCGTGTTGTGTTTGTTCGACGACGCGGCCTTAAGGCTGCCAACGCCCGCTCGGTGGTCCAGGCTTCGGGCCATGTAGTCCGCTGCTTCATCGAAGCTGCCTCGGGCTCGGGCGGCCAGACCCTGGACGTAGTACGCCACATCACGAATGCCACTCGGAACGTCCCGTTCAATCCAGCCATCAACCTGTTCGACCAGGTCCTGATCGCCCAACGCGCACGCCAGGTTCATGGCCGACGCTGCGGTGGAGTACATCATGGTGGCGTCTGCAGGTTTCAAAACCGGTTGGAGCAATGTCAGGGCCTCCGCCAACCGGCCCTCGTCCATCCACAGGTTGATGGCACCGTAATGGCCCATCTTGGCGTAGTCGCAGGTGTACGGCAGGCCCCGGCGGTGCAGCACATCACGCAGACGATCGTGCATCTCGTGGGCCTCCTCGAAGTGACCGAGGGCGGCGGCGTAGGACAACGCCGCGCCGACCACCTTGGGGTGAGCCAACTCGTCACCGGCGTTGATCACATCCCTTGCCACGGAGCGCATCGGCTCGACGTGGCCGGCGAAGGCGTCGAGCAGCGCGGGCGCGAACCGGCCGAGTCGTAGTGCACCCGGGTCCCGGTCAAGCAGGGCCATCGCCGCGGGTAGGAGTTGGAAGGACTCCGACCGATGGAGAATGATCGCCGGCCATCCCACCGCGGCGATGGCTGCGGCCCAGCACGGGTCCCGGCGTGGAGGTAGCTGCGCTGGGCAACCTGCTGCGCGCTGTTAGGTACCGGCGGGTACGTTACGACCCTGTTGCGAGCACGGAGCGGATCTGGTGGACCCGCTGGAAGGACAGGCCCAGGGCTAGCGCGGCGTCCCGGTCGGACAGGCCGAGCTCGGCCAGCTTGGCCACGGCCCTCCGGGTGGCCTCAGCCGCCGCTGCAGCGGTGACCTCAGCTGCGGCGCGCTGGGACCGCGCGGCCTCAAGTTCCTCCTCGGCGTCAGCGATCATGATCTCAATCTCGACCTCTTCGAGGGGCACCTCGAGGTGGAGCGCGACGGCTTCTTGTGCGTACTGGGCTGCCTTGCGCAGGTTGGGTGCCCAGGTGAAGACGTGGTCGACCTCGGCGATGTGGATGTTCCAGTCGTCGCCTTCGGGGCTGCAGATGGCCTTGTAGGTTGTCAATTTGTCATCCAGTTCTTGCCGAGGCAGGGTTCGAGGTCCCGTTCGATCTTGTGGAGGGTGCCTTTGGGGATGTCCCGGCGGGGTGGACGGCGATGGTGGTCACGCAGGTGCCGCACCTGACGGTCGGGTGGCTGCCGCTCTGGCGGGATTCGATGCAGCCGAGCCGCTTGAGGATCGATCGGAGTTCCCGGCTCGCCATATGGACAGTCTAGGGTACTAGATGTTGGGCGTCTAGGGATATAGACGACAAGGTCGCAATTCCCGTACCCAGCAGTACGCTGCGGGGATGGCCATGCAAGCTCCGGCGTTCGACAAGCAAGACCAGTACGACAAGATCGCATCAGGCCTCATGCCAGATGAGCAGATCTTCGCGGTGTTCGACTGCACCGGCAGCGGAACCGGGTTCATGGGCGTCACCAACAAGCGGCTGATCTTCCAGGACAACTCCTTCGCCGGCAAGAAGGTCGCGGTCACCTCGATCCCCTATTCGCGGGTCACCAGCGTGTCGGTGGTGTCGGACAAGTCCTTCACCGGGAAGTTCTTCTCCAGCAGCTCGCTGGCCGTGACCGTGAGCGGCGCAAAGACCCACGAGGCGACGTTCAGGGGCGAGGAGAAGGCCGCCCACATCCACAACATCATCCTGCACTTCATCTGCCAGTAGTCCTTGCGCTGCGCTGGCCGGCGTTTACTCGTCGTCCCACTCGAACTCGTCGTCGACCTCCAAGCCGACCAGCTCGACGCACTCAAAGCCGTCGAGCTCGGTTCGCGGGCGGGCGAAAAACGTCAAAGGGCCCGCCATGGCACTGTAAGTAAAAGGCACGCGCAGACCTATACCCGCTGTCTGGTGCTCCTTGAAGAACTCGCCGAACGCCCACTCCACCCCGTCGAGAACCTGAGCGACCACGTCAGCGAGTCTGAGGACGTTCCGCGTCCGGGGGTCTTGCATCCTGTGGGCTACTGGTTTGGGACAATATTGGGACGGTGCGGTCACCCAGTTTCTTCCTGGCTGGCACCACAGCAACCGGGTGTTCAATCCAGCGGTGTCCTACAACAACGTCGTAGGTCTTGCTCAGTCTTGGCTCGTCCCGCTTGGAACGTGGCTGTGTGCCTCAGGGTCAACCACTGGCTATTCATGCGGCATCTACACAAGCGCCGGCAGCTGGTACCAGTCGGGCGGCGTAACATACCAAGGAATCACGGCGAACATTTCACGGGGTGCGGGCGATAGTGGAGGGCCGCTGACGCAGGCAACTACAGGACCACTCGCTGTGCTCGCGCTCGGAATTGCTTCCACTGTGATTACCAGTCCGGACGGGTCGATAATCTACGGCAGTCGCTATGCGCCGGTTGGGCCCGTGCTTACCTACATGGGATTGACTCTCAGAGTCAGCTAGAATTGGAGAAGCAGAGGCACCCGACATGACGGAGAGACGATACCTGCATTCAAGTTGGCGAGTCGGTCGGCTTTCGGCAACAGTGCTCAGTTTTTCGTTCGTATTCGCAAGCTGCAGTGACTCTGCGGCGCCGCCACCCACTTCCCTGAATGCGGAGCCGCGGCCAGAACTCGTTGAGTGCAGAGAGCTAGAGCAAGGTCAACCTATGGCTGGGTCACTTGAGGAACGTCGCGTTATTCGCGAGGCCATCGTTTCTCGTTTTGACGATCCGGAGTGGCACCTTTCCGGAGTGAGTGACGAGAATACCGAAAACCCCTATGGACGAATGGTCATCGAACTTAACGTGACCACGGAAGACGCCGTAAACAAGCTCGCCGAACTCGTTCCCGCGGACCTGGTTTGTGTTGTTCTCGGAGTGGTCAACCCGGGCGGGGTGGAGGTGGTTCCGGGGGGTCTCACTACGCAGCCCAGCGGCTGATGGATGCAATCATTTGACAGAATCGCATCTGGGTGCGGGTCATCGGCAAGCTCACGGGGTTCGGTCGAGGCGCCGAGCGTAAGCGTGAAGCGGCGACCATCCTCGTGTAGCCCGACGTTCGCGAACATCGGGACGTCTCCGGGCCCGCCCGTCAGCGCGATCTCGCTCACGAGTCCGGCCTCTCGACATTGTCCATCGCTCGGGAACCTACCTCAATCGCAAAAACGAGGCGCTATCGACAGCGCGCGCCTAATCACGTCCGAGCGAAGCCCGGCGGCACGATGTTTCTACCCCCACGAGCGGCCCGGGCGGCGACCTCCTGAACGCGTGTGAACTGCGGAGGGTGGTGCCCTCGGGCTCAGCAGCAACTGGGCCGAATCGCTGCTCCGCCGAAGCCGCCCCCACGACGCCCGCCTCCATCTCGACGCAACCGCCACCGCTCTCGGTGACCTCGACCTCCCCGACAACCAACTCCGACTCACCGAACTCCGCTCCCAACTCGACACCGGCTGAAGCTCGTGAAATGAAGGATGGGAAGGATCCACCTGACGGCTAACTGACCGGAGCTGAACGAGGCTCCCGGTGCATGCCACAGATCGCCGAATCGAGGATGCGCCCGATTTCGCTCATCACCAACCAAGCAGAACCCGCTCGATAGCCGGCGATGTGAGTGGTGCCGCACAGGCCGGACCCTGTTACCTGACACGCAGCGTGACGGCTGCCCCTGGGCCGTCGTTGCCGGCGATCGGTGGGCGGGCGTCAGCAGCCGCCTTCAACCGACCGCAGGCAGTTCGAGAGCTCCGTGATGATAGAAGCCCAGCGAACCCCACAACGCTTCTGTTGCGTAGGCGCTGTTCCGCCTTCGCCAGTGCAACTCACACGAATCTCCGGAGATTATCCCAGCGCCGACACGCGGAACGCCCGCTGCGAGACGCAGCGAGGCAGAAGGAGGCGACGGCGCCGTCACCTCCTTGCGTCTCCACCGGGCGAACTTCCTTGCCACGAGGTACCAACTGGGCCGAGCCGATGCGGCCCGTCTATTCAGGCGTTGGTGCGTTCGGGCAGGCTGGGGGTCAGGCGGGTTCGACGACGGGGCCGTAGCGTTGTTGGGCGGCCTGGGCGGAGGTGCCGAGGATGGCGCCGATCTTCTGCCACGAGGTGCCGGCAGCTCGGGCGGCGACGATGGCGTCGATGACTTGCTGTTCGCTGCGAGCACGAGCGAGCGCAGCGCGGTGCAGCAGGTACTCCTCCACGGGACGTTCGTCGCCGGGAGAGGGTTCGTAGTCCTCGAACCGCTTGGCCAGTTCATCGGCGTGGTCGAGTATCTCTTGGATCGATCGTGGCATGGCGGTCACCTCAGGAACTTGGGCCGGGCGGCCATGGCGTGAACGATGAAGTCGATGCCGTCACCAGCAGCGACACCGATCTCGAGGAGTCGCCCGGCGTGGTCGGCACCGAGGAGCATCCTCAGATCGTCGAGGGCGAAGACTCGTATGGGGTTGGGGTAGGCGTGGAGCATGTCGTCGTCGGTGATCCCGTGCTTACGTGCGCTGTCCAGCACCACCGGGCCAACCACATCAACTTACCTTGATATCGGCCTCGACGAAACGCACTACTTACGGCTCGGCCGCCGCACGTTGAGGAGCCCGTTCCACGCCTCCACTGCGTGGGGGAGGCTCGGTCGGACGGCGTGGCGGTAGCCCTCGGTGGTGCGGGTGTCGACGTGGCCGGCGAGGTCTGCGACCTTGACCAGGTCGTCGAGCTGGTCGCTGACGAGCGACACGAAGGAGTGCCGCAGCTCGTAGGTCGTCCAGTCGTCACCCATGCCAGCCTCCTGGCAGAGCTTCTTGAACGAGCGCCGCAGGTTCGTCAGCGACATCGGCGTGCCGTTGCGGGTGCAGAACACGAAACCCTCGTCGTCGTAGAGCCCCAGCACCTGCTGCTCGTAGCGATGCCGCTGCAGCGCAGCGACGTTCAGCGGGTGCAGCGCCAGGCCCCGCTTGCTCCGCGGCGTCTTGGGCATCATCTGGCCCAAACGTCGCCTGACGGCTGCGAGCTGGGTCCCGCGCCGAGGCACGCCCTCTGACCAGCACTTTTGGAGTGGAGCTGATGGGACTCGAACCCACGACCCCCTGCTTGCAAAAGATCCTGGAAGCCTGCCGATCCGTGCCGGCTGATGATGGATGAGGTTGCTGAGCTGGTCTTTCGTGGACGTGTAGATACCAACAGGTACGGGCGAATACGTGGCGTCACAGACCCATTTGATACATCCCCGATACCAAAATCGTCGTCTCGCGACCCCTCCGACCCCTCCGACCCCTGCGACCCCTGCGACCGCTCGGCAGTGCGGCGGAGCCCTCTGCCTGCTGGCCTCGCCAACGTGAGGGGTCCAGGCGTCGTTCCCCCACCTACGCACGAGAAGGCCCGGGGCCAGCGCCAGCAGGGTGCGGTAGCTCAGTACGATGGGGGCCGT
>JBJXFH010000206.1:0-3921 GCA_046155365.1 Acidimicrobiales bacterium | reverse complement strand
AGCCGGGCGGGGTCGAAGGAGCAGTACTCGGAGATCCAGCGGTTGTAGGCCTCGAAACAGGCTTGCTTGTACTCCGAATCCTTGTGGTTGCACAGCAGCATGCCGACGGTGGGATAGATGATCTCCCCGGCAACGCCGTCCCGATCCTGATCTGCGGCCCGGGTTTGGGGTTCGTAGCCGGAACGGTGTAGCTCATCGAACGTTCGGCCGGTCTCCGCCAGATCCTCCGGCGCGATCCCCGCGGCGGCGGTGAGGCTCATGGCGATGGGGCTGCGCATGCCCGGGATCACGAACATGTCCCCCTTGATGGCGTCGCGCACGACGTGGGGTGCCTGATCCCGGAACTTGGGGTCGATGTACTTGGTGTAGCAGTCCGGAGGCTCGGTGATGTGCGAGTCCGCCGAGATGATCGGTCGATCCACGATGGCTGAGGTCACAGCTCCCCTTTCAAGCAGTTTTTGGTGGCGCAACACGAGGTCGGTCACCGTTGTTGACACTAGTCGGAAGTTGTCGCAGCGACACAGGTTGTCGGACATCCAGCTGGTATCACCCTGTGCTGGCAGATGGAAGACAACAGCGAGCTCGTGTATCGTTGGCCAATGACCGGGAGGCTGGTGGTGGACGACGGACAACTCGCAATGCCGGGGATCACCCCCACCGGGGTGCGGGCCGAGGTTGACCGGTGGCTGGAGCAGCATTGGGATCCCGACCGTTCCGTCGCGGAGTGGTGGAAGTTGCTGGCCGATGCCGGACTGTCCAACAGCATGCTTCCGGCACCCTACAGCCGCGACCTGGCCGCGGCGGTGTTCGCGGCCATCGCCAAGCGGCGCGTGGTCGGTCCCCCAAACGGTCTGGGCCTGATGCTGGCCGCGCCCACCATCGCGGTGCACGGAACCGGGGAGCAGCAGGCCCGGTTCCTGCCGGGCATCCTCGACGGATCCGAGGGGTGGTGCCAGCTGTTCTCGGAGCCCGGTGCTGGTTCTGATCTCGCCGGTTTGCAGACCAGAGCCGAGCAGGATGGCGACGAGTGGGTCGTCAACGGGCAGAAGGTCTGGACGTCCACCGGGCAGCACGCCGACTGGGGCATTCTCATCGCTCGCACCAACCCCGACGCTCCGAAACACCAAGGCATCTCGTACTTCCTCTTTCCCATGCGCAAACCCGGGGTGGAGGTGCGGCCGTTGCGGGAGATGACCGGCCGGGCCATCTTCAACGAGGTGTTCCTCGACAACGCCAGGGTCCACGGGTCGTGCCTGTTGGGCGAGCTGAACAATGGGTGGGCGGTGGCGAACACCACGCTGATGTTCGAACGGGCCGGCATCGGAGGGGGAGGCGGCGGTTTCTCCTCCGCTATTCCGGGCAGCGTGGCCGGGCATCTTGGGCGACGGGTGGGGGACTTCGTTGGTCGCTCGGGTCAGCTGTCCTCGGGCGGGGTTGGCGTGCACACGTTCAATCAGCTGGTCGAATTGGCTGGTCGCTTTGAGCGGTTGGGGGACCCCACTGTCCGCCAACACCTCGCCGAGTTGCACATCCGGCTTGAATTGCTGCGGCTCACCGTAAGCCGTGCCAAGCACCGCGAGGCGGTACCGGGCGCTGGGAACATCGCCAAGATCTGCATGACCGAGCTGGTGCGCCACGTCCGTGAGTTGGCGGGGCTCATCCTCGGTCCCGAGCTCACGTTGTGGGGCCCGGAGAGCGTGACCGGGGGTGCGCTGCAAGAGCTCGTCGTGTTCTCGCCGGCACCATCGATCTACGGCGGCACGGACGAGATCCAACGCAACATTCTTGGTGAGAGGGTGCTGGGCCTGCCCAAGGAACCCGGGCCGGCGAAGGAGACTCCGTTCCGGGAGTTGGCCGTGGGCACGCAACGCTCCCACCTCGCCTGACATCGAGGACGCAGACCGGCCGGCCGCCCACGATCACGAATCACAAGAGCAGCGAGCACTCCGAAGGGGAGGCAATGGGAGACCTCGGATATCAGTTGGTAGACGCCGACAGCCATTACTACGAGCCGGATGACTGCTTCAGTCGGCACATCGAGTCAAGCTTCCGGGACCAAACGGTCTGGATCGACCGAGGCGCCCAAGGCCATGGCCGGGTGTTCCTGGGTGAGGATCGGCTCCGCTTCTTCACCTACAGCCCGTGCGACGCCACCGGCCGTCCGGGTGCGTTGCTGGAGTATTTCAAGTCGAAAGCGGGTACCGGAAGCGCGCTGACCACCGGAGGACTGATCTCCGCCGCCGACATCCCCGAGTCAACGGACCGGGCGGCCCGGCTGGCCTGGTTGAACCAGCAGGGTGTCGAGGCCACCTTGTTGTTTCCCACCCTCGGGGTTGGCGTGGAGTACCAACTGTCAAAGAATCCGGCGGTGCTTTGCGCCAACCTGACGTCGTTCAACCGCTGGTTGGAGGAGGACTGGGGGTACGGAGCCGATGGTCGCTTGTTCGGGGTGCCGTTGCTGTCGCTGGTCGATCTGAACTGGGCGGTGGGTGAACTCGAGCGTGTCATTGACCGCGGTGCCCGAGCGGTGCACCTCAAACCTGGTCCCGTGGGAGGAGAGTTCTCGCCGGCGGATCCCCGGTTCGACCCGTTCTGGGCACGGTGTGAGGAGGCCGGCATCTTCGTCGCGTTCCACATCGGGAACTGCGGCTACACCGATCAGTTCTCCTCACGTTGGAGCGAGAACCCCGAGCCGGCCCATCACCGGTTGTCCCCGTTCCAACGGGTCACTGCGTTCATGGAACGGCCGATCAGCGACACCATGTGTGCACTGGTCACGCATAACCTGTTCGGGCGTTTCCCTGGACTGACGGTCACCTCCATCGAGCACGGGGCGGAGTGGGTAGAGCCGCTGTTGCGCAAGATGGATCGGGCGGCGCGCGTCTGCGGGGAACGTGACTGGCCTTTCGGGGGCGGGGTGGGGCGCCCCAGTGAGGTCTTCAAGCAGCACGTTAAAGTGGCGCCGTTCCCCGAGGAGGACGTGGCCGAGGTCGCCGCTGTGCTCGGTGCGACGAACGTGCTGGGCGGCTCCGACTGGCCACACCCCGAGGGATCGGTGGACGCCGTGGGACTGGCGGAGTCGATGAGCGCCCAACTTGACCCGACGTCCCTGCGCCTCATCCTGCGCGACAACACCGCAGCGCTGTTGGGCATGAAGTGACCACAAGCGTGGTCGTGACGACGGAGGGGATTATGCCGCTTCGCTCGGCCGAAGCATGAGCGCTACTGCGCTGTTCCTCCAGCGAATCCTCGACGGTCTGTCCAACGGAGCCTTGTACGGTGCGTTGGCGTTGGCGCTGGTCGTCGTGTACCAGGCCAGCGGTCGTCTCAACCTTGCCCAGGGTGAATTCGCCACTTTCGGCACCTACACCTCTCTGGTCCTTTCCTCACCAGCCTCTCCGGCGTTAGCGGGCTCGACGGTGGCCGCGAGCTGGCTTCCGGGCTCACCGTTGCCGCTGTGGCTGTCCATCGTGGCGGCCATGGCCCTGTCGGCTGGGCTGGCGGTGGTGGTCGAGCGGCTGATCGTACGGCGGGTGTCCATGCGCGATGTGCGCTCCGCGGTCAGCGTGACCATTGCGCTGCTCCTGGGCGTCAACGCCTTCACCCGCTGGTATTGGGTGTCGCGCCCCCGGGGGTACCCGACCCCGTTTCCCAACGCTCCCACCGACTACGTCCATTTGGGGGCGGCCCGGCTGCGGTACACCACCATCGGCACGTGGCTCACGCTGTTGGTGCTGATGGCGCTCCTGGCCCTGCTGCTGCGGCGCACGAAAGCCGGTCTGGCCTTTCGAGCCGTGGCGTCCAACCCGGATCACGCGCGGCTCATGGGAATCCGGTCCGGTCGGGTGCTCAGCGGGGCTTGGGCCATGGCAGCGGCATTAGGGACGCTGGTGGGGTGCCTTGTGGCCTCACGGCTGGTGC